>JAZQEP010000080.1:0-94889 GCA_045539075.1 Faecousia sp. | reverse complement strand
GGAGCAGCCGAAGGGCCGCTCCCTGTTGGAAATTACACGGTGGGCTGGTTGGCTGCCTCGATGATCTTGACGAACTTCTCGGGAACCAGGGAAGCGCCGCCGATCAGGCCGCCGTCGATGTCGGGCTGAGCCAGCAGCTCGAAGGCGTTCTTCTCGTTCATGGAGCCGCCGTACAGGATGGAGATGGCACGGGCGTTCTTGGAGGAGTACAGCTTGCGGACAACGCTGCGGATCATCTCACAGACTTCCTCAGCCTGCTCGGGGGTGGCGGTCAGGCCGGTGCCGATGGCCCAGATGGGCTCGTAGGCGATGATGACCTTGCGGATCTTGTCCTCGGGGACACCTGCCAGACCCAGCTTGATCTGCATGGTGATGTGCTCGGCAGTGATGCCGGCCTCGCGCTGCTGCAGGGTCTCGCCGCAGCACATGATGGGGATCAGACCTGCTTCCAGAGCGGCCAGAACCTTTGCATTGACATCGGCGTCGGTCTCACCGTACATCTCACGGCGCTCGGAGTGGCCGATGATGACGTACTTGCAGCCTGCGTCAACCAGCATGTTGGTGGCAATCTCACCGGTGTAGGCGCCGCTTGCCTTGGCGTTGCAGTTCTCAGCTCCGATGCCCACGCGGGTCTCACGCATAGCGCGGACAGCGGCGGGGATGCAGACGGCGGGAACACACAGAGCCACGTCGCACCAGCGGCCCTTGGGCATAATAGCCTTCAGCTGAGTCATGAACTCCTTAGTTTCGCTGGAGCTCTTGTTCATCTTCGAGTTGCCGGCAATGACGGTCTTACGGTATTTTCTGTTCATAATGAGTCTCCTTACTATATGTACATCGGAGCCATAAAGGGAGCGATGTGAATTTCAAAGTTATGGGTATGAAAAGCGGGTAAACGGACGAAAAAAGGTGAGGGCGGACGGTCGCTCCGCCCTCACCTATAGAGATTCGTAAATTACTTGTCCTGCAGGCAGGCAATGCCGGGGAGCTCCAGGCCTTCCAGGAACTCCAGGGAAGCGCCGCCGCCGGTGGAGATGTGGGTGATCTTGTCAGCAAAGCCCAGCTGCTCGCAGGCTGCTGCGGAGTCGCCGCCGCCCACGATGGTCACTGCGTTGGAGTCGGCCAGAGCCTGAGCCATGGCGATGGTGCCCTTTGCCAGAGTGGGGTTCTCGAACACACCCATGGGGCCGTTCCAGACGACGGTCTTGGCATTGCGCACAGCGTCAGCAAAGATGGCAGCGGTCTTCTCGCCGATGTCCAGGCCCTCCAGATCAGCGGGGATCTCAGAGATGGCAACGGTCTTGACATCCACGGGGCCATCGATGGGGCTGGGGAAGTTGCCGACAACACAGTCGACGGGCAGCAGCAGCTTGACGCCCTTAGCCTCGGCCTTGGCCATCATCTCCTTGCAGTAGTCAATCTTGCTCTCGTCCAGCAGGGACTTGCCCACGGAGTAGCCCTGTGCAGCTGCAAAGGTGTAAGCCATGCCGCCGCCGATGATCAGGGTATCGACCTTTTCCAGCAGGTTGTTGATGACGTTCAGCTTGTCAGCAACCTTGGCGCCGCCCAGGATGGCGACGAAGGGACGCTCGGGGTTGGCCAGAGCCTTGCCCATGATGGAGACTTCCTTCTGAACCAGGTAGCCGGAAACAGCGGGCAGGTAATCAGCCACGCCGGCGGTGGAGGAGTGAGCGCGGTGAGCGGTGCCGAAAGCGTCGTTGACGAAGATGTCGGCCATTTCAGCCAGAGCCTTGCTCAGCTCGGGATCGTTCTTGGTCTCGCCCTTGATGTAGCGGGTGTTCTCCAGCAGCATCACCTGACCCTCGGTCAGTGCGGCGGCCTTGGCCTTGGCGTCCTCGCCGGCCACGTCGGCGGCCATGATGACTTCCTGGCCCAGCAGCTCGCTGGGGCGGTCAGCCACGATCTTCAGGCTCAGTTCGGGCTTCCACTCGCCCTTGGGCTTGCCCATGTGGGAGCACAGGATGACCTTGGCCTTGTTGTCCACCAGATACTTGATGGTGGGCAGAGCGGCAACGATACGCTTGTCGGAAGTGATCTTGCCGGCCTTGGTGGGAACGTTGAAGTCGCAGCGGCACAGCACGCGCTTGCCGGCTACTTCGATATCCTCAATAGACTTCTTGTTGTAGTTCATGGTGTTTCCTCCATAAATTATTGAGGGAGATTACTCTCTCATTTTTCCATAGTCTTGCAGATCGGGGAATTCCAGCTGCCGCAGAGCCTCAAAAACCGTGATGGCAACGGCGTTGCTCAGGTTCAGGCTGCGGATCGTTTCCCGCATGGGGATGCGCACACAGCACTGCCGGTGTTCTTCCAGAAAACTTTCGGGCAGTCCCTTGGTCTCCTTGCCGAAGAACAGGTAGCACCCGTCGTGATACCGGGCTTCGCAGTAACTCCGGGGCGCCTTGGTTGACAGGCACCACATTTCCTGGACCTGGTTTCTGGCGAAGAAATCCGCCAGATTTTCGTAGTCGAAAATCTCCAGCTTGTCCCAGTAATCCAGCCCCGCCCGGCGCACCGCCTTTTCGGAGATGTCGAAGCCAAGGGGCCGGATGAGATGGAGCCTGGCGCCGGTGGCGGCGCAGGTGCGGGCGATATTGCCGCAGTTCTGGGGGATCTCCGGCTCTACCAATACAATATTCAGCACAAGCCTCACCTCAGAACTTCTCATGTATGCAGCTGCGGATCCCAAAATCCGCTCGGGGTATATTGTATGCCAAAACTTTCGCAAAATCAATCCGAAATATACAGAAATCAGTACTTTTTTATAGTATTCACTAAAAAAAGATACAGACAAAGAAAAAATTGTGAAAAATGTTGGTTGACTTGCTTCTGCGGGGGAATATTTGGAGAAAAGACACAATCAGACAGGATTCCCGGTGATAAAAAATGGGAAAAGCTTGACGGAAAAGGGAATAAAGACTACAATATGACCAGTATGAAACCATGAAACCCATCGCCGCTGCCGGCCCCTTCGCCGGGCGGGCGCTGTTTTTACGGAGGGGGCACGTTCTATGAAACACGTTGGAAAATGGAACTGGGGCAGCCTGCTGTCCTTTGCGCTGGTGCTGGTGGGCAACTGCACCTTCGCCCTGGCGGTGAAGCTGTTTATCATCCCCGCGCAGCTGATCAGCACCGGCACCACGGGCATTGCTATGACGGTGGAGCATTTTCTCCACATCCCCATGTCCACGTTCATTTTGGTGTTTAACCTGGTGATGCTGGCGGTGGGCTGGGCATTCCTGGGGCGGAAATTTGCTATGACCACCGTGTTCAGCTCCATATTCTATCCGCTGGCGCTGGAATTTCTCAACCGGACTTTGGGGGATCTGGTGGTGACGGAGAATCTGCTGTTGCAGACCATCTTCGGCGGTATGGGCCTGGCGGCAAGTTTGGGCCTGGTGATCCGGGGCGGCGCCTCCACCGGCGGCATGGATATCCCGCCGCTGATCCTCAACAAGCTGTTCCGGATCCCGGTGTCCGCGTCGCTGTGGGTTTTTGACCTGTTCATTATGCTCTCCCAAATGTCCTTTCATCCCCTGGAGGACCTGCTCTACGGCATTTTGCTGCTGATCTGCGTAACGGTGACGCTGAACAAGGTGATGCTCTTCGGTACCAGCCGGACGGAGATCAAGATCATCAGCAAAAAATCCGACGAGATCCGGAAGGCCATTTTGCTGGAAGTGGACCGGGGCTGCACGCTGCTTCACGGCGAGAGCGGCTACCAGGGCGCACCCCTGGAGGTGATCCTCAGCGTGGTTTCCAATCACGAGCTGCCCAAGATCGAGCGGGTGGCCCGCCAGATCGATCCGGACTGCTTCGTCATCGTCAGCCGGGTCTCCGAGGTCTGGGGCCGGGGCTTCACCAAGGCGAAAAAAGATTGATATATCATCGAGAAAATATTGAAAAATATTGGATTTTGTGATTACATATTACCATATACTTACCATTATTTCTTGAAGGAGGATTATTATGGGTGTTTGTGGTGTAATTTGCCTTATCCTTTGCTTTTTTGGATTTATATGGGGTGAAATTGTTCCGGGGCTTGTCTTTGGTGCAATAGGATTTTTGCTGTTATACATGAAGGAAAAAATAAATGATCCAGAAGAATGGGAAGAACAGCGGAAATTAAAGAAAATAGCAAAGGCTAAAAAAGAAAAAGAAGAATTGCGTAAACATGCAATCGCAAGGTTTAACACGGCACCTTTTGTAAAACAATTAGTTCAGGATTTCCGCAGCCGAAACTGGCAGGATTTGGACTACAGCAAAGGCGGATGCGTGATTTATTATGATAAAATAGTGACACCCTACCGCACGTATGTATATATTAATTATGATTTGGCCAGACTGGACCAAAACGGGTGCCAGGAGCTTGCGGAAATATTAGGAATGGCATATAGTCAGGCGAATAAACAACCGTATACGGCGTATACGGCTCAGGAAAAACAGCGCTTCGTTGGTGGTCGATCTAATAGTATTTCCGGCCATTACAATGAATCAACCAATGAATTCATGGCTTCACCTGATGTAGTTGAAAGCTACGTGTTCGAGGGATATATGTTATACAGCAATGATACCGTTCCGCCTCCTCCTCCGACAGGAAAAGCATGGTAACGTGAAACGATTACCAATATCAACGATAAAAAGCCAAGCTGCTGGGCAGCTTGGCTTTCGGTTTTTTGTCGGGTATCAGACGGCCCGGCGGGCGATGGCCCGGAAGCCCTCCGGCAGGGACGTACCCTCGGGGAAGAAGCTCCAGTCCCGGCTGGCGTTCCATTTCTCTGCCACTGCGTCGAAGTGGAGCATCACGATGCCCAGGCTCAGATCCCGGTCGTGGTCCGTATTGTATGCGTCCGGGGTGCTGACCAGCTGGAGACTGCCGTCGCTGAGCAGGAAACCATAGGCCTGGCGGTTTAAGTAGCTGGGGGCCAGGCTGGCGGCGTAGAGGCTCTCCCAAAGCATATCGTCAAAGAAACCTAAGTAGTCATCCACACCCTGGCGGTTACCCCAGGTGTTGAGGAAAACCAGCTGACTCAGGCTCTTCTTGGGGTCCATGTAGCGCCGCTTTGCCTGAATGTCGATGTTGGACATGCTGAGGATGTTAATCCGGGGCCGCATAGGGGCCTTCTTGCCATAGCCGACAGCCAGAATGGCTGCCACATCCAGGCTGCTTTCGATCTTCAGCGCCTGCTTGACGGCATCGGAATCGGTGAAGGTGATCCAGCAGCTGCCCAGATCCATCTGGGTGAGCTTCAGAGCAATGTCCTGCATCATGTAGCCGGCGTTCAGCCCGGCCAGAGGGCTCTTCTCGCTGAGCAGAACCAGATAGGTGGGGGCGCCGATGAGGAAGTTGTGGTAGCCTGCGGCACCTTCCAGCTGCTCCTTGGCCTCGCTGCCGAAAACCAGCAGGACGGTTTTCAGCCGGGGGACCAGACGGCGGCAGTTCTCGTAGTAAAATTCCTTGATCTGGGCCAGGGTGGAGTCGGCAACCTTCTTATCCAGGAACTCCCGGACGGATCTTCTGTTTTCAATCAATGCGCTGTAGTTCATATTCTGTCCTCCTTAATTTTTCTTTCCCGTTGCTTTCTGGCTTTATGATAAAACAAAAACCGGAGGATTTCTGTGATATTGTCACCATGAAAATAAAAAAGTCCTCCCGGGAGAGGACTTTTTATTCAAATGGCGGATTTGAGCAGACCGAAGGCGATGCCCAGCAGCGCCAGTGGCAGCAGAATCAGCAGGCCTCCCGCGAAGAGAAGACAGCCTGCGAGCAGGGGCAGTGCCACGGCAAACAGCAGCGAAGCTACCAGCTTGGTCAGTCCCCAGGTGACCCGGAAGGCCAGCCCCAGAGCCTTGAAAAACAGCCATACGCAAAATATGGTGATGATCAGTTCCAGCATGATACATCCCTCCTTTTCTGATAATGAGTATAGCAGAGCCGGGCGGGCAAAATGTGGAGGAATTGTAACATTTTCCGCCTGCGGTTGCAATTCGTGGGGAATTGTGGCAAAATAGACCCAGAAACAAATTTATCACAGAAAGAGGGAGATACCATGGACAACAATCAGGAAATGCTGGAACTTCTGAGAAAGATCGAAAAATCCAACCGCCAGAAGGTGCTCACCAATATTCTCGTCTGCCTGTTCATATTGGCGGCGGCAGTGAGCTGTATAGCCCTTTGCGTAATGGTGTACAGAATGGTGCCCCAGGTCAATGAATTGATGGGCCAGCTGGAGATCGTGCTGGACAATCTGGAGCAGACCACAGGAGAGCTGGCTGCGCTGGATTTGGAGGCTATGGTGTCCAATGTGGACTCTCTGGTGGTCTATGCCCAGGACAGCCTCCATCAGACTATGGAAAATCTGGACACCATCGATTTTGAGACGCTGAATAAGGCCATCGGCGATTTGAGCAAGGTCATCGAGCCCCTGGCGAAATTTGCCGGA
This sequence comes from Faecousia sp., assembly GCA_045539075.1. Taxonomy (GTDB): domain Bacteria; phylum Bacillota; class Clostridia; order Oscillospirales; family Oscillospiraceae; genus Faecousia. Next base: position 88,425 of record JAZQEP010000080.1, on the reverse strand, counting down.
ATGTTCGGCTGATCCACCTTTGAAAACACGCCTCCAAAGCCCGCCGGGAAAAATCCCGGCGGGCTTTCTGTCTCGGGACTTTGTGCAATTTAGTTAAATAAAGTGGTAAATCAAAGGCTTTTTCAGTGGTTTTTGATGATTTTTTGTTGACGGTTGTTCATTTATCCAGTATAATGTGTTCCAGAATACATGCCCTTGAAAACACTGAAAAAGGAGTGCAGAAGAATGATTTTAATTAACGGCAACGATCTGACCCTGGAGCAGGTCATCCAGGTGGCCCGGGGCTACGAGAAGGTGGCTATGACCGAGGAGTCCAAGGCCGCGGTCAAAAAGGCCCGGGAATACGTGGACCAGAAGCTGAAGGAAAAGGCTGTCATCTACGGTCTGACCACCGGCTTCGGTGAATTCTCCAAGGTCTACATTCCCCAGGAGCTCACCGCGACCTTGCAGCGCAACCTGATCATCTCCCACGCCTGCGGCATGGGCGAGCCCCTGCCGGAGCAGGTTGTCCGTGCCGCCATGCTGCTTCGGTGCAATGCCCTCGCCAAGGGCAATTCCGGTATCCGCCTCAGCACCATTGAGACCATGCTGAATATGCTCAACAAGGGTGTCCACCCTGTGATCCCCGAGAAGGGCTCCCTGGGCGCCAGCGGCGACCTGGCCCCGCTTTCTCATATCGTTTTGGTCATGCTGGGCGAGGGAGAGGCCTTCTACAAGGGCGTGCGCATGAGCGGCAAGCTGGCCATGAAGAAGGCCGGCATCCCCACCATCGAGCTGGCAGCCAAGGAGGGCCTGGCTCTGATCAACGGTACCCAGATCATGATGGGCATTGCCTGCAATGTGGTCTGGGACGCCCTGGATCTGATGAAGACCGCCGATATCGCCGCCGCCATGACCACCGAGGCCCAGCTGGGCATCAAGAAGGCCTTCGACCATAAGGTCCACGACGTCCGGGGCCACAAGGGCCAGAAGGACGCCGCCGCCAACCTGCTGCAGATCCTGGAGGGCAGCCAGCTGGCCTTGGACCTGAATCCGGACAAGGTGCAGGATGCCTACACCATCCGCTGTACCCCCCAGATCCACGGCGCCAGCCGGGACGCCATCGAGTATGTTTGCGGTGTCATCTCCCGGGAGATCAACGCCGTCACCGACAATCCCATCATCTTCCCTGACGAGGACGAGGCCATCTCCGGCGGCAATTTCCACGGCCAGCCCATCGCCCTGGCAATGGACTTTTTGGGCATTGCCCTGGCTGAATATGCCAATGTCTCCGAGCGCCGCCTGGAGCGGATGGTGAACCCCACCCTCTCCAACGGCCTGCCTGCTTTCCTGACCCGCCAGGGCGGCGTCAACTCCGGCTTCATGATCGCCCAGTACGCAGCCGCTTCCATGGTGTCCGAGAGTAAGGTCTATGCCCATCCGGCCTCCGTGGACTCCATTCCGTCGTCTGCCAACCAGGAGGACCACGTGTCCATGGGTACCACCGCTGCCCGGAAGGCCGGCATGATCCTGGACAACTCCCAGAAGGTCATCGCCATTGAGCTTTTTGCCGCCGCCCAGGCCCTGTGGCTCCGGGGCGAGGAGAAGATGTCCCCGGCCACCAAGGCTGTCTACGACCATATCCGCACCAAGGTGGAGCCCATCGATGCCGACATCGTCATGCACTATCCCATGGTCCTCTGTGAGGAAATGGTGAAGAACCACGAGATTACCGCCGCCGCCGAAGCCGTCTGCGGTGAGCTGAGATAAGGAGGTAAACCTATGCTTTCCAATCACGAGATCGCTGCTTCCATGACCATCAAGCTGGACGCCACGCTGCCTGAATATCCCGCCTTCCGGGAGGGTATCCGCCGGGCGCCCGACCGGGGCTTCCGTCTGACTCCCGAGCAGACCAAGGTGGCACTGAAGAACGCCCTGCGCTATGTGCCCGAGGAACTCCATGAAACGCTGGCTCCCGAATTTTTGGAGGAGCTGAAGACCTATGGCCGCATCTACGCCTACCGCTACCGCCCCGAGGGTCGGATTTACGGCAAGCCCATCGACGAATATAAGGGCAAGTGTGTGGAGGGAAAGGCCTTCCAGGTGATGATCGACAACAACCTGGATTTTGAGGTGGCCCTGTACCCCTATGAGCTGGTGACCTATGGCGAGACCGGCCAGGTCTGCCAGAACTGGCTGCAGTACCGGCTGATCAAGAAGTACTTAGAGCAGCTGACCTGTGACCAGACTTTGGTGGTGGAGTCCGGCCATCCTGTGGGCCTGTTCCCCTCCAAGCCCGATGCCCCCCGGGTCATCGTCACCAACGCGCTGATGATCGGTATGTTCGACAATCTCCGTGACTGGGAGATCGCCGAACAGATGGGCGTTGCCAACTACGGCCAGATGACTGCCGGCGGCTGGATGTACATCGGACCCCAGGGCATCGTCCACGGCACCTTCAACACCATTCTGAACGCCGGCCGTAAGTACTTGGGCATCGGCGAGATGGATGACCTCCGGGGCCACACCTTTGTTTCCTCGGGCCTGGGCGGTATGTCCGGCGCGCAGCCCAAGGCCGCCAATATCGCCAACGCTGTCGGTATCTTTGCCGAAGTGGATATGTCCCGGATCATCACCCGCCATTCCCAGGGCTGGGTGGACGTGGTCAAGACCGACCTGAATGACGTGTTTGCCACCGCAAAGGAATACCTGGACAAGCGCGAATCCATTACAATTGCTTACCACGGCAACATCGTGGACCTGCTGGAGTACGCCGACAAGGTGAACTTCCACATCGACCTGCTCTCCGACCAGACCTCCTGCCACAATGTCTACAACGGCGGCTACTGCCCCGTGGGCATGACCTTTGAGGAGCGCACCGAGATGCTCCGCACCGACCGTGACACCTTCTGCAAGCGCATCGATGAGACGCTGCACCGTCACTTTGCCGTCATCAAGAATCTGACCGCCAAGGGCACCTACTTCTTCGACTACGGCAACTCCTTCATGAAGGCCATCTACGATTCCGGCGTCCAGGAGATCTCCAAGAACGGCATTGATGAGAAGGACGGCTTCATCTGGCCCTCCTATGTGGAAGATATCATGGGTCCCATGCTCTTCGACTACGGCTACGGCCCCTTCCGCTGGGTGTGCCTGTCCGGCAAGCCGGAGGACCTCCACGCCACCGATATGGCCGCCATGAACTGCATCGACCCCACCCGCCGGTTCCAGGACCGTGACAACTACATCTGGGTCCGTGACGCCGAGAAGAACAAGCTGGTGGTGGGTACCCAGGCCCGGATCCTGTACCAGGACGCCGAGGGCCGCCGGAACATCGCCCTGAAGTTCAATGAAATGGTCCGCCGGGGCGAGATCGGCCCCGTGATGATCGGCCGTGACCACCACGACGTCTCCGGCACCGACTCCCCCTTCCGGGAGACCTCCAACATCAAGGACGGCTCCAACGTCATGGCCGATATGGCTGTTCAGTGCTTCGCCGGCAATGCTGCCCGGGGCATGAGCATGTGCGCCCTGCACAACGGCGGCGGTGTGGGCATCGGCAAGTCCATTAACGGCGGCTTCGGCCTGGTGCTGGACGGCTCCAGGCGCATTGACGCCATCATCCACTCCGCTATGATGTGGGACGTCATGGGCGGCGTTGCCCGCCGCGCCTGGGCAAGAAACGAAAATTCCGTGGCCACCTCCGTGCTGTACAACCAGAATTACGGAGACGTGGGCCACATCACCATTCCTTACATCGCCAGCGATGAGCTGGTCAACCGTCTTGTGGAGGGCTAAGAAAATGGCAAAAATTGTTGAATGTATCCCCAATATCAGCGAAGGCAGAAATATGGAAGTTGTGGAAGCGGTTCTGAACGAAGTCCGCTCCACCCCCGGCGTCACATTGCTGGACCACAGCTCCGACCCCAACCACAACCGCACCGTCATCACCTTCCTGGGAAGCCCCGAGGGCGTGGCCGAGGCAGCTGTGAAGCTGGCCAAGAAGGCTGTGGAGCTCATCGACCTGAATAAGCACGTTGGCGAGCATCCCAGAATGGGTGCCGTGGACGTGTGCCCCTTCGTGCCCGTGAAGGAAGTGTCCACCGACGAGTGCGTGGCCCTGTCCAAGGAAGTTGCCAAGCGGATCTGGGAGGAGGCCGGCATGCCCGTGTTCCTGTACGAGGATTCCGCCTCCGCCCCTCACCGGGTGAACCTGGCAGCCATCCGCAAGGGCCAGTTCGAGGGCATGGCCAAGAAGGTCCTGGAGCCCGAATGGGAGCCCGACTTCGGCGGCCGCACCATCCACCCCACCGCAGGAACCGTGGCCGTGGGCTGCCGGATGCCCCTGGTGGCCTTCAACATCAATCTGAACACCTCCGATATCAAGATCGCTTCCGCCATTGCCAAGATCATCCGGCAGAGCAGCGGCGGCCTGGCCTGCGTCAAGGCTCTGGGCGTCATGCTGGAGGACCGGAATATTGCCCAGGTTTCCATCAACATGACCAACCTGAACAAGACTCCCCTGTACCGGGTGGTGGAGCTGGTGAAGGCCGAGGCAAAGCGCTGGGGCGTTAGTGTCATCGGCACCGAGATCGTGGGTCTGACCCCCATGAACGCCCTCATCGACTCCGCCGAGTACTACCTGCAGATCGAGGCCTTTGACCGGGATAAGCAGGTGCTGGAAAACTATCTGATCTAAGGAGAAGCCTATGCTGCTGATCAAAAATATCGGAACCCTGCAGACTCCCGTTGGCAGCTTCAAGCACGGCGGCGAAAAGCAGGGTGAGAATGTAAAGCTTCACGATGCGGCCATCCTGGTTGAGAACGGCATCATCAAGGCTATCACCGAGGGTGGACAGCTGCCTCAGGGCTGGGAAAATGCCGAAGTTATCGATGCAGGCGGCGCCCTGGTGACCCCCGGTCTCATCGACTGCCACACCCACATGGTCTTCGGTGGCTACCGCCAGGGGGAGATCCCCCTGAAGCTCCGGGGCGCAACCTACCTGGATATCCTCCGGGCCGGCGGCGGCATCCTGGATACCGTGGGCAAAACCCGTGCGGCATCCCAGGACGAACTGTACGAAAAGACAAAAGGATTTTTGGATGAAATGCTGACACTTGGCGTCACCACCGCCGAATCCAAGTCCGGCTACGGCCTGGACCTGGAGAATGAACTGAAGCAGCTTCGCGTCAACAAGCGGCTGCAGGAAACCCACAAGATGGATCTGGTGTCCACCTTCCTGGGTGCCCACGCCATCCCCGAGGAGTACAAGGGCAGGGCTGACGAGTATATCGATCTGCTGTGCGATGTGGTGCTGCCTGCCGTGAAAGCGGAGAATCTGGCTGATTTTGTGGATGTATTTTGCGAGGACTCTGTCTTTGACGTGGCCCAGAGTGAAAAGATGCTCCGCGCCGGCCAGGCCCTGGGCCTCCGGGCCCGGATCCATGCCGACGAGATCGAGGAGATCGGCGGCGCGGTGCTGTCCGGTGAAGTTGGCGCTGTTTCTGCCGAACATCTCATCGCCACCGGCGAGAAGGGCATGGCCTCCATGGCAAAGGGCGGCGTCATCGCGGACCTGCTGCCCTGTACCTCCCTTTACTTAAATAAGACATTCGCCCCTGCCCGGCGGATGATCGAGCTGGGGATCCCTGTGGCCATTGCCTCCGACTTCAACCCCGGTTCCTGCCCCAGCTTAAATCTGCAGCTGGCTATGAGTATGGGCTATGTGAAGTACCGCATGACCCCCGAGGAGATCCTCACCGCCGTCACCATCAACGCCGCCTGTTCCTGCGGCCTGGAAGAGAAGGTGGGTACTCTGGAAGTGGGCAAGCAGGCGGATATCGTCATCTGGAACGCGCCGGATATGGAGATGCTGGTCTACCGCTTCGGCAGCAATCTGGCAAAGACCGTCATCAAGCGGGGTGAAGTGGTATGAAGCTGATCGATATGACCGTTTCCCGGTACCTGGACGATCTGGCCTCCGTTTCTCCCGCCCCCGGCGGCGGCAGCGCCGCGGCCCTCTGCGGTGCCCAGGGCGCCGGCCTTGCTGCCATGGTGGCAAGCTTCACCATCGGGCGGAAGAAATTCGCGGACTTTGAGGAAAACGCCATTGCCGTCCGGGACGCGGAGCTTATTCTGACGGAGAAGCTGAAAGAACAGATCGACAAGGATACGGAAGCCTTCAATCTGGTGGCGGCGGCCTTCAAAATGCCCAAGACCACCGAGGAAGAAAAGGCGGAGCGGTCCAAGGCCATCCAGGCGGGCACCCTGGTGTCCACGGAGGTGCCCTTTGAGACCATGGTTTTGGCTCTGGAAGCTCTTCGCACTGCCGAAAAGCTGCTTGCAGGCTTTAACGACGGCGCAGCCAGCGACCTGGGTGTGGCGGCTTTTAACCTGCTGACCTGTGTCAAGGGCGCCTGGCTGAACGTGTGCATCAACATCGGAAGCCTGAAGGATCGGGAAACAGCCGAATCCTTCCGTGTCAGGGGTCAGGAGATCCTCTCCCAGGCGCAGGAGATTGCATTCCGAATCGAAAATCATACCGAGAAACTGATTTGCGGATAAGCAAATGCCCCTGTCCTTGGCGGAGAAAATGGCATAAAGAAACTGGCAGGCCCTTTTGGCCTGCCAGTTTTCATATATTTTAGGTTTTGGTAACTGCCCGGACGCCCTGCTTGCCATGGCCGTGCGGGACGGGGATTGATCATGCCGGAATATTGAAAAAATGGGGCGCCCGTGATATGATCAATTCGAAAAACTTGAATTTGTTTCTCTGATGCACCGAACCAAAGGCCCCCTCTGACGAGGGGGCTGTCACCGCAGGTGACTGGGGGAGAGAAAGCTACCCCTCAGTCAGCCTGTTCGGCTGACAGCTCCCCTGACAAGGGGAGCCTTGGGTGCTCCCTCGCCAGTACAATAAACGTGAACCCTTACAAATGATGAGATGTGGAGGTAAGTAAAAATGGATTGTGTATTCTGTAAAATAGTAAGCGGAGATATCCCTAGTTTCAAAGTGTATGAGGACGAGCATACATTGGTCTTCATGGATATTGCTAAGGATGTGGATGGACATATGGTTGCAATACCCAAGAAGCATGTAAAATGCATTCTCGATTGCGACGCAGTGACTCTGGGCAATTTGATGACGACCGTGAAAAACGTTGCCAATCACTGTGTTGATGATTGCGGGTATGACGGGGTGAACCTGCTGAATGCAAGTGATGAGAGCGCAGGCCAGTCTGTGCCACATTTTCATATCCACATCATCCCGAGGAAAAGTGGAGATGGCATTGATGCTTGGCCAAAGTTTGATGGAGCGAATCACGAGATTGATGAGCTCTTCAAAAAACTTAGAATTCGCTAAATTCCAATATGTCGAACAGTAAACCGCAGCACCATGCATTTGGTGCTGCGGCAGTTTTTTGTCTGCGCCTGGTTACCGCTTCTGGGCATCGATCTTCTCTTTCAGCTCTGTCAGATACATCCAGCGCTCGGTCTTCTCTTCCAGCTTTGTTTCCAGTTCGGCCAGTTCGTCCTGGAGCTGCTGCAGTTTCACATAGTCGCTGCCGCATTTTGCCTGGGCCTGCTGATTTTCTTCGATGGCCTCCTCCAGCGCGGCGATGTCATCGTCAATGGTGGCGAATTCCCGCTCCTCCTTAAAGGAGAATTTCAGCTTTTTCTCCCTGGGCCGCTCCTGGATGGCTTTGGGTTTCTCCGCTTTGGGTGTTTCCTCCTGGCGTCGCTTGGAATTCCAGTCGCTGTAGTTGCCGGTGAAAATCTCCACACTGCCGTCGCCTCTGACTTCAAAAATCGTCTCCGCCAGCTTGTCCAGCAGAAAACGGTCATGGGAAACCGTAAGGATGGGCCCCGGGAAGGACTGCAGGTAATCCTCCAGAATGGACAGGGTCATCACATCCAGGTCGTTGGTGGGCTCGTCCAGCAGAAGCACATTGGGCGCCGCCATCAGCACGGAGAGCAGATAGAGCCGCCGCCGCTCACCGCCGGAGAGCCGCCCGATGGGCACGCTCTGCAGATCCGAGGGGAAGAGGAAACGCTCCATCATCTGCTTGGCGGTGAAGGTGCCCTCGGCGGTGCGGACCTCCGAGGCGATTTCGTGGATGAAATCGTACACCCGCTGGCTCAGGTCCAGCTCCCGGCCCTCCTGGGAGAAGTGGCCGATCTTTACCGTGGTGCCGTGATCCACAAAGCCGCTGTCCGGCAGCAGTTCCCCTGCTGCCAGATGGAGCAACGTGGATTTTCCCGCACCATTACGGCCCACGATGCCGATCCGGTCCGTGCGCAGCAGATTGTAGGAAAAATCCCGGATGATGGTCCGCCCGTCATAGGCCTTGGAAACGCCGTGGAGCTCGATGATCTTGCGCCCCAAGCGGCTGGAGGCGGCGGAGAGCTGCACAGTGTCGTCAGTTTCCGGGGCTTCCTGGTTCAGAAGATTTTCGTACCGCTCGATCCGGTCTTTACTCTTGGTGGTCCGGGCCCTGCAGCCCCGCAGGATCCACTCCCGCTCGGTGCGCAGGATGCTCTGGCGCTTGCGCTCGCTGGCCTCCGCCATCTCCTCCCGGAGGGTCTTCAGTTCCAGATATTTGGAGTAGTTGGCCTCGTAGTGGTAGATTTTTCCCCGGCTGAGCTCCGTGATGTGGTTGACTACCCGCTCCAGGAAGTACCGGTCGTGGGTGACCATGATGAGACCGCCCCGGAAAGCGCGAAGCCAGTCCTCCAACCAGGCGACCATCCGGCTGTCCAGGTGGTTGGTGGGCTCATCCAGGATCAGGATGTCCGCCGGATGTACCAGGGCGGCAACCAGCGCCACACGCTTGCGCTGACCGCCGGAGAGGGTCCCCACCTTTTGGGTAAAGTCGGAAAACCCCAGCTTTGTCAGCATGGATTTGGCTTCGTATTCGTTTAGTTCCCGGAACTGGGCGGGAAAATGGAGGAAGACCTGCTCTAAGATCGTGGCTTCGTCTTCCATCTGAGGATTCTGGGACAGATAGCTGATCTGCACATTGGGGTTGCGGGTGATCTTGCCGCCGTCGGGCTCCAGGACTCCTGCCAGAACCTTCAGAAAGGTGGATTTTCCGGTTCCGTTGATGCCGATGATACCCACCTTGTCATTTTCATTCAAGTAGAAATTCACGTTTTCCAGCAGCTGGCGGGAGCCGAAGTTGATGGAAATCTGTTCTGCCGATAGTAACATATTTGCCTCCGGGGAGATTTTTGCCTATTCTACCACAAAGAGCCCCGGTTTGTATAGCTTTTTCTCCCGATGGATGTTATAATGATCAAAAAGGAGGCGACTGCATGGACAATGTGAACAAGACCCTCTACATCCCCCTCTATGGCAAGGCCTATGTGAGCAAGCGGGGGTGCCTATTGCACGATCCCGACGCGGAATCCATCTGGGAATCGGAGGTCTTCCCACTGAAAGGAAAGGCGGCTTCCAAATGGCTGGCCTACAATATGGCCATGCGCGCGGCGGTATTCGACCGCTGGCTGGAAGGGAATCTGACTCCCGGCGCGGTGGTGCTCCACTTGGGCTGCGGTATGGATGCCCGCTGCCGGCGGGTGAAGTGCGAAAACGCGTGGTATGATGTGGACTTTCCCCAGGTCATTGGGGAGCGGAAGAAATACTTTCGGGAAACGCGGACCTATCATATGCTGGGCTCCGACCTGCGCGATGACTGGCTGGATGCTGTCCCCTCAGGCGGTACCGCACTGGTGGTGATGGAGGGTATCAGCATGTACCTGACCGGCGACGAACGGCAGGACCTGCTGAAGCGCCTGACGGCCCATTTTTCAAAAGTGAAACTGCTGATGGATGTCTACACCGTCTTCGCCGCCAGGGCCACCAAATACAAAAATCCCATCAACGATGTGGGTGTCACCCAGGTCTATGGCTTTGATGACCCCACAGAGCCGGAAACGCGCACCGGCCTGCGCTTTCTGAAAGAGCACGATCTGACGCCGGCGGACATGATTTCCCAGCTTCCCAAGGGGGAGCAGGGCTTCTTCCGGCTCATGTTCGGAGGAAAGATGGCCAAAAAGATCTACCGGCTCTACGAATATGAATCATAAATAAGGAGAAACATTATGAGACAAAGAAATGATGAATGCCTCATCTGCAAAGCCCCTCTGGAATATCTGGAAAAGCCGGAGCCCATGCGCTGCGAGATCTGCTTCAAGACGTTTGATTCCACCGCCCGGTGTATCCACGGCCACTTCGTCTGCGACGACTGCCACCGCCGGGGCATCGATGCCATTGTGGGTCTGTGCATGGAGGAGACTTCCAAAAATCCCATCGAGATCATCCGCAAGATGATGGAAATGCCCTTCTGCCATATGCACGGCCCGGAGCACCACATCATGGTGGGCTCGGCGCTGCTGACGGCCTACCGCAACGCAGGCGGCGAGATCGACCTGAGAAATGCCCTGGACCAGATGCAGTCCCGGGGCCGGCAGGTGCCCGGCGGTGTCTGCGGCTTCTGGGGAAGCTGCGGCGCGGCGGTGAGCACCGGCATCTTCATGTCCATCATCACCGGCGCCAATCCCCTGGCGAAGGAGGAGTGGGCCCACAGCAACCGCATGACCTCCCGGTCTCTGGCCGCGGTGGCGGAGGTGGGCGGCCCCCGGTGCTGCAAGCGCAATTCCTATTTGACCATCACCGAGGCTGTGAAGTACGTCAAGGAACACTTCGGCGTGGAGATGGAGCTGGGGGAGATCAAATGCGTCCATATCGGCAAGAATAACCAGTGTCTGGGCAAAAATTGCCCCTTCTGCAGAAAGTAAATACGGTAAAAAACCGCCCGGACACAGGTCCGGGCGGTTTTTCAGTAGGCCAGAAAAATATAGTCGTAGGGGTCCAGGTTTGCCTGCTCCAGGGCCTCTACCCGGGCATCCGGGTCCATGGCGCGCAGCTGCTTTTCGCTGAGACCCGCTGCCCGGAGACTCCGGCGCTGATGGCGCAGGGGGTCGTCAGCGTCCAGCCGCGCCATAATCCGTTTCCACAGTAACATAGTGTTTACCTCCTGCTCTTTGATTTCTTAAGAACAGGATACCACGGAGTCGGTACAATAAACCGGACAGTTACCGGGCTTCCGGACGGAGTTTTTCCTCCTTCCGCCGCAGCATGGGGAAAATGGTGGCAGCCATGGTGGCGAAGCAGGCCACACCGCCGATGAGGTTGGAGATGGGCTCCGCCAGGAATACGCCGTTGACGGCAAACCACTTAGGCAGCAATAGCGTCAGTGGGAAGACGATGAAGGCCTTGCGAAGCAATGAGAAGAAGACCGCCTGCTTTGCCTTGCCCAGAGCGGTGAAGGTGGACTGTCCGGCAAACTGCAGAGACATGAACACAAAGCCGAAGAAATAGATGTGCATGGACTCCACGCCCACCCGTACCAGATTTTCATCGGTGGTGAACAGCCGCAGGAGCGTTTCCGGGAAGATCAGCACCAGCGCCCAGCAGACTGCGGTAAAGATGGCACCCAGGATGGAGATGAACAGGATGCCGCTCTTGACCCGGCGGTACTGCTTGGCGCCGTAGTTGAAGGAGATCACCGGCTGGGCGCCGTGGGTCAGACCGGACACCGGGATGGAGAAGATCTCCCGGACGGAGTTGATGACGGTCATGACACCGATGTAGGTGTCGCCGCCGTAGATTTTCAGAGTTGCGTTGCAGGTCACCTGGACCAGGCAGTTGGTGCCGGCCATGATGAAGCCGGGGATGCCCAGCCCCACGATCTCTTTCAAAAGCTTCCCCTCGGGCCGCATGAGAGGTGCTTTCAGCGTCAGAATGGCCCGCTTGCCGGTGAGAAAGCGCAGAACCCACAAACAGGACACACTCTGGGAGATTACCGTGGCAGTGGCGGCACCCCGGACGCCCATGTCCAGAACGAAGATGAAAATGGGGTCCAGAATCACGTTCAGTACCGCGCCCAGTACGATGGTCAGCATACCAACCCTGGGGAAGCCCTGGGCGTTGATGAAGCCGTTCATGCCTGTGGAGATCATGGCGCAGACGGTTCCGGCCAGATACACCGTCAGATAGGCGTCGGCATAGGGATAGGTCTCGTCACCGGCGCCGAAGAGGTAGAGCACGGGCCTGCGGAAGCAGTAGCCAAGAACGGTCAGAATCAGGCCGCTGCAGATCAGCATGGAGAAGGTGTTGTTCATGATCTTCTCGGCACGATCCTGCTGTCCCGCGCCCCGGGCGATGGAGCACAGGGGCGTGCCGCCGGTAGCGAAGAGGTTGCCGAAGGCCGTCACCAGGGCCACGATGGGGAAGATCAGACCCACGCCGGTGAGCGCCAGGCTGGAGGCGCCGGGCAGGTGGCCCAAATAAATCCGGTCCACCACATTGTAAAGCACCTGCACCGCCTGGGCCACGGTCAGCGGGATGGCCTGGTTCATGATATTTTTCCACATACTACCCTGGGAAAAATCATTTTTTGCCACGAAAATCCTTCTTTCTTAGTCGGTTACAAAATCATCGGTCCTTGCCTGGGGATCATATTCCGGCATAAAGGGCCTTGGGCCAAGGGCGGACCAGGGCATCCGGGGATGCCGGAAAACCTCTGTGTAAAAGGCACCGATATCCTCCCAGCTTTCCATGCCCAGGGAGGTAAGCTGCTCCTGGGGGATGTCCCAGAGCAGGCTGCGGCAGCGCAGGGGCTTTTTTGTCTCCTCCGCCGGGCACAGCAGCAGCCGCAGCTGCCTGTTTTCCGTCAGATAAGCCGCGGCCAGCCGCTCCCGGCCGATCAGAGAAATCAACTCCGCTGCCTGCTTTTCCCGGAGGACCAGACGCCCCCTGTCCCAGATCCGGCCTCTCCAGCTTCGGTAATTCAGAATATCCCGGGCGATGAAGAAGTCCAGCAGGAGCATCAGAATGGCAGCGTCGTCCAGCAGACCCGCAAAGGGGATGATATCCAGGATCAGGTCGATGGGGCACAGTGCATAGCCCAGACCAATGACGGCGGCGATGATCACGCCCCGGGGCGGATGTACATAGAATCCCTGGTGGTAATCTGTCAGCAGGTCGATCAGTGTGATCAGATCCTCAGCCATAGCACCGAAGAGGGGCAGATCCTTGACCTTGCCCAGCCACCGTTTCACGCTTTTCAGAAATTTGTCCACAGAATCACCCCTTGCGCAAAAATGGGACAGTCCTCCGACCGCCCCAACACATTCAGTATACCACAGGGGAAATCCCGGTGTCAATGATTATTCACCGGGAAATCCCAATTTCTCCCCTTTGCATTAAGGAAAACGGAAGTTTTTATACAGCATTCCATCTTGAAAAACCCAAAAAACAGAGGTACTATATAGACACAAAGAGGTGATACCAATGTACAGGTAAACTTCCAAACAAAAGGCAAAGGCTTATAAAAAACCTCCTAAAAATTATGAATTTTGACGTTGCAATCAAAAGCCATTCTGAATGAGCCGGAGCCGAAAAACCGTAGAAAGAGAGGTTAACCAAAAGATGCTAGATACTAAGAATGAACAGGAATGACCCTCGACCGCTGTAGTGATTAGACAGCAAGTCGAGGGTCATTTCTTTTTGCGGGCAAGGCCCGCGGCAGATGCGTGCCCGGTGCGCAGGCAGTCGATTTTGCCCTGCGCCGCTCGGTAACATTTTTCAGATAAGTATTTATCGCTCCGAAAGGGGCGTTTTTTTATGCCGCGTGCTCATGGTCGTGGCCGGGAATATCCCCGTGAGGGTGGTCGTGGAGATTTTCATCCGAACCGTGGGTGTGGGTATGGGAATGGACGTGGGTATGCTGGTGGGTGTGGATCAGATCCCCATGCCGGTGTTCATGGCTGTGGGTGTGGGTGTGCTCATGGGTGTGCTGCAATTCGATGGTATCCTTCACCATCAGCACTGTGGCGGCGATCATCACCCCGAGACCCAGGTAGAAGCGGATACCGGGCCGCTCGCCCAGCAGCACCATGCCGAAGAACACGCCCAGAAAGGGCGCAATGGAGTAATAAGCGCTGGTTTTGGCGGCGCCCAGGTGAGCCTGGGCCTGGATGTAGAAATTGATGCTCAGACCATAGGCAACGAAGCCCAGCAGAGAAATCGCACCGATGAAGGTAAGCCCGGGGATGGATTCGCCCAGGATCAGCGCCACGATCAGACTGCCGAGGCCGGAGAAAACGCCCTTGATGGTGGTGATCTGGACGGAGGATTTGCTGCTGAGCATCCGGGTGCAGTTATTTTCCAGACCCCAGCAGCAGGCGGCCCCCAGCACCAGGGCGGAGCCCACGTCAAACCGGAAGGCACCGGCACCCTCGAAACTCAGAATGATGCTGGCCAGGGTCACCAGACCGATGGCAATGGTGAGCCTCCGGGACAGCTGTTCCCGGAAGATGAAAAAGGCGATAAGGGACGTGGCCACGATCTCAAAATTGTTCAGCAAAGATGCGTTGGCGCTGCCGCAGCGCTGTAGTCCCAGCATTAGCAGAATGGGTGCGGCGATGTCCAGCACCACCATGCCGATGGTGTAGGGCAGCTCCGCACGGGTCAGAGATGCCGCTGCTTCCTTCTTCCCAGCGAAGCGGCCGTAGATCCAAAGGCCAAAGCCCGCGCCCAGATACAGAAACGCTGCCATCATGGTGGGAGCAACGTCCCGCAGAAGGATCTTGGACAGGGGAATATTGATGGCGTACAGCGCCGCAGCCAGAATTGCCAGCAGCGTGGCGGAATGCTTGGTTTTCATGGCGTACTCCTCTCATAAAACGCTATTTTCCATTATAGCATACGAGCCGATGGTTGTCATCTCCCATTATCAAGCCGCAGCTGCCTGGTGGCAACATTGTGGCAGAAGGCCCTGTCGTGCTCCACAAAGAGAATGGTGGGTTTATACTCCAGTAAGAGCTGCTCGATCTGCATCCGGGAGATCACATCGATGTAGTTCATGGGCTCGTCCCAGATGTGCAGATGCGCTTTCTCGCAGAGGGATCTGGCGATCAGCACCTTCTTTTTCTGCCCGGCACTTAAACTGGACATATCCTTCTCCAGCTGCTGTTTAGGTACATCCAGCTTGGCCAGCATGGCCAGGAACAGGCTCTCATCGATACCGCAGTTCCGGGCCAGCTCCGACAGTTTTCCCTTCAGATGGGAGGTGTCCTGCTCTACCCGTGAGATGGTCAGCCCGGAGCCGATGCGCACGGTGCCGCTGTGGGGGATATCCTCCCCGCAGATCAGCTTGATCAGACTGCTTTTGCCGCTGCCGTTGGGCCCCTGGAGGGCGATCCGGTCTCCGGCCTCAATGGTGAAGGAGATGTTCTCGCAGACCGGGGTATCACCGTATTGAATGGTCACATCCTGCATCAGCAGCAGCCGCCGGGAGTGGTAGGGGGTCTGGAAGATCTTCAGAGTGTCGCTGCGTTCGATATTTTTCAGCAGCTTGGATTTTTCTTCGATGGCCGCTTGCTGCCGGGCTTCAATGGCCTTGGCCCGGGCCATGCTCTTCTTTGCCTTGGCCCCCTGCAAGGGACGCCAGCCCTTCACATTGTCTACCTCCATGGGGTCATGGCGCAGCTTCCGCCGTTCCGCGGTGTCCGACCACTGGGCTTTTTCCTTTGCGGTCTCCTCCAGCCGGGAGATCTCCTTTTTCAGCTTTTCATTTTCCGCCTGTTCAAAGGCGTCCTGCCGTTGCTTGTTCTCCCACCAGGTGGAAAAATTGCCCCGGCGGACTTCGATATTCGTTTTATTGATGGACAGAATGTGGTCCACGCAGCCGTCCAGGAAGCTGCGGTCGTGGGAGACCAGGATGAAACCTTTCTTGGAATTTAGGTATTTGCTCACCAGCGCCCGGCCCCGGATATCCAGGTGGTTGGTAGGCTCGTCGATGAGCAGAAAATTGTTTTCCTTCAGAAACAGTACCGCCAGTTGCAGCTTCGTCCGTTCGCCGTTGGACAGGGTTCCATAAGGCCGCCAGAGAATATCCTCGGAAAGCTCCAGCAGGTTCATCTCCCGCTGCAATTGCCAGTATTGGTATTCGGGATAAATATCCTCCACCACCGCCATGGCAAACTGTTCTTCATCCTCCACGACATAGGGAAAATAGGAAAATTGCACCGAAGCGGAGATGCTGCCCTGATAGGGGAATTTCCCCAGCAGCAGATTCAAAAAGGTGGTCTTGCCCCGGCCGTTGCGGCCGGTGAACCCTAAGCGCCAGTTGGTGTCCAGCTGGAAGGAAACGTGGTCAAAAATGTTTTCGTAGCTGCCTTCGTAGGCAAAGGTCAAATCAGAAACTTGAATCAAAGACATATATGCCCTCCAAAAGTATGAAAAATTGGCTGCGAGAAGGTGTTCTCGCAGCCAAAAACATACGATCCCTATGAGGGCGCAGCTATCTTGTGGCTGAACGGATCTCAACACTTTCCCGCAAACGGGCACAGCAAAGCAAAGCGACTGTGTTCGCCGCTTGCCCTATGGCCCAAAATGTTAGCAGGTAGTGTTGCGCATCCTTTCAGCTCCAATCTTTAATCAATTGTAGTTACTTTATCACAGGACAGACAGAAAATCAAGCCTGGTCCCGGAAGGTGATCTTTCCAGTGGCGGGATCCATTTCATCCACGATGGCGATGGATTCCAGGTGATAGCCCAGATTGCGGATCCGGTGTCCGCCCTCCTGGAAGCCCTTCTCAATGGCGATGCCCAGACCCTCCACCGTGGCGTCGGCGGCATCCACCAGGGAGATCAGACCCTGCAGGGCGCAGCCGTTGGCCAGAAAATCGTCCACGATCAGCACATGGTCATCGGAGGTTATGTACTTCTTCGCCACTACTACCAGATTGGTCTTTTTATGGGTGAAGGATTCGATCTCGGCCACATACATCTCTCCGTCCAGGTTGATGGACTTGGACTTCTTGGCGAAGACCAGGGGAACGCCGAACTCCCGGGCCACGGCCATGGCAATGGCAATGCCGGAGCTCTCGATGGTCAGCACCTTGGTCACCGGCTTGCCGACGAAACGGCGTTTGAATTCCCGGCCGATCTCGTCGATCAGCGCCACATCGATCCGGTGGTTCAGAAAGCTGTCCACCTTCAATACGCCGCCTGCCTTGACGATACCCTCCTGCAAAATCCGTTCTTCCAGAAAATTCATACTGGCACCTCCCTCTGTTTTTCTTATTATAGCATACCTGGGGAATTTTGTCATTCCCCGATGAAAAATAATCCTACTGGGGAAGCCGGGCCAGCAGGGCGTTTCCGTTGTCATTCAGCCACTGCTTCTGAACCTGGTATCCGGGCATCACCCGCTCCACCTCTGCCCAGAACCGGGGGGAGTGGTTCATTTCCTTCCGGTGGCACAGCTCGTGGATGATCACATAATCCCGCACATCCTCCGGTGCCAGCATCAGCAGGCAGTTGAAGTTCAGATTTCCCTGGGAAGAGCAGCTGCCCCAGCGGGTGCGCTGAGCACGGATGGTGATTCGGCCGTAGGTGACGCCCACCCGGGAGGCCAGGTATCCTGTCCGTGGGGGAAACCAGCTGAGAGCCTGATCGGCCAGAATCCGCAGCTGATCCGCTGTCAGCTTAGGGGAGACGGGGCGGTTTTCGTATTTTTTCAGATGCTCCCGGATCCAGCGGGATTTCTGCTGGACAAAGGCTGCAGCCTCCCGGTCGCTGACGCGCCTGGGGCAGCGGACCAGCACCCGTCCCTCCGGGGTGATCTCGATGGAGATGGTTTTGCGGCTGCTGCGGATGATCTGATAGGGGATGGAATCGGGTGCCATGGTAACCTCCTTGGGATGAAAAACGGGCAGTCCCCACGACCGCCCCAACACAACCAGCATATCATAAATTCCATGCAGGTGTCAACGGTTTTTCAGTGTAAAATTGGGTTTTCTGCGTTTTGCACCAGCGGAACCCAACTTTCTTATGGAATTTTCCGTCTTGAAAAGCGGGAAAAAGGGAGGTATTATATAGGCACAAAGAGGTGATACCAATGTACAGGTAAACTTCTAAGGATCTAAATAAAAAAGATCCGAACACACAGACTTCTGAAAAACAAAAAATAAAAATCTTCCGTTCATATACAATGGTAGTGAAGAATCAAAACGGAAAGCTTACGGAAGTGCTTCCAATTTTTCAAACA
The DNA here is from genome assembly GCA_045539075.1 of Faecousia sp. GTDB lineage: Bacteria > Bacillota > Clostridia > Oscillospirales > Oscillospiraceae > Faecousia. Next base: position 70,323 of record JAZQEP010000080.1, on the reverse strand, counting down.
AGTCTGTGATTCCGCAGAAAGAGAGGTTAACCAACAGATGTTAGATACCAAGAATGAAATGAAGTAACCCTTGATTGCAAACAAAGTTTTCTTACCGTGACAGAAGAAAGCTGCAATCAAGGGTTACTTCAATAATAGGATATTTTCAGCTGCCGGGAGGCGGCTTATTTTTTTTTGCTCAGATCAGAATGCCGCTTAAGTGGTCGACTTCGTGCTGGATGATCTGGGCGGTGAAATCCTCAAAGGTCTTGATCCGGGTCTGAAACTCCGTGGTCTGCCAGCGGACCTTGATCTTTCGGTAGCGGGTGCACTTCCGGGGCCCGCCGAGCAGAGAAAGACACCCTTCTTCCGTGGCATAGGGTTCGCTCTTTTTGAGGATCTCCGGATTGAGCATGGTGGTGTAACCCTTGCCGTCCTGGAAGACGATGATGTTCTTCGTCACGCCGATCATGTTGGCAGCCATACCCACGCAGCCCTCCCGGTGGAAAACCAGGGTGTCCAGAAGATCCCGGGCGGTGTCCAGGTCGTTGGCATCGGCGGGGGTGGATTTGCGCGCCAGTAAAATAGGGTCGTGGATCAATTCTCTGACCATAAAAACGCGTCCTTTCGCTGTAGTCGAAATACCATGAAAAACGGCGGCCAATAAGCCGCCCAACATGACCAGTATAGCAAGCGGGGGACTGTATGTCAATAGTGAATGCACGAATAATGTCCTCGATGTGAGGAAATCTGTATTTTTTACAAGAACAGATTGTGGATTTTGTACAGTATTCCGTCTTGCAAAGTGATAAAAACCGTGATATCCTATAAACAACAAAAGGAAATACCAAACAAAAGGTAAATCCTTTTAAGGCTCAACAAAAAGGGTTGAAGGCAAACCGTTATATGCAATACGCATAAGCTGAAAGCACATCCTGTTCCAAAGCAGATCCAAATCGCAAAGAAATAAGTTTTCCAAAAGAAAACAATAAACTGGGCGCGAAAGAAAAGCAAAAGAACAAATGGCCAAAGCTAATAAGTTGAACGCATACAAACGATAAGCTTTCAGAAAAAAGCAAAAAGCAAATAACAAAAGGAAAAAAGTAAAAGCTGAAAAACGAAAAAGCGAAAGCAAATTCCAAAATCAGCAAATACAAAAAATCCCAAAGTTAAATGTAAATGCTGAAAATCAAAAAAGCTTCTTCGAATAAAGCTAAAACTTATCCAGCCGGAAACCAAAATAAAAATTGAGCCAAACAAGACGAACCAATCGATCAAATATCAAAAATCCAACCTGTTAAGAGCTTCCCGCTGAAGGGAAATTGATGAAGAAAAGATCAGAATGAAACAAGGATTGGTAAAAATATCCGGATCGAAAGGTAAGCGTCTAATCTGTAGAAAGAGAGGTTAACCAATAGATGTTAGATAACAAGAACGAAATGAAGTGACCCTTGATTGCACAAAAAAGTTTCTTGAGTCAGACAGGAAGCTGCAATCAAGGGTCACTTCAATTTTACAGACAGCCGTCCGAAAGGGCGGATTTTTTGTTGCCCTTTTTTCTCTTTGGTGCTATACTGGGAAAAAATCAAGGAAAAGAGGAATTACCATATGATACTGGAAACCGGACGCCCTGCCGATACCGCAGGACGGCTTCCCAAGGAGATCCGCTGCTACGACCTGCTGGATAAGCTGGGGGTGGAATATTACCGGGTGGACCATGAGGCGGCTATGACCATGGAGGCCTGTGCCGCCATCGACGAAGCCCTGGGCGCTACCATCTGCAAGAATCTGATGCTCTGCAACCGCCAGTGCACCGTGTTCTACCTGCTGCTGATCCCCGGCGAGAAGGTCTTCAAGACCTCCGAACTGAGCAAGAAGATCGGCTCCTCCCGCCTGTCCTTTGCCAAGGGAGAGTATATGGAGCAGTTCCTGGACATCACGCCCGGCAGTTTAAGCGTCCTGGGACTGATGAACGACAGGGAAAGCAAGGTGAACCTGCTCATCGACGAGGATGTGCTGAAGGGGGAGTACATCGGCATGCACCCCTGCATCAACACCTCCTCTCTGAAACTGAAGACTGCCGATCTGATGGAGAAGATCATTCCGGCCATGGGCCACGAGCCTACCATCGTCACCCTGGAGGGCGGCGTATAAATGATAATCCGGACCGCTGGCGGTGGTCCGGATTTTTTGCGCGCATAGGCCTGCTTCCCGGCGCATAGGCTTGGACAAAACCATTACGGAGGGATCGGAAATGAGAAAACTGAGGGTGTTGCCGGCGCTGGTGCTGCTGCTGACCGCACTGCTGCCCAGGGCAGCGGCGGTGGAGCTGGATATCGGGGGTAAGAGCGCGGTGCTGATGGAGGCCTCCACAGGCACAGTGCTCTATGAGAAGAATGCCCACGAAAAGCTGGCCCCGGCGTCGGTGACCAAGGTCATGACCCTGCTTCTGATCATGGAGGCCATCGACTCCGGGAAGATCCGCTGGGAGGATACGGTTACCGCCTCGGAAGCGGCGGCGGCCAAGGGCGGCAGCCAGGTGTATCTGAAGGTGGGGGAGACCATGTCCGTCTCCGATATGGTCAAATCCATTGCCGTCTCCTCCGCCAATGACTGCGCCTGCGCCATGGCGGAGCATCTGGCGGGGTCTGAGAGCGCTTTTGTGGAGCTGATGAATGCCCGGGCCAAGGAGCTGGGGATGGCGGATACCAATTTTGTCAATTGCACCGGCCTGGACGACGGTCCCGACGGGGAGAATCACAGAACCTCCGCTGGGGATATCGCCATCATGTCCCGACAGCTGCTTGTGGAGCACCCGGATATCAAAAAGTACACCACCATCTGGATGGACACCATCCGGGACGGCGCCTTCCGCCTGTCCAATACCAACAAGCTGATAAGGTTTTACTCCGGGGCCACGGGGCTTAAGACCGGCTTTACCTCCGGGGCGGGCTACTGCCTCTCCGCCACTGCCCAGCGGGAGGGGATGGAGCTGATTGCCGTGGTCATGGGCTGTGAGACCTCCAATATCCGCACCGCCGCCTGCAAGGCCATGCTGGACTACGGCTTTGCCAACTACGCGGTGGTTACCCCGCAGCCCGGGGAGGCAGCCCGGGTGCCGGTATACCTGGGTACGGAAGAATCCGTGGAAGCGGTACCCGGCGGAGAGTCCTGCCTGCTCATCGACAAGGCTCTGAAAAGCGGTGTCTCCACTTCTCTGGAACTGCCGGAATCGGTTCCCGCTCCGGTGAGTCCGGGGCAGGAACTGGGGACCATGGTGGTCCGCTCGGGAGAACAGGAGCTGGCCCGGATCCCGCTGGTGGCGGCGGGGGAGGTGCGGCGGCTGACCTGGGGGCAGTTGATCGGGCAGGTTTTGCGCGCTGTTTCCATGGCGAAAGCGGGATAAATACCCTGTCAACCTGGAGTTGACAGATTGCAAGGCAGGGGATGGTTGCCAAAGAAGGCCTTTTTCGCTATACTGTAGGCAAGAAACAAGCGAAGGAGGGACGCGGTATGACCCTACAGACCACAGGTCAGCGGATCGCGGACTGCCGCAGAAAGCTGGGCCTTTCCCAGGAATCGCTGGGAGAAAAGCTGGGCGTTTCCCGGCAGGCCATCTCCAAGTGGGAATCCGATGCCACGCTGCCGGATGTGGATAAGCTCATCTTCTTAAGCAGGCTCTTTGGGGTCAGTGTCGGCTGGCTGCTGGGGGTGGAGGAACAGCCCCAGCCCCGGAAGGACAGCCCGCAGATCACGGAGGAGCTGCTGCGCAAAATCGAGGAAGTGGTGCAGCGCTACCAGCCCCGGAAAAAGCACCTGTCCGGAGGTAAGAAGATCCTCATCGGCATCGCCGCGGCGCTGGCTATCTGGGGTGTTCTGGCGCTGGGACGGCAGTGGCGGGATACCCGGCTGGAGGTTGCCTATCTGAGCGCCCAGATCCGCAACAACAACGAGCAGAACAGCTCCATCCTGCGCCAGCTGGACACGCTGAAGGACCGGATCGAGAATATCAACACCACCGTGGAGGAAGCGGCGGCATCCCTGGCCTCCTACTCCTTCGATATCAGCCCCAATGTGCCGGAGGATTACGCCCAGGTGGGGATCACGGTGATCCCCAAGAACTGGAACGAAGCGTGGAAGGCTGCCGTCCATGTGCGCCATGAGGGGGCGCTTTCGGTGCAGCAGGCCTGCCACTGGGACGGCACGGCCCTGAACGGAAGAGTGAAGCTGGGGCTGGTGGACAGCCTGGAATACTATCTGGTCATCAGCTATCCCGACGGCACCCAGGAATCCATAGCGCTGGAGGATGAGAATGCACGGAATCTGAAAAAGAGCTGCACCATCATCTGTGAACTGGAGCCCCGGATGAAGGGATTCCGAGTCGATACCAAGGCAGAAATTTCAGAGCTGTATTTTGCCATGCAGGGCCTTTCCCTCCACCGCCCCCACCCGGAGGAGGACGCGGCCCAGTGGCTCTGGACCCGGACGGATTATGTGCTCTACAGGACCCGGGACGGTGTCCGGGAGGAGGTAGGCATCTGCCCGATCCTGGATCTGGGTGCGGACGCCAAATCCTACGAGCATTGGGGTTCCCAGGATGTGACCTTCCCGCTGGAAATGCTCCGGGAGGGTGACGTATACGAGCTGTGGGTGATGCTGGAGGTGGCCAACGGCCAGTCGCTGGAAAAGGCGGCGGGCAAGTGGATGTATGACAGGAACGGGTTCCATGACGTAAACTAGAATAAATGGGGGACAGATGGAATTCTGCCCCCATTTTTTGCGGAATGTGCGGGGGATGGGGACAAAGCTCTGTCATGTGGGGACCCCCTTACAAAAACGTATCGTATTTTTTGGGCAGAAAGACGATAAAAAGACAAAATTTTTATTGACTTCCGCAAAAGCCGGTGGTAAACTATAGGCAATTTCATCCACATAACGCGTTGAAGAAACATAGTACATACCAATTCCGTTCCGCCAGAGAGCTGCCGGTTGGTGCGAGGCAGTGGGGGCGCCGGTGTGGAATACCTTTCGGAGCGGCTTCGTTGAACGCTTTGCCAGTAAATGAAGACGGGTAGGGCCCGGTACAGCCTGCGGATCTAGTAGGATCCCATGAGGCCCCGTGCGGGGTAAATTGAGGTGGTACCACAGGAATTTCTTGTCCTCTGCTATTAGGCAGAGGACTTTTTGTTACCTAAAAACATGGAAAACAGGTGGTAAATATGATCATTACGGACTTTTTGGAAAAGAATGCCCGGCTTTACGGCGGGGAAAGCGCATTGGTTGAGCTGAGCCCCTCGGAGGAGCGGGACAAGGCGGTGACCTGGTGGGATTTTAACCTCATCGAGTCTGCCAGCCCCGACACTCCCTACCGCCGGGAGCTGAGCTGGCGGGACTTTGACCGCCGGGCCAACCGGTTTGCGAATCTCCTCTTAAGCCGTGGCCTCAAAAAGGGCACGAAGGTGGCGCTGCTGCTGATGAACTGCATCGAGTGGCTGCCCCTGTACTTCGGCGTGCTGAAGGCCGGCTGCATCGTGGTGCCCATGAATTTCCGCTACAGCTCCGACGAGATCAAGTACTGCCTGGAGCTGGCGGACGTGGAGGTGCTGGTCTTCGGCCCTGAGTTTGTCAGCCGAATGGATGTGATTGCGGATCAGATCCCCAATGTGAAGACACTGTTCTATATCGGCAAGAACGGCCCGGCCTACACCGAAGAGTGCATCCGCCTCACCGGCTTCTGCTCCTCCAGCGCGCCCCCCGTGGCACTGACCGAGGAGGATGACGCCGCTATCTACTTCTCCTCCGGCACCACCGGCTTCCCCAAGGCGATTCTGCACAGCCACAAGGCCCTGGTCCATTCCTGCCTGACGGAACAGAGCCACCACGGTCAGAGCCGTGAGGACGTATTCCTGTGCATCCCGCCGCTGTACCACACCGGCGCGAAGATGCACTGGTTCGGATCCCTGCTCTCCGGCTCCAAGGCGGTACTGCTGCGGGGTGTGAAGCCCGAGTGGATCCTCCGGGCGGTGACGGAAGAACGCTGCACCATCGTCTGGCTGCTGGTGCCCTGGGCCCAGGACCTGCTGGATGCCATTGATGCAGGCCGGGTTGATTTGAGCAAGTTCCGCCTGAGCCAGTGGCGGCTGATGCATGTGGGCGCCCAGCCGGTGCCCCCCAGCCTGATCCGCCGGTGGCTGAAGGTCTTCCCCCACCACCAGTACGATACCAACTACGGCCTGTCCGAGTCCATCGGACCCGGCTGTGTCCATCTGGGTGTGGAAAACGTCCGGAAGGTGGGCGCCATCGGCGTTCCCGGCTACGGCTGGCAGACCAAAATTGTGGACGACCACGGCCTGGAAGTGGCCCCCGGAGAGGTGGGCGAGCTGATCGTCAAGGGCGACGGCGTCATGCGCTGCTACTATAAGAATCCCGAGGCCAGCGCTGAGGTATTGAAGGACGGCTGGCTCTATACCGGCGATATGGCCAGGGCGGATGAGGAGGGCTTCATCTACCTGGTGGACCGGAAGAAGGATGTGGTCATCTCCGGCGGTGAAAACCTCTACCCGGTGCAGATCGAGGACTTCCTCCGCTCCCACAATAAGATCAAGGATGTGGCGGTCATCGGCCTGCCCGACGCCCGTCTGGGCGAGATCGCCGCAGCCATCATCGAGATCAAGGAGGGCGAAAGCTGCACCCAGGCGGAGATCGACGAATTCTGCGTGGCTCTGCCCCGGTACAAGCGCCCCCGGAAGATCTTCTTCGACAAGGTTCCCCGGAACCCCACCGGCAAGATCGAAAAGCCCGCGCTGCGGGAAAAGTACTGCGGCGGCCGTCTGGTGGAGGCGCAGATCACAGGTTAACAATTCATTAACGGAAAGGAAGGTTTGCTATGGATATGGCAATTAAAATCGGTATGCTCGTAGTGTTCTTTGGTGTGATGTTGGGTACCGGCTTCTATTGCCGGAAACATTCCACCGATGTGGACGGTTTCGTCCTGGGCGGCAGAAGCGTGGGCCCCTGGCTTACCGCCTTTGCCTATGGCACCTCCTACTTTTCCGCAGTGGTCTTCGTGGGTTACGCAGGTCAGTTCGGCTGGAAGTACGGCATCGCAGCCACCTGGGCGGGCATCGGCAACGCCCTGATCGGCTCTCTGATGGCCTGGGCCATTCTGGGCCGGCGCACAAGAGTCATGACCCAGCATTTGGACAGCGCCACCATGCCCCAGTTCTTTGAGACCCGCTTTGACAGCCATGCGCTGAAGCTTGCATCCTCCGTGATCATCTTCATCTTCCTGATTCCCTATACCGCGTCACTGTACAACGGCCTCAGCCGGCTCTTCGGCATGGCCTTCGACATCGACTACGCCATCTGCGTCATTGCCATGGCCATCCTCACCGGCATCTATGTCATCGCCGGTGGATACATGGCCACCGCCATCAACGACTTTATCCAGGGCATGATCATGCTGGTGGGCATCGTGGCGGTGATCGCCGCGGTGCTGAAGACCCAGGGCGGCTTGATGGAAGCCCTGAAGGCGCTGTCCCGGGTCAGCGACCCTGCGGTATCTGATTTCCCTGGTGTGTTCAATTCCTTCCTGGGCCCCGATCCTGTCAATCTGGCGGGCGTGGTGCTGCTGACCAGTCTCGGCACCTGGGGACTGCCCCAGATGGTCCAGAAATTCTACGCCATCAAGAGTGAGAAGGCCATCAACAAGGGCATGGTCATCTCCACGGTCTTTGCCCTGGTGGTTGCCGGCGGCTGTTATTTCCTGGGCGGCTTCGGACGGCTCTTCGGTGACAGGATCGACCTGGCGAAGGACGGCTTCGATGCCATCATCCCCGCCATGCTCTCCGAACTCTCTCCCTTCCTCATCGCGGTGGTGGTGATCCTGGTGCTGTCGGCATCCATGTCCACATTGTCTTCTCTGGTGCTGGCCTCCTCCTCTACGCTGACCCTGGACTTCATCAAGGGAACCGTAGTAAAGGATATGAGTGTCAAGAAGCAGCTGCTGATCATCCGCATTCTGATCGGCGTGTTTATTGCCATTTCCGTGGTCATCGCCATCATCCAGTATAAGTCCAACGTTACCTTCATTGCCCAGCTCATGGGCATCTCCTGGGGTGCCCTGGCAGGTGCTTTCCTGGCACCGTTCCTGTATGGCCTCTATTGGAAGCGGGCAAGCGCCGCTTCTGTGTGGGTCAGCTTCCTGTTCTCCACGGTGGTCATGACCGCCAATATGCTCTGCAAGGAGGCGTTTCCTGCGCTGCTGCAAAGCCCCATCAACGCAGGCGTCTTCTGTATGCTTGCCGGGTTGCTCATCGTCCCCGTAGTGAGCCTGATTACCAAAGCCCCCGCGAAAGAGCACATCGACCATGTGTTCTCCTGCTATGATAAAAAAGTGGTGGTGTCCGTTACCGATGCCATCGGTGAACCTATTTCCAAGGAGGAATGATCATGAAACAGCTGATTCTGGGCAACGAGGCCGTTGCCCGCGGATTATACGAGGCCGGCTGCAGCTTCGTCTCCAGCTATCCCGGCACGCCCAGTACCGAGATCACCGAAGCCGTGGCCAAATTTCCTGAGGTCTATGCCGAGTGGGCGCCCAATGAGAAGGTGGCGCTGGAAGCGGCCTTCGGCGCGTCCCTGGCCGGCCGCAGAAGCTTTTGCGGTATGAAGCACGTGGGTCTGAATGTGGCTGCTGACCCTCTGTTCACCATTTCCTACACCGGTGTCAACGCAGGTCTCGTCATCGGTGTGGCGGACGATGCGGGCATGCACTCCTCTCAGAATGAGCAGGACTCCCGCCACTATGCCCGGGCCTCCAAGATTCCCATGCTGGAGCCCTCCGACTCTGCAGAGGCTTTGGAATTTGCCAAGCTGGCCTATGATATTTCTGAGAAATTCGATACGCCGGTGCTGCTGAAGATGTGCACCCGTGTCTCCCACTCCCAGAGCCTGGTGGAAACCGGTGAGCGGACAGAGCATATCAAGCAGTACGAGAAGAACATCGCCAAGTATGTCATGATGCCCGGCAACGCCAAGAAGCGCCACCCTGTGGTGGAAGAGCGGACCCAGGCGCTGATCGCGTACGCCGAGACTGCGGATATCAACCGTGTCGAGCCCGGTAAGGATCACAAAATGGGCATTATCACCTCCTCCACCTCCTATCAGTACGTCAAGGAAGTGCTGGGCGATACCTACCCGGTTATGAAGCTGGGCCTCATCTGGCCCATGCCGGAGCAGAAGATCCGGGATTTTGCCGCTTCTGTGGAACATCTGGTCATCGTAGAGGAGCTGGAGAGCTTCATCGAGGCCCACTGCCGCGATCTGGGCCTTCCTTGCATCGGCAAAGAAAAGTTCTCCTGCATCGACGAGCTGAGCCAGAATAAGGTTGCCGCCCAGCTGTATAAGGCAGTGGAAGAGGGCATCACCCTGGCGGATCCCATCCCCCCCAGACCTCCTGTGATGTGTGCCGGCTGCCCCCACCGGGGTCTGTTCTATACCCTGAAGAAGAACAAGATCACCGTCCTGGGCGATATCGGCTGCTACACCCTGGGCGCTGTGGCCCCTCTGGCCGCTGTGGACAGCGTCATCTGCATGGGTGCTTCCGTGTCCGGCCTCCACGGCTTCAGTAAGAGCCAGAATGGAGCCATGGACGGTAAGACCGTGGCGGTCATCGGCGACTCCACCTTTATGCACTCCGGCATCACCGGCCTTGTAAACATCGCCTACAACGAGAGTAACGCCACGGTAATCATCGTGGACAACTCCATCACCGGCATGACTGGCCACCAGCAGAACCCCACCACCGGCTTCAACTTAAAGGGTGATCCCTGCGCAAAGATCGATCTGGAGACCCTCTGCCACGCCGTGGGCATCAAGCGGGTCCGGGTCATCGACCCCTATGACCTGAAGCAGTGTGATGAGGTCATTAAGGAGGAGCTGGCGGCCAACGAGCCCTCCGTCATCATCTCCCGCCGCCCCTGTGCCCTCTTAAAATACGTCAAGCACAAGGCACCTCTGGCTGTGGAGACGGATAAGTGCATCGGCTGCAAGGCCTGCATGAAGATCGGCTGTCCCGCCATCAGCATGGTCGGCGGCAAGGCAAAAATCGATCCCACCCTCTGTGTCGGCTGCGGCGTCTGCGCCCAGCTGTGCAAGGTTGGCGCGCTGAAAGCATAAGGAGGGGTCACTATGGAAACGAAAAATGTTATGATCGTGGGCGTCGGCGGACAGGGAAGTCTGCTGGCATCCAAGCTCCTGGGCCGGCTGCTGCTGAGCAAGGGCTACGATATCAAGGTCTCCGAGGTTCACGGCATGAGCCAGCGGGGCGGCAGTGTGGTTACCTATGTCCGCTTCGGTGAAAAGGTCTATTCTCCCGTCATTGATAAAGGTGAGGCGGATTTCATCGTGTCCTTTGAACTGCTGGAAGCCGCCCGTTGGACCTCCTACTTAAAGCCCGGCGGCAAGATCATTGTCAATACCCAGCAAATCAACCCCATGCCCGTCATCATCGGCGCGGCGGAGTATCCGGAAAACCTGGTGGATAAGATGTTATCCGCCGGACTGGATGTGGATGCCATGGATGCTCTGTCTCTGGCGGAGGAAGCAGGCTCTGCCAAGGCCGTCAACATTGTCCTCATGGGACGGCTGTCCCGTTATTTCGACATTCCTGCCGAAGAGTGGCTTACTGCCATCGAGGCAAGCGTGCCGCCTAAATTCCTGGAACTGAATAAAAAGGCATTCAACCTTGGGCTGAACGCTTAAAAAGGAGAGAAAACCCTATGCCCAACTATTATCAACCGGAAATCGAAACCATGCCCTACGACCAGCTGCGGCAGCTGCAGAATGAGAAGCTTCTCAAGCAGGTGCGCCACGTCTGGGACAACGTGCCCTACTACCGCCAGAAGATGGAGGAGAAGGGTGTCACCCCCGAGGACATCCGGTCCGTGGATGATCTGCACAAGCTGCCCTTCCTGACCAAGGCGGACCTGCGGGATGCCTACCCCTACGGCCTTATGGGCAAGCCCCTTTCTGAATGCGTCCGCATCCAGTCCACCTCCGGCACCACCGGCAAGCGTGTTGTGGCCTTCTACACCCAGCACGACATCGACCTGTGGGAGGATTGCTGCGCCCGTGCCATCGTGGCAGCCGGCGGCACCAAGGAGGATGTGGTCCACGTGTCCTATGGCTACGGCCTGTTCACCGGCGGTCCCGGCCTCAACGGCGGTTCCCACAAGGTGGGCTGCCTGACTCTGCCCATGTCCTCCGGCAACACCGACCGGCAGCTGCAGTTCATGACCGACCTGGGCTCCACCATCCTGTGCTGTACCCCCTCCTATGGCGCTTATCTGGCAGAGAGTATCCATGAGCGGGGCATTCAGGACCAGATCAAGCTGAAGGCAGGTATCTTCGGCGCCGAGGCCTGGTCCGAGGATATGCGCCATGATATCGAAAATAAGCTGGGCATCAAGGCCTATGATATTTACGGCCTGACGGAGACCTCCGGTCCGGGCGTCTCCTTCGAATGCTCCGAACAGACCGGCATGCACATCAACGAGGATCACTTCATCGCTGAGATCATCGACCCCGATACCGGTGAGGTGCTGCCCGAGGGCAGCAAGGGTGAGCTGGTGTTCACCGCCATCGACAAGGAGGCCTTCCCCCTGCTGCGTTACCGTACCAGAGATATCTGTGTGCTCAGCCGCAAGAAGTGCTCCTGCGGCCGTACTTTCGTGAAGATGAGCAAGCCCATGGGCCGCAGCGACGATATGCTGATCATCCGGGGCGTCAATGTCTTCCCCAGCCAGATCGAAACTGTGCTGATGCAGCAGGGCTACGGCGCCAACTACCAGATCATCGTGGACCGGGTGAACAACACCGACACCTTCGAGATCCTGGTGGAGATGACACCCGCCATGTTCTCCGACTCCCTGGCAAAGATTTCCGAGGCCGAGAAGAGCCTGGTGAACGCACTGAAGGCTATGCTGGGTATTTCCGCCAAGGTCAAGCTGGTGGCACCCAAGTCCATCACCCGCAGCGAAGGCAAGGCAGTCCGCGTCATCGACAAGCGCAAGCTGTTCTAAGGAGGTCACGAAATGAATATTCATCAGATTTCCGTATTTTTGGAGAACCGTACCGGCCAGCTGGCTGAGATCGCCCATCTGCTGGCAGAAAACGGCATCGACATCCGGGCCCTGTCCATCGCCGAGACGGCGGACTACGGCCTGGCCCGTATGATCGTGGACGATGCCCACAAGGCAAGCTCCGTGTTGCTGGCCCACGGCGATATCCTGTCCATGACCCCTGTGTGGGCTGTGGAGGTTCCCGATGCCCCCGGCGGCCTGGCAGACCTGCTGAACCTGCTGGCCAGCGAGCATATCGACGTGGAGTATATGTACTCCCTGTTTACCCACAAGGAGGGCCTGGCCTACATGGTCATGCGCGTGTCCAATGAACCCAAGTTCCTGGGCGCCCTGGGCGACCGGAAGATCCGGATCGTCAGCGCCGAGGAACTGGGACTGAAATAAGGAAAAAAACATCCACCGCACAGCGGTGGATGTTTTTTATTCGGATTCGGCGGTGACCAGATCTGCCAAGGAACGGATCTGCTCCTGAAAGTCGGGGAATTTATCCATCCGGGCTTCGGCGCAGCGAAGCAGATACAAAACAGTCGCCGGATCCCGGTCCATCAGCGCGGCGATTTGGGAAAGCGGCATCTGGCAAAGCTCGGCCAGCAGGTAGGCCGTCGCCATCCGGGCCGCACTTTTACCCCGGCCGTGTCCCAGAAGATCCTCCCGGGAAATCTGGAACAGTTCACAGACATTGCGGATGACAGGAGCGCTGTCGGAGCAGCCTGCGGGGGAGGGCAGGAGCTGGGCCACGGCCCGGCAGACCATATCCATATCCGGCTGTAGGCTCAGGGCAAGGAGATTGTTCAGCACACCGGCCAGTTCAAAACCGCCCCGGGGAACATGCTCGGCGATGTAGGTCACTTGCTCCGGCTGCAGTTCCAGCTGCCGCTCCCGGGCACCCCGGCGAAGAAGCTCCTCCCGGACCTCCAGATCGGGAATGGTAAGATCCGCCATAAGTCCCCAGGTGAAGCGGGAGGTCAGACGGTCTGCCAGCGTTTTCATATCCTTTGGCGGACAGTCGGAGGCCAGCACGATCTGGCAGTCTCGCTCGTACATGTGGTTGAACAGATGGAAAAATTCCTCCTGGGTGGCCTCCTTGCCTGCCAGGAACTGAATATCATCCACCAGCAGCAGGTCCAGATCCATATATTCTTTCCGGAATTTCATACAATAGCCGCCCTGGATGGATTCGACCAGCTCCCGGGTGAAATCCTCGGAGCGGATATAGCGTATCCGGGCCTGGGGATTCCGGCGGCGGGTCTCATTGGCGATGGCATGGAGCAGATGCGTCTTGCCCACGCCGGAGGGGCCGTAGAGCATAAGGGGATTGTAGAATTTTCCGCCGGGCTGGGAGGCCACCGCCCTGGCGGCATGCAGAGCGAAACGGTTGTTGTGGCCGGGGAGGAAGGAATCCAGGGTAAATGAGGCCCGGAAGGCTTCCGTTTGTGCGGCAGTGTACATGATCGTGCTCCTTTCTTTTTTGATGAAACGGTGGATTCTTGGGTAAGGGGCACTCATTATACAGGCAGAAAAAAGGAAATGCAACTGTGGAATCTGCCGATCTCCGATTGAAAATTCCGTGCAAAACGACGGGATTATGAATGAATCGTAAATTTTATTTTCCGGCGGCAAAAACAACCGCCTACCCGGTTGCGAATTTGGGATTGAATGATATAATAATGCAGAATGATTTCATTGATAATCGAGGCGTATTGAAAATGATGAAAAAGATGCTTTTTGTCATGAACCCCTTCGCGGGCATGCGTAAAGCAAACCGTTACCTGGCAGATGTGATCACCATCTTTAACCGGGCGGGCTATGAAGTGAATATCCATATGACCGCCGGTCCCGGTGACGCGGCCAGAATTGTGGAAGAACGTTCCGTAGGCATGGATATCGTGGTCTGCTGCGGCGGCGACGGTACGTTGAACGAGACTATCAACGGCCTGCTCCGCTCCGGTTCCCAGGCGGCCATCGGCTATATTCCCGCCGGTTCCACCAATGACTTTGCCTCCAGCCTGAAGCTGTCCACCAACATTGTCCAGGCAGCCCAGGATATCGTGGAGGGAGAGCCGGTCCGCTACGATGTGGGCCGGTTCGGCCAGCGGTATTTTGCCTATGTGGCCTCTTTCGGTGCATTCACCAAGGCAAGCTACTCCACCCCCCAAAACATCAAAAACGCACTGGGCCACACGGCCTATGTGCTGGACGGCATCTCCGAGCTGAGCCAGATCCGCAAGGTCCATGTGCGCATGGAGATGGAAAATGAGACCGTGGAGGACGACTTTATCTTCGGCTGCATCAGCAATTCCACCTCCATCGGCGGTGTGCTGACCCTGGACCCCAAGATTGTGGACATGGCCGACGGCCTGCTGGAGGTGTTCCTTGTCCGGGCACCCCGGAGCCTGACGGAGATCTCCGAATGTATCCAGGCCCTGCAGAGCCAGCGTTATAATGACTGCGCCATGATCACCTTCGGCCCCGCCCGGAAGATCACCGTCTGGGCCGATGAGTCCATGCCCTGGACACTGGATGGCGAGCGGGAGGACGGAAAAGCCATGGTGGAAGTGGAAAATATGCACCACGCCATTTGTCTGATGCAGCGGGTGAAGAGCCATGCATAATTCGACTCTGTGCTACATCACCCGGGGGGATGAGGTACTCATGCTCCACCGGGTCAAAAAGAAGAACGATGTGAACCAGGACAAGTGGATCGGCATTGGCGGCAAGTTTGAAGCCGACGAGACTCCCGACGAGTGCCTGCTCCGGGAAGCCCTGGAGGAGACAGGCTTGACACTCACCGCATGGCGCTGCCGAGGTGTGGTGACCTTTCTGACCAACGGTCCCTGGGATGGGGAATACATGTACCTGTTCACCGCCGACGGCTTCGAGGGAGAACTGAAGGAGTGCGATGAGGGTGACCTGCGCTGGGTCAGCCGGGAATTTCTGGACCGGCTTCCCAAATGGGAGGGGGATCAGATTTTCCTGGACCTTTTGTGGGCAGACGCGCCGTTCTTTCTGCTGAAGCTTCGCTATGACGGTGACAAACTGGTGGAAGCAGTGCTCAACGGCGAAAAAATCCGGTAACCGGGAGGTAAAACCCATGGCAAAGATTCTGGAAGTGTGTGTGGATTCCCTGGCCTCGGCCCGCAGCGCCATTTCAGGCGGCGCGGACCGCCTGGAGCTGTGCAGCGCCCTGGCTGTGGGCGGTCTGACCCCCTACGAGGCGCTGCTGCGGCAGATCAAGGCGGAATCGGATATCGAGGTGCGCTGCCTCATGCGGCCCCGGGCGGGAGATTTTCTCTACACCCCGGAGGAGCTGGAACTGCTGCGGCAGCAGATCCTGCAGCTGAAAAGTGCCGGCGCCGACGGCTTTGTCATCGGATGCTTAACAGCGGAGGGTGACCTGGGCAAGACCGCCATGAGCCCCCTGGTGGAGGCCTGCGGCGGTTTGGGCATTACCCTGCACCGCTGCATCGATGTGAGCCGGGACCCGGTCCGGACCTACCTGGATGCCCGGGACCTGGGCATCGACACGGTGCTCACCTCCGGCGGCGCCCCCTCCTGCATGGGCGGCGTGGATATCATTGCCAGGCTTCTGAAAATCCGGGATACGCAGGGCGGACCCGAGGTGCTCATCGGCGCCGGTGTCAAAGCTGCGGTGATCCGCTTCTTCCGGGACATCTGCCCCGCCGCCCGGGCATTTCACATGAGCGGCAAAACCGATCTGGAAAGCGGCATGTTATTCCGCCGGGAAGGGATCCCCATGGGCATTCCCGGACTGGATGAATGGCATATTCAGCAGACCAGCCGGGAAGCCGTGGCCCAGGCCCGGCAGGAACTGGATAGTTAAGCTGCGGCGGACCATGAATTCTGGTCCGCCGCTTCAAATGTAAAGAAATCTTAAGCTTGGGAAAAAGACTTCCTAAGAGTTTCTGTGCTAGAATATGGATGATCTAAGACAGAAAGCGGGGCTTGACCATGTCCAAGAAAGAAAAACGGAAAATTTCCGTCAGAGCGATTTTGCTCACAGCTGTGCTGGTCCTGGGCTTTGTGTGGCTGGGTGCGGGGATGCCGGGACTGAACCGGGTCACCGGCCATTTGCGTGTGGCCCATGTGAAGCAGGTGCAGCTGCCCGACTGGGTGGATGTGCAGCTGATCCAGGTGGACGGAAGTTCCCGCCGGGGAACGGAGCTGGAGGACATCGGAGATGTGGTGATCCACTATGTGGGAAACCCCGGCACCACCGCATTGCAGAACCGGAACTGGTATGCGAACCCCGAATCCACAGTCAGCTCCCATTTTATCGTGGGGCTGGAGGGGGAAGTGATCCAGTGCGTCCCTCTGTGGGAGATGTCCTCAGCCAGCAACCACCGAAACAACGACACCATTTCAATTGAGATCTGCCATCCGGACGAGACGGGGAAATTTACCCGGGAGAGCTATGACGCAGCAGTAAAGCTGACCGCCTGGCTTCTGGAGAACTGCTATCTGACGTCCGCGGACATCATCCGGCACTATGACATCACAGGCAAGGACTGCCCCAGGTATTTTGTGCGCAACGAGCAGGCCTGGGAAACTTTCCGGCAGGATGTGGACCGACTGATCCGGGCAGGGGAGGAAAGACCATGAAAAAGAGAACATTTTTGCTGTCGGCAGTGCTGTTTTTGCTGTTGGGACTGCTGCTTGGCATACTTCTGGAGGACAGGCTTACGGGACTGTACCGGGATCTGACTTTCCGGTGGAGCGATGCGAGCGACGCGGAAAGGATCGTGAAAGCCTACGCCGATGAAAAAGGCATTTCCTACGGAGCGTACCCCAAGAGCCTCATCGGGCTGCTGGAACGGAACCCGGAGACGGAGGACTTTGTCCTGAATTACCCCTTCCGGGAGGAGAAGGACTACAGCCTGTCGGATTTTGCCGGCCGGGAGGAAGTGCCGCTGCTGATGCAGTGGGATCCGCGCTGGGGCTACGAGGAATACGGCAGCGACATGATTGCCATCACCGGCTGCGGCCCCACCTGCCTTGCCATGGCGGGCTACTATCTGACCGGTGACGATGAAACCTACGATCCGGCTGCGGTGGCGGCCTTCGCGGAGAAAAACGGCTACTACGCATCCGGCTACGGCTCCTCCTGGACGCTGATCAGCGAGGGCGCGGTGAAGCTGGGGCTGGATGTGACAGAGATCCCTCTGGTTAAGAAGCGTATGACGGACAACCTGGAGGTGGGCAACCCCATTATCTGCGCCATGGGACCGGGGGACTTCACTGCCTCCGGCCACTACATCGTGCTGGTGGGTCTGGAGGACGGCCTCTTCCGGGTCAACGACCCCAACAGCAGGGAGAATTCCGGGAAGCTGTGGAGCTATGAACAGATCCAGGGACAGATCCGCAATCTCTGGGTCCTTCGCTGAAAACAGGAAAAGTCCCCTCTTCGGAGGGGACTTTTTGACGCACAAAAACGCCGCTGCGAAAGCAGCGTCGTTATGTAGATGGATATTACACGTACTGCTTGACAGCGTCAGACAGGTTGGCGGGATCCTCGGAAACGGAGATGGTGATCTCCATGCCATTGTCGGCGGCAAACTTTGCGCACCAGGCAATGAAATCCTCAGCGGTGGCCACGTCCTTGCCGATGGTCTTGTACAGGTTGTCGATGAAGACGTTGGTAATATCAAAGTTACCGGCATGCAGGCCGCTCAGGAAGCCCTTCAGCATCTCAGCGGAGCTGATGCCATATTCCTGGGAATCGACCAGACGGACCTTATAGGTAACGTCGTAAGTCAGTTTCTTGCCGTACTCGATGCAGACCACATCGCCGTGTGCCTCAGCAACAGCAGCGTTGATGGCGTCGATCAGTTTCTTGGTCTTGCCGGAGCCCTTCAGGCCCATAATCAGATGAATCATCGGAATTTCCTCCTTTGCTTGCAGCGATTTATGCTGTATGGACATTTTACCAGCTATCAGGGAAATTTGCAACACTTATTTTGTAAAACTTCAATTCAAAATGGAAAAAGTACCCGGCATATTACAGCATGAGTTCCAGGGCCCGGCTCAGCTGGAAGAACCAGATCAGCTCACCCAGGGTTTCCTCACACAGCCGGGGGCATTCCAGAGTCATGACTGCGCTGCCGCTGTCGGCATGGCTGTTCTGCATGCGGAAGAAAGCGTCCTCCTGCACTGTGGCCATAGGCTCGCCTGCAAGAGCCTTCAGACCGTCCAGGTCTGTCTTGTCCTGGGCGATGGTGATTGCCTTCTCCGGCGCTTCGAACCGGAGCATCGTCTCAAAAATGCTGCGGGGGGCATTTCGGATCAGATGATCCACTACAGCCTGATCGGAAGACAGTTCCATGACCAGGGGCGCCATGCCGGTGCTGCCGGTAAAGAGGCTTTGCCACCATTTTCCGAAAGCGGCCATACCGGAATCCGGGGAGGTCAGCAGCTGCATGGCCTTTCCGGACTCTGCCATCAGCTTCCGGGCGGCGGTATAGAGCCAGACGGGATTTTCAAAGGAGCCCAGGTTGTATTCTTCCCGGGCATTGCGGATGCCATTCAGAAGACCCTCCAGGTCAATGCCGGCCAAAGCCAGGGGCAGCCAGCAGCCGGGGCAGAGGAGGCTGAAATCATCCCCGATCCCGGCGGGCAGATCGAAGGTCTCCCATTTCTCGTCCCGGGCCATCTGACGCAGCATACCCTGCTGGGGATCGGTGACTGCATAGATCCGGCACATGGCATCGTTGGTGCCGTATTTTCGTTCCAGCATCCATTTCAGATTCCGCAGAGCAATGGCACTCTCCGTGCTCAGGGTATCCCCGGCGATGACGCACAGGGAGTAATCCTTACCCTCCAGCAGGTGGGTCAGGTCGTTCCAATAGCCGGGAGACAGACTATCCCCGGTGAAAAGGATCATAGGGTCACCCTGTCCCTTTCCCATATTCCGATGGAGGCCCTGGAGCAGCTGGATAATGGCCCGGATACCCCGGGTTGCTCCGTTGTCGCCGATGACAACCAGAATGTCACTGTCCAGCCGAATGAGATTTGCGTATTTGTTCATTTTTTCGGGCAGGGTATCGGGCAGGTTCATCCAGGCGCCGTAAACTGCACCTTTTCCGGTGCCCCCGCACAGCGTTCTGTGGGCATTTAGGATCCGGTCTTCCTGTTCCAGCAGGTCCCGGAGGGAGACATCACCCCAGATGTTGGAAATATCCGCGTTGATCATAGGATCCGACACATCCTTTCTGATTTTTCTTGATTTTTATATATGTTACTATAATCGGCCGCATTTGCGCAAGTGCTCCGGCGTATTTTTTTCCGGAAACAGACCGAAAAAACGGATATGTTTTTCACTTGCATTTTTTCAGGGTGCAACCTATAATGATATTATGGAAATTATGCGTATAAAGGAGAAAAACATGCAGAATAACACCCTGAAAGAAAATAAAATGGGCGTCATGCCCGTGGGCAAACTGCTGGTCAACATGGCCCTGCCCATGATTATTTCCATGTTGGTCCAGGCGCTTTACAACGTCATCGACAGTATCTATGTTTCCCAGGTGTCCGAAAGCGCCGTCACCGCGCTGGGACTTGCTTTCCCTGTGCAGAACCTGCAGATCGGCTTCGCCGTGGGTATCGGCGTGGGTGTCAACTCTCTGCTGAGCAAATCCCTGGGACAGCGGGACCAGGAGGCCGCCAACCGGGCTGCCGGCAACGGTATTTTTCTGATGCTGCTGGTCACCGTGGGTTTCGTCATCTTCGGTATTTTCGGTGTTCGCCCTTACTATGAGATGCAGTCCACTGTCACCGAGACTGTGGAGGGCGGCATTTCGTATACCTCCATCTGCTGCATCGGCACACTGGGTGTGTTTATGGGCATTCTCTGCGAGCGTCTGCTCCAGGCAACGGGCCGTACCATGCACACCATGATCACCCAGTCCACCGGCGCCATCGTCAACATCATCCTGGATCCCATTCTGATCCACGGCTGGCTGGGCCTGCCCGCCATGGGCATTACCGGCGCTGCCGTTGCCACTGTCATCGGCCAGTGGACCTCCGGCCTTCTGGCGCTCTACTTCAATATCAAGTTCAATTCCGATCTCCAGCTTGGCGTCAAGTACCTGAAGCCCCACCTGGCCACCATCGGCCAGATCCTCACCGTGGGTGTTCCCTCCATCATCATGAACGGCATCGGATCGTTCATGAATTTCAGCATGAACCAGATCCTCCAGGGCTTCTCCGAGACTGCCACCTCCGTCTTCGGCATCTATTTCAAGATCCAGAGCTTTTTCTTTATGCCCTTGTTCGGCATCAACAACGCCACAATTTCCATCATTGCCTTCAACTACGGCGCCCGGAAGCCCGAGCGTATTGTGAAAACACTGAAGATCTCCGTGGGCTCCGCCCTGGTGCTGATGTTCAGCGGACTGGCGGTGTTCCAGCTGGCCCCCGACCTGCTGCTGGGCCTGTTTAATCCCAGCGACGAGTTCCTGGTGATCGGCCGGGCTGCCCTGCGGACCATCAGCTGGAGCTTCCCGATTGCTGCCGTGTGCATCTCCCTGAGCTCCTGTTTCCAGGCATTGGGCAACGGTATCTATTCCACCATCACCTCCATTTGCCGCCAGATGCTGGTGCTGCTGCCTGTGGCGTATCTGCTGAGTCTGACCGGCGATGTAAGCAAGGTCTGGCTTGCCTATCCCATTGCGGAGCTGGCCAGCGGCACTGTCACTGCCATTCTCTTCACCCGGATCTTCCGCCAGAAGATCAAGCCTATGTTCTAAATATAACCGCCCGGAGATCATCTCCGGGCGGATTCATATTTGCTATGGAAAATGATCGTTTATGCGCCTAAGGAGGCGCGGCGAAATATGTTACTTTCTTGTGACCGCACAAGAAAGTAACCAAAGAAAGCGGCACAGGGGGAGGCGTTAATTGTACGACAAAATGCCTAGTGTAGGGGCGATTGCCACCGGCAATCGAATCATTGAGATTCGCTGCGCGAAGCACCACCTCCCCCTGTGTACCCCCTCCCGCGGCCGAAGATTTCAGTGAAAGCCTCGTGCCTAAGGCAAAAATGTTTCGATTTTTGCCCTGCCGCTGCACGCAGAAGCAAACCGGGAGGACCCTGGGATGTAACGATTATTGCCGGCCTGCCAGGCTCGAATTGTCAGCGGTGGTGCTTCGCGAAGCAAAGCAAAATCCAAATGATTGCCGGTGGCAATCATACATATACAGATCGACTCGCCGCATAAATGATCATTTAGCGCAGCATATTGCAGCTTGCAACATAAAAACCCCGGAACGGTAACGTTCCGGGGTTATCTTATCTGTCTTCCATATAGCAGCTGGCCCGGGTGCTCATCTTCCGCAGCAGGGAGGTGAGCAGTTCCTTTTCCGCTTCGCTCAGATCATGGGTGATGCAGTCCTCCCAGCGGGCCAGGACCTGGGTGATCTGAGGGAGCATTTCCTGGGTTTTTTCTGTGGGGTAGAGTTCCATGACACGCTTATCTGCCACGGAGGGAACCCGGCGCACAAAGCCCTCTTCCTCCAGTACGGCCACCTGCCGGGCGACATTGCTCTTGTTGATACAGATCAGCCGTGCCAGCCGGTCCTGAGAGATGCCGGGGTTGGCGCAGATCTCGGTCAGATAGCTGGCATGGATGGATTTCAGACCCAGTGGTGCCAGACAGTCAGCGCGGTACTGCACACCGCAGCGGGAAATTTCAAGCATATCACGGATGATCTGGGACATGAAACCACTCCTTCTGGAAGTATATAAATATCATATCATAATTTTCCCTTGGTGTAAAGGCGAAAAGCGTGATACAAATTTGGCAGTTATTATTAATAAAGACTTAATGAATGACGGATTGACGGAGGCAGAGAACCGTGATATACTAAGTGTACTAGAACAGTTAGTACACTTAAGGAGGTCTGATATGGTACATCTGGATTACCGGGACGCCCGGCCCATTTACAGCCAGATCATCGACGGATTCCGGGAGCAGATCGCCGCGGGGATCTTAAAGCCCGGCGACAAGCTGCCCTCGGTCCGGGATCTGGCCGCTGAGCTGGCCATCAACCCCAATACCATCCAGCGGTCCTACCGCCAGCTGGAGCTGGAGGGCTGGATCGTGTCCATGCAGGGCAAAGGCTGCTTCGTCAGCGGAGAGATGTCCATCCGTCAGCGGGAAGCCGACCGGCTGCTGGCGGAATTTGACAGGCTGATCCAGCAGCTGGAGCGCTGCGGTGTGGACCGCCGGGAACTGTTGGCCCGGCTTGAAAAGGAGGAATGACTATGCTGGAACTGAAACACGTGACCAAGACGTTCGGGGACTTCAAGGCTCTGGATAACTTAACCATGACCGTGCCGAAAGGTGCCGTCTATGGCCTGGTGGGCCCCAACGGCGCGGGTAAGAGTACCGCCATCCGGTGCCTGCTGGGTGTCTACCGCCCGGACAGCGGTGAGATATCCTTAAACGGCGAAGAGATCTACGAAAACCCGGCGGTGAAGACAACCATCGGCTCCATCCCGGACGATATCTTCTACTTCCCCTCCGCAACCCTGGAGGATATGCGCAAATACTACCGTGGAATTTATCCTGACTTCGACGATGAGCTCTATGAGCGGCTGTACGAGGTATTCAAGCTGCCCCGGAAGAGTCCCATCCGCCGCTTCTCCAAGGGTATGCAGAAGCAGGCGGCCTTCCACTTAAGCATCTGCACCCGGCCGCAGCTGCTGGTGCTGGACGAGCCGGTGGATGGACTGGATCCGGTGATGCGCCGGCAGGTCTGGAGCCTGCTTCTTTCCGACGTGGCCCAGCACGGCACCACCGTGCTGATCTCGTCTCACAACCTGCGGGAGCTGGAGGACATCTGCGACCATGTGGGAATCATGGACCACGGCAGGATGCTCCTGGAGCGGTCCTTAGCCGATATGCAGGGCTCCACCCACAAACTGCAGATCGTGGGCGAAATTCCCGACGGCCTGGATGTTCTCCACCGATCCGCTTCCGGCCGTCTGCAGACCCTTATCGTCCGGGGCGACGCGGAAAGGCTGGAAGAAATTCTGACAGCGGCAAAGCCCGACTATTTCGATATTCTTCCCCTTTCTCTGGAAGAGATCTTCATCTACGAACTGGGAGGTGTGAACTATGAAGTCAAGAATATCGTACTTTAATAAAACCGTTTTCCTCAAAAACCTCACCCGGTTCGCCCCCTGCTGGGGCCTGTATACCGTGTGTGCCCTGATGGGTCTGATCCTCCTGCTGGACAGCAGCAGTAAGCACATGGCTCCCAACCTCATCGATGCCATCCAGATCCTCAGTCTGATTACCCCGGTTTACGCGCTGATCTGCACCCATCTGCTTTTCGGTGACCTGTACAATTCCCGGATGTGCAATGCCCTCCATGCCCTGCCCCTGCGGCGGGAGACCTGGTTTGTGACCAATGTGATCTCCGGTTTTGTGTTCCATCTGATCCCCACCATGGTTCTGACGGTGCTGGTGCTTCCGATCCTGGTTTTCTACGCCCCGGAGAACGCATGGCTGGCAGCGCCCATCTTCCTGCTGGGCACAAATCTGCAGTTTGCCTGTTTCTTTGGCCTTTCCGTGTTCAGTGCCTTCTGCGTAGGTTCCCGGTTTGCCCAGGCGGTGGTCTACGCCATTATGAATTTCGGCGCCGTCATCATGGGGTGGCTGCTGGATACCCTCTATGTGCCCCAGTTTTACGGCATCCGGCTGAATTTTGTGCCCTTCTTCCTGTTCAGCCCCATGGCCCGGATGATGGAGAGCTCCTTCGTGGATGTCCGTCGGGTCTATGAAACCGAACAATTAAACATTGACGATCTGATCGCCTTTACCTTCCACCCCGACGAAAACGCCATCTATTACTTTGTGGTGGCTGCCGTGGGCATCGGGCTGCTCTTCTGCGCACTGGCGCTTTACCGCCGCAGAAAGCTGGAGTGCGCCGGTGACTTCCTGGCCATTCGTGGCCTGGAGCCGGTATTCCTGGTGGTCTACAGTCTGCTGGTAGGCGCTGCCTTCTATTTCATCACCGATGATGTCTTCGGCATGGGAACGCCCGTCTTCCTCTTCCTGGGTCTGGCTGTGGGCTGGTTCACGGGCAAAATGCTGCTGGAGCGGTCTCCCCGGGTATTTGGCGGAAAGAATTTCCTCAAGTGCGGCATCCTGATGGCTGCTGTGGGACTGTCTATGATCATCGCCGCTCTGGACCCCTTCGGCATCGTCTCCTGGATTCCCGAAGCGGAAGAGGTGGAGACCGTCACCATCGACGAGGGCTGGTACAGACCCCAAAATGAGCCGGAGGATTTCCGGATCGAAAACCCGGAGGATATTCAGAAGATCATCGACATCCACCGGGAGGCTGTGGGATTCTATCAAAGCTATAACACCCATCAGTTCCGCATGGAGACCGCTGCTGTGGAGTACATCTACTCCGAAGAGAATGCGGACCGGATGAATTTCTCCATGGCCATGACCATCACCTATCACTTAAAGAGCGGCCGCACCGTGAACCGCTACTATAACATCTGGATGGGTGACGACACCGGTGTGTACCTGCGCCGGCTGTTCAGCTCCCCGGCGGCGGTCTTCGGCAGCGACATGACCGAGGACCGGTTCCTGGCGGAGAACAGCCTGCTGGTGCTGCGCAATACCTGGGATGGGGGGGAGATCTTTGTCCATGACCCGGCAGATATCCGAAGCCTGTACCGCAGCATGGTCGCCGACTGCGAAGAAGGCACCATGTCCCAGCAGTGGGGCTTCCACCACCCGGATGACAATGTCTTCTGGCTCAACCACACAGGTGAGGCCATCAACATCTTCTCCAATGCGGAGCATACCCTGAATTGGCTCCGTGACTACGGCGTGGATGTGGATGATATCCTGGAGAAATATGGAAGATAACCGAAAAGTCGCCCGCGCACCCGCCCGGGGCAGTTTAGATAAAAAAATTATAATACCTTCCTCCTGGGGGGAAGCTCTTGTAAACGATATTTTTCCGCAGCGACCAAATCCTCCCTTTACATTTTGCGTCGAATGGGCTATAGTAGATGGCAACAGAGTAGGGGACCTCGCGTTAAGTGCCGCCGGAACGGGGAGTTGAACGGTGGACGAAGGAACTTGTTCCACGATGGGGCCTCCGCACCCGCTGTTGCATATGGGAAAACCTCCTTTATGTAGCAACGATACTCGGTCGGGCAATGGAACGGCTGTGAATCGACTGCCATTTCTCTACGGGTCATCCATACATATTTGACTCCCCAACGGCTCTTTGCCGAGGGGGAGTTTTGCTTTGGAGAAACCGGAGTCCTTGCCCCCAATAAAGGAGGAATCTTTATGTCCAGAGCACCCAGATCCACAAAACTCTACGCCCATCCCTTCTCCGCCGGATACTGGCGTGATGCCGCCGCGGAAGTACGCAGCACCAAAATGCTGGTGGTCACCGCCTTCATGGTGGCTCTTCGCATCGCCCTGAAGCCTGCAGCCATTCAGCTTGGCCCATCTCTGGCCATTCAGACGGCCACCCTGGCCACAGCCCTGGGCGCCATGATCTTCGGTCCTGTGATGGCCATTCCCGCAGCCATCGTTTCCGATACCGTGGGCTTTCTGATCTGGCCCACCGGCGACTATTTCCTGCCCTTTGTGCTGACGGAGATCGCTTCTACACTGCTCTACGCCCTGTTCCTGTACCGGGCGAAGGTCAGCCCTATCCGGGTGATGCTTGCCCGCTTTGCCATCTGCTTCGGCGTCAATGTGGTGCTGCAGCAGGTGATATACGCCTGGTACTATAGCTATATCGGCAACCCCGAGCAGGCCAAGGAGTCCATCCTGGGCATTATGACCATGACCCGGATCTTCAAGAATCTGGCCCTCTTCCCCATTGAGGCAGTGGTCATCACCCTGTTCCTGCGGGTGCTGGTGCCGGTGGCCCGAAACGCAAGACTGGTTTTCTGCCCGGAGTCCGATATGCGCTTTACCAAAAAGGAGATTACCCTGCTGGTTCTGCTGGTGATCATCGGCATCGGCTCCGCTGTGGGCTATCTGGGCTACCGATACAGCTCCACCTCCCGTTCTGCCGACTATTCCGCCAAGCAGCGCGTGGAGGCCAACCAGACCATGACGGACCTGGTGCTGGAGGAAACCGACGACTGGGACGAGGAATGTGTGGTCTGCATCGTGGACAGCGCCTACCGCGGGCTCTTCCGGCAGGAGACGGACTACACCGTGTCTGTCTACATCCTGGATGAGGAGGCCTTCGCCTCCGGCCAGGCCGCCGACAGCAAATACTCCATGAACACCCTCTGGGGCTATTCCAAGTCCGGCCCGAAGAAGGACCCCTACGGTTCTCTCGTGAAGGTGGCCACCGCAGAACTTCAGAAAAACGAAAAAACCGGACAGATCCTCTCCTTTGAGATCAGCCCGGTAACGTGATAACAAAAACCCGCAGCCTTATGGTTGCTGATTTTCCTGTGTTATTTGGGAATTGCCCCGTCCGCGTCCGCTTCCTTAAATTCGAAGCTGTAGGCCACGAAATCCGCCTTAGGATTCTGGGTCAGCTGCAGCTTGGTGAAGTACACGGACCGGGTTCCCCAGACCGGGTGCACCAGTGCGCCCTTCTCCGGGGAAGCCAGCAGCGCCGCCAGACGCTTGAAATCATCGCTGGCGGAACTGCCAAAGAAAGATCCGCTGCCGGTGATCACCCGTTTCAGCGGCCCGATACCGGAAAAGACCGAATCTCCGTCATCGGTCTTGGCGTAGAGGGCCTCCCGGATGCAGTCCTCGTGGTACACCTCCGGATTTGTGGGCCAGGTGAAGGATTTGTAAACCAGCTTATCCATTTGTTGCCTCCTGTCTGAGCATACTGATCCCGCTGCGGATCCGCCGCAGACCCTGGCGGGTGAACTCCCGGCGGACGCTCTGCCAGCGGCAGTGGTAGTAGGTTTCCGTCGTGGTGTCGTTCTCCAGCCGCAGCTCGAAGTTCCCCTCCGGATTCATCGTCTCCAGATTTCCGGCGGGGATCAGCTCCTCCAGCCGCAGTTTCCACAGCCAGCTGCCGCCTGCGATGCCGATGGGGGCGTTTTCGCCCATTTCATACTGGGCCTGGCATTCCCGCACCTGCTCTGCTTCGAAGGAAACCGCGTAGGGCACCAGCTTTTCCTGGATGAACACCTGAAATCCCGGGCCCATGGTGCAGTTCTCCGCCTCGGTGACGCAGGTGAAGGTGGCCATGATGCTGACCACGTATACCTGGGCCACACCGTCGTAGCTGCACCCGTTCTGCACACAGGTGGCACCGGCCCAGCGCAGTACCTCCGTGGCCCGGAGGGCCTCCACCTCACAGCGGACACCGCCCAGGGACGCGGGGCAGATGATGCTGACCTCCACCGTCACAGCCAGGTTGGCCCGGTCCACTTTTTCGATGTGTACCGCAGCCACGGGCTCGGTGATGTGGGGGTATTTCTGGCCTGGGAAGGAAACATCCGCAACGAAGTTTTCCTCCCGGAGCCGGCGCAGTACCAGTTCTAGAATTGAGATCCCCATGTATCGTTCACACCCTTCTCAACACAAAGCCCCCAGGTATAGATTGCCTCGTCTCCATAATAATATTGCTCCACCCGGCGCAGAAAGTAGTTCTTCTGCCCCAGAGTCACAAGCTCACCTTCGCAGACGCTTACCTCGGCGGGCCCGATGTAGATGTATTGCCCCCGGAAGACCTCCCCCAGGGGCGTCGCCAGATTTACCATGCTCTGCCAGCTCTTGGACCGGACAGGCTGGAAGAACCCCCGGACCTCCCGGGTGCCCTCCGGGCCGCTGAGGATCATGGGAGTTCCGTACTGGCGCAGGAGATTGCTCACCATCCGCTTCATGCTACACCCCCCGGAAGCAGAACCGGTCCTTTAAATAGGGGGCGATCATCAGCTCTGCCTGGCTGCGCAGCACGTTGGAGGCGGTGTCGCCCCCGTCAGTTTTGCGCAGCGTCAGATCCCCGGCGGTGAACTGCTCTGGCATGGCACCGTCTTTGACCGCGTTGAGGTGGGAAAGGGCAAAGAGGGAAGCCGCGGCAATAAAATCCGCCTTGCAATCCTCCGGCTGCAGCCCCTCCCGCAGCCGGGCCGCCAGGGAAGCAGTGGCGGCGGCGCACAGGGCGCTTAAGATGTCCTTCTGCCCATCCTCCAGCTGCCCTGCAAGCAGGGCAGCCTGGGCATAGACCTGCTGCTTCAGGGTCATACCTTCAGCACCGCGCTGGCACCGTCGCAGATCTTGCAGAAGCCGGAGATGGAGGTGATGGCTGCCCGCTCCAGCTGGCGGTCGATGAGCTTGTCATACTCCACCAGCACGTCCCCGGCCCGGACCAGCTCCAGCGCGTAGCGGTTGTCCAGACCGATGAACAGACCCTCGTCCACGGCGGAAGTCCGGTGCAGCTGGGCGCCCAGAGGCGTGGTCAGCTTGCCGGTGCCCTGGAAATTCAGACCGGTGAGAGGATTCTGCAGCTCAGGGACCTTCAGAAGCTTGGTCATGGCATTGCTGCCGCAGAGGATGGTATTCATGGTGTAGGGATCAAACTGGCTCCAGAAGTCCACCAGCTGGTCGTAACCCAGGGTCCCGGCGGTGCCGGAAATGGGGCTGGTGCCGATCTGATACTGCACAGCGGCGTTGTCGTTGCCGTCACCGTTTACGATCACGTTCACAGCGTCGGCGATCTGCTGCTTCTGGATGTAGGCACCGATCTGGCGCAGCATCACACCGAAAATATCCAGCTTCTGGAAGCGCAGAGCCTCGTAGGACGCAACCAGCATGCGGCCCCGCTTCTTGAGGGAGACCAGGTGCTCCTTGGTCTTGATGGTGGTCTCAGGGATGGCACTGCCCTCGGCCACATCCTGCAGCTGCTTATCTTCCTCCGTGGGGTTGGAGTAGATGGAGCGGTAGTCCATGGCGTCGATGACGGTGGTGGTGGCTACAATATTGGGCAAAATATCATTTTCCTCCATGCCCTGGCGCACGGTCCGGGCGATGTACTCGGGGAAGAGCACAGCGGAATCCATGGTGGCAAAGAACTTCTCCACAGGGGAGGAGCCGGCGCCCTTGGCACGGATGCCGAAGCGCTTCAGCTGCCGCTGGAAGGCGTCGGTACCCTCCAGTGCGGTGCCCCGGTAATTCTCGCTGGGATCCAGGCTTTCCAGCACTTGGGTGAAGCTTTTGCCGGCCTGACGGTACATACCTTTTTCCAGTTTCAGATTGTCGTAACCCATTTTCAATTTCCTCCTAAAAAATATATGGTCACCGGGAAGACCCGGTAAAACCGCTCAGATCAAAAATCCGCTTTCCACGACGTCCCCCGGATCCACGCAGCCGCCCAGCTGGGTTACCACCGGCAGGGATTCAGTCAGCCGCTGCTCCAGCGCCGCTTTCAGCTGCCGGAGATCCTCCGCTGCGGCCATTTTAGCCACATTCCGGTAGGTATCGGCCTCCGCGCCCAGTTCCAGCGCCAGACACAGCCGCACCACGCTGTCCTCCAGTTCCTTCCGGTACTGCCGCCCCAGCTCCGCTTCCTGATACAGTGCCCGGTACTCCTGCTGCGCACCGAATTCGTCGGCCAGTTCCTTCAGACACTTTCCTCGGCCCATGCCCTTCAGCACCCCGGCTGATTTCTGGGCCGGCACTGCCACGAAGGAAAATTCGTAGGCATCCATAGGTTCTTTTAAGATGGCGCAGCACAGCTGACCATCGTAATACTGCCCCTTCTGATGGCCGCACTGGCCGTATTCCCCACCGCAGATGGAGCAGACGGAGCGTCCCATGGAGCAGCCCACGGACACCTCCTTCTTGATTCCCGCCTCAATGTCCGCAATGATCTCGTCATTGCTGCCACCCCGGCGGATGTAGGCCCAGGCCTTGATGTATCCAATGCCTTCCTCCATCACGGTTTCCGCGGCGAAGATCCGGGCAATCTGGTTGTTGCTGCTCCAGTGGTGATCCACGATGCCGGTCTTGCCGATAAAGAGCTTTGCCAGAGCGGGCAGGGCAGAGGTGTCGAACCGCTCAAAATCCCGGTCCACCTGGTCGTCGCAGAGCCGCAGGGAAAATACATATACCTGTTCTTCCGTCAGTTCGGCTTTCGCCAGCGCGTTGATAGCCCCCAGCTGTACCGCTGTGGGTACGCCGCCGTTAGTGACCTCCGTTGCTTTCTTGATTTCCATGTTTACTCCTCCTTTATTCCGGCTTCCGCCCGGTATTTCTCCGCCTGAGCCTTATACAGTTCCGCCCTTGCCTCCTCGGTGATGTCCTGGAGACTGATGTCGTCCCACAGAATCTCGAACCCGGGGTCCAGACCTTCCAGCGCAAGATGAGTCCGGCAAATTTTCTCCAATACCGGCTGTACGCTCCGGCGCAGAGCCCACAGCTCAGATGTGAGCAGGTCTGCCTGCTGGGTGCTCATCCGCTCCGTGGTGGACCAGTTCAGCCCCAGCAGGAAGGGGGGCAGTCCGGTCTTGGCTACCAGCTGTTCCAGCATCTGCCGCACAGGCACTTCGGAATCCAGAATGGGGGATTCTCCGCCGATGACCTTGATCTGCACATCTCCCACTGCCACAAAATCCCGGACGGTGCCGCTTTTGCTGTCCTCCATGGCCCGGGCCCATTCGCTTGCCACCTGTCGGCCACGCTCCTGGACCACCGCCGGGTCCATATCCTCGCCGCCCTTGCAGATCACGCTGTAGCGGATATTTCCCGCCCGCTCCCAGTTGACACCGATGGTGTGGTAGATCTTCAGCAGAATGTCCGCCAGGAAGGGCATTCCCCGGAAAATGCTGACGCCGTAGGGTGCCCCCGGTTCGGGATTCAGCGTGGTGAACAGCAGAAGCTGCTGGTAGGGCAGGGGACGCATGAGCCCGTGACTGTCCGGACCCCAGATCACGGTGTCCAAAAGACTTTCACCCTCCTGGATATCCAGCCGGGTCACATCACCCCAGCATACAGCCCGGAGTTTCCCGCCGGATACCACCAGTTCCCCGATGGTCCGGCCATAGGTCAGCAGACTGTCCAGATACCCTGCCAGAAAACTGTTGATTCCCACCTGCCCCCGGCCGCAGGGGACGGTTTTCAAAAATTCCTCCAGCTTCCGCTGACTCTGAGCGTCCCGACACTTTACTGCAAAGCCGCCGCTGAGCCGCACCAGCTTTCCCACCGCCGCGTCCAGTACCGGGATGGCTTCCCGTAGCTGCCGGTACAGCCGCTGCTCGCCCCCACCCAGATTGGTGTAGCCCCGGAGGGTGCCGAAGGGATGTGTCTCGCCGCCCCGCAACTGGGTCACTGCCACCGGGGCGCTGTCCTTTCGCTTTCGTTTCATGTATTTGCTCCTTTCCGTTTACCTTGGCCGCTCCACGCTCAGGGCCATGAATCCATTGCTTTGCTCCTTCAGCACCGTGGACACAAAGTAGCGCATATCGTCCATGGCGTGGTCGTGCTCCTTTTTCACCCGGTCCTTGTTCCCCGAAGACAGGTCCCACACATATTCATCCATCTCCCGCAGAAGGTCGGCACAGCCTTCCGTGATGACAATCCGTCCCTCCTTCAGTGCGTCCGAGGTCAACCGGATGCCGCTGAGCACATCGTTGTCGGCTTTCTTCACCCGCCAGCCTTTCCTGCGTAAAACCTCGATGAAGCTGGCTGCGGATGGGTCCACGATCACTGCGGTGACGGGCCTCTCTTCTGCCAGATTCTGCAGCGCCTGGGCGTATTCCTCGTCGGTCATCTGACGCTGGGCCTTTCGGGAGGAAAAGTAGAATTCCTTCACCCGGTACCAGGTGCCATTGCATTTCCCCCAGAGACCCATGGAGGTGGGATTGACTGTGCCGTAGTCGCAGGAGATGTACCACTGGACGAAAGGTCCCCCGGGAGCGGCCTTTACCATCTCCGGACCGAAGAAATCATATACCCGCCCCTCCGCCTGGGCCCATTGGCCCAAGATAAAGCGCCGGTAAAAAACGCCGGTGTACAGCCGCTCGTACCGCTGCCGGATTTCTTCTGCCAGCGATGGGTTGTCCTCCATGGTAAAATGCAGCCGCAGGCAGTTGCGTTTCTCCGCTTCCAATATCCAGGTCTGGTAGAACCAGTGGCTGGGCCCTGCCGGATTGCAGTTGAACCACAGACGGCTTCCTGCCACGCTGCACCGGGCGCAGGCCTGCTCCACAAAGCTCCGGGGCATCAGCGCCACCTCATCCAGCAAAATCCCGGCAAAGGTGATGCCCTGAATGAGGCTTGCGGAGCTTTCATCCCGGCCGCCGAAGATGTAGAACTTATTCTCCCGCCCCAGAAACCGGACAGTCACCAGATTTTCCGTCCGTTTTTCCTTCCAGGAGGCGCCAAGTCCCTCCAGCCGGGGCAGGATCTCAGACAGTACATTTCGCCTTAGGGAGGAGATGGTCTTCCCGCAGACTCCGAACCGCTGTCCCTGGAAGCAGGTGCTGGCCCAGAGAAAGAAGGAAAGACCCATGGCAAGGGTCTTTCCCGACCGCACCGCCCCGTCGCACACGATGGCCTCTTTCCCGCTGTCCCGGTTCCCCGGAACCCACCAGGTCATCACCTTCCGCTGCTTGGGGGAGAAGGGGGTGTAGCTCATACTTCCTCCTCCTGCAGCGCCTGCAGGAACGACTCCAGATCCGTTTTCTCCTCCTCCGCAACCAGTGCCAGCTGCTCCAGGGCCCGGAGCCGGTCAATGAGCTTGATCTCCACGGTGCCCTTATCGTTGCGCTTGACCTCGCTGAGTAAGCTCAGGTCCAGCTTATCCAGCCTGGGATCGTCCTCCAGGGCCAGCCGGACGCAGTCATTGGCCTTGCCGAAGGCCAGCTCCGCCAGCCGTCGGGTCACATCCCGCCGCCGGATCTGACCGCCCCGGATGCGTGTTTTCAGGGATTTGTCCCCCGTTTGCTCCTTCATATCCTCCCTCCCTTTCACCCGCACCGGGGAAAATCACAAAAGTTGCACCCAAAGGTGCAACCGCCGGACAGGGGGATATTTTCTTCTCTAATTTCACATTTTCCTCTTTTCTTTTTCCGGATTCGATGTATAATGGATATATGAAAACGTTTCAAGGAGGAACATACCCATGAAATACGGCTTTGGCATTGACCTTGGCGGCACCACCGTCAAGATCGCTTACTTCGACGAGACCGGCAATATGCTCCAGAAGTGGGAGATTCCCACCGTCATCGCAAACGGCGGCCAGCAGATCCTGCCGGACATCGCCGCATCCATCCGGGACTTTATCAATGCCCATCAGATCAACGAGACTGCGATCCTGGGCCTCGGCATCGGCGTTCCCGGCCCTGTCTCCGGTAAGGGCGTGGTGAATAAGTGCGTCAACCTGGGCTGGGGTGTGTTCAATATCGCGGAGGAACTCACCGCCCTCACCGGTTTCCCTGTGAAGGCCGGCAACGACGCCAACGTGGCAGCCCTGGGTGAATACTGGAAGGGCGGCGGCCAGGGCTGTGACAACATGGTCTTCGCTACTCTGGGTACCGGCGTCGGCGGCGGCATCGTTATCGAAGGCAAGCTCCTCCACGGCGCCCACGGCTCCGGTGCGGAGATCGGCCACATGGTCCTCAACCGCAACGAGACCGCCGTCTGCGGCTGCGGCAAGCGGGGCTGCGTGGAGCAGTACTGCTCTGCCACAGGCATCGTCCGCCTGGCAGGTCTCCATGGCATGACCGATGTCACCTGCAAGGACATCTTCGACGCCGCCAAGGCCGGAGACAAGGTGGCTCTGGAGATCATGGACGAGTACTATGAGTACCTGGGCGAGTTCCTGGGCTCCCTCTGCTCCGTCATCGACCCCGAAATCGTGGTCCTGGGCGGCGGCGTCAGCAAGGCAGGCGACATGCTGCTGACCGGTGTGGAACCCTATTTCCATAAGTATGTCTTCCACGCCGCTTCCGATGTGAAGTTCGCTCTGGCTTCCCTGGGCAACGACGCAGGCGCTTACGGTGCCTTCAAGCTGGCACTGGACGCTTTCGGCGCATAAAGATACATAATACTTCACAGGCACAGCGAATCCGCTGTGCCTGTGTTTTACTATTTGACACTTTTCCTTTTTCCCTCTATAATGGCCCTTAGATCATAAAAGGAGCCCGAACTATGGTGCAATTTACGGAAATTACCGATTTTCACGCCCCGGAGCTGGATGTCTACGCCCGGCTCACCGAGGCCCAGCTTTTAAACCGCTTTGAGCCCCAGAAGGGCATGTTCATCGCCGAAAGTCCCAAGGTCATCATGCGGGCCCTGGACGCCGGCTGCGAGCCCGTATCCTTGCTGGTGGAGCGGGGGCATGTAAACGCCGAGGCCGAGGAAGCGATCCTTCGCTGCGGCGATGTGCCAGTGTTTACCGCGCCTCTGGAGGTGTTGACCCAGCTTACCGGCTTCCAGCTGACCCGGGGTATGCTCTGCGCCATGCGCCGTCCCCGGTTAAAGACCGTGGCGGAGGTCCTGGAAGGGGTAAAGCGGGTGGCGGTGCTGGAAAATGTGCAGAATCCCACCAACGTGGGCGCCATCTTCCGCTCCGCTGCTGCATTGGGTATGGACGCGGTGCTTTTGACTCCCGGCTGTTCCAATCCCCTGTACCGCCGCAGCGCCCGGGTCAGCATGGGCACGGTGTTCCAGGTCCCCTGGACCTATCTGGATACGGACTGGGTGACCCAGCTCCATGGCTTCGGCTTCAGGACCGCCGCCCTGGCCCTGCGGGATGACTCCT
The DNA here is from genome assembly GCA_045539075.1 of Faecousia sp. Taxonomy (GTDB): domain Bacteria; phylum Bacillota; class Clostridia; order Oscillospirales; family Oscillospiraceae; genus Faecousia. Next base: position 35,452 of record JAZQEP010000080.1, on the reverse strand, counting down.
ATTCCATCGATGCCCCGGAGCTTCGCGCAGTGGAAAAACTGGCTGTGGCCCTGGGCTCCGAAGGGGACGGTCTCACCGACGGCACCATCGCAAACTGCGACTACACCGTGAAGATCCCTATGTACCATGGGGTGGACTCGCTCAACGTGGCCGCTGCCAGCGCCGTGGCCTTCTGGGAACTGCGCAGCAGATAAGAAAAGCCCTAAACCTTCCGTGCGATATCCCGAACGGACAACTGCATCAAAAAAACTGGCAGGTCATATGGACCTGCCAGTTTTCAAATATTTAAGGACTGGGTAACTGCCAATGTTGTAATAAGGTTGCATCCGTGATACAATCAGTTCGATAAATTTGAATTTGACGAGGTGATTAAGATGATAGATATTACTGCTTGGATGCAAAACTTCTTGCAGACATTAAATGAGACTTTCGCAAACCGTGTATGGTTTGTTGGTTTGCAAGGCAGTTATGGTCGTGGTGAAGCAACAGAAACAAGTGACATTGATGTTGTTGTAATTTTGGATGAATTATCTGCTATGGATATTCAAACTTATAACAACATGCTGGACACCATGTCTCATAGAGAACTGATTTGTGGTTTCTTTTCAGGAAAAAAAGAAATTATGAATTGGGAGCCATCTGACCTGTTCCAGTTTTGCCATGACACTACACCAATCAAGGGAAGCCTTGACGAGGTGATGGCAGTTATTGATGAAAGCGCTGTGAACAGAGCAATCAAAATCGGTGCCTGTAATGTGTACCACGGATGTATTCACAATATGCTCCATGAAAAGAGTGAAGATATTTTGCGGGGACTATATAAATCTGCCTCTTTCGTTGTACAGGCAGTTGTTTTCAAGCAAACTGGAAACTATATCAGCCATCAAAAAGATTTGTTCCAAGTTGTATCTTCCGATGAACGGGTCATTGTCGAAACCTTTTTGAATTTGAAAAATGGCGGAGCGGTAGATTTTAATTTGATGTCCGAAATATTGTTTGCTTGGTCAAAGAAATGGATTACTGATAATAGTTAAGCCAATTCCAATATGTCGAATAGTTAACCGCAGCACCATGTATTTGGTGCTGCGGCAGTTTGTTTGATTTGGAAGCGGGATCAAGTCCCCGCTCTACAGTTAAAATGACAGCCTTGGATTTTGCTGTAAAGGATATCACTCTTTTGGTTCACGGCTTTTCTTACAGATCCTTTTTAAAGACTGACGGGGGCCCGTAGAGCATGGGAAACATCTCCATTTCTCTGGAGAGGGAACTGCGGCTTTCCAGGCTTTCCATCAACTCTGCCAGAGTTTGCAGTGATTTTCGGCACAGCTCTGCCTGCCGGCGGACCTCCTCCACAGAGGTTCCGGTGGAATCCCGGATCTGGATCAGCTGCGGCTGCAGCGCATCCACCTGCCGCTGCAGGGTGGAGACGGCCCGGCGGCAGCGGTTGAGATTTTGACCGGCCTGACGGTTATTTTCCATAGTGCGCACTCCTTTCTGCATCGGGATCAGAAAAACCCCGGAGGACCGTAAATTTCGGGCATGTCGAGAATCTCGCAGCCCATTTCCATTTTCACGCACAGCGTGCCAATCTGCTCGTCCAGTTCCCGCAGCTGCTCCAGACAGGTGCGCAGGTGGTCTGCAACTGGGCGCAGTTCCGGGACACCCTGAGCGGCATCTTTCTCCAGATCCTGGCGGATGCGCTCCAGTTGGATGACGAAGGCGATCAGCGTTCCCTGCCGGGAGCGCAGCTGATCCATGAGGTCATAGGGATCCACAGTCATTGTTTTTCCTCCTTTTCACATAGGTGCTGCAGCAGGCACAGCCTTGGCCTGCTGTGTTCAAAATCCCAGGTATGCCAGGAACCGCCCCGGCAGTAATCCGCATAGGCGCATCCGGCACAAATACCGTTGTCCGGTTTCCGCTTCTCCCGAAACAGCTGGAAGCGGTTCTCCCAGACCTCCCAGAACCGGTCCGTTTGGATATTTCCCTGGCAGGTCAGTTCCCGTTCATCCACATCCAGACAGCCCAGGATCTCCCCCTTGGCGCTGATGCTGGCGATGAAAATGCCGCAGCCGCAGTGGAAACGCACATCCCGGACCTTTTTGGCATATTCCTCCGGGAGAAAATGGCTGCAGCCGAAGCTGATTTCCAGCTCGCCCAGGGCCCGCTTTTCCAGAATGAAATCCAGCAGCTGCCGGTATTCTTTTCCGGACAGAAACAGCGCCGGATCCTGCTGCGCGATGCCGATGGGCTCCACACCTGTGAGCTTCCAGCTTTGAACGCCCAGCTTCCTGAGCAGCCGGTACAGTTCCTCCAGCTCTCCCAGATTCCTGGGACTTACCACGGTGGTCACCTGGACGCTGTGGAAGAGTTTGCTCTGTGCCAAAAGCCAGATGCCTGCCACAGCCGCGTCGAAGCTGCCTTCGACCTGCCGCAGCCACTGGTGATTCTCTTTCAGCCCGTCCAGACTCACCGTGACTGTTTTCAGTCCTGCTTCTGCCAGCGCGCGGATATTTTTCGGGGTGAGCAGCGTGCCGTTGGTGGTCATGCCCCAGTTGTAGCCCTTGTCTGTGATATACCTGCCCAGCTCCGTCAGCTGGGGCCAGAGCATGGGCTCGCCGCCTGTGAGACAGAACAGCACATCCCCAGGGGCGGTATGTTCGGCTACCTGGTCCACCACATTTTTCAGCAGATTCACATCCGCGTCATGGTGCGTTTCCAGCGTGGGACAGCTGCTGCCGCAGTGGCGGCACCGGAGGTTGCACCTGTCCGTCAGCTCGAAAAACAGATACCGAAGCTGTGGATTGGCGGCAAAATAGTCCTTTGCCCTGGCGTAGGGCTCCAGTTGCTTTGCAAATTCCATAGTTATCACTCCCAATTTCTGTTTGTGATACCAGTTTACAGCAAAGATACTCCATTCTCAATGCAAACAGGGGACCACTTTTTTGTGCCGGAATTATCCCATATTTACCGCTTCTGAGCGCAGGCGTATTCGTAGGCCCGCTTGTAGTCTCCCATCTCCCGGTAGCACTCCTCCAGATAGGAGGCCACATTCGCCCCCAGAGCCTCTGCCCGGTGGAAGCAGTCGGCGGCGGGGCGATATTCTCCGATACAGATCCACACATGGCCCCGGAGCAGATTCCAGTCCAGGGAAGTCTTGTTTTCCGCCGCTTCCAGCAGATGTCCCGCCCGGAAAAATTCGCCCTGGATCAGCGCTTCCTTTGCCCGGAGCAGCAGTTCCTCGTCCAGAGAGGGGAGCGCTGCGCAGATCCGGGTGAGATCCGCTTCGGGCAGCCGGGCCAGAAGCAGCAGCTTCTGCCGGACCTGGCACTGCCGTGCAGGGTCAACCTTGTCCAGCAGTTCCTTCGCGTAGATATCTTTTCCCTGGTCCAGAGCCTCCCGGGCCTTGTCCAGCAGCTCTTCGGTGACTGCCATACTGCTGTATGTGGGATTTTCGTCAAGAAAGAAGCTCAGAGGCTTGTCCAGCCGCTGCGCCAGATACCGCAGCGTTTTCATAGACGGTGAGGCGGCGCCGTTTTCAATTTGGGAGAGCATATTCCGGGTGATCCGGTCACCGCAGAGCTCCCGCTGGGACAGTCCCGCTTCCAGGCGGGCATTTAAAATTCTCGCACCAAGATCCATAAGAATACCTCCGGAGGGTAAATTTTAATTACCTGCATTGTATCATGTTTTCTCCTGCTTTTCCACCGGTCATAAAAAATTCATTTGCTATTTTATTGTATTTCGTATATAACAATATATATCATTTTTCACCAAGGAGTCTCATATGGATATCCTCAATTCTCAAAATCTGCGCCGGGAAGCGGACCGGGCGCTGAAACGGGGCCGGGAACCGAAGAAGGCAGTCTTTGTCTATGCTGCCGTTTCCCTGGCTCTGAGTCTGATTTCCACGCTGCTCAGCTACTGGTTCGGCAGTCAGATCTCCGACCGGGGAGGCCTAAGCAATCTGGGCACCCGGGCCATTTACGAGACTGCCCAGAGCGTGACCCCCATGATCGCGTCCTATGTGGCCATGTGTCTGGAGCTGGGCTTCCTGGGCGCCATGATGCGCATCTCCCGGGGTCAGTATGCCGACCATACGGATCTGAAGGTGGGCTTCCGGAAATTCTGGCCCCTGCTGCGGCTGGTGCTGATCCAGAGCGGCATATATTTTGCGGTGGCATTTGTTTCCGCACAGCTGGGCTCCATGATCTTCCTGATGACGCCCTGGGCAGAGCCTCTGACAGAGGTCCTGGCGCCCATGGTAGCTTCCGGCACCGTGGTCATGGATGAGGCCACCATGATGCAGGCCATGCAGTATATGGGCCCCATGTTTGCGGTTGTGGGTGTGGTGTTCCTGGCGGGGCTGATCCCCGTTCTGCACCGGCTCCGGATGGCTAATTTCTGCCTGCTGGACGATCCCCAGGGCAGCGCCATGGCAGCGGTGCGCACCAGCTCCCGGATGATGCGCCGGCGCTTCCTTCCCATGCTGAAGGTGGACTTGAGCCTGTGGGTTTACTACCTGGCCACCGTTGCGGTGATGCTGGTGATGAATCTGGATCTGATTTTGGGCTTTATGGGAATTCCTCTTCCCGAAAATGCCCTGGTGGTTTCCTTCGGCCTGTACGCGGTGGCTCTGGTGATGCAGTTTGCGGTTACGGTGCTGCTGCGCCCCCGGGTGGAATTGACCTACCTGGCTGCCTACGAAAAGCTCCTGGAAAAACCCAAAAGCAGCGGCGTGGTGCTGGGAAATATCTTCGATATGTAAAAAAGAAAAGCGACGGAAAATTCCGTCGCTTTTTTCATTTTGCATTGTCCTTCAGCAGATCCGCAATGGTATAGCCCTCGAAGAAATCATTGATCAGCTGATCCAGCTTCTCCCACATCCGCAGGGTGTCACAGCACTCGGATCGGGAACAGGCGGAGGCACCCTGGCTGGTGCAGGATACGGCACTCAGATCCCCCTCGGTCACCTTCAGAATGCTGCCAACGGTGTATTCCTCGGGCTTCCGGTTCAGGCGGTAGCCCCCGCCCTTACCGTGGACCGCGTCCACGAAGCCGCCCTTGCTCAGCAGTGTCATGATGGACTCCAGATATTTCTGGCTGATGCCCTCAGCCTCCGCGATTTCCTTCAGAGGGACGTAGTCCTCGCCGCCCCGCTTGGCGAAATGTACCATGACCCGCAGGGCGTAGCGTCCCTTGGTAGATACGATCATAGGCCTTACTCGCCGTGGACCTGGGCGTGGAGCTCGTCGTGGTCGGTCTCCTTGAACTGCTCAGGGTCGTAGGGAATGTTGTTGCGGTCGAAGTAATCCTTCAGCGCGTTCTTGATGGCCTCCTCAGCCAGCACGGAGCAGTGGACCTTGTGGGCGGGCAGACCGTCCAGAGCCTCCACAACTGCCTTGTTGGTCAGCTCCAGGGCATCATGAACGGGCTTGCCCATGATCATCTCAGTGGCCATGGAGGAGGATGCGATGGCGGAGCCGCAGCCGAAGGTCTCGAACTTGGCGTCCACGATGATGTCGTTTTCGATCTTCAGATAGATCTTCATAATGTCGCCGCACTTGGCGTTGCCGATCTCGCCGATGCCGTCGGCGTTCTCAATATAACCCACATTCCGGGGGTTCATAAAATGGTCCATGACCTTGTCGCTGTAGAGTGCCATAATTCTATTCTCTCCTAATTTTACAGAATGTATTGTCTCTTGCCGTTCTGCAGATCCCGCCAGACGGGGCTCATGTTTCGCAGGTACTGCACCACCTCGGGCACAACCTTCAGAATATGGTCCACTTCTTCCTCGGTGTTGTACTCACACAGGGAAAGCCGCAGGGAACCGTGGGCCACGTCATGGACCCGGCCGATGGCCAGTAGCACATGGCTGGGATCCAAACTGCCGGAGGTGCAGGCGGAGCCGGAGGAGGCGCAGACGCCCTTCATGTCCAGCAACAGCAGCAGGCTCTCGCCCTCAATGCCCTCGAAGCAGAAGTTCACATTGCCGGGGAGACGGTTGACTGCGTCGCCGTTCAGGGCGCTGTGGGGGATCTTGCTCAGACCCTCGATGAGCCGGTCACGCATGGCGGCGACCCTGGGCATGTTCTCGTCGATGTGGTCGCAGGCGTCAACTATTGCTGCGGCCATGGAGCAGATACCGGCGATATTCTCGGTGCCGGCCCGCTTGCCCCGCTCCTGGGCGCCGCCCTCGATGACGTTCACCAGGGGTAACCCGCGGCGGCAGTACAGGGCGCCCACGCCCTTGGGGCCGTGGAACTTGTGGCCGGAGAGGCTCAGCATGTCGATGTTCTGTTCCTTCACGTTGATGTGCAGGTGTCCCACAGCCTGGACGGCATCGGTGTGGAAGGGAACCTTGGCTTCCTTGCACACAGCGCCGATTTCCGCGATGGGCAGCACAGAGCCGATCTCATTGTTGGCATACATGACGGTGACCAGACAGGTGTCCTCCCGGATGGCGTCCTTGACCTGCTGGGCGGTAATGTTGTGACCCTTGGACACGTCCAGATAGGTCACCTCGAAGCCCTCCTTCTCCAGCTTTGCCAGGGTGTGCAGCACGGCGTGATGCTCAAAGGCAGTGGAGATGATGTGCTTCTTGCCCTTCCGGGCGCCGAAGCGGGCGGCGGAGATGATGGCCTGGTTGTCGGCCTCGCTGCCGCCGGAGGTGAAGGTGATCTCCCGGGGCTCGCAGCCAAGGCACTTGGCAACGGTCTCACGGGCGGCTTCCAGGGCCTCCTTGGCCTCCTGACCCACGGAGTGCAGGGAAGAGGGGTTGCCGTAGACCTTGTTCATATAGGGGATCATGGCGTCGATAGCCACCTGGCTCATGGCGGTGGTCGCCGCGTTGTCAGCGTAAACGTACATATTATGACTCCTTTGGAAGGATTTGGATTTACCTATGAAAGCCATAGGTAATATAGCATTATTTACCTACTTTGTCAATGGGTAAATAGTGTGTGCAATTATGAAACTTTTATGACGAAAATCACCCGGGGATTTTCCCCGGGTGAAGATAGTTTTCGCGTTTACAGCACCTGCTCCAGAATAGCCGCGAACCGCTCCAGACCGTCCCGGTCTTCTTCCGTAAAGCGGCCAACCTTGGGACTGTCGATATCCAGAACGCCCCAGATTTCCCCGTTTACATGGATGGGCACCACGATTTCGGAGTTGGATGCGCTGTCGCAGGCGATATGTCCGGGAAATTCGTGGACATCGTAGACCAGCTGGGTCCGATCCTCGGCCACGGCGGTGCCGCAGACGCCCCGACCCACGGGAATTTCGATGCAGGCGGGCTTGCCCTGGAAGGGGCCCAGAACCAGAATGCCGTTTTCCATTTTGTAGAAGCCGGCCCAGTTGATCTCCGGTAGCTGCTGCCACAGCAGGGCGGAGGCGTTGGCTAAGTTTGCAACCTGGTGGGGAACGTCCTCGGTCAGACTCTTGAGCTGGGCGCAGAGCAGATTGTAGTTTACCATGATCGTACCTCGTTTCCGTTCAAAAGTAAAATGGAATTGACTACCTGCATTGTACCGCAAAGCGGCCGCCATCGCAATCCAAAAACTGACATTTTTGCCGCTGCGGTCCATATTTTTCGACATTTACAGCGGTTACGTCTCCTCGCCCGCGGCATATTAATGGGGCAGAGAAAAAGGAGGGCTGAAAAAATGAAACGAACGATCCGGATCATGCTGTTATGTTTGATCCTGCTGTGCCATATACCCTGTCCCGCCTTCGCCGCCCAGCTTTTGATTCCCGGGGGCCAGCTGCTGGGGCTGGAAGTTTCCAATGATACCGTCACGGTTGCCGCCTTTGACGATGTCTGCGGCGGGGCGGCCCGGGAGGCGGGGCTGCAGATCGGGGACCAGATCCTGTCCGTGGACGGCCGGAAGGTCACCACCGCCGCCCAGGTCAGGGACGCGGTGAAGCGCTGCGAAGGACAGACGGAGCTGACCGTGCTCCGGGGCAGTAAGCGCCAGACAATAAATATTACCCCGGTCCAGACCCGGGAAGGCCCACGGATCGGCATCTACCTGCGCCAGGGCATCGCGGGGGTGGGCACCGTGACCTTTTACGACCCGGAGTCGGATACCTTCGGTGCCCTGGGCCATGGGGTCAATGACGGAAACGGCACCCTGCTGCCTATGACCGCGGGGCAGGCCTGCCGCGCCGGGGTGGCTTCCGTGAAAAAGGGCCGCTCCGGGGACCCGGGCCAGATTCGGGGCAGCGCCCGGACCGACGACCCCGTTGGAAAACTGACAAAAAATACGCCCCAGGGCGTATTCGGTACCAGCCGCCGGGGCTTTTCCGGGGAGCCGCTGCCCATTGCGGCTTTTTCGGAGGTGAAAACCGGCCCCGCGGCTATCCGTTCCACCGTGGGAAGCGACGGTGTTCGGGAATATTCTGTGGAAATTCTCAAAATCTATCCCCAGGACCGCGCTGACGGCCGCAACTATCTCCTGCGGGTCACGGACCCGGAGCTGCTGAAGCGCACCGGCGGCATCGTCCAGGGCATGTCCGGCAGTCCCATCATTCAGAACGGCAAACTGGTGGGTGCTGTGACCCATGTGCTGGTGAATGACCCGACGCGGGGATATGGAATTTTCATTGAAAATATGTTAGAGGCAGCATCATAACTGTAGGGGCGGTCATTGACCGCCCTTCATCGCTTTGATATAATGTCAAAAAGGTGGTGTTGACTATGGTGATTGACCGGTTGCCATTGTATAATGAAATATGGGACTGGATTGATGAAACACTCCATTTCAGGCCCAACGGGCTGGATCAGAGCCATGATTTTCCCTACGGTCCTCCATTCCGGATTCCGTTTGCGCATCAAGTGTACGGCATTGATAATATGTCTGATTCACAGCTGGATATGATGGACACCCTGGTGAAACAGGCATTATGCAATGCTGCGGCAGAAGGTCAACGACTGTTCGCGCTGGATTGGCAGCACTCTGGTTTTCTTATTGATCCAAAATCAATTGACGAGCAATACAGCTTCTGGGTTGAGGACTCTCGTTTTCCGGAAAAGGGCTATTATGCCTATCTTCCTGGATTTTATCCCAATGGGGATTACTACTTCTTCATTGACGAACATTTACAGTTTGGATATCTGAGTCATCCCTGGCGGGAAGAGGTTTGGATCTTTGGAGAAGCGCTGCTGAAGGAGTTTGAGCAGATCGATCAGCAGCTGGGCTGGTACAAATTATAAGGATTCGTGATGTCCATAATATCAATCACCCGTGTCCGGCAGCCCCATCATTCAGAACGGCAAACTGGCGGGGCCTGTGACCCATGTCCTGATAAACGACCCCACCCGGGGATATGGCATCTTCATCGAAAATATGTTAGAGGCCGCAGCCTAAAGCCTCCCCTGTGTAAGGGGAGGTGCCCCGCAGGGGCGGAGGGATTGTCTCTCCCCCAGTCAGCTTCGCTGACAGCCCTCTGCGGAGGACCCGGTCGGCGGCTCTGACAGTCCACCGGACTGTCATTCACTACCGCCGACTGCGCTTCGCTTACCCTCGTCAGAGGGGGCCTTGGGTGGGCATCATCCGTCCACTTGCGTTCTAGTGTAAAATGAAATTTGCAATCATTAAGGTTTTACCAATTTAACTCTCTGTATACGATCCACCCTTGCGGGGAAAGCTAATGCCGAAAGAGGAGGGAAGAAGCATGGATTTTTACCAGGTTCCCATCGGCTTCGGCCTGGCGATGTCCTCCAACACCGCCGCCATGAACCGCTATGCCCATTTGTCCGAGCAGCAGAAGCAGGATATTTTGAGCCGGGCCCACAACGTCCGCAGCGAAAAGGAGATGTACGCCCTGGTGGCGGAACTGGCCAACGGTACGATTCAATAATTTAAAGGGCGGTCCCGGACCGCCCTTTAAATTATGTCTTTGCTTCTGGCGCCATCTCTGCTATACTGTAGAAAAAAGTGCGGGAGGTGGTCAAGGTGGATAGACTTGACGGATGTTTGGGAAAATGGGAAGAATTTTTATATGATTCCCGGGCATTTCCCTGGGAGAAGGTTTTTCCCATGCCCGCCCAGGCGCAGATCGCCAGCCACCGCAGCCGGTGCCGTTCTCCGTATCTGGCCGGGTGGCTGGAGATCCCCTCCGATATGCGGTATACGGAGTATAAGGTGGATTTCCGGGCGGCCCACCTGCCCCGGGGCACCTACTGCTGCCTGGGAAACTGGGCCATGGATCTTTCCACATTGGAAAAGAAATATGCCTCCGTACGGATGGAATACGCCCATGTAAACGGCTACGCAGGCTTTCAGAAGATCGGAACCGGGAAAATGGTCAGCATCATGTCCTTCTGGGACATTTTCTGCAAAGACTTTTCCGGCCGGGAGACGGTCATCCGGGCAAAGCGGCTGTATCCCGGCGCTGCGATAGACGGCGACAGTTTCTGGGGTGAGGGCACCGGTGCCCGGTGCATCGCGCTATATCCCTGGAAGGAAAACCGCTGGTACCGGATGCACCTGAAATGCGTTCCGGCGCAGGATACCGGCAATACCCTGGTGGAGCAGTGGGCCACAGACCTGGAAACCGGGAAAAAGACACTGCTGGCCCGGTTTGATCTGGGCTTCGGGGGCTCTGCCTTCCGGGGAAGCATTGCGGTTTTTCTGGAGAATTTTCTGGAGAAAAACGCCGGGCAGGTGCGCTCCATGGAGGTTCGGAGGGCCAGGTACCGCCGGGCGGATACAGGGCTGTGGGTCCCGGTCACAGATGTGTACCTGGCTTCCCAGGGGGGCATGCCCAAGTATGAGGGCAGCTACCGCTTCGGCGTGGTGGGGGACCGCATCTGGATGATCACCAGCGGCGTCGGCGGAGACTGGTTTTCCAACGGCAGAGGGCAAAGCGGTGCTTTCTATAAACTGCCAGAACCCCAAAAGCGCACACCCTAGCGGTGCGCGCTTTTCCATTTCCCATCTGTTCCTTTTTGGAATTCTGTGCTATAATGACTCCATCCTATGTAATTTGCGGAGGTTTTCCCAATGGCATGCTGCAAAAAGAAAAAGAGACTGCGCAGAGCGGCCTGGATGCTGGCGCTTGTGCTGCTGGTGACGGTCCTGGCCTGTGTCATGTACGTAAACGATTACTATCACGCGGACACAGAGGCCATCGAAGCCTTTGCGCCTGGGTCAGCGGTGCGGATCCACGAAGACGACAATGGTAATCTGGTATTCACCCCGGATTCTCCCCGGGCAGGATTCATCTTCTACCCCGGCGGCAAGGTGGAGTACACAGCCTACACCCCGCTGATGGAGGCCATCGCCTCTGAGGGATTTCTCTGCGTGCTGGTGGAGATGCCCTGCAACCTGGCGGTGCTGGATATGAACGCCGCGGACGGGATCCGGCAGCAGCATCCCCGGATCGAAAACTGGTACATCGGCGGCCACTCCCTGGGCGGCTCCATGGCCGCCTCCTATGTTGCGGAAAATGCCGATTTTTTCCGGGGACTGGTGCTGCTGGGGGCCTATTCCACCGCGGACCTGGGGGATACCGGTCTGCAGGTGCTCTCCCTCTACGGCAGTGAGGACTTGGTGATGAACCGGGAGAAGTACGAAACCTGCAAGGCGAAACTGCCGGAGGATTTCACTGAGATCGTCATCGACGGCGGCTGCCACGCCTTCTTCGGCATGTACGGTGCCCAGGAGGGGGATGGAATTCCCGCCATTTCCAATGAAGAGCAGATTTATCTGACAGCGGATGCCCTGGCACAGCTGGACAGCGCAGCCTGATCCGGCTGCCCGGAAAAGGAGGAACTATGTATCTTGCCCATATGAACTACCGGGAGGTAGAGGCGTACTTAACCCGCAGCGACGCGGTGATCATTCCCGTTGGCAGCCTGGAAAACCACGGCCTGCATATGCCCCTGGGCACGGATTTTCTCATTCCCGATGAAATTGCCCGTCTGATCCACGAAAGAAGCTCCATCCTCATCGCCCCCACGGTGAACTATGGTGCCACCGACGACCTGCTGGGCTTCCCGGGTACCGTATCCATCGGCACCGAGGGACTCATCGCCCTTCTGAGGAGCATCTGCGATCAGCTCTACCGCTACGGCTTCCGGCATTTTCTGATCCTCAACGGCCACGGCGGAAATACCGCCGCCATCCAGGCTGTGGGCATGCACCTGTACCGGAAGGGCGCCTATCTTGCCAATCTGAACTGGTGGCTTATGGCGGGGCAGATCAATCCCGCCTGGGCCGGCGGCCATGGCGGCGGCGAGGAGACGGCCGGTGTGCTGGCGGTGGATCCCGGCCTGGTAAAGACCGAATATCTGGAAATGCCCGAGGCAATCCGCAACGATCTTGGGGAAAACCTGCCCTACGGCGCCTGGACCAATATCCTCTACAAGGGCGTGTCCGTCACAGTTCCCCGGGAGATCAAGGACATCACGGACAACGGCTGGCTGGTCCATTCTTTCAAAGGCGATGTCCCTACCCGGGCCACGGAGGCCATGGGCCGGGAAATGCTGAATGCCGTAGCCGATTACATCGTAGATTTCGCCGCTGAATTTGAGAAAACTACGCTGCCCCCAGCGCAGGCATAAAGGAGAGACAACATGAAAAAAGAGACATTGGCCGACAAGCTGGCCCGTAAGAGCTTTGAATCCATCCAGTTCCAGCAGAGCTGGCAGGTGCATATGCGGTCCTTCGGACCCATCATGGCCCCTGCCTTTGAAGATAACTACCAGGCAAAGGTCCATCTCTGCGCCGGGCTGAACCACATCAGCAGAAAGCAGATCCCCCAGGGCCTTGCCAAGCTGTCCGGTCTTGATAAGTATGTGCAGACGGATGCGGACAAATGCGCCTATGCATTCTTCCTGGGACTGTGCTGCGACATGTCCGGAAAGCAGGACCAGATGGTGGCCCTGTATTCCATGGCCAACCAGTTCGGCCACAAGCTGTATCTGCCTTATCTGAAGGTTGCCAGGTTCTACCTGAGCAGTCATATGTACGAAAAGGCTGAAGCGAACTGCCGAAGTGCCATCAACTGCTTCACCGCCACCGGCCTTTCCGACCAGGACAAGCTGATTCTCGGCTCCGCCTATACCAATCTGGCTTCCTGTCTGCTGAGCATGCACCGCTATGAGGAAGCCGGGGATGCTCTGACCACCTCCCGCAGCCTGTACCCCAACGCCCCCGGTAGGGCCGCGGTGGAGGCCACACTGTATGCGGTTCGGGAAGACGAGGAAAAGGCCAGGGAGTGCCTGGATATTCTGAAAACCCACGCCCCCGATGCCCACGCGGCTGTTCAGGCGAGCGTGGAGAAAATTCTTGCCAAGACTGATCCCGTTTTCTTCCCCCAGCCCATCGACGAGGGCGCCATCGGGCGTTTCTGGGACTGGTTCGGCGAGTATGGCCCCGAACTGAAGGAAAGCCTGGCGCAGGAAAAGTATGAAGAGCCCATGACCCTGGTGGCGGAAAATCTGCTGGATGCCTTCCCCTTCCTGGAGGAGAAGCCCAATGTGGCCCTGGGCAAAAATGAACAGGGCTGGGTGATCCAGCTCCAGGACCTCTATGCGGTGGCTGTCATGGATGCCTATGAGAAGCTCCTGGCTGCCTGCCCGGAGGAGATCCGGGCACAGTGGCAGTTTGATGTGGTCCATGCCTAAGGGGGGGATCCTAAATATGATGAATCTGATCCTGGCGATCTGCTCCAGCGCTGCCATTTCTCTGGTTATGCGGCTCAGTTCCGACAAGGTGCGCAACAATGTGAGCATGCTGGCGGTGAATTATATGACCTGCCTGCTGCTGTCTGCTCTGTTCACCGGACCCCGGGGCTTGCTTCCCCGGGATGGGGAGACCATTAAGGCCCTGGGCATGGGCGTGATCCACGGTGTGCTGTTTCTGGCAGCCTTTGTCAGCTTCCAGAGCAGCGTCCGCCGCAACGGCATGGTGCTCTCTGCCGTGTTTATGAAGCTGGGCCTGCTGGTGCCCATGGTGCTGTCCGTGTTCCTCTTCCGGGAGATGCCCGGTGCGGCCCAGATCGTCGGCTTTGTGCTGGCTCTGGCCTCCATTATTTTGATCAATTTTGAGAAGGGCGCCGCCTCCGGCGGCTCCATGCCGGAGCTGGTGGGCCTGCTGCTTTTGGGCGGCACCGCCGATGCCATGAGCAAGATCTTCGAGGAGCTTGGCCCTGCCCACCTGTCTGCCCAGTTTCTGCTGTATACCTTCGCAACTGCCTTAATTCTCTGCCTGTGCCTGGTGTGGGTCAAGGGCCAGCGGTTTACGAAGTGGGAGCTGCTGTTCGGCTTCGTTATCGGAATTCCCAATTTCTTTTCTGCCCGGTTCCTGTTGGGCGCTCTGGAGAGCCTGGCGGCGGTGATCGTGTACCCTGCTTACTCGGTGGCGGCAATGCTGCTGATCACCCTGGCGGGAGTGGTGTTCTTCCGGGAGCGGCTGAAGACTCGCCAGTGGATCGCTCTGGGCATGATCCTGCTGGCACTGGCCCTGCTGAATCTGTAAAAAGGAAGGACCATTATGAACCGTACGATCCGAAACTTTCGTTGTACCAATATGGTCCTCTTTACCTGCACCATTGTGTGCCTCATTTGCTATGATATTTTCGGCGGCCTGTGGCTGAAGGGCTTCACCAGCTTCTGGTTTGTGGCCCTGGGCATGAGCAATCTGCTCTTTGCCCGCCGCTGCGGCTGTGCTGATCTGGGAATTTTCCGGTGGATCCTGGCAGGACTGATTTTGGGCATGCTGGCGGATATTTTCCTGGGTATTGCGTTTCTGCTGGGTGTGGTGGCCTTTGCTCTGGGGCATGGCTGCTATCTCATTGCCTTCTTCAAACTGGGCAGGCCCTGCCGCCGGGATTTTTTCTGCATCCTTCCCTCTGTGATTCTGACGTACATCATCTGTTTCTGCACCCCTTTCATCCGGGTGGAGGACCCTGTGATGCGCTGCTTTCTGGCGGCCTATTGTTTGATCCTGGGCACCATGCTTGGCAAGGCCCTTTCCAATTACCTGGGAGAAAAAAGCACATTCCGCTGTTTCCTCCTGCTGGGCGCTTTCCTGTTCTGGTTCTCGGATCTGATCCTGGGCATCGACATGTTTGGCCGGAGCAGCCGCCTGACCTGGGTGCTCTGCTCCTACAGCTACTGGCCTGCCCAGGCAATGACTGCCCACGCCCTGTACCATCTGGTTCTGGAGAAGATGCACCCAAACCGTTGACATTCCACTTTTGTGGCGTTACAATCGGGATAACCAATACTTAAGGAGGAATTTTCCCATGCAAGTCAATTCCGACGCACTGAAACTGATCCAGGAGCTGGCCGACGCCCCCGGCGCCTCCGGCTTTGAAGATGAGGTCGTGAAGGTCGCCCGCCGCTGGTGTGCGTCCATCGGCCCCATGCAGGAGGATTTCCTGCGCAATCTCTACATCCGGCGCAAAGAAAACACCGGCGATAAGCCCATGATCATGATCGATGCCCATTCCGACGAGGTGGGCTTCATCGTCCACGCCATCAAGCCCAACGGCACCCTGCGGTTCCTGCAGCTGGGCAGCTGGAACAAGAATGCCCTGGTCTCCAGCAAGGTGCTGGTGCGCAACGCCGATGGCGAGTACATCCCCGGCATCATCGCTGCCAAGCCTGTGCACTTCATGTCCGCCGCGGAGAAGGCGAACCAGACTGCTCTGGATGTCTCCAACATGGTCATCGATATCGGCGCCACCTCCTATGAGGACGCTGTGAACAATTTCCATGTCCGCATGGGCGAGCCCGTGGTGCCCGCAACCAAATTTGAATTTGACGAGAAGCATGATCTGATGTTTGCCAAGGGCTTTGACTGCCGCATCGGCTGCGCCGCTGCCATCGAGGCTCTGCGCCGGCTGGAGGGCAAGGAACTGCCCTGCGACGTGACGCTGGTGCTGTCCACCCAGGAGGAGCTGGGTCCCCGGAACAGCAAGGTCACTGTCCACCATGTGCATCCCGATATTGCCGTGGTCATGGAGGGCTGCCCGGCCGATGACACCTTTGCGGATGGGTACATGATCCAGACCGCCCTGAAGAAGGGCCCCATGTTCCGGCACATGGATATCAGCGCCGTCTGTGCCCCCCGTTACCAGCGCTGGGCGCTGGACCTGGCACAGAAGAAGGGGATCCCCGTCCAGGAATCCGTCCGGGAAGGCGGCGGCAACAACGCGGCCTCCATTCAGACTGCCCTGGTGGGTGCGCCCAGCATCGTCTGCGGCATTCCGGTTCGCTATGCCCACGCTACCAACTGCATCAGTGCCTACTCGGACTTTGAGTACGGTGTGCAGATGCTCACCGCGCTGCTGGAGAATATCACCGCGGATGTGATCGCGGGTATGTAACAGAAAAAGAGGAAGGGGTTGCCCTTCCTCTTTTTTACCTTTATTCTTCCAGAGATTTGTTGATCTGCCTGGCTTCCCGGGTCATGATGAGAAAGACCGCCAGATACACAAACGTGTAAACCAGGGCAAATACCGGCAGAATCCCGTTCAGCAGGGACCAAATGCTGTCCGCATAGCCGCAGAGCCAGCAGGCGGTGGTGGCGATAGCCAGGCAGCAGACGGCATGGAGTCCCGTGGCTGTGAGCAGGTCCAGGTTCAGCTTCTGGTAAAACAGTCCGGAGACCAGTCCGAAGAGGGCGGAGGCTGCCATCCAGATCAGCAGCTCCCGGGCAGCCTGGCTAAAGCCGCCGATCAGGATCATGCACAGTACCGTGATGGGAAAGCCGATCCCGGTGCCGGTGAGAATGTACTGCATCCAGGGTGTAGTATTCTTTTTCATAATGTTTTCCTCCTTAAATCCGTTCCTTGAATTCCCGGAAATATTTCCGGGAAAGGGTGAGTTTTTCCGGTCTGTGTTTCAGTTTGATCAGATAGTTGCCGCTGAATTCCGCCTGGATGGACCGGACGAATCCCAGATTCACGATGGTGCTCTTGTTTACCTGCACGAAGGACTGCCTCCCCAGCTGCTCCAGCAGCTCATATAGCTTCTGCCGGGATTCGTAGGTCTCCTCCGGCGTGTGGACCAGCACCCGGCTGTCCGCCGTTTCCAGATAAACGATCTGGCAGGCATCCAGGAGAAACTGCTCATCCTCCCGCTGGACCATCAGCCGTTCCGCTGCCTTGTTTCCCAGCTGGCGCAGCAGCTGCGCCGCCTCGGGACTGGAGATATCGCCCCGGATGATCACTTCCAGCTCCGGAAGCTTCGCCGGTTCCAGTGTGATTTTCATATTCGCACCCGCCCTTCATTAGTGGTTTTCTTTGTGGCTTTATTATACAGGAAGATTTCCTGTTTGTCACAGCTTTTCAGCTATCCGGTCAAAAAACCTCCCCAAGAAGTCATAAATCAGTGCTATGATCCCAACCACAGCCTAAAATTTGCCGGAATCGGCAAAAAATTTGCATTTCCCGATGACAAATCCAAAATAATCTGTATAATGGAAGTATATTAACTGATATACGCGGGAGGATCTCACTATGTACGTAAAAGACACCCACAAAATCTGGCTGGCAACTTCCGATAAGCCCATCTACCTGCAGCCCCATATGGCCAACCGCCATGGTCTCATCGCCGGCGCCACCGGTACCGGTAAGACCGTCACTCTGAAGGTGCTGGCGGAAAGCTTCAGCGACATGGGCGTGCCTGTATTCGTGGCGGATATCAAGGGCGACCTCAGCGGTATGTGCGCCGCCGGTCAGGAGAATAAGCATATCCGCCGCTCCATCGATACCATGGGACTGGGGAATTTTGAATACCGCCCCTATCCCGTCCGCTTCTGGGACGTCTACGGTAAGCAGGGCATTCCTGTGCGCACCACCATTTCTGAGATGGGCCCGGAGCTTCTCGCCCGACTGCTGGGCCTCAACGAGACCCAGAACGGCATTCTGCGGATCGTCTTCCGCATTGCCGATGACCGGGGTCTGCTTCTGCAGGATCTGAAGGATCTGCGCGCCATGGTGCAGCATGTGGGTGACAACGCCAAGGAGTATAAGCTGACCTACGGCAACATCGCGCCCCAGAGCGTGGGTGCCATCCAGCGTGCCCTGCTGAGACTGGAGGACGAGGGCGGCGAGATCTTCTTTGGTGAGCCGGACCTGGATCTGTCCGACTGGTTCGACTGGGACGAAAACGGCAAGGGCATCATGAATATCCTGGAGTGCTACGAGCTGTTCCGGCATCCCCTGCTCTACGGCACCTTCCTGCTGTGGATGCTTACTGAGATCTACGAGATGCTCCCCGAAGCCGGTGACCTGGACAAGCCCAAGTTCGCCTTCTTCTTCGATGAAGCCCATACTCTGTTCAACGATGCCCCCAAGGCACTGGTGGAGAAGATCGAGCAGGTGATCCGTCTGATCCGCTCCAAGGGTGTCTCCGTCTGGTTCATCACCCAGAACCCCTCCGATATTCCCGAGGCTGTCCTGGGCCAGATCGGCAACCGGGTGCAGCATGCCCTCCGGGCCTATACTCCCAACGACCAGAAGTTCATCCGGGCCGCCGCCAGATCCTTCCGGGAGAATCCCGCCTTTGACACGGAGGAAGCCATCCAGTCCCTGGCTACCGGCGAAGCTCTGGTGTCCATCCTGGACGAGGAGGGCATTCCCTCCATGGTGGAGAAGGCCAATATCCTGCCTCCCCGCTCTTCCATGAAGGCAGTGGATTCCGTTACCCTCCAGGCCACCGTCCTGGCCTCCCCCCTGCGGGAGAAGTACCTGAACGAGCTGGACGAGGAATCCGCCTACGAGGTCCTCACCCAGGAGCAGGAAGAGAAGGAAGAGGCTGAGCGCCTGGCCATTGAGGAGAAGGAGAAGGAAGCTGAGCGCAAGGCCCAGGAGAAGCAGAAAGAGAAGGAAGCCAAGGAGCGGGAAAAGCGCATCAAGAACAATCCGATTGTGAAGATCGCCAAATCCTCCATCCACAGTGTTGGCCGTGAATACGGCAAAAAGCTGATCCGTGGTATTCTGGGCACCATCCTCAAGTAAACAGCAAAAAGACACCGCCGGTTCCTCAATTCGGAACCGGCGGTTTTTTAGTGTTTGGAATCAGCCTTCGGCACCGGAAGTCTCGGTGGAGGCCATGGTTTCGGCAGTGGTTTCGGCAGTGATTTCGGCGGTGGTTTCGCCGGTGGCTTCTGTGGGAATTTCCGTAGGAGCCTCTGTGGGTGCTTCCGTAGGCTCGGTGACAGGTTCCGGCTTCCAGTTGGGGTCATTCAGCTCCTGGGACTTGGCCTCATGCCGGGCATCGAACCATTCCTGGGCCTTTTCCAGACCCGGGCCCACCAGGGCCATGGTCCGGTCATAGGAGGCCAGGCAGGCATCCACAGTATCCGCCTCCAGCTGGAAATCCTCCTGCCAGGCATCCTTGCGGCTGTAATCCAGGGGCAGAATAATGTAGCCCTCCTGGTAGCCGATCATGTTGACCCAGGTGGGGATACAGCTGGTCTGTACCACCTCTACAGTGCCGTCGATATACTTGGCCAGGGTGAAATTGAAGAGGATGCCGTCCTCGGTGTGACCGGTCTTCATCCGCATCTCAGCGATACGCTGGTTGGAGACGGCGTTTCCGGTGGAATAGATCACCAGAGTCTTCTGATTCTCGTCTTCAGTGGAGGTCAGAAGGTCCACAGGCTCGATGACATGGGGATGACCGCCCACGATCACGTCCACGCCCATATCGCAGAGCTGCTGGGCGATCTTTTTCTGCAGGGATGTGGGCTCCAGCTGGTATTCCTCGCCCCAGTGCATATACATGACGAAGGCTTCAGCGCCCTCGGCCTTCATGGCTTCCATATAGCCATCCACTTCGGTATAGAATTTTTCCAGCTGACCGTAGTCGAAGGAGCTGATCATACCGAAGGAGTCGGGGTGGCACTGAATGGCGTTGATAGATACCACACCGGGCATACCGTCCTTGGTCTCGGCGGTATAGGCCAGCATACCCACCTTGATGCCGTTGACATCGATGACCTTGTAATCGATGTCATCCCGGGTGTTCTGGGTGCCCAGACTTTCCAGGCCGGTCTCTTCCAGCACCTTCAGTGTCCGGCGGATGCCGACCATCCGGGTGTCATAGCAGTGATTGTTGCCGGTGAGCAGCATGTCAAAGCCCGCGTTCAGAGAGCTGATGGCAATGCCGTCGGGGCAGTTGAACAGGGGCATGCCGGAGTAGGCGTAGCCGTTTTCACTGCCGCAGAGGGTGGTTTCCAGATTTGCCACCGCATAGTCCGCCTCCTGGAGATAGGGGCTGACGTAGGTGAAGATGGAATCGAAGATCCAGTCGTTGGCTTCTGAGTCCCAGCAGGCCTTGAAAACAGGCCGGTGCATCAGCAGATCACCGGTGACGGTGAAGCTGGCTGTGGCGGAGATGGAGCGGTCCGGCTCCGTGGGAGGGACCGTGGGCTCCTGGGTGGTGGGGGGCGCTGTGGTTTCGCCGGACTGGGGCGCGGTGCTCTCAGCCTCCGGCGGAGTGGTGCTGTTTTCGCTGCTGCCGATGCGGGGCAGCAGGAAAAGGGCACCCACAGCCAGGGCCAGCACCAGCACAGCTGTCAGCAGCAGGGGAATTATGGGAAATTTCTTCTTTTTTGCGTATTTTCCGCCCATAGGGTGGATACCTCCTGATCAGATTTCTTTAGAGAAGGGGTCCAGCAGATAGTGGACCGAGTGGACGGTCTGGCCGCCCTGGGTGTAGATGCGGGGGACACGGCGGCTGATGCCGCAGACAAATTCATAGTTGAAGCTGCCGGCAGCCTCGGCGATCTGCTCCATGGTGATCACTTCGTCACCGCTGCGGCCTACCAGCACGACTTTGTCGTTGATGTCGATATCCGGAATATCCGTCACGTCCACCATCATCTGGTCCATGCAGATCCGGCCCAGGATGGGTGCCCGCTTGCCCCGGATGAGGACGTGGAAATTTCCGGACAGCTGGCGGCGATAGCCGTCGGCGTAGCCCACGGGGACGGTGGCCACCTTGGTGGGCTTGGTGGTGGTGTAGGTAGCGCCGTAGCTGATCTCCCGGCCTGCCGGGAGAGTCTTGATGTGGGTCACGCGGCTTAAAAACTGCAGGGCAGGCTCCAGCTTCAGCAGCTCCGGAGACACCTCCTCGCTGGGGTACATGCCGTAGGTGACGATGCCGGAGCGGACCATCTCATAGTGTCGGTCGAAATTCATCAGACCGGCGGAGTTGTCCATGTGCCGGATGGGAATGTGGATCCCCCGCTTTTTCAGCTCCCCATCAAACCAGTCGAAGAGCTCTGCTTGTTTCCGGGAGCGCTCCAGGTCGGCGGAATCGGCGGTGGCGAAGTGGCTGAACAGACCCTCGGCCACCAGTCCGGGCAGCTTCACGATCTTTTCGCACAGGTCCAGGGATTCCTCCGTGGCCTGGAAGCCCAGACGGCTCATGCCCGTGTCCACCGCCAGGTGGAACAGGGCGGCATGTCCTGACTTTTGGGCCGCTTCGCTGAGGGCCACCGCGTCATTCCAGTGGAAAATGGCGGGGCGGATGCCCTGCTCGATGGCCAAGGGAAAGGCGCTGATGGGCGTCTGTCCCAGGATCAGAATGGGATTGGTCAGACCCGCCTGCCGCAGCTCCATGGCTTCCAGCATGGAGGAAACACCGAAGAAACTGCACTTATGTTCCAGCAGCCGGGCCACCTGTATCGCGCCGTGGCCGTAGGCGTCGGCTTTGACGATGGCCATGATGGGCACGCCGACTTTCTCTTTCACTGCGTCAAAATTCCTGGCGATCACATCCAGATCGATCTTGACACGGGTGCTGTCAAAATTCAAATCAATCAACTCCACTGAGGCATAGTTTCCTTATTCTAGCATAAAAAAGCGGAAAAGTAAACATACCCCGGGAAAACAAATGATTAAGAGATTCTTGCGCGGATATCGAAGATAAAAGGCCGCAACCCACAGGGGTGCGGCCTTGTGATTTCTTAGCCCAGCACGGTGCCGTCCGGGTTGAACAGGGGCAGGGGCTCCAGGTAGATGATGTCCTTCCGGTCGATGGCATCGCCCTCGGCCAGGATAGCCATACGGCCGCAGATCTCGCCGCCGGCCTTCTCAACCAGAGCTTCCAGAGCCTTCAGGCTCTCGCCGGTGGAGATCACGTCGTCAACCACCAGAATCTTCTTGCCCTTCATCAGAGCGGCATCGGCGCCGTCCAGATAGAGCTTCTGCTCCTTGGCGGTGGTGATGGACTGGACGGTGACAGAGAAAATGTCACGCATATAGAGCTTGGGGCCCTTCCGGGCCAGGATGTACTTGGCATCGCCTGCCTGGCGGGCCATTTCGTGGGCCAGGGGGATGCCCTTGGCCTCGGCGGTGATGATGTAGTCGTATTCGGGTGCCTTGGCCAGCAGCTCACGGGCGCAGGCCACGGTCAGCTCCTGGTCGCCGAAGATGACGAAACCGGCGATGGACAGCTTGTCGTTCAGAGGGCAGATGGGCAGGTCACGCTCGAGACCGGCCACGTTCATGCGGTAATACATGGGAAAATCGCTCCTTTTCCAAATAATTCTACAATAATTATACTGCCTGGGGAGAAAAAGTCAAGAATCAGAACACAGTCAGAACCAGTTCCAGCAGCTTCCGGAAGGTGTCGTGGACCCTTGCCGCTACCTCCACCACCTCGCTGTGGTCCAATTTCTGATCTGTCACGCCGGCGGCGTGGTTGGTGATGCAGCTGATGCCCAGAACCTGCATTCCGCAGTGGCCTGCTACCAGTGCCTCCGGGGCGGTGGACATGCCTACGGCATCAGCGCCAAGGATCTGGGCCATCCGCACCTCCGCGGGGGTCTCGTAATTGGGGCCGGTGAACATCATGTACACGCCCTCCTCCAGATGGATGCCCGCCGCAGCGGCCTTTTCCTTCACGGCGGCGCGCAGAGCCCTGGAGTAGAGGTCACTGACGTCCGGAAAACGGGGTCCGAAGCTGTCCAGATTGGGCCCAATGAGAGGGTTGGCGAAGGAATAATTGATGTGGTCGGAGATCAGCATCAGTGTGCCGGGATTGTAGCTGGGATTGGCGCCGCCGGCGGCATTGGTCAGCACCAGATTTTTCACACCAAGGGCGTGAAAAACACGGATGGGAAAGGTAAGGGCCTGCATGGAGTGCCCTTCGTAGTAGTGAAACCGACCCTGCAGCGCTGCCACCACCTGGCCGCAGCGCTTGCCAATGACCAGATTGCCCGCGTGACCCGGAGCGGTGGAGACGGGGAAGTGGGGAATGTCCCGGTAGGGGATGACCAGGGCGTCCTCCAGCGTGTCGGCAAAATCGCCCAGGCCGCTGCCCAGCACCAGACCGACAGTTGGCCGGTAATCCGTCAGAGATAGAATATATTCCGCCGCGGCGGAGATTTTAGCGGTGATGTCCATAGGAAAACCTCCCGATTCAGATACCTTATTTTATCACACGAAGGGAGAAAACACAAGGAGAAACCCCGGCACCTTCCGGCACCGGGGTTTCTCGCTTGGGGATTTTGGAAAGAAGAGAGGTAGAAAAGAGAATCTGCGATAAGGGACGCGGCTCACGGCTTCCGCTCCCTTTACAATAACAGCATAACGGAGGTTTTTGAACGGTGAATAACCAGTTTTTAAACAAAATAAGACGAATTTGTAAACAATTCGGCTCGGTTCTGTTACGCAGCGGGGAATACCAGCGTCACCTTAAAGAGATCGCCGTCCACCAGCAGCTGCAGCTGTCCTTTCTGAAGCTCCATAAGGCTCCGGGCGATGTTCAGCCCCAGGCCGCTGCCCTCGGTGTTTCGGGAGGCATCACCCCGGACAAACCGCTCCAGAAGCTCTTCGGCGGCTACATTCAGTTCCTCCCGGGAGATGTTTTTCATGGAGATGATTACCTTGCCCTCCAGGGTCATCAGATCGATATACAGCCGGGTGCCCGGCAGGGCATATTTATAGGCGTTGCTTAACAGATTGCTCAGCACCCGCCAGGTCAGCCGACCGTCAGCCTTCATATAGATGGGCTCCTCGCTCTGCCGGAACACAGGGGTCAGCTGGACCTTCTCCAGCTTGTCC
Source organism: Faecousia sp. (assembly GCA_045539075.1). Classification (GTDB taxonomy): domain Bacteria; phylum Bacillota; class Clostridia; order Oscillospirales; family Oscillospiraceae; genus Faecousia. Next base: position 11,410 of record JAZQEP010000080.1, on the reverse strand, counting down.
GCAAATTCCCCCAGGGCCTGGTTGATGGCTTCACCTGCGTTGACGGCGGTGATCTCCACATTCATATTTCCGGTGCTGGCCTTGCTCATCTCCATCAGATCCTCGATGAGCTTTTTCAGCTGGCCGGACTGCCGGGAGAGGACCTCCAGATATACCTCCTGTTCCTCTTCGGTATGGGGCTTTTGCAGCAGGTCCACATAGTTGATGATGGAGGTGAGGGGCGTCTTGATATCGTGGGAGACGTTGGTGATCAGCTCTGTCTTCATCCGCTCGGATTTCAGCTGATTTCGGGCAGCCACCACCGCCACATCCGCCAGGGCGTTCAGATCTCCCGCGAATTCCTTAAAGGAACCCACAAGGAATTGACTGGAGACCTTGGTTTCCAGATCGCCCTTGCCCATGCGCTTGGCGCCGTCCAGCAGAATGCCGAAACAGGAAGCGCCATAGACGATTACGCAGATGGCGAGAATGACTCGGTACAGCGGGGGGATCGGGAAACCGAACAGGAAGAAAACCAGCAGGAGTCCTGCCAGCAGCCACTGCCACATCAGCGGCAGCAGCCCATAGCCCCAGGCCAGCTTGCCGAAGCACCAGCGCAAACCCTTGCTGACGGTATGCCACAGTTTGGTCGCCATGCTCCAGACCCAGCCCCATACGGCCCGGAACCAGCGGTCCAGGGTACGCAGCAGCGTCTTGAGGAAGCCGGGCATCCGGCTGAAGATCCAGACACAGATGTCGATGAACTTATTCCACAGCCAGACGACCAGACGAAGACAACGGCCGGTGAGGGAATTTCTCCACCAGTAGCCGTTTTTTGTCTTAAACTGGGCGGCGCAGGCGAACAGGAAAGCCACGATCAGTGTGGACAGCAGATAGCCGCCCAATACCGCTACAGGAACCAGAATCTTCGGGCTGTAGCGCAGCAGATATTCCAGAATTTCATATCCCAGAATCACAATGGCGGTTCCGCCCAGACCAACTGCAGCCAGATAAAGATCCAGAGGGATGCAGTTCAAGCCCCCGGCCCGAACTTCCTCGGTATCCTTCTTTCGGCCTGCGGCAACACACAGCCAGACCATAAACACGGCAAACAGCAGCACACTGGCGCCGAAGATCCAGAACAGCTCATAACGCACTGTCCAAACCTGGCGCAGCAGGGTCCAGGCGTATTCCTCCGGCGCGGCGCCGGGCAGCAGATACAGCTCCACGGTGTAGGGAGGAAGATCCTGGTAGATAAAGGAGAAGTGAACCATCTGCTCCTGCTCGTAATCGAAGTAGGAGTCCCGGATGATCTCTGTCTCCCGGGCGGCCGCCGCCACCGGGATGGTGGCATCAGGCACAGATGGCTGCGTGGTGGGCACTGTATTCTCCACAGGCTCTGCGTAATCCGCGGCCGGCGCTGTGGTGGCTGGGGGTATAGTGCCCTCCGGGTCTTCCTGGGGCGTATTCTCCAGGTCCACCAGCGCCCGGTAGCGGATGTTGGTCACGGCCATCTGGTAGGTGGTGCCGCCCTGGGGAGCCTCCGACATGGTGGACTCCACGGCTTCACCGTGTTCATTGTAAATCGTATAGTAGAAATAGCCGTACTGGAAAGTATTGTACAGCCAGTTGATACCGTAGTAATCGTTCAGATATTGATCCGGCAGATTTCCAAGCCGGAGAGAGGCGTAGCGGTGTGCCAGATTGACGGCAAAATTCTGACGGGTGGACTGCATGGAGTCGTTATACCGTTCCTCTACCGAATCCTCGTACAGGTCCATGGCTGCCAAACCTACGATTCCCGCGGCGCTGCTGACTGCCACCAGCAGCGAAAGGGCGGCCAGGCACAGGGCGATAAATTTTACCGCGATGGAATGGCGCATCATTTTCCTCCTTCCATTTTGTAGCCCTGGCCCCAGACCACTTTCAGATACCGGGGCTCCGAAGGGTTGATCTCGATCTTTTCACGAAGATGCCGGATGTGTACCGCCACAGCGCCTTCACTGCCCAGGGCGGCCTCCTGCCAGACGGATTCGTAGAGGGTCTTGGTGGAGAACACCTTGCCGGGACTCTTCATCAGCAGATGCAGGATGGCGTACTCCGTGGGGGTCAGCGCAACGGTCTCGCCCTCCACCGTGACGGTCTTGGTCCGGTCGTCCAGGGTGATGGATCCGATGGTCAGCAGGTTTTCATCCTGGGGCTGGCGGCTGCCCAACTGGGCATACCGGCGCAGCTGGGAACGGACCCGGGCCAGTACCTCTACCGGTACAAAGGGCTTGGAGATATAGTCGTCGGCACCTACATTCAGTCCCAGCACCATATCCTCCGTTTCGGATTTGGCGGTGAGCAGAATGATGGGCACATTGGAAAATTCCCGGATCCGGGAAATGGCAGTGATGCCGTCCATTACGGGCATCATCACATCCAGAAGGACCAGATGGATGTCATGCGCCTTCACCACTTCCAGCGCTTCGCGGCCTGTATAGGCGGTGAACAGGCGGTAACCTTCGGGCTTCAGATAAATTTTCAGAGCATTGACGATGTCCGGCTGATCATCGCAGATGAGCACGTTGTACATGGGCAAGGCCCTCCTTCTCTTTTTATGGCCTTATTATACCACTTCGTTTCTTAAGATGAAAGAGGGTCATTTCTTAAGATGACATTAACACTTGTCAAATGGTAAATTGATGATATAATAGCCTTGACTAATTTTTAGTAAAGGAGAAAATACTATGATTAACTGGTTCGAAATGCTGATGGCAACCTTGGCCACCGCACTGACCGCCAGCTTGATCCCCGCCGTTCTGATTCTGGTCGTCGGCATTGTGGTCATCAAGCTGGTCAACAAGATCGTCAAAACCGCCCTGAACAAGACCAAGCTGGAGAAGGCTGCCCACAGCCTGATCATCAGCGTTGTCAATGTGGCCCTGTACATCATCCTGGGTCTGATCGTGGCCACCAAGCTGGGCATTGATGTCACCTCCATCGTGGCTCTGGCATCCGTGCTGACCCTGGCTGTTTCCCTGGCCCTGCAGAACATGCTGGCCAATGTGATCGGCGGCTTCACCATCCTGTCCACCACCCCCTTCCACTCCGGTGACTATGTGGAAATTGCCGGCCAGGCCGGTACCGTTTCCGAGATCAACATGAGCTACACCAAGCTCATGACCCCCGATAACAAGCTGATCTCCATCCCCAACTCCGCTGTGGTTGCCGCCCAGATCGTCAACTACTCCTCCGAGCCTGTGCGCCGTGTGGATGTGGCCGTGTCTGCCTCCTATGACTGCGCTGTGCAGGACGTGCTGGATGCTCTGCTTGCCGCCGGCAATGTGGACAAGGCCCTGGCCGATCCCGCTCCCTTTGCCGCCGTCACCTCCTATGGCGAAAGCGCTATCAACTACACCGTCCGCGTCTGGTGCAACAGTGCCGACTACTGGGATGTGTTCTTCGCGCTGAACCATAATGTGAAGAAGGTCTTCGACGAGAAGAAGATCGTCATGACCTATCCCCATCTGAATGTCCACCTGGACAAGTAAGAATCAAAAGGAACCTCCCTGGGAGGTTCCTTTTTCTTTTCGGATGAAAAATTTTTCTTTTCCTGCCGGTGATCTTGTGCTATAGTAAAAGAAAAAAGGGGTTGAAGTTATGCAATACGAAGGCCAGATTTGCCGTCCGCCCATGGAGCGGGCCAGCTATATGCTGCCGGTGGCTGTGGGCTGTTCCTATAATGCCTGCACCTTCTGCACACTGTTCAAGCATCTTTCCTACCGGGAACTGCCCCGGGAACAGATCGAAGCCGAGCTCTGCCGGGTCAGCGCCGCAGGCGGCGATCCCAAAACCGTGTTTTTAGGCGACGGAAACGCCTTCGGCCTGGATACGGAGCAGCTGCTGTGGATTCTTGAGCGGGTGCATGCCCATTTCCCCGGCTGCACTGCCGTGAATATGGATGCCACGGTGACGAATATTTCTCAGAAATCCGATGAGGAGCTGCAGAGACTCTATGATGCCGGTGTACGCCGCCTGTACCTGGGTATTGAGAGCGGTCTGGATGATGTGCTGAAGTTTATGCGCAAGGACCACGATCTGGCCCAGGCCTATGCGCAAATTGAGCGGATCCGGCGCGTGGGCATGATCTTCTGCGCTCATATGATGACGGGCATCGCCGGAAAGGGCCGGGGCCTGGAAAACGCCGAAGCCACCGCTGACTTCTTTAACCGCACCCACCCGGACCGGATCATCAATTTCAGCATCTTCCACCACCGCCGTGCACCGCTGTACCGGGATATTGAGGCGGGGCGATTTGTCCCTGCGGACGAGCTGGAAAACCTCCGTGAGGAGCGCCGGCTGCTGGAACTGCTGGATGTACCGGTGAGCTACGACGGCTTCCACGACGTGGTCATCGAGCAGCGCTTCCGGGGCAAGCTTCCCCAGGACCGTGAGAAGCTGCTTAATCAGGTGGATGCCGCCATTGACCGCTGGAAGGACGCGTCCCCCGTGTCGAAGGTCTACAATTGATGTGAGTTTGTCACAGAAAAAAGCGTAAAAACCGGGTATCATAAAGAAAAAACAGAAAAGAGGGAAGCGTTATGAAGCTCTTTGAATTTTTCCAGACCTCCGATATCAACCGGGATGTGGAGCAGTTCCGCCAGACCCCCGGTGCCATGCTCCTGGATGTCCGGGGCGAGGATGAATACGCCGAGGGTCATATCCCCGGCAGCGTGAACATTCCCCTGCAGACGCTGCCCATGAAGAAGGGCCTGCCGGAGGATCCGGATACGCCCCTGTTCGTCTACTGCCGCTCCGGCGGCCGCAGCCGTCGGGCTGCCGCCTTCCTGGAGAAGATAGGCTACCAAAATGTGAAGAACATCGGCGGCATCATGAACTGGCAGGGCGAAATCGAAAAATAATAGAAAGGGCAGTACCCCATGGGTACTGCCCTTATTTTGCGTTTACGCGAAGATGATCAGAAGACCTGCCAGCATACCCGCAATGGCGGAGAAAGCGGGCAGCTTGCTGTGGTACATCAGAATGGCCTGAGGCAGGATCTCACCGAAGACCACATACAGCATGGCACCGCTGGCAAAGCCCAGGCTTAAGGTCAGTCCCACAGGACCGATTTCGCCCAGCAGGTAGCCCAGCAGCGCACCCAGCACCGTTGGGATACCGGAAGCGGCGGTGATAAGAACCGCTTTCCATCTTGCCATGCCGCCGCTGATCAGCGGAACCGAGACCGCCATACCCTCGGGGATATTGTGCAGACCGATCAGAACTGCCAGAACCAGCGCCGCGCCGCCCATGGCACCGTTGTTGCTGGCATAGGAGGCACCGATGGTCATGCCCTCCGGCACATTGTGCAGTGCGATGGCGCAGGCCATGACCACACCTGCCACAAACAGACCCAGCTTGCTGTCGTGCCGGGCCTGATGCTCCTGGAAATGGTCGCTGTGGATCAGCTCGTCCAGGTCGTCGGCGGTTTTGGGGTGATTGGCATCGATATGGGGAACCTCCGGATTGGTTTTTCGGTCGATGAGGTAATTCAGAAAATAGGTAACCGCCACACCAAAGGCAATGGCACCCACCACAACCCAGATGCCCACATTGGTTTCGATGGCCTCCGTGACCAGGTCAAAGCAGACCACGCTGAGCATAACGCCGCCGGCAAAGCTCAGCAGCAGACTGACCGTCTGCTTGGAATCTTTCTGCAGCATGGCACCGACGAGTCCGCCCAGTCCCGTGCCGCCCACACCGGCCAGGGTGGTGGTAAGGATCAAGGTTTCAATAATCCCCATTGTCTTTCTCTCCCGCTTGGTGATTTGCCCTTATGATAGCATAGTCCGGCGGAGAATACAATGACATCTGCCGAAATTTCACGGTTTCTGTCGGATAATGGCCTCACTTCTTCGTAACCTTCTGTACATCCGGGGAGACGGTCTTGAAAACTGCCATGGTCTTTTCCTGCCAACAGAAGAAAAGGCTGGTGTTTCATTTTGATCTGTACTATAATGGTAAAAAACCACATGGAGGAACTGCGTATGAATCGACCTTACGTTATCTGCCACATGACCACCTCCCTTGACGGCAAGGTCACGGGTAAATTTTTGTCCACACCCCGGTGCGAAAATGCGACAAATGTTTACTACCAGATCCACCGGGAGTTTGGGGCCGATGCCTTTGCCTGCGGTCGGGTCACCATGGAGGGAAGCTTTACCGGCGGCTGGTATCCGGATTTAAGCGAGTATGAGCCGGCCTACAGCCCCATGGACTATCTGGTGGATGACCTGGGGGATTTCTTCGCCGTGGCCTTCGACCCCCATGGCAGACTGGGCTGGAAGAGCGACCGTATCATCGACGCGGATGAGGACCCGGGCTATGACAAAGCGCAAATCATCGAGGTGCTGACCCACCGGGTCAGCGGACGGTATCTGACCTATCTGCAGACTCTGGGCATCCCTTATATCTTTGCCGGAGACACGGAAATCGATATGGAGGAGGCGCTGTTCAAGCTGAAAGCCTACTTCGGTATCCGGAAACTGCTGCTGGAGGGCGGAAGTATTCTCAACGGTGCTTTCCAGCGGGCCGGGGTCATCGATGAACTGAGCCTGGTGATGGCGCCCATTGTGGCGGAGGCGGAGGATAAGCCCCTGTTTCTGGACAGCGATCTGGAAAACTACGCTCTGGAGGACGTCCAATACCGCAACGGTGCCCTGTGGCTGAATTATAAGAAAAGCTGAAAAAAGAGACTGCTGCAATTGCAGCAGTCTCTTCATCTTATTCTGCGTCTTCCTCCAGGGCTTCCAGATAGAAGCTGACGGGACGGAAACCGTCATTGCATGAGATCATGGCGGATTTTGGATTTTGCATCCAGCCGTCGTAGAAATTGCCGCCGCCGTGGGCCAGGGTCATGACGAAGGCGGAAATGCTGTCCCAGGCGCTGTCGCAGAAACCCTGGGGCTTGGCCCAGCCGTTGGCGATCCAGACCTGGCCCTCTTCCACGTCACAGGCATGCTGGATGGGATTTTCATATTTTGCCATCAAATCGGGGTAACAGGTTTTTCGGATGGCAGTGATGCGTACTTTTTTCATGGCAAATCTCCTTTTAGGGATTTAGGGTCCAGCCGTGGTCACCGTGATAGATCATCAGCCGGGTCTGGCCGCCGTCGATGCAGATGTTCTCACCGGTGATGAAACCGGCCTTACTGGATGCCAGAAACAGTACCATATTGGCAATGTCCAGGGGGTTACCCACCCGGCCCGCAGGCTGTTGGATGGCATCGGGACCCTCATAGACGGTGTAAGCGGTGTCGATCCAGCCGGGGGATATGGAATTGACCCGGACCTTTCCGGCGAAGCTGACGGCCAGGGCGTGGGTCAGTGCGGCAATGCCCCCCTTGGCGGCGGTATAGCTTTCACTCTGGGGCTGGCTCATCCGGTCCCGGGAGGAGGAAATGTTGATAATGCTGGCACCCTCCCCGAAATAGGGGGCAAAGAGTTTGCTCAAGTAGAAGGGAGCGGTGACACCCACCGCCAGGGCCTGCTGGAACTGCTCATAAGAACATTCGTCGATGCCCACGAAGGCCGGAGGGGCATTGTTCACCAGCACATCCACACGGCCATACTGCTCGATGACGGTTTGGGCGAAGGCTTCCAGTGTTTCCCGGTCTGCGATATCGCCCACATAGTGGTCGCCCTCGGCGCAGTCAATGACGCAGACATGGGCGCCGTTTTTGGCAAATTCCCCGGCAATGCATTTGCCGATGCCCCCGGCACCGCCGGTGATCACCACAACTTTGTTTTGGAACATAACAATACCCCCTTTTTTCCTCATGATAGCATAGATACTGGGAAAAAGCTATCTGAAAACGATGCGAAACCCTACGTCTTGCAGGCGTAGGGTTCCGGTATTATTCGGTTTCGCCCTCGTGGGCCAGCCACCGGCACTCGGTCAGAGCCAGGTTGGTAAAGGTTGCCTTGAAGGAAGAATTCTCGGGGCTGCAGGCATAGATACCGAAGCGGATCTTGCCGCCGCCCTGCCACATATGGCAGATGCGCATCTGGGAGAAATGGATGCCGTCCCGGGAACATTCGATGCAGTAGTCATCCTCCCGGCGGCTGAACCGGTACCACATGGACTTGATATCCGCAGGAATTGCGGTGGTGGCCCAGTCGGAGTAGCCGTTGTTGGTGACCACGCTGCCCAGGTGCTGGAAATCTTCGGTTTCGTACTCAATGGAACCCTTGATCCAGTTATCGCTGTCCAGATACATGACTACGCCGCACTGGTCGAAGCGGTGTTTGCTGTCGAATTCGGTCTTCACCACAAAGGAGAAGAACTTTTCTTCCGTTTCCATCTGAAAGACCGGGGCGTTGTCGTTGCGGAAGTGGTAGTAGGTCCGCTGCCACAGGTCCGTGTGGGGCTTGGTGATGACCTCGATTTTATGGTCGGAAATGGTGCAGCTTTCCGGCTCCCGGGTCCACCGGAAATTCTTGATATCAAAATTCATAGGAAAACTCCTGTCTGTTTTGGAGGACACCTCCGTTCCCGGAAAGAGAACGGAGGTGTTCATTTGAATTTAGTTCAGCTGAGCGGCTGCCTGCTGGGCGGGGATGCAGGCCTGGTAGCGCTCCAGATAGCTGCGGAAACCGGCAACACCGGCGGGATCGGGATTGGCGCAGCTGCTCTTGGCGTGGAGGAAGACCTTGTTCTGCAGGTAATCTTCCATGGTTTCTCCATCGTCCTTGCGGTGCATGTAAGCTGCCAGCAGTGCCATACCCCAGGGACCGCCCTCACCGGCGGTTTCCATGGTGGTGATGGGCAGGTTCAGTGCGTCAGCCATGATCTGCTGGCCAACACCGGGGGTCTTGAAGAAGCCGCCGTGTCCCAGCAGCTTGTCGGACTCCACCTGCTCCTCGGTGGCCAGCATATCCATGCCGATCTTCAGAGTGGCGATGGCGCCGTACAGCTGGGAGCGCATCAGATTGGCGATGGTCATGCGGCTGTCGGGAAGGCGAACCAGCATAGGACGGCCGTTTTCTGTGTGGGTCAGAGGCTCACCGGCAAAGTAGTTGAAGGCGATGATGCCGCTGCAATCGGGATCACCCTCCAGTGCCTTGCGGTACATGGCGGGGTACAGCTCGTTCATGTCCACGGGCCAGCCCATGCTCCGGGCGGCATCGGCAATGAGGTTCACCCATGCGTCGATCTCGGAGGCGCAGGTGTTGGTGTGGGCCATGGCTACGGGCTTGCCGGAGGGAGTGGCCACCACGTCGATCTCCGGGTAGTAGTTCTTCAGAGGCCGCTCCAGCACCTGCAGGGAGAAAGCGGAGGTACCGGCGGAAATGCTGCCGGTTCTGGGCAGCACGGCGCCTGTGGCAGCCATACCGGTGCCTGCGTCACCCTCGGGAGGGCAGCAGGGGATTCCGGCTTCCAGCGTGCCGGTAACATCCAGCAAGGCAGCGCCTGCTTCCGTCAGATAACCTGCGTTGGCGCCTGCGGGCAGGACGGTGGGCAGGATCTGGCGCAGCTTCCAGGGGAAGCCGTAGGGAGCAACCAGTTCATCGAACTGAGCGACCCGGGCGGCATCGAAATCGCCGGCATCATCGTCATAGGGGAACATGCCGGAGGCTTCGCCAACGCCCATCATGTTCTGGCCGGTGAGCAGGGAATGGATGTAGCTGCTCAAGGTGGTCAGACGGGCAATGTCCTTGACGTGGGATTCCTTGTTCAGAATGGCCTGGTACAGGTGGGCAATGCTCCAGCGCTGAGGGATATTGAACCGGAACAGCTCCATCAGCTCCTGGGAAGCAGGGCCGGTGATGGTGTTGCGCCAGGTACGGAAGGGTGCCAGCTGATTGCCATCCTTGTCGAATACCAGATAGCCGTGCATCATGCCGGAAATGCCGATGGCGGCGATTTTTGTCAGTTTATGGCCGTATTTCTTCTGCACATCTTCCCGTAGGTCGCTGTAGCAGGCCTGGACGCCCTTGACGGCATCTTCCAGATGGTAAGTCCAGACACCGTCCTCCAGACGGTTCTCCCAGCCATAGGAGCCGGAGGCCACCACATTGTGGTTCTCGTCGATCAGAACGGCCTTGATTCTGGTGGAGCCCAGCTCCAGGCCCAGAATGGTATTGCTTAAATTGATGCTCATAGGTATCTTCTCCTTAGGATAGGTTTAAGGAATCAGATCTTCTTTGCGTTGGCCAGCAGGTAAGCCTCTGCCTCGGGATTCCACAGGCCGTTGTTGGCCTTGCACATCTTGTCCAGCTCGGCGAACAGAGGATCGGTCTTGCCCAGTTCCTCAAAGTCAGCGATGGCTGCCAGAGGCAGGTCGATCTGGGTGTAGATCAGCTTCTTGCCGCCGGGGATCTTGGGCAGGTTCAGGGTGGTGTCGATGACAGCGTTCAGACCGCCGATGTGGGTGACCAGAGCGGAGGGGTTCAGCTTGCCTGCGTTCATCATGGCGATGGCTTCCTGCATGTCGTTGGTGTTGCCGCCGGAGGTTCCGACCACGTGAGTGTACAGATAGTGGACGTTGTACCAGTTGAAGGGAGCCTTGAACTGGGAATCGGTGGGGCCGGCGAAGAAGTTCAGACAGCCGTCGAAGCCCAGAATGTCGTCAGCCTGCTCGATGAGGGGCTTGACAGGGGCGAAGCAGACCACATCATCGTAGCCGGTGCCGCCGGTCAGCTCCCGCAGGTAAGCGGTGGCGTTTTCCATGCGGGTATTGACGTAGTGCAGCTCGATGCCGTTCTTGGCAGCCTCTTCCACGGTGTAGATGGAAGCGGCGCGGGTCAGACGGGCATCGTCGATGTCGGTGACAACCAGCAGCTTGGGCTTGCGGTCGCAGTGGATGGCGTAGTCAATGGCAGCCAGACCCATGGGGCCCACGGAGGCCAGCAGAGCCATCTTGCCGCCTTCCTTGATGCCCATTTCGTGGACATAGGAACCGGCCTTGGTGTGGTACATGGCGTGGAAGGTACCGATGACGCAGCTCAGAGGCTCGGCCAGAGAACCGTAGTAGTAAGTATCGGAGTTGTAGGGCAGCAGGCAGTTCTCCAGCAGGGTTTCGATGGGAACGTTACCGTACTGGGCGTTGCCGCCGCAGAACTGGTAGGAGTAGCCGGGGGCCATCTGGGAACCCTTGTGGAAGTGAGCAGGCTGAATGACGAACTTGTCGCCCACCTTATACTTGTGCTTCCAGTTTTCGCCGACTTCCACGATGTCGCCGCAGAATTCGTGGCCCACCACGGTGGGGGTCAGATCGCAGCGGTCGGGAACGCGCTTGTGGTCGCCGCCTTCGACGGCAGCCTTGTAGCTGGACATGCACAGACTGTCGGAAATCACGCGAACGCGAACGTCATCGGGACCGACTTCGGGCAGCTGGACCTCGTCCAGACGCAGATCCATCTTGCCATGGATACGAACAGCTTT
>JAZQEP010000079.1:0-59166 GCA_045539075.1 Faecousia sp. | reverse complement strand
TCCAGGCCGGTCTCAGCGGTCTTGGACTCTTCGATGGTGATGACACCCTCGGTGCCCACCTTCTGCATAGCCTCAGCGATCAGATCGCCGATAGCGGGATCGCCGGAAGAGACGGTACCGACGCGTGCGATAGCGGCGGAGTCCTCCACGGGGACGGAGTTGGCCTGGATGGCGGCAACAGCCACATCAACGGCCTTCTCGATGCCCTTGCGCATGACCATGGGATTTGCGCCGGCGCTCAGGTTCTTCAGACCCTCGCGGGTGATGGCCTGAGCCAGAACGGTGGCGGTGGTGGTGCCGTCGCCGGCCACATCGTTGGTCTTGGTGGCCACTTCACGAATGAGCTGAGCGCCCATGTTCTCGAAGGCATCCTCCAGCTCCACTTCCTTGGCGATGGTGACGCCGTCGTTGGTGATCAGGGGAGCACCGTACTTCTTGCCCAGAACCACGTTTCTGCCCTTGGGGCCCAGGGTAACCTTGACGGTGTTGGCCAGCTGGTCAATGCCGGACTGGAGCTTCTTGCGGGCTTCTGCGCCGTAAACAATCATTTTTGCCATAGTAACTTTTCCTCCTTAGTCGCAGACAACAGCCAGGATATCGTCCTGCTTGACGAACTTGTAGTCGACCTTGTCCAGGGTCACGTCGGTGCCGACGAACTTGCTGACGACAACCTTGTCACCGGCCTTTACGGTCATTTCCACGTCCTTCTTGCCGGGGCCGACGGCCACCACTTCGTAGATGGCGGGCTTTTCCTTGTTGGTGGTAGCCAGGATAATGCCGGAAACGGTGGTTTCGGCGGCATCGTTCTGCTTCAGCAGCACATTGTCTGCCATGGGTTTCAGGGTCATGTGTGTTTTCCTCCAGTATACTTAAAGTGTATTTAGACCGCAGGTATCGGAAAATCCTTCCTGCATTTATCTACAAAGGTTTAGCACTCAATTATCTTGAGTGCTAATACATAATAACCCAAGCAATGGAAAAATGCAAGGGCTTTTTGCGTAAATTATTTGTGAACCACGCAATGCGTGGAGATAATCCGGGCCTGGAGGCCCGGCAGGCATCGTTACGGCTGTGGTTAAATGCGGTACAATCTCTTGCCGTTCTCGGTGGTGATGGCGTGGATCTCCTCCACGGTCAGTCCCCGGATCTCCGCCAGCTTTTCCGCCATCCGGTAGAGGCGGCTGGGGTCGTTGCGCTTGCCCCGGAAGGGCTCCGGGGACATGTAGGGGCAGTCAGTCTCCAGCACGATCCGGTCCAGGGGGATATTGGACGCCACCTCCAGGGCCTTCCGGGCGTTCTTGAAGGTCAGCACACCGGTGAAGCCGATGTACCAGCCCAGCTTGACCAGTTCCTTCGCCATCTCGGCAGAACCGGAGTAGCAGTGAAACACGCCCTTGACCTCCGGGAATTCCCGGACGATCTTCATACCGTCCTCGTGGGCATCCCGCTCGTGGACGATGACGGGCAGCCCCAGTTCCCGGGCCAGTTCCATCTGAGATCGAAAGGCCTTCAGCTGGATCTCCCGGGGGATGTCGTCGTAGTAATAGTCCAGGCCGATCTCGCCGATGGCCTTGATCTTGGGATTCAGTTTACATAACTTTATGTATTCTTCCAGAACCTCTTCGTTCACCTCGTCCGCCACATCCGGATGGGAACCCACGGCGGCGTAGATGTAGTCGTATTCCTGGGAGAGCTTAGAGGTGTTGTAAGAGGATGCCAGGCTGCAGCCCGGGTTCATCAACAGCTGAATGCCCTGCTTGGGCAGATTTTCCAGCAGCTCCGCCCGGTCGGCGTCAAAGGCCTGGTCATCCATGTGTGCATGGGTGTCAAATAACATAATGTCTCCTTATTTCGTGGCCCGGAGGGTGCAGGTGGCGCCCCACTGGCCCAGAATTTCGATTTTGGAAAAGCCCGCTGCCAGCAGGGCGTCGGTTTCGTGTTTCACGGTCAGGGGTGTGTCGTAGTGATAAAATACATCGTCAGCGATGCCTTGCTCCGCCTTCAGCCGCAGAAGTTCCGCCCGGTAGAAATGCTCGTAAGCATCATCCGGGGCAAAGTAGTCTGTCAGAATGAAGGGGGCACCGGGCTTCAAGGCGGTACAGAGCTTCCGGTACAGGGGAAGCTTTTCTGCCTGCGTGAAGTGGTGCAGGGATTCCACGGATACTGCGCCGTCAAAGATATTCTCACCCAGGGTAACCTCAAAATAGGAGTCCCGAATCAGATGAAGGTTTTTATCCGGGAATTTTTGCCGCAGCTGGGAGAGCATCCCCTCCGACAGGTCGATACCGGTGACTTTTGCGCTGGGATGCTTTGCAAAATACCAGTTCAGCTCCAGACCGGTGCCGCAGCCCAGATCCAGAATATGCCCCGGGGGCAGCAGGGAAGCTGTAAAGGGGTAGAATTCTTCCGCACCCTCAATGGCGGTGAGCATGTGTGCCTCGTAGCCCTCCAGCCGGGCCTCAAAAAACAAGTCCATTTTCTCAAGCATCGGTCAACACTGCCACCAGGCAGCCCTCCATTTCCGAGACCCTGGGATCTTCCAGGGAAAAGTTGGTGTGCTTAGGGTAGCCCCGGAGACCCTCACCGGAGAGCTTGGCGGCGGCTTCCTTTAATACCCAGAATGTCAGCAGGGCGGTACGCTGATCCTCCGCCGCGTCAAACTGGGCCTTTTCGTAGGGGGATAAGATCTTGTCCGCCAGCCGTAGGTCGATGTCCCGGTCCATCTCCTCCGCGTCGATGCCCACCGGGTTGTCCGCAAGCACGCAGAAAACCCGCTTTTTCGTGTGGGAGATGGAAAAATGCCGCATATCCTGGAGAAAATAGGGCTTGCCCCGGTCCGTCACGGCGATCTCCGGCAGAGAGTGGCCGGTTTGGCGGCGGTAGAGCTTTCGCAGCAGCATCCTGCCCCGGTCGTGGCCGGACATCCCGTCCAATTTCATACACCCGACGATCATAGCTTCTCCACGTCGATGATGTTGGGGTCATCCCCATCATTCAGCATCTTTTTGCCGTAGAGACGATCGTAGCCGTCGGCCACGCCGATGCCGATGATCACGATGCCCGCGATATTCAGCACCAGCCGGGTGGCGGTCATGGGCACCAGGAACAGGGCAATGCCCAGAAGTGCCACGGCACCCGCTGCCACAATGCCCGGGGTCAGCCGATCCCGGTAATTCTTGCGGATGCTGCCGCTGCCCCAGATAAAGAACGTAAGGCCCAGAACACGGCCCAGACTCTTTGCCAGACTCAGAGGATTGAGCAGTACCCACACTCCGATGATGCCCACGATCACGGCCCGGAGGATCTTCTTTTTGTCTCCGGCGCGGGCAGAAAAGCCATCCGCGACGGCTAGCAGCAAAAACACCCAACCCAGAAGCCTGCTCACCAGGGCGGTGGCGGTGTCGGGGCTCAGCAGCAGTACAAGGCCCATGAGCACCGTCAGCGCCGGAGCAGCCAGCAGCCGCAGAAGTGAAAAAAAGTCGTATTTCTTCATAAAATCACCTCTTTCTTAATACTTTAGTATAGCGTTTTTTTCTGAATGTGTCAATCACCCTCCCATCGGATGAAATTCCCCTTGAAAAAAATAAGGAAAGCCGATAAAATGGTGGTGAAGACCAGACAGATCCCCTGGAAAGGAGATTTTTTGATATGGACATGACACAGGAATCCTGCCGGAAATTTGTGGAGGTTCTGGCCTCCGATGCCCCCGCTCCCGGCGGCGGCGGCGCCGCGGCCCTGGTGGGCGCCATCGGCACCGCCCTGGGCAATATGGTGGGCTCACTGACGGTGGGCAAGAAAAAATATGCCTCCGTCCAGGATGAGATCCTGGCACTGAAAGGGAAATGTGATGCACTGCAGCGGGAACTTCTGGACCAGGTGGAGGCGGATGAAGAGAATTTCCTGCCCCTGGCCCGGGCCTATGGCATTCCCAAGGACGACCCCACCCGGGAAGCTGTGCTGGAGGAGGCCACCGTCATCGCCTGCACCACGCCCATGCAGATCATGGAGCTTTGCTGCCAGGCAATCGACTGCATCGAAGTGTTTGCGGAAAAAGGCTCCCGGCTGGCGGTTTCCGACGCCGGCTGCGGCGCGGTGATGTGCAAGGCGGCCCTGCAGGCGGCTTCCCTGAATGTGTTCATCAATACCAAGAGTCTGAAAAACCGGGAGACTGCCGAAGCGCTGAACGCCCGGGCAAACAGTATGCTCAGCACGTACTGTACCAAGGCCGATGAGATTTTTGCCACCGTGAAAGCCGGCTTTGGCCAGTGAACACCGGTGTAAATTGGAGGATACCGCAATGGCGAAACTGCTTTCCGGCAAGGAAGTATGCGAAAGCTTGAATGAAAAACTGATTGCCCGCACCGCCGTCCTGGCGCGCAAGGGTATCACCCCCACCCTGGCCATCATCCGGGTGGGCCAGGACCCCAGTGACATCAGCTACGAAAAGGGCGCCGCCAAGCGGGCTCAGATGCTGGGTGTGAAGATCGTGAATTTTGTGCTGAACGGAGACTGCCGCAAAGAGGAACTGCTGGAGCTCATCGACCGGATCAACGCGGATGAAAAAATCCACGGCTGTCTGCTGCTGCGGCCCCTGCCCAAGTCTCTGCAGCCCTTCAGCGATGAGATCTGCAACCGGCTGGATGCCAAAAAAGATGTGGACTCCATGACCAGCCTCAGCAACGCCGGAGTCTACGAGGGAAGGACCGACCTGGGCTTCCCGCCCTGCACCGCCCAGGCCTGTATCGAGATCCTGGACTACTATGGGTATGACTACTGCGGCAAGCGTGCCACGGTCATGGGCCGTTCCCTGGTGGTGGGCCGTCCCGTGGGACTGATGCTCCAGCAGCGAAACTGTACCGTCACCACCATCCATACCAGGACAAAGGACCCCATGGCCTATCTGCCCTGGTCGGATCTGATCATCTGCGCCGCCGGCGCGCTGAACTGCGTCACAGGCGACATGGTCCGTCCCGGTCAATGGGTCATCGATGTATCCATGAACTATGACCCGGAGAAGATCACCCCCAGCGGTAAGGGCGGCATGGCCGGCGATTGCGATTTTGCCTCTGTGGAGCCGGTGGTGGAGGCAATTACCCCCGTTCCCGGAGGTGTGGGTGCCGTCACCACGTCGGTACTCATGAAGCATGTAATCCTGGCCGCTGAGCGGACCGGGGATCTATAAAAATATGCGCCGTTTCGGTTTCGAAACGGCGCTTTTTTCCGGAAATCGGGGAAAAAGGGAGAAGAATCCGATTTCTGCCCCTTGATTCGCCTTTTTGATTTTGCTATAATGATAAATTGAAATAATATGGGACATAGCTGCCCTTTTGGAGGATATCATCATGAGAATGAGAAAAATGAAGAATCTGGAATCCCGCATGGAAGCCTGCGCTGCCTACCGGATCACAAAGCCCGAAACCATGAAGGGCAACTGGAGAGAACTGAAAAAGGATTGCGCCGCCCTCTGGGTGGAGGTTGGCTGCGGCAAGGGCAAGTTCACCGCTGAGACCGCTGCCGCAAATCCCGATGTGCTGCTCATTGCCGTGGAGCGCTGCCGTGAGGCTATGGTGGTGGCCATGGAGAAGGCAAAGAATATGAATCTTACCAATGTGTTCTTCATTGATATGGATGTGGCCAACATCGAAGAGATCTTCGCTTCCTTTGAGATCGACCGGCTGTTTATCAATTTCCCCGATCCCTGGCCCCGGAAGAAGAATGCCAAGCGCCGTCTGACCCACCGGGGTTTCCTGGATAAGTACTGCCGCGTAGTCCGCACCGGCGGCGAGATCCACTACAAGACCGACAACGCCCCCCTCTTCGAGTTCTCCGTGGAGGAGTTCGCCGCCTGCGGCCTTGAGGTCAAGAATCTGACCCGGAATCTCCACGAAAACGGCATTGTCGGCATCATGACCGGCTATGAAGAGAAGTTCCACGCCCTGGGCACCCCCATCAACCGCTGCGAGGTGGTCTGCAAGCCCTTCGTCCTCCCCACTGAGGAGAAGAAGCCCGCTTCCGAGGAGGCTGCCGAATGAACCAGGTGATCAGCCAGCTCCACCGGCGCAAGTCCGTCCGGGTCTATGAGGACCGGGCCATCGGTCCTGATGAGAAGCGGGCCATCATCGAAGCAGCCCTCCAGGCTCCCACCGCCGGAAATATGGCGCTGTACACCATCTTAGACATCACTGATCCTGAGAAGAAGGCGGCGCTGGCCAAGAGCTGCGATAACCAGCCCTTCATCGCCACCGCGCCCATGGTGCTGATCTTCTGCGCCGACTACCGCCGCTGGTACGATACCTTCTGCCTGTACGGGCAGGAGGTACGCAAGCCCGATCTGGGCGACTTGTTCCTTTCCCAGGCGGATGCCCTCATTGCCGCCCAGAACGCGGTGGTTGCGGCCCAGAGTCTGGGGATCGGCAGCTGCTACATCGGTGACATCACCGAGCAATTTGAATATCATACGCAATTATTGAACCTCCCTCAGTATGTGGTCCCCGCCGCTATGCTCTGCTTCGGCTATCCCACCGAACAGCAGCAGGAGCGAGTGAAGCCCCAGCGCTTCCGAATGGAGGACATGGTCCACGAAAATGGCTACGACATGGAAAAGTCTGCCGCAATGCCCCGGATGCTCTCACATCAGACCGGGAAAACGGGGGAGGACCTGGCCGACTGGGTCCGCCGCTTCTGCAAGCGGAAGTGGAACAGCGATTTCAGCCGGGAGATGAGCCGCTCCTGCCGCTGCATGGCGGCGCACTGGTGCGGCGATAAGGAGTGATCCCATGAACTACTACCACGCAGGAAGCTGTGACGTTGCCGTCATCGGCGCCGGCCACGCAGGCATTGAAGCTGCCCTGGCCGCTGCCCGCCTGGGCATGCATACCATCCTGTTTACCATCAACCTGGATGCCGTGGGCAATATGCCCTGCAACCCTGCCATTGGCGGCACCGGCAAGGGCCACATCGTCCGGGAGATCGATGCCCTGGGCGGCGAGATGGGCCTGGCAGCTGATAAAGCATGCATCCAGTACCGGATGCTGAACAAGGGTAAGGGCCCCGCGGTCCATTCTCTCCGGGCCCAGGCGGACCGCCGAGCCTATCAGCAGGTGATGAAGCACACCCTGGAACTGCAGGAAAGATTGGAACTGAAACAGGCTCAGATCACTGAGGTCCTGGTGGAAAACGGCGCTGCCGTGGGTGTCCGCACCCAGCTGGGGGCGGAGTATGCGGCCAAGGCCGTCATCATTGCCACCGGCACATATTTAGACAGCACCATCATCACCGGCGAATCCGTCATCGAGTCCGGACCGGACGGCATGCACCCCAGTAAGGGCCTTGCCGCCAACCTGACCGCCCTGGGCCTGCCGCTGCGGCGGTTCAAAACCGGAACTCCCCCCAGAATCAACCGCCGGAGTATCGATTTCTCCAAAATGGAGCTGCAACCCGGCGACGAAACACCCGAGCCCTTCTCCTTCCGCACCGAGCATGCCCCCTACAACGCTGCCGTGTGTTATCTCACCTACACCAACGAGAAGACCCACGAGATCATCAAGGCGAATCTGCACCGCAGCCCCATGTACGACGGTACCATCTCCGGTGTGGGCCCACGTTATTGTCCCAGCATCGAGACCAAGATCGTCCGTTTTGCCGACAAGGAGCGCCACCAGCTGTTTATCGAGCCCTGCGGCCTGGACACCGAGGAAATGTACATCCAGGGCTTCTCCTCCAGCTTGCCCGAGGACGTGCAGCTTGCCATGATGCGCACCATCCCCGGTCTTGAGAACGCGGAAATGATGCGCCCGGCCTACGCCATCGAGTATGAATGCGTGGACCCCACGGCGCTGCTGCCCACCCTGGAGACCAAGGTGATTCGGAATCTCTACGGCGCGGGCCAGTTCAACGGCACCTC
The DNA here is from genome assembly GCA_045539075.1 of Faecousia sp. Taxonomy (GTDB): domain Bacteria; phylum Bacillota; class Clostridia; order Oscillospirales; family Oscillospiraceae; genus Faecousia. The sequence goes on along the minus strand of JAZQEP010000079.1, from coordinate 51,263 downwards.
CGGCTATGAAGAAGCTGCCGCCCAGGGTCTCATTGCGGGTATCAACGCGGTGCTGAAGCTGCAAAATAAAGAGCCGCTGATTCTGACCCGGGACACCAGCTACATCGGCACCCTCATTGACGATCTGGTGACCAAGGGCACGGAAGAGCCCTATCGGATCATGACCAGCCGCAGTGAATACCGTCTGCTCCACCGGCAGGACAACGCCGACCAGCGCCTGTGCCACATCGGCGCGAAAGTGGGCCTGGTTCCTCCCGAGAGGCTTCGCCAGGTGGAGGAAAGATACGCCCAGGTGGCAAGAGAAATTCGCCGTCTGGAGGCTAACGGTATTCCCGGCAGCGCAGAACTGAACGCCATGCTGGAGGCCAAGGGCTCCACGGCGGTGAGCAGTTCCGCCAGACTGGCCGACCTGGTCCGCCGACCCCAGATCTCATATGCCGACATCGCCCCATTCGACGCTTCCCGCCCCGACCTCCCCTTAAGCGTGCAGCAGGAAGTGGAAATTCAGCTGAAGTATGCAGGGTATCTGGAAAAGCAGCTGAAGCAGGTGGCGGAATTCAAGAAAGAGGAAGCCCGGCTGCTTCCTAACGATATCGACTACCTGTCCATCGCCGGATTGCGGCTGGAAGCCCAGGAGAAGCTCCAGAAGATCCGCCCCATGTCCATCGGGCAGGCGGGAAGAATCTCCGGTGTCAGCCCGGCGGATATCGCCGTGCTGCTGATTTATTTGGAACAACGGTAACTTAGCGAAGGAGTAAACCATGGCCTTTGACGCAACATTCTTAACGGCAGTTCTGGACGAGATCCGGGAAAAAGCTGCCGGTGCCCGAATCGACAAGATCCACCAGCCCAGCCGGGATACCCTGATCCTGCACCTAAAATGCCAGGAGGGGCGGCAGAAGCTGATCTTTGTGGCCAATCCCACTGCCCCCCGGCTCCATCTGACATCTGCCAGCCCGGAAAATCCCACAGAGCCCCCTATGTTCTGCATGCTGCTGCGCAAGCACCTGTCCGGCGCGCGGCTCACCGGCATCTCCCAGATCCCTATGGAGCGCTGTGCCGAGTTTTCTTTTGACTGCATCGACGAAATGGGCGACCATGTGGAGAAAAAACTGGTCTGCGAGCTGATGGGCCGCACCTGCAATCTGTATCTGCTGAGTCCCGAGGGTCGGATCATCGACTGTCTGCGGCGTATCGGCCTGGACGAAAGCGCCAAGCGGGCTGCCCTGCCGGGGCTTAACTACCAGTACCCCGATGCCATCACCAAGGACGACCCCAAAAACTACGAGATTCAGAATTATGTCAACCTGTTGACGGCCCCCGGTGCGGATCTCCTTTCCGACCGGCTGATGGACACCCTGGGCGGTCTTTCTCCCCTGGTCTGCCGGGAAGCTGCGCTCTTTGCAGCGGGCTCCACCGATGCCCGCATCGAGGGCATGGCTGTGGATGCCGTGGCGGACAAGCTGCAGCTGTTCTTTACCGAACACTTAAGCCACCCGGCCCCCTATTACTATGCCCAGACCGACGGCACTCCCAAGCAGTTCGCTTTTTGTCCCATCCGCCAGTATGGTGACTTCCAGACTGCCGAGTCCTTCGGCGCGCTGCTGGATATGTACTATACCGTCCGGGACCGGAAGGACGCCATGCGCCAGAAGGGCCAGGCTGTCCGGAAGACCGTCCAGAATCTCTGCACCCGCCTGACCCGCAAGCTGGCCATCCAGGAAAAAGAGCTGGAAGCTACCTACGACCGGGAGCGGCTGCGTCAGCTGGGCGACATCGTCACCGCCAATATCCACAAGATCAAAAAGGGACAACCGAAAGTCCGCTGCGAGGACTTTTACGACGAGGAAATGAAGGAGATCGACATTCCCATTTCTCCCATCCTGTCCCCCCAGCAAAATGCCGCCAAGTTCTACAAAGATTACGCCAAGCTGAAAAACGCCGAAAAGGAACTGACGAAGCAGATCGAGATCGGCGAAACGGAGCTGCAGTATCTGAAATCCGTTCTGGAAGAGCTGGACCGGGCCCAGACGGAAGCGGAACTGGAGGAAATCCGCCGGGAATTGCAGGAGGGCGGCTATATCAAAGCTGACCCCGGCAAAAAACGCATGAAGCAGGGCAAGCTGCCCCCCATGCGCTTTGAGTCTACCGACGGCTACCCCATCTATGTGGGCCGGAATAATAAGCAGAACGACGAGCTGACCTTCCGTCTGGCCAGAAAAGACGACATCTGGTGCCATGCCTCCAAGGTCCACGGCTCCCATGTGATTATCTCCTGCGGCGGTACTACCCCCCCGGACGATACCATCACCCAGGCAGCCCAGCTGGCCGCCTACTATTCCGAGCACAAGGGCGGTCAGAACCTAAGCGTGGATGTGACCCCTGTCAAACAGGTGAAGAAGACCCCCGCCGGCAAGCCCGGCATGGTCATCTATCACAGCTACCGCAATGTCATCGTCAATCCCTACCCGGATATCGTGGTGGATGCGCTGAACGCGGAGAAAAAGGACGGATAACTTTCCGGACATTGCATAAAAAAGGCCCCCTCTGACGAGGGGAGCCTTTTTTATTTTGCTTTCTTCCGGTTACTGCGAACCACCACATACACCATCATACACACGGTGATCACGTAGGGGATCATGGAAGTCAGATTGGAAGAGATATTGTACTCCTGGAGCCGGTAACCCAGGGCGTCGAAAAAGCCGAACATCAGCGCCGCCAGGTATGCCTTGGCGGGATTCGCCGCGCCGAAGATGACACAGGCGAAGGCCACATAGCCACGGGAGTTGCTCATGCCCTCGGAGAACATGGTCACGTTGCCCAGGGCCAGCTGGGCGCCGGCCAGACCGCAGAAAGCGCCGCAGAGGACGGAGGAGAGCCACTGCATCTTCTCCGGGCTGATGCCTGCGGTGCGCAGGGTGCCGGGATGCTCGCCGGCGGCCCGAATCCAGAAGCCCCAGCGGGTCCGGTAGACGAAGATCCACATGGTGAGGACCAGAAAAACCGTCACATAGATGAACAGGGAGTTTCCGCTGATTATTTCGCCAATGAAGGGGATTTTGCCGATGAAGCCAAGGTCCACTGTAGGCAGACCCGCTTCGGTGCGCAGGGTACCGCGAACGTCGAACACCGCCCACATGAGGAAGGTGGTGATGCCCCCGGCGAAGATATTCAGCGCCGTGCCGATAATGAATTCGTCGGACTTGAATTTCACCACGAACAGGGCGAAGAACAGTCCTACCAGGATGCCCACAAGGACTGCCCCCAGGACGCCCAGAGCCGCGGAGCCGGTGATGACGCTGACAGCCACGGCAGTGAAGGCACCCATGAGGATCATGCCGTCCATGCCGATGTTCATGATACCCGCGTGCTCCGTCATGGCGCCGCCCAGGGCCGCCAGGGCCACGGGGGTGGCGGAGCGGAACATCTGCCGGAAGAGGCCCACGGAGAGAATGCTCAGAAGCTTATTCATGGCCGGCACCTGCCTTTCTCGCCTGCAGAAGCTGCTTGACGCCGCTTTCCGCGGCCAGGAAGAAGATGATGATGGACTGGATGATCCGATACAGCTCACCGGGAACACCGGCGTTCAGCTCCATGCCCGCGGCACCAACCTTCAGAAATGCGAAGAGGAAGCTCATGGCGATGATGCCGGCAGGCTTGTAGCGCATGATCATGGCTACCAAAAGACCGTCAAAATAGTAGTCCTTGGAGATACCGTCCTGGTAGTTGCCTTTGAGACCGTAGACCTCGAACATGCCCACAAGGCCGCAGAGCATGCCGGAAACCACCATGGAGCCGATGATGGTGGCATCCACCTTGAGGCCGGCAAAGCGGGCGAACCGGGGATTTTCACCCACCAGCTTCATCTCATAGCCCTTGGTAGTCTTGCCCATGACGTACCAGACCAGGAAAGCCAGGATGGCGGAGGCAAAGATGGCGGTGGTCAGATTGGAGCCGGGGATCAGCTTGTCAAACTGCAGGTGCGCAGCCAGGGTGTCGGTGCCGCTGACCCGGTTGGGGTGGCTGGTCTTCCAGGGGCCGCTGCTGAGGTAGGCACAGAGGAAGATGGCGATGGAGTTCATCATAATGGTGGTGATGACCTCGTTGACTTTCAGCTTCACCTTCAGCACGCCGGGAATCCAGGCGTAGAAGCCGCCGGTGATCATGGCGCCCAGAGCAGCCACGGGGATGACGACGATGGCGGGCAAATCCGTGAGCACAACACCGATGTAAGCGGATACGATGGCGCCCAGGTACAGCTGTCCCTCGCCGCCCACGTTGAAGATACCCACTCTTGCGCCGATGGCGCAGGCCAGGCCCGTCATGAAGAGCACCATGGCATACTCAATGGTGTTGCCGAACTGGCGCTTGATAAGCAGCTGGCCGATTTCCCCAAAGGATTTCAGACCCGTGGCACCCTTGAGAAGCTCGCCGTAGGCCCGGAAGGGGTTGTGGCCCGCCAGCGCCATAATTATGCCGCCCAGGGTCAGGGCCAGGATCAGTGCCAGAAACAGGGAAAACAGGTATCCCCAGTCAATTTTCTTTTTCACTGGTGTCCCTCCTCCCGGGAGCCGGTCATGTAGTAACCGATCTCCGTCTTTTCCAGGTGGTGCTTGTCAAATTCTCCGGTGATCCGGCCCTCGTAGAGCGTGATCACCCGGTCACTTAGCCGCAGCACCTCGTCCAGGTCGGCGCTGCACAGCAGGATCGCCGCCCCTTCCTCCTTTTTCTCCAGGATCCGGTTGTGGATAAACTCGATGGCACCGATGTCCACGCCCCGGGTGGGCTGGGCGATGATATAAACCTGGGAATCAAAGGAAAATTCCCGGGCGATGACCACTTTCTGCATATTGCCGCCGGAGAGGGAACCCACCTTGGTGTTCACGCCCGGGGCCCGGATGTCAAATTTCTCAAAGATCCGCTCCGCGTATTCCCGGATGGCTTTTTTGTTCTGGTGGAAGCCCCAGCGGGTAAATTCAGAATGCTTGTGTTTGCCGATAAGCAGATTCTCGGCGATATCCGCCTGCCGGCTGACGCCGGTGGCCAGACGGTCCTCCGGCACATGGGAAAGACCTAACTGCCGGATCTGTCCCGGGGTCAGACCCCGGATATCCTGCCCGGCGATCTCGATGCTGCCGGAATAGGGGAGCATACCGGTGATGGCTTCCAGAAGCTGGCTCTGGCCGTTGCCCTCGATGGCGGCAATGCCCAGGATCTCGCCGGAGCGGACCTCCAGGGATACGCCCTTCACTGCCGGCAGACCCCGGCTGTCATCAACCCGCAGATCGGACACCCGGATCTTCACATCCCCGGCCATGTCCTTTTTCTCCACCGGATCCTGCAGGACCTCCCGGCCCACCATCATGGATGCCAGGATCCGTTCGTTGACGTTTTTTGTCTCATGGATGCCGATGAGCTTGCCCTGGCGCATGACGCCCACCCGGTCGGAGATGGCCATGACTTCGTAGAGCTTGTGGGTGATGATGATGATGGTCATGTCCTTTTCCTTCACCACCCGCCGCAGCACGGCGAAGAGCTCGTCAGTCTCCTGGGGAGTCAGTACGGCGGTGGGCTCGTCCAGGATCAGCACCTCCGCGCCCCGGTAGAGGGTCTTGAGGATCTCCACCCTCTGCTGCAGGCCCACGCTCAGCTCCTGCACCACATCCGTGGGGTTTACCTCCAGACCGTATTCGTCGCTGAGGGCACTGACGGCCCGGTTGGCCTCCTCCAGATCGTAGAGGATGCCGTGCTTTCCGGGCTCCCGGCTGAGGACGATGTTCTGGGCCACGGTGAAGCTGGGTACCAGCATAAAATGCTGGTGCACCATGCCTACGCCCAGGGAGATGGCGTTTTTGGGACTGTATTCCGACACCTCCCGGCCCTTGATGACCACCTGGCCCTTTGTGGGGGTGAGAATGCCGTAGAGAATGTTCATGAGTGTGGACTTACCCGCGCCGTTTTCACCGACCAGGGCGAAGATCTCTCCCTTTTCGATGGAGAGGGTCACCTGATCGTTGGCCCGGACGCCGGGGAAATCCATGATAATATCGCGAAATTCCACAATGGGTGCCATTTCGATCAGCTCCAATCACTTAAGAGTACCTGCTCGTATTCAAACCAGTCTCTGGTCAGGTCCAGCACCATGTCCCAGGCACCCTCCTCCAGGAAGCGGTGGGTGGTGCCGGGGATGATCACCAGCTTACTTTGGTCATTGATCCGGGCAAAGTTCTGGATATCCTCCATGCGGATCACCGAGTCTTGCTCGCCATGGAGGATCAGCATGGGAATGGGGTAAGTCATCATGACCATGTTGTTTTCAAATTCCTGGTAGACCTCGTAGCTGACATCCAGGTGCCGCCGCCGGGTGAAACTCATGCAGCCCATGGCGGCCAGGGTGGCCTTGGTGATGCCCTTCATGCTCAGCAGGGTTTCGTGCATCCGAACCGAAGGGGTCTGGAGCACCAGCTTGATCTTGCCTGGCAGATCCATCAGCTCCTCCAGGCAGACAAGGGTTACATAGGCGCCGAAGCCGGTGGCAAAGATACACAGATCTTCCACGTCGGGATAGCTTGCCTTAGCGTGCTCCGCCACGGCAATGAGGCTTCTGCGGCAGTTTTCCAGGGTGAAAAATTCGCTTTCATGGGGGCTCTCACCGTGTGTGGGAAAATCAAAGCGGTAGACCACACTGCTGAAAAATTCCATTTCCTCAGCGATGGAGGTCTGGATGGCGTCCATGCTGTTGCCGCCCAGCCCGTGGACACCCAGCACCACCCGGCGGATCTCATAGTCTGATTCCGTGATCTTTACGGGGATGGACAGTCCGCCCTTTTCCAGCATAAATTCCTTTTCCATACAATAATCCTCCGATACAGAAAGATTTGTGAAGATCGATAATATATAATCATAGCAGGTTTTCCTGTTTTTTTCAACAAATTTCGCCCCGGAGACAAAAAGTCCCCCGCCTGATTCAAAACAGGCGGGGGAGAGACTTAATGGACTTTCACTGCGATGCCCCGGACCCGGCCCAGGAACAGGGCCACCAGGGCGGTGAGGATGATCTCCGGTACCATGTACATACCGTTGTAGACCAGGCTGTAGGTAAAGCCCAGAGCGTTGGGGCTCAGGGACTGGACCAGGCCTGCACCCCAGCCGGGGAAGCCCTCCTGGGTAAAGAACCACTCCGCCCAGCCGGAGAAGAGAATGTAGCCGGAGGCAATGTGGCAGATATAGCGCAGGCTCAGTGCCAGGACGCTGCCGCAGCAGAGGGCTAAGCCGGGGGACTTGATCCGGTCGCGGAAGATGCCGCCCAGACCCAGCACCGTAAAGGCTGCCAGATAATCCAGCAGGCACATGATCAGCGCGTTTACGATCATGGTGCCGTCGCCGAAATAGCCGGGCTGGAAGGCGGCTGCCACGGTCCTGGCACCGATGACCATTTCGATCATGGCGTAGCCCAGACCGGCCACCAGACCCCACCGGACACCGTGGCGGTAGGAGATGAGCACTACGGGCAGCATGGACACCAGGGTCACCTGGCCGCCGAAGGGCATCTCCGGGATGAACATCTTACTCACCAGCTCCAGGACGATGGCCACAGCCAGGAGCATGGCGGATTCGGTTAAGCGCTTGGTTTTGTTTTGCATGGGAATACCTCCTGAAAAATAATAGACCACATTGCAATCCGTCCAGGTGCAATGCGGTCTGCGTAAGAGACTCCCATATATGCATCTTTCCCTCCGACGGTACTAGCCGTATCAGGTTCACGGGTCAGGAATACCAATTCCAATCTCAGCCGGATGCATCCGGCCCCCCGAAGACTTATTTGCGCGCGGTCTGAGATTATTATAGCCCATCCGGGCCGTTTGTCAAGCGGGTGAAAAAATTATCGTTTACGCGCCTGACGTGGTGCGGCGGAATATGTTACTTTCTTGTGTCCGCACAAGAAAGTAACCAAAGAAAGCGGTACAGGGGGGAGGCGTTCATTGCAGGGCAAAATGCACCCTCCCCCCCTGTATACCCCCCTCCCGCAGCCGAATATCGAACTGTAAGCACCGTAGCTAAGGCAAAAATGTTCCGATTTTTGCCCTGCCGCTGCACGCAGTAGCGAATCGGGAGAGCCTAATGGCGTTACGATGATTGCCGGCCTGCCAGGCTCGAAATGTCAGCGGTGGTGCTTCGCGCAGCGAATCGAAATCCAAATGATTGCCGGTGGCAATCATACTTATACAAATCGACTCGCCGCTAAACGATAATTTCCCAAAATATTGACAGCCCCTCCGGCCTTTGCTATACTGAAAAAAACGGAACGGGGGAAAAACTATGAAAAGAGCGGACTATATCAACTGGGACGAGTATTTTATGGGCATCGCCATGCTGGCGGCAATGCGCAGCAAGGACCCCAACACCCAGGTGGGCGCCTGCATCGTGAGCCAGGATAATATCATCATCTCCACCGGCTATAACGGTATGCCCAAGGGCTGCTCCGACGACGAGTACCCCTGGGAGCGGGAGGGTGAGCAGACCAAGTACCCCTATGTGGTCCACGCGGAGCTGAACGCGGTGCTCAACGCCAACGGCCGGGACCTGCGGGGCAGTAAGCTGTATGTGGCTCTGTTTCCCTGCAATGAGTGCGCCAAGGCTATCATCCAGAGCGGCGTGAAGGAGGTCTACTACCTCTCCGATAAGTATGCCGACTCCATGGCTACCATGGCCTCCAAGCGGATGATGGACTCCGCCGGGGTCAAATATACTCAGCTGCGCACCAACCTGAAATCCATTACCCTGGACTTTGTGCCGGAGGAAGAAAAATAAGAAACCGGCCGCAGGGGAACCTGCGGCCTTTTTTATGGACGCCCGGCTGACCACCGGAAGAAAACATGAAAAGGAGGAAACAAAATGAAAAGAAGAAGTTATGCTCTGCTGCTGACGCTGCTGATGCTCTTGAGCCTTACCGGCTGCGGCGGTTCGGCCAAGGCGGAGAATTCCGCCGCCATGGACAGCTATTTCACGGGTGCGGAAGCCCCCGGAGAAATGAAGGAGGAGTATGGCATTGCCGACTCCCAAGGTCCCGCCGCCGCCAGCCTGCCCGCGGACCGGAAACTGATCCGTACCATCCACATGGACGCGGAGACAGAGGACCTGACAGCCCTGCAGGAGGATCTCGCCGCCCGGGTTGCGGAACTGGGAGGCTATGTGGAAGGGAAGGAGCAGTATAACGGCAGCGCCTACGGCGGCTACCGGCGGCGGACGATGAATATGACCGTCCGGATCCCCGCGGAAAAGGCCGATGACTTTGTGACCCAGGTCAGCGAGAATTCCAATGTGGTCTCTTCCAGCGAGAGCATCGACGATGTGACGCTGCAGTATGTGGACACCGAGAGCCACGTGAAGGCCCTGGAGACGGAGCAGGAGCGGCTGCTGGACCTGCTGTCCCGGGCGGAGAACCTGGAGGAGATCCTGCTGATCGAGGACCGGCTGACCCAGGTGCGCTATGCGCTGGAGAGCTATGCCTCCCAGCTGCGGGCGCTGCAGAACCAGGTCAGCTACGCTACCATCCACTTAAATATCACTGAGGTGAAGGAGTACACCCCCGTGGCTGTGGAGGAGCCTACCATGTGGCAGCAGATCACCGATGGCTTCGGCAGAAGCATCCGGGATATCAGCGAGGGGGTCAGGACCTTCGTCATCTGGCTGCTGGCCAATTCCCCCTACCTGGTGATCTGGGGTGTGGTCATCCTGGCGGCCGCAGTGCTGCTGCGCCGCCGCCTGCGCCGTGGAAGCAGACGCCGCGCCAACCCTCCGGAAGAGAAAACTGAGTAATTGGTTCCGCTCCCCGGCCGGGTATCCGGCCGGGGCTTTCTGCGGAAAAGAAAAGCTTTGACACAGCGCTCGGGGGAATATATAATTCTGGTATACATTTTACGTTCCGGAGGTTACACTATGCATCACGATCACGACCATCACTGCGGCTGCGGCCACCATCACGACCATGACCACCACTGTGACCATCACCACGACCATGACCATTCCTGCAACTGCGGCGGAGACTGTGCCTGCCACCATACCCCTCTGGATGAGCTGCTGGCGCTGATGAAGTACATGGTCTCCCACAACGCCTCCCACGCCCGGGAACTGGCAGAACTGGCAGACCAGCTGAAAAAGGCCGGACATCCGGAATCCTATGAGCAGGTCATGCACGCCGTCTCCGATTTTGAGAAGGGCAATCTGCGGCTGGGTGCCGTGCTGGCCAGCCTGGACGTCAAATAAGGAGAACGCGTATGTGCCTTTCTACCGTCTATAAGAATGTCAAGACCCCCGAAGCCGTTCTCATGAAGAACGTCATGAGTCTGGAGTGCAAGGACGGCATGGTGATCCTTACCGATCTGATGGAGCGGACCATGGCCGTGGAGGGAACCCTGGAAAAAGCCAACCTGGTGGATGGCTTTGTGATCATCCGGGAGGCAAAAGGGGAATAACAGCAAACTTCTTGGGTAAAACTTAAGAAAATCAACACCCGAATTTGTTGCATTTGCTTGCTGTTTATGCTACAATGGTGGATATTTTAAAGAAAGGTATCCCCAAATGCTGAAAAAATATCTTTTGTGCGCTTTGATCTCCATGGTGCCCCTGATCGAGCTCCGGGGCGGTGTTCCCATTGCCGTAGGTATGGGACTGAATTACCCCACCGCGCTGATTGTCTGCGCCGTTGCCAATATGATCCCCGTTCCCATCATCTATTTCTTCGCCCGAAAGGTGCTCCTCTGGGGCCGGGACAAGAAGTATATCGGCAAATTCTTCACCTTCTGCCTGGAAAAGGGCGAAAAAGGCGGCAGGAAGCTGACCCATGCCGCCGGACGCGGGGGCCTGTTCGTGGCGCTGATGCTCTTCGTGGGCATTCCGCTCCCCGGCACCGGTGCCTGGACCGGCACCCTGGCTGCGTCCTTCCTGAATATGGGCATTAAGAGTACCACCCTGGCGGTGAGCCTGGGCGTGGTTATTGCCGGCATCATCATGGGTGTGGTATCCATGGCCGGTCTGCATATTTTCGGACTTTAATTTTGGAGGAATTCAATATGGAAAACTGCCTGTTCTGCAAAATTGCCGCCGGAACCATCCCTTCCACCAAGGTCTATGAGGATGAGAAGATACTGGCCTTCCGGGACATCGCACCCATGGCGCCCACCCACATTCTGGTGATCCCCAAGGAGCACATCCCCTCTGTGGACGGCATCACGGCGGAAAACAGCGCCCTGGTGGCCCATATTTTTGCCACCATTCCCGCCATTGCCAAGGCTGAGAAGCTGGAAAAGGGCTACCGGGTGGTCTCCAACTGCGGCCCCGACGCGGGCCAGACCGTGCAGCACCTGCACTTCCATATCCTGGGCGGCAAGCAGCTGACTCTGGAAATGGCTTGATTTTCAACAAATATGAAACCTCTCGGATGCGGCCGCATCCGGGAGGTTTTTCTTAAAACAGATCCTTCAGATTGTCGAAGAATTTCTTGATCTTGGGGGTTTCGTTTTCCTTCAGAGTGGCATCCAGCTGCCGCAGCAGCTCCTTCTGCTCCCGGGACAGGCGGGTGGGAGTCTCCACCACCACGGTGAACCGGTGGTCGCCCCGGCGGCGGGGATTGTTCACCTCGGGAATGCCCTTGTCCCGGAGGACGAACTCCTTGCCGGTCTGGGTGCCCTCGGGGATGGTGTAGGTGACCTTGCCGTCCAGGGTGGGCACCTCGATCTCCGCGCCCAGAGCAGCCTGGGTGAAGGAGATGGGCACCTCGCAGAGCACGTCCATCTGCTCGCGGGTGAAGATGGGATGGCGCTTGATCAGGATCTCCACCATCATATCGCCGTTGGGACCGCCGTTGGTGCCCACACAGCCCTCGCCGCGAATGCGCACGCTCTGGCCCTCGTCCACGCCGGCGGGAACCTTGACCCGCACCGTGTGGCGGCGGCGTACCTTGCCCTTACCTTTACAGGTGGAGCAGGGATTCTTGATGATCTTGCCGCGGCCGGAGCACTGGGGACAATCGGTGGTGGACTGCATCTGCATGCCCATGAAATTCTGAACGGACCGGACCTGGCCGGTGCCCCGGCACTGGGAGCAGGTCTCGATGACGCCGTCGGAGCTGCCGCTGCCGCCGCAATCGCTGCAGTTTTCGATGCGCATGGGGTTGAGCTCCTTCTCACAGCCGAAGGCGGCTTCCTCAAAGGTCAGCTCCAGCCGGGACATGATATTCTCGCCCCGGCGTGGTGCGTTGCGCTGCTGTGACCGGCTGCCGCCGCCAAAGGCGCCGCTGAAGAAATCGCCGAAAATATCGCCGAAATCACCGAAGCCGCCAAAGCCGCCGCCGAAGGGATTACCGCCCTGGCCTGCGCCGTAGTTGGGATCCACACCGGCAAAGCCAAACTGGTCGTAGCGCTGGCGCTTTTCGTCGTTGCTCAGAACTTCGTAGGCTTCGCCCACTTCCTTGAATTTCTCCTCCGCTTCTTTATTGCCGGGGTTCCGGTCGGGATGGAACTCCATGGCCTTCTTGCGGTAGGCTTTTTTGATCTGTTCGGCCGTAGCGCCCTTTTCGACGCCCAGGACCTCATAATAATCACGTTTGGTTTCTGCCATGTAATTTACCTCAATTTTTCCGGAACAGGCCGGTGCTTGGCAGTGTATTCGCTGACATCGATCCGCACCACAGCCACGATGCTTACCAGTTTTTCATTGAAGGAGAAATCCTTGCCGGTCTGGGTCTTCATCAGAACGGTCATGGCTTTCATTTTTTCTTCCACATCCTCTACCAGAACCGCTTCGCCCCGGCCCATGACGGAGGAGTAGCTGAGGCCGTACTGGCAGGGTTTTTCTCCTTCGAAGGATTTCCAGTCGCAGTCCAGCTCAAAGAAAATCTTCGGATTTGCCCGGAGCATGTCCAGTTTCTTGCCCTGCTGGGCGCTGTGGAGGTACAGTGTCAGCTTTCCGTCCTCCATTACGTAGCCGTAGTTCATGGGAACCACATAGGGCTCGTTGTCCACAGCCAGACCCAGCCGCAGCACCTTGGCAGTATCCAGGATGGCTATGATTTCATTCAGATCTGTGACCTGTAATTCTCTTTTTGTCATTCCCTGCATAGAATTTCACCTCATTATGCATAACCTTCAAAAAGGGGCGGCGGTGCGCCGCCCCTTAAGGCTTATCTATTAGTCAACGGTCTCGTAGTCGGCGTCAACCACGCCGTCGTCGCCGGGCTGGCTGTAGCCGCCCTGGGCACCCTGTGCGCCCTGGGGATTGGCCTGCTGGTACAGCTTTTCGCTAACCTTGTAGAAGGCCTGCTGCACCTTCTCGATGCCGGCATTGATGGCGGCAACGTCGGTGCCCTTGTTCAGCTCCTTCAGATTGTCGATCTCGGACTGAATGGCAGCCTTCTCGGATGCGTCGATCTTGTCGCCCAGCTCACCCAGAGTCTTCTCGGTCTGGTAGATGATGTGCTCAGCGTTGTTGTGGGCATCCACCTCTTCCTTCCGGGCCTTATCCTCGGCGGCGTACTGCTCAGCCTCGCGGACAGCCTTCTCGATGTCTTCCTGGCTCAGGTTGGTGGAAGCGGTGATGGAGATGTTGGCCTCCTTGCCGGTGCCCAGATCCTTTGCGGAGACCTTCACGATGCCGTTGGCGTCGATGTCGAAGGTGACTTCGATCTGAGGCACGCCACGGGGAGCGGGAGCGATGCCGCCCAGCTGGAAGCGGCCCAGGGTCTTATTGTAAGCAGCCATCTCGCGCTCGCCCTGCAGGACGTGAACCTCAACGGAGGTCTGGCCGTCAGCAGCGGTGGAGAAGATCTGGCTCTTGCGGGTGGGGATGGTGGTGTTGCGCTCGATCAGACGGGTGAACACGCCGCCCATGGTCTCGATGCCCAGGGACAGGGGAGTCACGTCCAGCAGCAGCACGTCGGTGACGTCGCCGGTGAGCACGCCGCCCTGAACGGCAGCGCCCAGTGCCACGCACTCGTCGGGGTTGATGCCCTTGAAGCCGTCCTTACCGGTCAGGCTCTTGACAGCCTCCTGGACAGCGGGGATACGGGTGGAACCGCCAACCAGCAGGACCTTGTGCAGGTCGGAAGCGGTGACACCGGCGTCGGACATGGCCTGACGGACGGGCTTCAGAGTGCGCTCGACCAGGTCAGCGGTCATCTGATTGAACTGGGCACGGCTGATGGTCACATCCAGGTGCTTGGGGCCGGTGGCGTCGGCGGTGATATAGGGGAGGTTGACGTTGGTGGTGGTCATGCCGGACAGTTCGATCTTGGCCTTCTCGGCAGCCTCCTTCAGACGCTGCATGGCAACACGATCCTTGCTCAGGTCGATGCCCTCAGCGCGCTTGAACCCGGCAACCAGGTGATCCATAATTCTCTGGTCGAAGTCGTCACCGCCCAGATGGGTGTCGCCGGCGGTGGCCAGAACCTCGAAAGCGCCGTCGCCGATGTCCAGAATGGACACGTCGAAGGTACCGCCGCCCAGGTCGTAGATCATGATTTTCTGGTCCATCTCCTTGTCCATGCCGTAAGCCAGGGCTGCTGCGGTGGGCTCGTTGATGATACGCTTGACGTCCAGACCGGCGATCTTGCCTGCGTCCTTGGTAGCCTGACGCTGAGCGTCGGAGAAGTAAGCGGGAACGGTGATGACGGCCTCGGTGACGGTGGTGCCCAGGTAAGCCTCGGCATCCTGCTTCAGCTTGGTCAGGATCATGGCGCTGATCTCCTGGGGGGTGTAGCCCTTGCCGTCGATGGTGACCTTGTAGTTTTCACCCATGTGGCGCTTGATGGAAGCGATGGTGCGGTCAGCGTTGGTGACAGCCTGGCGCTTGGCAACCTGGCCGACCATACGCTCGCCGGTCTTGGAGAAGGCCACAACAGAGGGGGTGGTGCGGGTGCCTTCGGCGTTGGCGATGACAACAGGCTCGCCGCCTTCCAGAACAGCCACGCAGGAATTGGTAGTACCTAAGTCGATACCGATAATCTTGGACATAATGTTTTCCTCCTATATAGTAACTAAAATTTTTTACAAAGTTAATTGGCCACTTGGACCATAGCAAAGCGAACAACCTTTTCGCCGATTTTGAAGCCCTTCTGGAAAACCTGGGCCAGAACATTCTCACCAAGGTTTTCGTCGTCGATGTGCATCACGGCGTTATGAAGATTGGGGTCGAAGGCATCGCCGGGAGTTCCGAAGACTTCCACGCCCAGCCCTGCGAAGATCTTCAGCAGTTCGTTCATGGTCAGCTCCACACCCTTTTTATAGGCGGCGTCTTCCGTGGGCTGGTTCAGGGCCCGCTCCAGGTTGTCGTAGATGGGAAGCATCTTGGCTACGGCGTCAGCCTTTCCGTTGCCGTAGGAGGCTTCCTTCTCTTTGATGGTGCGCTTGCGGAAGTTGTCGAACTCGGCTGCCACTCTCAGATGGGCATCCCGTTCGGCGTTGTATTTTTCCTCCCAGGGATTCACCTCGGGGGTCTCGGTGACCTCTTCGGCAACCTCTTCAACGGGGGTTTCTTCAGTCAATTCTTTTTCGATTTCTGCCACGCTGTTTTCCTCCTGGCATTTTATTCTTCATCGCCGGGAGCGGCGGGCAGCTGGGGCTGCTCGGGCTTGGCGAACATTTTACTCAAACTTTCAGCGAAGTAGCTTAAGCGGGCGGTGACCTTGGCGTAGTCCATCCGGGTGGGGCCAACCACACCGATCATGCCCTGCAGGCCGTCACCGATGTCGAACTTGGTCATGACAACGGAGGTGTCCTTCAGTTCACTGGCCACATTTTCCGGGCCGACCAGCACTTTAGTGCCATTTTCGTTCTGCATGATGGCGGGAAGTCCGCTTAAACCCTCGGGATCCAGCGTGGTCATGACCTTCTGGGCCTTGCCAACGTCCTGGTATTCAGGCAGTCCCAAGAGTCGGGAGTGTCCGGCCACGGCCATGTTGGTGCCGCCCTGGCGCCGGAGAGTATCGGCGGTGAAGTCCACGATGACGGGAACCAGCGCGGCGGCGGTTCCGGCTGCGGCCATGACCTTTTCCAGCAGCTCCGGGGTGAATTCCTCGGCGGAAAGGCCGGTCATGGTAGCGTTGAGCACAGCGCTCAGAACTTTCAGTTCCGTTTCATCCACATTCACCGGCAGTTTGATCAGCTTATTGACCACTTCATCGTTGCTGAGCATGATCACCAGGATGATGCTTCCCGCTCCGGCGAAGATCAGATCGAACCGCTTGACATTGGCGCCCTGCGCCCGGGAAGTGACGGAGATGGCGGGCAGGTCCGTGGCCTGGGAGACAAGCCTTGCGACCTTTTCCATCATCTTGTCCATCCGCTGCATCTTTTCCTCGATGGCGGAATTGATGGATTTCGTCTCGTCCATGCTCAGCCGGTAGTCGGCCATCAGCTCATCCACATACAGCCGGTAGCCCGCTGCGGAGGGGATCCGTCCGGCAGAGGTGTGGGGCTGCTCCAGAAGTCCCATGGCAGTTAAGTCAGCCATTTCATTGCGGATGGTGGCGGAGGAGTAGCGCATATCCGGCAGCTCCGTGATGGCCTTGGAGCCCACCGGTTCGGCAGTGCGGATATACAGGTCCACAACAGAGCGCAGCACCTTCTTTTTCCGTTCGGTCAGTTCCATGTGACTCCTCCTTCTTGCTTAGCACTCGAACTTCCTGAGTGCTAAACAAACTATACCAGAGAGTGCTAAAAAAGTCAATGGGTACTTTTTGAATTATTCTTTAACATTATGTCTAACCCCCCTCCGGGGGATTCTTTCCGGCATTGGAAGCGGATTATATTTGTAAAAACTTCCAACTTATGATAGGATATTTCCAGAATCTACTTATTTCGAGGTGCCGCCCATGAAAAAGATCAAAAATCTCCCCGAAAGCGCATTTCTGAAACTGTTCTTCGCCTTCTGGGCCGTGTTTTTTCTCACTGCCGCTTTTCTTATGCCCGACCGGGCGCAGATGATCACCGGCCTGTGGAAGATCCTGTCCCAGCCCAGCAAGCTCTCCACCAGCTATTTTGCCCTGGGCGGCTTTGCGGCCACCTTTTTGAATATGGGTCTGGTCTGTGCCATCTGCCTGGGTTTCTTTGTGATTTTTAAAGGCACACCCAACAACGCCTCTACCCTGGCGGTGATCCTTACCACCGGCTTCGGTGTCTGGGGCATCAATATATTAAATATGTGGCCCAGCGTATTCGGCGTGTGGCTGTACTGCATGGTGAAGCGGGAAAAATTCGGCGCAAATGTCAACGCCATGCTTTTCTCCACCGGTATCGCGCCTCTGATTACGGACCTGATGATCCGCTATCCCCACGCTCAGGTGGTGGGTTTCAATCTCACGGGTATTCTGCTTGCCCTGTTGGTGGGCGCCGTCATCGGCTTCCTGCTGCCCGCGGGCCTGGCCTTCTCTCCCAAGGTCCACAAGGGCTTCGACCTCTATTCCGCCGCCCTGCCTGTGGGCATGACCGCGTTCTTCTTAAACGGAGCCCTGTATAAGACCATGGGCGTGGAGCTGCCCGCCGGCGCTCCCGCGGAGCAGCTGGCGGTGACCGCCCCCGGAATTGTCAACCTTTTCTGTATCATTCTGTTTACCACCTGCATCGTGCTGGCCTTCCTGCTGGGCTGCCGCCCCAGGGACTACTGGCGGCTGCTGACGGACCCGGAGCTGGTGACCAATTTTTCCTCCGCCTACGGCAACGCTACCTTTCTGATGAACGTGGGTGTTTTCGGACTGTTCATTCTGGGCTACTATAACCTCATCGGCGCGAGTTTCAACGGCATCACCTTCGGCATCATCTTCTGTATGCTTGCCACCTGCAATTCCGGCTCCCACCCGGCCAATGTCTGGCCCATCATGCTGGGCTACGCGCTGGCCTCCACGGTCTTCGGCTGGATCTCCCCTCTGTTCGGAGGAAATTTTACCTGTCAGTTAAATGCCCAGGCTATCTGTGTGGGACTGTGCTACGCCAACGGCCTCAGCCCCATTTCCGACAAGTACGGCTGGCGCTACGGTACCCTGGCGGCAGTGATGCACTATATCCTGGTCACCTCCGTGCCCAATATGCACGGCGGCTTCTGCCTGTATAACGGCGGCTTCACCGCCGCGCTGATCTGTCTGATCCTGGTGCCGGAGCTGGAACGGTTCACCCGTACCAAGCTGGAGCGTCGGGCAGCCCGGGCATCCAAATGAAAATCACGTAATTCTGCCCGGACAAAATGTGTCGTATTACAAATGGCACGATCAAGGCTATAGCGATGGATTTACGCACGAAAAGGGCTCCCCTTGTCAGGGGAGCTGTCAAAAATCTAGTGGATTTTTGACTGAGGGGTAGTATTCTCTCCCCCAGTCTGCACTTCGTGCATCCAGCCCCCTCGTCAGAGGGGGCTTTTTTTGATGCGAAGACTCAACCTGTTCACTGGTAACAGCACTACGGTAAGTCCAGACAGTTCATTTATTTCTGTTTGCGGATCACCGTCATGCCCGGGGCTTCCGGGGCCAGCCGGGAGGCCCGGTACAGGGCCAGGGCAGCCTCCCCGCGGGTGAGGATGGGGCTTTCCAGGGTGATGCCGTGCTGCTGAAGCACCGCCTGGGCGGGATATTCGGCAGATGATTCCTCCGCAAGCGTCTGGGCGGGCAGAGCCAGGACGTTCTGAAGTATCACAGCAGCCTCCGCTCCGGAGACAGGGGCAACCGGATCCCCTTCCGGCAGGCCGGAGAGCAGGCCGCTGCGCATGGCTGCCGCCAGATAGGGCCGCAGCCACTGGGGCTGATCTTCAAACTGCCCGGCGCTGACCGGCTCCATGGGGATGTCCAGGGCTCTGATTGCCATGGCCAGGAACTGGCCCCGGGTGACCTCCTTTTCTGGACTGAAGCAGGCGTTGCCGTCCAGGGTCTCGCCCACAAAGATGCCGGTATTTTTCATCCACTCTGCGGCGAAGCGGCAGCTGTGGCCCAGGGTGTCCGTATACTGGGTGGAGTCCGTGGGCTTGACGATGGTCACGGTCACCGTGGCCTCCCGGGATACCTTGCCGGTTTCATCGGTGGCGGTGAAGATAAAGGAATCGATGCCCACCTTGTTTTTCTTGGGGGTATAGATGAAGCTGCCGTCGCTTCGCAGCTCCACGCTGCCCCGCTTGGGCTGCCGGACCATGGTGAAGGTCATGGCTTCCCCCTCCGGATCCTTTACCTTCAGCTTGCCCTCAATGGGCAGGTTTTTATAGGTCTCGGCGGCAAAGTCCTCCGCGATGGGGGCCTGGTTTTCCCTGCCCCGGATGGAGATGGTCATGGTGCTCTCCGGGGCCACCCGGTTATCCAGAATGGGAAGATAGCAGACCTGGGCCTGGGCATCCGTCTCCCGGCGCCGGGGCTGGAAGGTCAGCCCTTCCAGCTGCCCGGCGGAGAGCACGTCCCCTGGGCGGATCACACGATCCCCCAGCATCACGCTGCCCATTTCGGGTTCGGGAAGGGCGGTGACGCAGATGCCCGTAAGGTCCTCCCGGGAAAAATCACCGCTGCCAAAGCAGTAGATCCCGCCGCTTTCCACCTCAGCCCCCGCGGCGCTTTGGGCGGGCAGCAGACACACCGCCGCCAGCGCCAGGGCCAGAAGTCGCCTGTAATTCATGGTAAATACCTCCTTATTTGGTTCTGAGATATTGTTTGCCGCGGCGGCCGGGTTTATTCAGCGGATTGCAAAAGAGTTCCTCCTGTGGTAAAATGCAGAAAAAAGGAGGGATTCTTATGCGCAAACCCATCATCGCCTTGATTCCCCTGGTGGATAAGGGCCGGGACAGCCTTTGGATGCTGCCGGGATACTTAAACGGTATTGCCGCCGCAGGCGGCATCGGTGTGATGCTACCGCTGACGGAAAATGCGGAGGATATTTTGCAGATTGCCCGGACTTTTGACGGCTTCCTCTTCACCGGCGGCCACGATGTGTCCCCGGAGCGCTACGACCAGGAAGTTACGGAGCTCTGCGGCGAGCTGTCTCCGGAGCGGGACAGCATGGAGTGGCAGCTGCTGGAGCAGGCGCTGTCGCTGCGCAAACCGGTGTTCGGCATCTGCCGGGGCCTGCAGCTGATGAACGCCGCCCTGGGCGGTACGCTCTACCAGGATCTGGCGGCCCAGTTCCCGTCCCAAACCAACCACCGGATGGCCGCCCCCTACGGACGGCCGGAGCATGAAGTGACCGTCGCGCCGGACTCTCCCTTCGCTGCCTGGGGCATCCCGGAAACCATCGGTGTCAATTCCTGCCATCACCAGGGCATCCATAAGCTGGCCCCTGTCCTGAAGCCCATGGCGGTGGCCCCGGACGGCCTTGTGGAGGCGGCGTACCTGCCGGGTTATCCCTTCGGCTGCGCGGTCCAGTGGCACCCGGAGTTTTTCCCGGTGGAGCATGATGTGAGCACGGTGATCTTCCGGCACTTTGTGGAAAGCTGCCGGGGAACGGAACCTACAAAACAGGAGGAGATCAGATGAAACTGCACGGATTTACCTACATCCGCAAGGATCCCCTGAAGGAGCTGAACGGCTTCATCCATGAGCTGGAGCACGATGCCACCGGCGCCAAGCTGGTGTGGCTGCAGCGGCCCGACGAAAATAAGACCTTCTGTGTGGCCTTCGCCACGCTGCCGGAGAACAGCACCGGCGTGTTTCATATTCTGGAGCACTCCCTGCTCTGCGGCTCTGAAAACTATCCTGCCAAGGAGCCCTTTGTGGAGATCATGAAGAACTCCATGAATACCTTCGTCAACGCCTTTACCTTCCCGGACAAGACCATGTACCCGGTTTCCAGCCGGAATCCCCGGGATTTTCTGAATCTGACCCGGGTGTACATGGACGCGGTGTTCCGCCCCATGATCTACCACAAGCCGGAGATCTTCTACCAGGAGGGCTGGCACTATGAGCTGGACGCAGACGGCAATGCCAGCTACAAGGGTGTGGTATTCAACGAGATGAAGGGCGCCTGCGCCGGTGCCGGTGAGCAGATGATCCAGACCATGAACACCATGCTCTACCCGGACAACTGCTACCGCTTCAATTCCGGCGGCGATCCGGCGGTGATCCCGGATCTGACCTACGAGCAGTTTATGAACGCCCATCGCCGGTTCTATTCCCCCTCCAATGCCCTATTCTACCTGGACGGTGATCTGGATCTGGAGGCGGTGCTGTCCATCATCGACGGCGAGTACCTGTCTTCCATGCCCCGGGGCCAGCGCATCGGCCCCGCCATCCCCCAGACCCCGGTGAACGCGGGACTGCGGGAGGTGGCCTATGAGATCGGCGGCGGAGAGGACCCTGCGAACCGTTACCGCTTCGGCTGGGCCAATGTGCTGGGCAGCTGCCACGACCGGGAAAAGCTGGTGGCCATGCAGGTGCTGAGCCAGACCATCTGCCAGGGCAACCAGGCCCCCCTGTGCCGCTGCCTGCTGGAAAAAGGCCTGGCGGAAAATGTGACCATCCTCATCCGGGAGGGGCTGCTGCAGCCCTGGGCCCTGCTTGAGGTGCAGAATTTTGCCCGGGAGGATCTGGACGCCATCCGGGATACCCTCCGGCAGACCATGGAACAGCTGGTCCGGGAGGGCATCGACCGTCAGCGGCTGGAGGCGGAGCTTTCCAACGTGGAATTCAAGCTCCGGGAGCGGGATTATGGCACCATTCCCCGGGGCCTGATGCTGGGCCTGCAGGTCTACGAGAGCTGGCTCTACGGCGGCAAGCCTGAAGCCAAGCTCCAGGTGGGCGACCTCTTCGCCAACCTCCGCCGGAAGATGGAGGAGGGCTATTTTGAGCAGCTGCTGGAGCAGGTGCTTCTGAACAATCCCCACACCTGCCAGATCCTGCTGCGGCCCGATACCACCGCGGGCGAAGTCCGCCGGGCTGCGGAACAGGCCCGCCTGGCTGCCGAGAGTGCCCTGTGGACACCGGAGCGCCGGGAGGAGATGATGAGTTTCCAGGAGAAGCTCCAGGCCTGGCAGAAGACCCCGGATACCCGGGAGACTCTGGAGAAGCTGCCCCGTCTGACACTGGAAGACCTTCCCCGGGAGCCGGAGCATATCCCCACCCGAGTGTGTGAAAAGAACGGCGTCTGGCTGCTGACCCATGAAATTTCCTGCGGCGGCATCGTCTATGCCGAAGCAAGCTTCGATATTTCCCATCTGACGGAGGAGGAACTCTCCGCCGCCGGCCTGATCAGCCTGCTGCTGGGCAGAATCGGCACGAAGGACGCGGATAGCCAGACGCTGAGCAATCTGCGCCAGCTGCTCTGCGGCGATTTTTCCTGCCAGGTCCGGTCCTTCTCCCAGGACAAGGACCCTTCCCGCTGCCGCAGCTACCTGGTGGTCAGCTTCAGCGCCCTGGAAGAGAAGCTCTCCCGGGCGGTGGAACTGGTCAGCCGGATTCTCACCGGAACCTGCTACCGCAGCCGGGAGGCGGTGCTGGAGATTCTGCGACAGAAGAAGACAGAGCTTGCCCAGTACTGCATCATGGCAGGCTCCCATGTGGGTATGGGCCGGGTGGCGGCCCAGTATACCGCTTCCGGCGTAGTCCGGGAGTGCGCCGGAGGCTACCGGTTCTACAGCTGGCTCCGGGAGCGGGAGCAGGACCAGAATCTGGGCGATCTGCTGGCCGGAACCGCTGAGAAGATCTTCCGCAGAGCCGGTCTGACCCTCAGCATCACCGGAACCTGGGCGGATGCCGGCGAAGTTCTGCTTGCTGCCCTGGAAGATCTGCCCCTGGGCACACCATCGGCCGTCCGGGCTGTTACCCCCTGGGGCAAGCGCCGGGAGGGCATCGCCATCCCCGCGGACATCTCCTTCGCGGTGAAAGGCGGCTGCCTGGAAAACGGCAGTGAAGGCATTACGGCGCTGGCTGCCCGGATCGGCGGTCTGGATTTCCTGTGGAATGCCATCCGGGTCCGGGGCGGCGCCTACGGCACCGGCATCGACGCCGGGGCTGAGGGCTGTGTGTGCTGCCATTCCTACCGGGATCCCAGCCCGGCCCGTTCCCTGAATATGTACGAGCAGGTGGGCGCGCATATCCGGAATCTCTGCCGGGAAAACAGAGATCTCACCGGTTTTATCATCGGTACTGTGGCCTCCCAGACCCCTGTGCGCACCGGCAGAATGCTGGGCCAGGCGGCGGATGAGCGGTATTTCAGCGGCTGGACCGAGGACCGGCTGCGCCTGGAGCGGGCTCAGCTGCTCGAGTGCACCCAGGGCGACCTGCTGCAGGCGGCGGAAGCGCTGGAGAAGGTCATCGCCCAGGGCGGTGTCTGCGTGGTGGGCCCGGAGCAGAAGCTGAACCAGTGCGATCTGGACGAGATATTGCCCCTGTAAGCAAAATAAATGCCCTGCGGCTTAAAGCCGCAGGGCATTTTGTCACTTTTTAGAACGCATCCACCACATCGTAGCCGATGCCGTTGAAGATGGCGGGCTTCACGGGCCGGCTGCGCAGCAGGGCGATGAAGTCTGCCAGATTGTCCACCTTCTCGGGCAGCCAGGTGGCGTACTTGCCGATCTGCTTGATCACGTGGGCGTCGCTGGCGCCGATGGGCTGCAGCCCCAGCTCCCGGCACCACTTCAGAGCGATGCGGTTAGTCTCCATAGGCGTGGAGCCGTTGAGCACCTCCACGCCGTGCAGGCCCTTTACCCAGCCTAGATTTTCCTCCAGACCCCGGTTATTGTTCCGGAAGGGGTGGCAGGCGCAGCAGAAACCCTTGGATTCGTTGACGAAGTCGATCCAGGGCTGGGCGCCGATGCGCTTGTTGGGATAGCTGTCCACGCCCCAGGTGGTGATATCGCCCTGGAGGGAGAAATATTCCAGACCCACAAAGATGGGGAAACCGATCTTGCGGCTGTATTCCTCGGCAAATTCCTTGCCGCCCATGCTGTCGTGGTCGGTCAGACACACCGCGTCCAGACCCCGCTGCTTAGCGTGGTATACGATCTCTTCCAGAGTGATGAAACTGTCGGTGGAGTGGGGCAGCGCGTGCAGGTGCATATCTACCAGCATGGGATTATCCTCCTAAGTAAGTAAATTCAGTTCCAGCGGGACAGTAGTTTCCGGCACAGACCGGTCCAGCTGATGGCCCGGACCTTTTCGGGGTCGGGCAGATTCCGGGAGGCCGATTCCTCCATAGCCAGGGAAAGGCGGTGCTCAAAGCCCGGAAGTTCTTCTTCCAGGGGTTCGTCAGCGCAGCGCATCCTGGGAGGCATCACGAAGACGGTTCCGTTATCCGGGATGGCCCGGTCCAGCCAGGGACGGATGCCGGGCAGGTCGGTGCAGATGGTCCTGGCGCCGCAGGCCATGGCCTCGATGAGCACCAGGGGAAGTCCCTCATAGAAAGAGGGGAGAATGAAGGTATCGCACAGATTCATGCGCCGGGCCAGCTCCTGCTGGTCCAGCTTGCCCAGGAATGTCACGGGGCAGGGGGCCTTTTCCGCCAGAGCCCGGAATTTTTCCAGCTCTGACTGGCTGCCGCAGCCGCCGGCCAGCTCCAGCTCCACGGATTCCGGATTTTTGAGCTCGGCCAGAGACTTCAGCAGGCATGCCACGCCCTTTTTGTCGGAGATCTTTCCGGCAAAGAGGAAGCGGCGGCGCTCCCGGGGCGTTTTCAGCGCCGGGTCGATGAAGAATACATTGCTGTTGTAGCCGGTGCCGATGACGGTGATCAGGTCCCCGCTGAGCTCAAACATTGACGCGATCTGCAGCTTCTGGGCTTCATGAAGGGCAAAGATGCCGTCGAGTTTCCGCATCTCGCCCTTGATCCAGTCCGCCTGCCAGGCATTCGTACCCAGCTGCCGCAGGTCGGAGCCGTGACACAGGCCCCAGACCGGGATGTCGGGACACATCTGCCGCACCAGTGCGGCCAGGAAATACAGATGGTGGCAAAGAATGATCTGGGGACGGAATTCCTCCACTGCCTGCCGGATCTTCCGGCGGAAGGCGGACATCAGCTGCCGGGTCATATGCTCGCTCAGATCCCGGTACCGGGTGGATTCATAGGGCATCTCATCGGACATGCCGCAGACCGGAAAGGGAAGCTCCGGGGTGCCGTATACAACGGGAAACAACTTCACGCCTTCGGGCAGAATGACACGATCCGACGCCGTGGTGCCGAAGACCACGGCCTGGGAACAGCCCAGACTGTCGAAGCCCTTGACGAGTTCGGTGAGAAAAACGCCGCTGCCGGTGCTGTCCGGCTTCTGGGCGGTGATGCTTAAGATTCGCATGGTCGACTCCTTATCAGGGTTTTCCCACATCATAGCACATCCGGCTCCGGGACACAATGCGTTTTTGCGGACACTTCCGCATCATCCGCCATAAAGTTAATATCATTAATGCGAAAAGTCAATGTATTATCGAAAAGGGAGAATGAACGGGGAAAAAGCCGAAAAAAACGATGAAAATCCATCGAAAGAATGAATGGATGGGCGCTTTCATCGTTGTTTCGAATGCGGCTTGACTTTCAGCCTCAGAAAGTAATATCATTCCATATATACAGGGAAAAGCTGAACAAGCGGATCCATGCGGGCGCAAACTGTCGAAGATGGTTTGTGCCTTTTCTGCAATGGTTCCACCGGACTGCCCGGTTCCCAAAAGAAAGATCGAAAAAGGAGCTGTGCCATGAATATCAGCTTGAAACAGCTGGAAGTTTTTGTTACCATTGTAGAGTGCGGTAACTTTACGGAAGCGGGTAAAAAGCTCTATCTTGCCCAGTCCACTGTCAGCAGCCATATCACCGCTCTGGAGGAAACGCTCCGGGTGTCCCTGTTCCGCCGGGAATCCAAGCGCACCATCGAGCTCACCGCCGACGGCAAGCGGGTTTACCAGTATGCCAAGGATGTGGTGGCCAAGTGCAATGCCCTGGAAGAGGCACAGGCCCTGGAAGAGCGGCGGGAGCTGGTCATCGGCGCTTCCACGGTGCCGTCCAAGTGTCTGCTCCCGGATCTGATGGTCAAATTTCAGCAGAAGTACCCCAATTGCTGCTGCGTGGTCCGTGGCGGTGACAGCGAGCAGATCCAGCAGATGGTGCTGGACGGCGATGTGCAGGTGGGTTTTGTGGGCTCTACCGACAACCGCCAGCAGCTGAGCTACGAGCGCATTGCCGTGGACCGGCTGGTGCTGGTGACCCCCAATACCCCCCGTTTTGCCGGGCTGAAGGCCCGGGGAACACTGGGCCGGGAATTGCTGGGAGAGCCTCTGATCTTCCGGGACCGGGGCAGCGGCACCCAGCGGATGATCGACAATTACTTAAGCACCGGTGCCCGGGGAAGTCTGGAGCCGGATGTGCGCTTCTACGCCGCGGATCCGGAGATGATCCAGGAACTGGTGGCCAGGGGCGCGGGCGTATCCATTCTGTCGGCGCTCTGTGTCCAGGAGCGGGTCCAGGCGGGAGAGCTGCTGACCTTTGAACTGGAGGATACACCGGTGCAGCGGGATATCTACATGGTGTGCCAGAAGAAGGGCACCATGAGTGAATTGGCCCGGGCCTTTGCTGCCATGACCCGTGCCGCCGCCCAGGCGCAGGACATTTGATAAAGTGAATTCGGCCGCAATAAGCGGTTTAAGGTTTGAAAACAGAAAGGAAGTACTAGCTATGAATACGATTGTTGTCAATGCCATTGGTGATCAGTGCCCCATTCCCGTGGTCAAGACCATGAAGGCCGTTGCCGCCATGACCGAGCCCGGCACTCTGGAGGTCCATGTGGACAGCGAGGTGCCCGTCCAGAACCTGATCCGTTTTGCCGCTGACCGGGGCCTGAGCGTTGCTTCCGAGAAGATGGATGAGAAGCATTTTGTGGTGAAGATGATCGTCACCGATCCCGGTGCCACCGCCGCCAAGAATGAAAACGCCGTGACCTGCATCCCCGACCAGCGGGGCGACCTGGTCATCGCCGTGGGCTCCAACTGCATGGGTTCCGGTGACGACGCTCTGGGCGCCACTCTGATGAAGGGCTACCTGTACGCCGTGTCCCAGCAGGAGCAGCTGCCCAAGACCATCCTGTTCTACAACGGCGGTGCCAAGCTGACCGTGGAAGGCGCTGTATCCGTGGAGGACCTGAAGAATATGGAAGCCCAGGGTGTGGAGATCCTTACCTGCGGCACCTGCCTGAACTTCTACGGCCTGGGCGATAAGCTGGCTGTGGGCGGTGTGACCAATATGTACACCATCGTGGAGAAGCTGACCTCCGCAGCCAAGGTCATCCGGGTATGATCTACTTAGACAACGCCGCCACAACACAGAAAAAGCCCCCCCAGGTGCTGGCCGCTGTGATGGAGGCAATGGAGAATATGGGCAATTCCTCCCGGGGAACCCACGGCGGCGCGCTGAAGTCTGCCAGGTCCGTGTTTTCCGCCCGGGCCGCTGTAGCGAAGCTGTTCAACGCCCCGGGTCCCGAGCAGGTGGTCTTTGCCACCAACGCCACAGAGTCGCTGAACATTGCCATCGGCGGCCTGTTCAGCAAGGGTGACCACGTGATCACCACTGCCCTGGAGCACAACAGTGTCCTGCGCCCCCTGTATCGCCTGGAGGCGGAGGGCGTGATCTCCCTGTCCATCGTCCCTGCGGACAAGCGGGGCTGCGTGGATTACGGGGACTTTCACCGGCTGATCCGCCCCGAGACCAGAGCCATCGTGTGCACCCACGCCTCCAATCTCACGGGCAACGCCCTGGATCTATATAAGATCGGTGCCATCGCCCATGAGAAAGGGCTGCTGTTTGTGGTGGATTCCTCCCAGGGCGCCGGTGTGCTGCCCCTGGATATGGAAGCCATGCATATCAGCGTTCTGTGCTTCACCGGTCATAAGGGCCTCATGGGTCCCCAGGGAACCGGCGGCCTGTGCGTGGCGGAGGGCGTGGATATCCGCCCGCTGAAGGTGGGCGGCTCCGGTGTCCAGTCCTACAGCCATACCCACCCGGAGGAGATGCCCACCCGCCTGGAGGCCGGCACCCTCAACGGCCACGGTATCGCCGGTCTGGGCGCAGGTGTGGAATTCCTGCTGGAAACCGGCATTTCTACCATCCATGCCCGGGAAGTGGAGCTGGCAAAGCGGTTCTACGAGGGCGTGAAGGATGTGCCCGGCGTCAAGATCTACGGCGATTTCTCCAGCTGGGACCGCACCGCCGTGGTGACGCTGAATATCGGTTCTTACGATTCCGGCGAGGTGTCCGATGCCCTGTGGGAGGACTATGAAATCGCCACCCGGGCCGGTGCCCACTGCGCCCCGCTGATGCATATGGCCCTGGGAACTGTGGACCAGGGTGCGGTACGCTTCAGCTTTTCCTGGTTCAATACCGAGGCGGAAGTGGATACCGCCATTCGTGCAATCAAGGAGCTTGCCCAATGAGACAGAAAACCTTACAACTGGTGGTCACCTTCCATACCACCACCGCCGCCATGGCCATGGAGAGCGCCTGCGCTGCCGCGGGCCTGCCGGGCCGTCTGATCCCGGTGCCCCGGGAGATCACCGCCGGCTGCGGCATGGCCTGGAAGGCTTCCCCGGAAGACCGCCCTGCCCTGGAGGAATTCGTCAACGCGAAGTCCATTAAGGCAGCAGGCTGGTATGAGCTGATGCTCTGATTCCATATGAAATCCCCGCTTGTGGAATGATTCCGCAAGCGGGGATTTTGACATATATTCCGCAGATGAGGAGATTCAACCGGTTACATGCCGTCTCCCAACAGAATGCGCCGGATATATTCCTGGGTTTCGCTGCCGGACAGCTCCTGCTGAACCAGGGGCTGGATGGCTTCCCGGCATTCCCGGGCGTGGGGAAGCTCCAAAGCCAGGCTGCGGGCCTTGCCTGCTTGTCCTGCCTGCAAATACAGGAGGCACAGGACAGCGCGCATGGTGGCTTTGTGTTTTTCGTCCCGGGACAGAGACAATCCGCGGGTAATGAGATTAATTGCGTTTTGCGCATCGTTCCGTAACGCAAGGGTGCTTGCCAATCCGAAGATTAACCCCGGATCGCTGGGATAAAACCGCAGTGCGTCCCGGTATGTTGCTTCCGCGGAGGCGTAGTCTCCGGTTCTTTGATGCTCGACGGCGGTTTTGTGAATACGGTGCATGGTTTCTTCCGCACGGATCGTATCCATTCCCATGAGCAGGTCAATGCTTGTTTCAAAAATGTTTGCCAGGGCGGGAAGCAGGGTGATATCCGGACAGGATTCTCCCCGCTCCCATTTTGAAACACTTTGGGCCGTGATTCCCAGGTACCCGCCAACTTCCTCCTGGGTCAGATTGTGCGCTATACGGTACTTTCGAAGATTTTCCGATAAATGGATCATGGTAACCTCCCGATCAATCTTGGTAACCAAAACATACCACAGTACGCTGCCCGATTTCAATAACGCAGTGGTTGCAATGGGCGCAACTGCCACGGCAATATGTGAACACAGCCGGTTTCCCTTAGAGCCGCAACGATTTTTCAATTTTTGCGGCTTGAAATTTACGCCGCATTTACGCCAATGTGCCCATTTTACGCCGAAAGAGCCCAATATGACGAAAGCGCCCCGGAGGTTTGACCTTCGGGGCGCTTTCGTCTGCAGATTTTCCCGAAATGCACCATTTATTTGCCGCCTATCTTCCTTATAGCAGTTTACAAACCGTCCGAAATGTATTATAATTGTTTGGTTAAAAGGGTTAATATGCCTTCCTATACTCTTTACTTTCAGAACAGGAATTTACTTATGACGAAGTTACTTGTGGTTTTTGCCGCCGCTCTGGTTTTGGCCTACATCTCCGAACAGAATACCCGGGCCACCATCGCCGCCGGTTACCGCTATACCATCTGGCACGATTGGGCTTATATTCTGCTTGTCACCATTCTGGTCCTGTTTGCGGGGTTGAGAACCAGTTATAATGATACTTGGAACTACATAAGCGGCTTTCGAAATGCTCCGGAGTTGGGGGAGTGGTTGCGGAATGCGGATAACTACAATCCATTTAAAAACCCTCTTTTTACTTTATATCAAAGTTTCTTAAAGACCTCTACGAACAACTCGCAAATTTTGATCTTTTCCCTGGCATTATTGGATCAGGTTTGCCTGTTGCGTTTCTTCAAACGGTATTCCAATCATTTTACCTTCAGTATATTCATCTATTTCACCCTTGGTACCTTTGTGTTTTCTCTTGCGGCACTCAAACAGATCACCGCAATGGCCATCACCACACTTGCTTTCCCTTATTTAGAAAAGAAGAAGTGGGGTAAATATCTGCTCATTATACTAATCGCCATGCTGGTTCATACCTATGCAATGGCATTTGCTGTAATTCCTTTGTTCCGAGCAAGACCTTGGAGAATCTTTACGTTTGTTTTTATTGCTATTGTTGTGGTAGTAATGATGAATTTTGAGGAAGCCATAACCGCTTTTATGGAACAGGCAAACGATTTAGGAAAAACCCTTGCCGAATTTGAAGTTTTTTCCGACACCACAATTAACATCTTCCGTCTGGCTGTTTATGCAGTTCCACCGCTGATTAGTTTGGCTTTTCAGAAGTGGGTTTTCCATAACGCAGACGAAATGGATAACACACTGATTCACATGGGCATCATCAGCTTTGCGTTTATGTGTATGGGCACCCAAGCCGGAGCCAACATGTTTGGTCGAATGGGCAACTATTTTGAACTTGGTACGATCTGTTGCTTGCCATGGATGTTGGAAAGAACTTTTGATAGAAAATCTTTCCGCTTTATTTCATGTGTTGCATGTATTTGCTTTATGGGATTCTTTGTATACGCAAATGCGTTGCACGGAAACTTTGATGTTGAGTACCAGTCTATCAGTTTGTTTTCATTCCTTGGAAGCTTGTTCGGATAATTCAGGAGAAAAAATGATTCGTATATTGCATGTATTTGGCGGTCTGGGTACCGGCGGTACTGAAAGTTTAATTATGAGCTGGTATCGGAACATTGACCGAACAAAGATTCAGTTCGATTTTTTGGTCAGAAGTCCTGATAACAATTACCTGGAGGAAATTACTGCACTGGGCGGAAGAGTGTTTTACACCGCTTCTTTCCCTAGACATTTTCTCAGAAACTTCCTGGAGACGAGAAAAATCCTCCGGCGAAAAGAATGGGATGTTATTCATGTCCACGGCAATGCTGCCCTATACACACTTCCATTGAAATTAGCAAAGAAATGTGGCTACTCCTACAGATTTATGCACAGCCACAACGTCAAAGCCCAGAGCAAAGGTTTTACTTTAATTCACAACATAAACAAGCTTCTGTTGGCCAAAATTGCAACGCATTATCTAGCTTGTTCTGATGCTGCTGGAAAATGGATGTTCCCGAATGTGCCATTTGTATTGTCTAGGAATGCTATTAATGTATCATCTTATCGATTTGATGCAGATGCACGTGATCGATTAAGAGCTGAACTTCATCTCGAAAACAAGTTTATCATCGGTCATGTGGGTCGCCTTTCTGCGCAAAAGAATCATGAGTTTCTTCTAAAAACCTTTATGCACACAAGAAAATATGATACCAATTGTGTGCTTATGTTGATCGGCGACGGCGAACTCGAACCGGCTATTAGGGCCAAAGCGGAGCAGCTTGGCATTGCTGATTCCATCCTTTTCATGGGCAGACGGTCCAATGTCGGCGAACTGATGTCTGCAATGGATATCTTTGTCCTACCCTCCCTGTACGAGGGTCTGGGCATTGTACTGGTTGAAGCCCAGTGCAATGGTCTTCCCTGCGTTGTGAGTCAGGAAGCATACAACGAAGAGGTTAACGTATATCCGGATCGGGTATCTGTGCTGCCGCTCTCCTGTGGCGCAGAAGCATGGGCTGCTCATATTCTTAGCAAATCGTCAATCCAAGTGAATCGAAATGTTGATTTGGACATATTGCGGAACTGCGGATATGACATGAAAACCGAAATTACGAAACTGGAAGAACTTTATTTGCAAGCAGAGAAAGGATAATTGCTGTGAGTGTGAAAGTATCTGTTATCATGGCTGCCTATAACAGTGAAAATACAATAGCAGAAAGCATTGATTCCATTCTGAATCAGACCTTCTCTGACTGGGAATTCATTATCTGTGATGATGGCTCAACCGACGCAACCTTCCAAATCATCCAGGACTACGGAGCCCGGTATCCCGGAAAAATTATAGCGATTCAGAATGAGCGCAATTCCAAGCTTCCTTACTCGTTGAACCATTGCCTGAAATATGCAAAGGGCGGGTACATTGCCCGCATGGATGCCGACGATAGAAGCTATCCTGATCGTCTTGAAAAACAGTACAACTACCTGGTGTCACATCCTGAAATTGATGTGGTTGGCGCAGGCATGACTTGCTTTGATGGAGAACGGATTACCGGAGAGCGTTTACCTCCGAAAAATCCTTCTGCAGGAATCATTGGACTGGGCGTTCCGTTCTTCCATGCCACAATCATGATGAAGAAGTCGGCTTACGATGCATTGAATGGATATTCCTTGAAAGACTATGTTCTTCGCTGCGAAGATGTGGACCTGTGGATTCGATTCTTCGCAAAGGGATTCCACGGTGACAATCTTCAGGAGCCTCTGTATTATGTCAGAGAGGATATGGCAGCGTCTCAAAGAAGAAATTTCAAGAATGCTGCCAATGCAGCAAAAACCCTGCTCTTTGGTTTCAAAGAAAATAACTACCCTGTAAAGCAGTATCTTTACGTGGCAAAACCGATCATTTCCGTACTGGTTCCCCAGAAAATAAAGTATGTCATCAACCAGAGAAGATGGCGCACTGACAGGAAATAAAAACAGATTAAGAGATGGTATTATGCCGAAATTATTGCTCGTTGCCAATGTTTCAAAAGAACATATCCGAAAATTTCATATACCACTCATTAAGCTGCTGAAAGCAAACGACTGGCAGGTCGACGTTGCCTGCCGGTTGGACGAGCCTGTTCCGGAAGCCGACAATGCTTATGACCTCCCCTGTGACCGAAATCCCTTCCAGGGCGGCATTTCCAGGAGTGTTGGCGTTCTGAAAAAGATTCTTCAGAAGAACCGCTATGATATTCTACTGTGCAACACGGTGGTTGGCTCCATGGTTACCCGCTTGGCTGCCGCTCCGTTTCGAAAGGGCGGCTTGAAGGTCTTTTACTTAAATCACGGCCTGCATTTCTTCCCCGGCGCACCTGCCTTGCGTTGGGCAATGGGCTATCCGATGGAAAAACTCTTGGCTTCAAAGACAGATGTCATGATTACTATCAACGAAACCGACTGCAACACCGCCAAGAAGTACTTGAACATCCCTGTTGTCGAAAAGTGCCACGGCATGGGTGTCAATCTGAGCCGCTTTCGTGATGCTGCCCTTTCGGAAAGTAAACGGGCAGAGCAGAGAAAAACTCTGGGCATT
Organism: Faecousia sp.; assembly: GCA_045539075.1. Lineage (GTDB taxonomy): Bacteria > Bacillota > Clostridia > Oscillospirales > Oscillospiraceae > Faecousia. The sequence goes on along the minus strand of JAZQEP010000079.1, from coordinate 17,897 downwards.
TCTCCAGACGACTTTGTACTGACCTATGTTGCGGAGATCATTGACAATAAGAATCAGATAATGCTTCTGGAGGCCTTTGAGCGCATCCGCAAGGCCGCTCCCAGCGCCAAGCTGATGCTGATCGGCCCGGAGCATGACGGCGGTTCGTTGCGTAAAGTTATAGAAAATAAGGGCATGCAGAATGACGTTCTTCTCCTCGGCTGGAGAAGCGATGTGCCGATGCTGCTTCACCTTGCCGATGTCTATGTGGCTTCCAGCAAGTCCGAAGGCCTCGGACTGAATCTGATTGAAGCCATGGCCTGCGGCCTGCCTGTGGTTGCCACCAAAAACCGCGGCCACGCAGAAACGATCAACCATGGCCAAAATGGTTTTCTGGTAGGCCAAAATGACAGCGAGGCCATGGCTGGCTATGTTCTGTGCCTGTACGACAGTGCTGAACTGAGAAAAGAAATAACCGAACAAGCACAGCTGGACATTTCCAAACACGAAACCGCAGCTGCAATGAAGGAACTCTTTGACTTGATTACCCGCCATGCATAGTGGTGCAAATCGCATATGAAGAAAGTATTATTTTTAATCCACGACCTTGGCCATGGCGGTGCCGAGAAGGTGCTGGTCAATCTGGTCAACAACATGGATCCCGAACAATTTGATATTACTGTCATGGCCCTCTTTGGCGGCGGCGTGAATGAGCAGTTTTTGAAGCCGCACATCCGCTACCGAACCGTATTCAAAAAGCCCTTTCCCGGCAACAGCCACGTTATGAAGCTGTTTTCTCCGGAACGGCTGCACAAGTGGTTCATCAAAGAACGCTATGGCATTGAGATTGCCTATCTGGAGGGGCCGGATTCCCGAATCATTAGTGGCTGTCCGAATAAGGATACCAAGCTGATTTCCTGGATCCACTGCACCATGAAGTCTGACGAAGACATCGCCCGTGGTTTCCACTCCGCAGAAGAAGCAGCACAGTGCTATGGCAGGATGGATGCTATGGTATTCGTCAGTGAGACGAACCGCGATGCATTCCAGGCTATGTGTCCTTATAGCGGCCGGACAGAGGTTCTTTACAATACCAATGAAACCAACGACATCCTTGCCCTGGCTCGGGAAGAAGCCGAGTTGCCAGCAGATGCTTTCTGTTGGTGCGGCGTAGGGAAAGTGGTTCCCGTCAAAGGGTTCGACCGTATGATCCGCATCCAGAAGCGGCTGATCGACGATGGCTGTAAAACCCATCTTTGTATCCTCGGTGAAGGTGCGCAGAAAGCAGAGATGGAGAAGCTTGCTGCAGATTGCGGTGTTACAGATACCATGACCTTCCTGGGATACCAGACAAATCCCTACAAATATGTGGCAAAGTGCGATCTGTTTGTCTGCGCAAGCCACTCAGAGGGCTTCTCCACCGCGGCAACGGAAGCCTTGATCGTTGGCACGCCGGTGGTTACCACCCTGGTCTCCGGCATGAAGGAAATGCTGGGAGAGAATGATGAATGGGGCATTGTCACAGAAAATGACGAGGAAGCCCTCTATCAGGGCATCAAGCGAGTTTTGGATGACCCGAAACTCCTGGCCCACTATAAAGAAAAAGCCGCCCAGCGCGGCAAAACGTTCAGTACGGAGAACACAGTGAAAGCCGTGGAGGATATGTTGCTGAGTTTATGAGAGGTATGTTATGACAGTCTTGCAGGTATGTGCGTTCGGCGCAGAGCATCCAGGAAACTTTATAGCTTCTTTGGAAGCACTTGAATATGCTTTGTCTGGTAAGGGTGTCACGACGATTTATGCTTTCGTTGAACGCGCAGCTGATAAGGACTGGTGTAAGGAAATCAGCAAACGCACAAAAGTATATTTCTTGCCAGAGGCAAAGGCACGTATCCTGCCGAAAACCTATCAGGTTATGCGCAGTATTTATGCGGAAAATAAAGTGGATATCGTACATACCCACTTTGAGCTCTACGACATTCCGGCAACAATTACCGCCCCTAAAAACGCAAAAGTCTTCTGGCATCTGCACGATCCGATCATGTCCGGAAGTGGGTTGAGAAGCATTTTGTGGAAGCTGCAGTACGGTCATGTAGGAAAAAGAGCAACATTGCTATCAGTTGCGGACTACTACCGAAATGTCGTGGTTGCGCTTGGTTTCCCTAAAAATCAAACCAAGATTGTTCTTAACGGCATTGACTTGAATCGCGTTTCGGCAAAGACTGCCAGCGAGAAAATCGAGTATGATTTTTTGACCTTTGGTTGGGACTTCGAGAGAAAAGGCGATGACCTGATTATTGAAGCCTGCGACAAACTGGAGCAAGACGGATATCAATTCAAACTTCTCCTGAACGGAAATGACACCACCTGGGCCGATTTGGATGTGTTCTTGAATGGCCGAGTACCTTCTTATCTCGTAAAGGGAAATCCCGTTAAGGATGTAAGTGAGCTTTTCGGAAAATCGAAAGTGTTTATCCAGGCAAGCCGCCGTGAGACCTTTTCCTATGCCGTCTGCGAAGCTGCTTATGCAGGACTTCCAGTGATCAGCAGCGATATCGCCGGTCTCGAATGGGCGCATGCGCTACCGACGGTCAGCTTTTTTGAGAGCGAGGATGTCAATGGCTTGTATATGCAGATGAGGGCATTCCTTGACGGAAAAGCGCAATCTCTGGAAGATGTTAACAGGTGTCGGGCTTATGTGGAAGAAAATCTCAGCGTGGAAGCTTGGGCGAAGAAGATTATCCGTTACTATTACTAATACTAATTGATATTAGATAATATACAAATCTTCTGAGTAGAAAAAGAAGATAAGAAACGAAATTGGAAAAAGGACATTAAAAATGGTGGAAAAGATTGGGCACAGACTGGCTTACATCGATATTGCAAAAGGTATTCTGATCATTCTGGTTGTTGTGGGGCATGTAGTAACCGGAAGTAGTTTTATTACTAAAGTAATGATCCGTGTAATCAATTCTTTTCATATGCCCGCCTTTTTTATCATTACTGGAACGTTGATAAATAGCGATAAGCTGCGCGCACAACCATTCCAAATGTTCATAAAAAAGAAAGCAGTTCGTCTTCTGGTGCCATATGTTGTGTTCGAATTGGTTGGTGCTGTCTGGCAGATGCTCCTGCTGCAACAAAGCCGACTCGACTTCACAACAGTAATCCTCAAGATATTAACCGCCGAATGTTATGTGAGTGCAGACTGGTTTCTGATTGCTTTGTTTTTAGCAGAAATGATGTTTTACGGGATCAATAAGTTTGCGGACAGGAAGTGGTATCTTCCGGCTACAGTGTTTTTCCTTCTGTTGGCGCTTTATCTTCCGGATGGTGTATGGTGGCTGGCAAACAGCCGTAAAGTTTTTGCTGCAATTGTGTTTATTCTGGTGGGAATATATTGGCGCACTTTTTTTTCTTGGGATTCTAACCTGTGTTTTGTGCTATGCACCATCGGATTGGTAGCAGGTTCAGCGCTGAACAGCGGAACACCAAGTATCAATCTTAGATTATTTGAAAATCCTTTTTTGTTTATATTTTGCGGAATTTGTGGTACTTATGCGGTTCTTTTTGTGTCGAGGAAGATATCGGCAGGGAACAAGTTCAGAAAACTGTTTATGCAGTGCGGAAAGGCTTCTCTTGTGATCATGGGAACGCATCAGAATATACTGCTTCCGTTTTATATCAGGTACAGAATGTGGACATCGGTATTAGATAAGACTGCACTTATCCTACTGATCTTTTTGATAGAGATTCCACTGATTTTGCTTTGCAAAAAGTATCTTCCTGCCTGGGTCAGCGAAAGCAAGAAAGACTTTGAGGAATAGCATGAAAATATCAGTAATTGTTCCAGTATACAACTGCGCTCCCTATGTTGAGCGTTGCATCCGCAGTATCTTAGCGCAGACACATACCAATCTTGAAATCATCTGTGTCAATGATGGTTCCACGGATGATGGCGGGACAATTCTGGATAAACTTGCTTGTGAAGACACAAGAATTCAGGTTATTCATCAGGCAAACGCCGGTGTGTCTGCTGCGAGAAATACCGGTATTGACGTAGCTACCGGAGATCTTGTCACATTTGTTGACAGCGATGATGCTATCGAACCGGATATGTATGAGATCTTGTTGCCTTATTTTTCAGATGAAAATGTCGACATTGTCCATTGCGGATACAAGCGGATATATCTTGATGGTTCCAGCAAAGAAGTAAACGGTACAGGAAAGCAGGTTCGTCAAACAAGGTACGAAGCCGCCGAATACCTTCTATCCGGAAAGATGTTTGTGGGAAGCTTATGCAACAAGCTGTTTAGAGCGCATTTATTGGCTGGGGTCAGATTTGACACCACATTAGCCATTAATGAAGATGTATTGGCTAACGCAGTTTTGTTTAGCAAAGCCAATGAAAGCGTCTTCCTGGATGTCGGCAAGTACCTGGTGTACGAACGAGTCGGCTCTGCATCCTCTGTAACCAAAGAATTGAAGAAAATATCCGACAGTGTTCTTGCTGCTGAAAAAATGCTTCTGGTGTACAAGCATACCCCTGCTGAGCAAGCAGCTGAAGACAGAGTCTTAAATACTCAAATCGGTTTGTATCGTTGGTATGTGATGAATTCTTTACCGGACAGCCGCAACAATCGAGAGACCTTAGCAGCGAAGATTGAATCAATTCTAAAAATTAGAAAAGATATTCCGCCTCGCCAACGTATGAATTTTGCTTTGTTGCGTTATTTTCCAACCCTATACAAACTACTCTATTCTATTTATGATAGAGTCCGGGTTCCTAATTGGGATGTGAGGCAGTAAAAATGGGAGAGAGATGACAAATGGATGATTGCGCTGTGGTCAGCGTCGTTGTTCGTGTCTATAAAGTTGAAAAATATATAGATGAGTGCGTAAAGTCGTTGGCGAATCAAACTTACTCTAATATTGAAACTATACTGGTGGATGATGGTTCCCCAGACAATTGTCCTGCTATGTATGATGCTTGGGAAGCGCGTGACAGCAGAATAAAAGTCATACATAAGCCTAACGGTGGACTGTCCGATGCACGTAATTCAGGTATACAGATTGCTTCAAGAAAGTGGCTGCTCTTCATCGACTCAGATGATGTAATACCTGTTGATTATATATGTCTACTTGTAACCGCAACAACTGACAACAGTCGCCTTGTTGTAAGTGGTAAAGTTCGGTTTAGCGACGACATCCCAAAATACGATGCAACCACTATATCTCCGCAGCCTTGTCCAAAGAACTTATCTGCTAAAAGAGGCGGTTTTTATTACTGGGGAACTCTTTACGGCCGTGCGCTGGCTAAGAGGCTCGACTTACAGTTCGATATATCCCTGCGAAATATCGAGGATGCGGTATGGAATGGTATATACTTGAGATATATTTCTGAAGTTATCTATGTAGATATCCCTTATTTCTATCGAATGAATCCAACTTCCATCACAAGTAAATGCGGTGACTATGAGTGGCAGGTAGCATCCTGGATCACAGCAAGACGGTCGATTATGAACTGGTTTGCGGACAAGCAGTTGACCCGTGAACAACGTAAAGAAGCCACAGGAATGTACAGACATTGCCAGAACAACATCCACGCCGAGTGTGTGGCCGGTAACATCTCCTATGCAGAATTGCATGCTATGGAATGCGATTCTGTCGCTTTGTTTGACTAGTCGTTTGTTTCTGCACCAGAACGGTTCGCAAGGAACCATTGCCCGAAGCTGTATTTTGCGATATATACGCTGATATTGCGTGTGAAAAGAGGATTGTTGAGTGCAAATCTCTGAAAGGATTCAATATGTTGAGGAGAGTATAAGCATGTGTAATATCCCGTTAATCAGCGTAATCGTGCCGGTCTACAAAGTCGAAGCATATCTTGACAAATGCATATCCTCCATCACCGGGCAGACCTACACGAATTTGGAGATCATCCTGGTGGATGATGGCTCTCCGGATCGTAGCGGTGCGATCTGTAACGAATGGGCCGCAAAGGACCGCCGAATCCGGGTGATCCATCAAGAAAATGCCGGCGGAGGCGCAGCGCGGAACACAGCGCTGGATGTAGCCCAAGGCGAGCTGATCACTTTTGTGGACAGCGATGACTATGTAGCTCCCGATATGTACGAACACCTTTACGGCCTTCTGGAGCAGGGGGCGGATATTGCGGAATGCGGATATGTGAACGTATTTGATGATGATCATTCGTTTGACCACTGTGATACCCATGTGTGTACATTCACGGCACAGGAGGCTATGGCAGAACATATCCGCGACCGAATCTTCCGCCAGCTGATTTGGAACAAGCTCTATCGGCGAGAAGTGGTCGGGGATATCCGTTTCCCTGTGGGCACGAAGATCGACGATGAATTTTTTACCTATCAGGTGCTGGGCAGTGCAAAAATGCTGACCCGCTCAGAAAAAATCTGTTATGCCTACCGTCAGCAAGCGGCATCCGTCATGCACTCCATGAGTGTGCAGCAGCGTTTGCAGGCAGTGGAAGCAAAGCAACAGCGGCATGACTATATCACGACTCATTTCCCGTCACTGACCGTTCTGAGCCTGAAAGCACTGTGGTTTACCTGCATCTATCAGGGGCAGCTTTCCATGCAGGAAATGGAGCCCGCAGAAGCACACCGCGCGGTGGACGATCTGTGCTATGTCCTCCGGAATTATCCCTGTGCGCTTCGGTGCTGCACGGCAAAGGAAAAGTTGTGGCTCTCCTTGGCACGTATTTCTCTGCGCGGCGTATGTCAACTGCGCAATTTCTTGAAAATTGGACTATAAATCAGGCTGAAAGGAAGCCGATTCATGAATGAAAAACTGATTTCCATCATCGTTCCCGTATACAATGTGGAACGTTATGTGGAAAAGTGCGTACAAAGTATCTGCTGCCAGAGTTTTTCCAATTTGGAAATCATTCTGGTGGATGATGGCTCCACTGACCGTTCCGGCATCATCTGCGATGAATGGGCACAGAGGGATTGTCGCATCCGGGTGATTCACAAGGAAAACGGCGGCCTGTCCGATGCCCGTAATGCGGGCATTGAATCTGCTTCCGGGGAATGGTTCATGTTTGTCGACAGCGACGACACCATCACACCGGATACCGTTGAGTCGCTGTATATGGCCGCATCTGCACATAACTGCGAGATAGCAGTGTGCAACATAGTGCGTATTTATGATGACGGAGCCACCGAACCCTTCTATAAGCCCGTCAGCCAATTGACTGTCTGGGATGGACAGCAGCGCTTCGAGACACTGAAGCAGCCCTCTGCTTGTAACAAGCTGTTCCGTGCAGATTTGTTCCGGGATGTACGTTTCCCCAAGGGGAAATTCTACGAGGATACCTTCGTCTATCACATCCTTGCCCACCGTGCGAAGCGAATCGTCCTGACCGGACATGACGGCTATTACTATCTCTCTCGCCGGGAGAGCATCCTGGGCCATCCACGGTACACCGACCGTTACTTCGATTTTATTGAGGCAGTGTACAACAGAATGACATATCTGGTGGAAAATCAGGTGGAATACTACGGCGAAGAAGCCTGTTTAAGCATGTATGCTGCTGTAGCTAACGGTGAGAAGTTTATCAAAAAGACAGATACAAATGTCTCGAAGTTTGAGCAGATGCGATCCTGGTACAAGACTGCGTACAGCCACCTGATGAAGCACCCGGATACCGGAATCAAGCAGAAGCTGCGGCTGGTGCTGCTGCGGTATTTTCCGTTGCTACACTGCAGGATTTATTGAGAGAGGACGAATATGGGAAAGAGATTATCTCAAATCGGAAATATCCGCGCCTTGGCCATCTTTCTGGTGGTGCTGGGTCACAGTATCATTCTGTATTCCTCCGGATGGGACCTGTATGAGACCACCTGGCATGTACCGTTTCTGGATTGGCTCAAAGATTTTATTGATATTCCGCAGATGCCCTTGTTTTTCTCTCTTTCTGGCTATTTATTTGTGTTTACCCACGGAAAGAAGCATGGCTTATGGCATCTGCTGAAAAACAAGGCCCTGCGCCTACTGGTTCCCTATGCCGGTGTTGGGCTGCTGTTCCTGCTGCCCATCCGTCTTGCCATTGGTTTCCCAAGCTATCAGGGAATGGGGATCGGTTCATTTTTTTTGAAGTTGTTGACGGCCAGCGATGTGGGCCACCTGTGGTTCCTGCCTGCACTGTTCTGCGTATTTGTTCTGAGCGAGATCATTCTATCCATTGCGGAGAAAATCCCCGGAATCCGGAAACATCCTGCTGTTTTTCTGTGCATCGTATCGTTTGCGCTGTATCTGGAGGGATACCGCATTGGTTTCGGATATCCCCCGCTGCTCAGCGCATTCAGTTATCTGATTTGGTTCAGTTTTGGCTATCTTCTGAATGTGCATCAGGATCTGCTGCGCAAAGTGTACAGCTATCCCTGTGTGAAATGGGCGCTGATGGTGCTGAATGTGGGGCTGATGGGTTATTGCCTTTTTGCAGATTCTGTGCGGGTAATGATTTCTCTGGGAATGAAAGCCCTGTGTATTATGAATGCCTATGGTGCCATGCCTGAGAAATCCTGTAAATTTCTTGAGAAGATCGACCGCAACAGCTTTGGTATTTATCTGTTCCATTCTCCACTGATCTATATTACTTTTGCAAACATCCCCAACGCCCATCCCGCCATTGTTGTGTTTATCAATTTGGTGGTGTTTGGTGCAGCGGCCTTTGGCTTGCCAGAACTGGTACGCAAAACGAAACTGAAAGTGTTGATTGGAGAATAAGATGGAAAAGAAAAAATCTGTCACAATATCAGTCCCTAGGGATTCTAATATGGACTTACTGAGGATTATTGCGACGTTGTTTGTGATTATTTTGCATTATAACAATATGGGCAACGGAAAAGCCTTTCTATATACGGCAGAAATGGGATATCACTTTCAATTACTGTTGCTGTTTGAGTCATTTGCAATTTGTGCAGTAAATGTGTTTGTATTAATCACCGGTTTCTACCAAAGCAGAACCAATCAAGTAACATTGGTAAAACCCCTTGTTCTGCTTGTGGAATTAGTGGTATTTACAGGATTTCGTTATCTTATGAATGTTGCGCTACGCATTGATACTTTTTCTCTCTTTGGCTTACTTAGTTGCTTAATACCGAGTAATTGGTATGTGGCTGTATATATTGCACTATATTTGTTATCTCCCTATATTAATCTAATGCTAAAGAAACTGACAAGAACACAACATACCATTCTGTTATGTGTTCTATTTTCTCTTTTTTCCTGTTGGGGATGTGCAGTAGATGTTGCTTCTCATTTTGGAATAAATCTTGCATCTCCGCTGGGTACAAATGGAAGCGGAGATGGATATACAATTGTGAACTTTGTTATGCTATACTGCATTGGTGCTTTTGTACAGAATTCGAAACTTCAAAAGAGTAAAACTCATGTTATGGCAATAAGCGCAAGTGTATATTTAGTTGCATCCTTGCTGGTTTTTTGCATGTCAAGATTCGCATTTTCTTTATCACTATCTTATTGCAATCCCATTGTGATTATCCAATCAGTAGCATTATTTGTGTTCTTTTGCAATGTGCAGCTGAAATGCAGAGCTATCAGTGGTCTTGCAAAAGTGAGTTTTGGGGTATACCTTTTACACAGCTTTTTCTTCCCGCTTTTTGATATAGAGGCACAAGTCACAGGAAATTTGATCTTAATACCTATATATGTTGTTGCAGTTTCGGTGGTTATCTATTTGGCTGCAGGCGTTGTCTATTTAATTTATCAAATTACCCTTGGGAAGGTTATAAAAAGAATCACAAAAAAACTGAATAATTTTTCATATGGGGTCGACTTTTAAAAGAAATATATACAAGGAGTGCGTGATGTTTAAAAAATTAAAGGATTTATTTCAGCGAATCGAATGGCGGCTGTATAAAGAAATCAAGCGCTTACGATTGAAAAATACCCAGCCAACGATTATTGCCTCCAATTGCATCGGCACCTTTATGTATTACGATATGAAACTGCAGTTTCGCTCTCCCACCATCAATCTCAGCATCGAAATGAACGATTTTGTGCGCTTTTTGGAAAACCTGAAATGGTATCTGGAGCAGCCGGTGGTTCCCTGTGAAGATGACCGGTTCGACTATCCCTGCGGCATGGTGGGGGATGTGGAAATCCGATTCAACCATTACAAAACCTTCGGGGAAGCCGCGACCAAGTGGAACGAACGCAAGCAGCGCATCGATTGGAACAATCTTTTCGTGATCGGCATTGATGGAGATGACTGTACATATGAAAGCCTCAGGCGGTTTGATGCCCTGCCTTATAAAAATAAAGTGATTTTTACCCATAAATTTTATCCGGAGATTTCTTCAGCCCATTACTTACCGGGCTTTGAAAAAATGGGCGGAATCGGTCGGGCGACAGATTTCAAAAAGCAGTATTGGATTCGTCGGTATATGGATCAATTCGACTATGTTTCCTTTCTGAACGGAAAGGGCGTCAAATAAGGAGCGACTATGGCAAATATTCCCAAGATCATCCACTACTGCTGGGTAGGCGGCAATCCCAAGCCCCAGTCGGTGCTGTACTGCATTGAAAGCTGGAAGCGGTGTTGTCCGGATTATGAGATCCGGGAGTGGAATGAAACGAATTACGACTTCACGAAAAATGAATATATGCGCCAGGCCTACGAGGCGAAAAAGTGGGGCTTTGTCCCCGACTATGCCCGGCTGGATATCGTCTATGAGCACGGCGGCATCTATTTGGATACCGATGTGGAGATGGTGCGCTCCTTTGACCATCTGCGTGAGAACGAATGCTTCTTCGGTTTCGAGGATACGGGAGACGGGGAATATTTTGTCAACTGCGGCCACGGCTTCGGTGCTGTAGCCCACCATGAGGCTATTCGGAATGCCCGGGATCTGTATGACCGCCTTGCTTTTGTTAATGCAGACGGATCGCTGAATCTGCTGGCATCCCCTTACTACACCACCCAATCCCTGCGTCAGATGGGACTGGTGCAGGAGAACCGGGATCAGGTGTTGCCCGGCGTTCAGGTCTACGCATCTGATGTGCTGTGTCCCAAGAATTTCCGAACCGGTAAGTTGACGAAGACCGCCCGTACCGTTTCCATCCACCACTTTTCTGCAAGCTGGGTGGATGAAAAGATCAAGGCAGAAATGGCCCACCAGCAGAAGATCAAAAATCGATTTGGAAAGCGGTTGGGCGGGTATGTCCTCCTTGCCGAGAGTGTTTCCCAGAAGTACAGTCTGACGGATATGTTCACAAAACTGCCTGTCCGGGTGGCGAAGAGGGTAAAGGGAAAGCTGATCTGTGCCAAGGATGCTGCTCCCTATTATTCCGGACTCCTGCAGGCCAAGCTGCGGCCAGCCGGTACCGGCGGCACCATTTTGCTGGACACCAGCATGGACAGCGACAACGCCGGCGACGGCATTATTATGGAAAACTGCTTGCTACAACTTTCCGACTGTCTGAATACGGATGGCTTGGTTCGTGTGCCCACCCATCGTTTCCCCACGGCGGAGGAGAAAAAACAGCTTCACGCCGCGGGAAGAAAGATCCTCTGCGGTACCAATATCCTCTCCGGGCGGATGCGGCATTACGGCCTTTGGAAGCTGGGGAGCGATGTTGCCCCCTACCGGGATACAATTCTCATGGGTATTGGCTTTGATTCCAAGGATCAGAGTTATGACAATTATACGAAACAGATGCTGCGTACCATCTTGTCCGCCGACGGCATCCACTCCGTCCGGGACAGTTTTTCGGAGAAGAAGCTGAAGTCTATGGGCATCAAAAATGTGCTGAACACCGGCTGTCCCACCATGTGGAACCTGACGCCGGAACACTGCGCTTCCATCCCCACGGAAAAGGCATCCAAGGTCATCTGCACCCTCACCGACTACTGCCGGGACGAGGCAAATGACCGCGCTATGCTGGACATTCTTCTGGAAAGCTACGACAAGGTCTATTTCTGGCTCCAGGGCCGGGATGACCTGGCCTATATCCGGGAATTGGGCTACGCGGACAGGCTGGAACTGGTGGATTCCACCCTGGAAGCTTACGACGCCGTACTGGCGCTGGAGGACCTGGACTATGTGGGCACCCGGCTCCATGCGGGTATCCGGGCTCTCAGCAAGGGCCGCCGCAGCCTGATCATCTCCATTGACAACCGGGCAGAATGCATCAGCGCCGACACCGGACTACCCGTGATCCGCCGGGAGGATGTGGCTATCGCGCTTCGCAATCGGTTGCATGGCCCCATCAAAACAGAACTTACCATGCCTTGGGATAATATTGAACGTTGGAAAGGACAGTTTTGACATACGGAGGAAAACATGAGCATCAAACAAAAGTTGATCGCGGTTTATGAAAAGATTTATGCAGCGGATCTTGTCATGAACGCGATATACCGTCATCAGAACAGAGCTCACAGGCTGGATATCCGCTCGTCTGAGGATACCATCGAACACATTTTGAAAACAAATTGCTCCATTGCCAGATTTGGCGAGGGCGAATTCGAATTAATATTACATTCCGATATGGATTTAGGATTTCAGAAACGAAATCCCGCTTTGGCCGAGAAACTGAAGCAAACACTCGCTAACAGGAATTCACGGCTGCAACTGTGTATCCCTTATGCACTGAATGATATTAGCGGGCGTACGGAGCACTCCAGAAAGTTCTGGTTCTACTGGAGCAATAACCGTGACCAGCACCATCGTATCGTCTCTCTGATTCGTCAGTTTCATCCGACGGGATACCGCTTTGGTGACACGCAGATCACCAGACCCTACATTGCATATGCCACGGCGGCCCATGGCGCCCGGATTTTCCCCATGCTTAGGAAACTGTGGGACAATATGGACATCCTGTTCGTCGAAGGTGAGAAGACCCGTCTGGGCGTTGGCAATGATCTCTTTGACAATGCCCGGTCAATCAAGCGGGTGCTGTGCCCCGCCACCAATGCCTTTGACCATTATGAGGAGATCCTGGATACCGTGAAAAGCGTCTGGAATGGCGAGCTGATTCTGCTTGCCCTGGGCCCTACCGCCACTGTGCTGGCTGCGGATCTGGCCGACAGCGGTATACGGGCCATGGATCTGGGTCATGTGGACATTGAATATGAGTGGTTCCGCACCGGGGCAAAGGGGCATGACCAGGTGGCGGGTAAATTCACCAATGAATCGGCAGCAGGTCATGAGGTTGCCGCTTGTGAGGATGAAAGCTACCTGGGACAGATCGTGCGCCGGGTAGGGTGCTAAGCCTCACACTGGATCCAGATGGGAGAAAATCATGAATAAAGATATCTTACTTCCGCTCCGGCGTATTCATGGTCAATTCCATGAATGGAGAATCAAACGCAAGGAAGCAAAACAGTTACGCCGCATGATTGGAAATGCATCCAAGCCGGTTGCGCTGATCGTGGGCACGCCGGATCATGAGAATATCGGCGACAGCGCGATCGCATGTGCGGAAGCCGCTTTTCTTCAGAAAATGGGCTTCGATACTGTTGAAATTACCACCAATGAATACCGATTGAATCCCATGCTGCTTTCTCCCGGTGTGGTATCCGATTCCCTGATCTGTTTCCACGGCGGTGGCAATATGGGAAATCAGTGGCATCGGGAGGAATTATTCCGCCATGAGGTCAATCAGAAGCTCCCCCGCAATCCGATTGTGATCTTCCCTCAGACGCTGTACTATACGCCTAACGCCGAAGGCGCGCAAAAGGAGCAGGCGTCTGTTGCTGCATACAACGGGCGCGGTAGGCTGACCATGGTCGGCCGTGAACAGACTAGCTTCGACAAGATGCGGCTGCTTTACCCCAATATTCATGTCATGTTGATCCCCGATATCGTTCTTTCGGCCGATATGGACACCTTCGGTGCGAAGCCTCATACGCGCAGCGGTGTGTTGCTATGCATGCGCGCCGATGTGGAGCGGTCGATGACCGACGAAGACCGCCGCTCCATCGAACAGCAGCTGGAGCAGAAAGGGCTACCATTCCGGTATACCGATATGATGGGCAGCCATACTGTCACAAAGGAAAACCGCCTTGTTTCCGTCCGGGAGAAGATGGAAGAGTTTACCCGGGCGCGTCTGGTGATTACGGATCGCCTGCACGGAATGGTATTTGCTGCCATTACCGGGACGCCCTGTATTGTCTTCAGTAACTACAATCATAAAGTGCGCGGGACGTACGAATGGATCCAGAATCTGGACTATATCCATTTTGCTGATTCCGTGTCGGAGGTATCTGACAATTGCAGCAGACTCTATGGGTTGCAGAACTGCAAGTTTGATAACCGTGCGCTGCAACCTTATTATGAAAAATTGGCCGAGGTTATGAAGAATTATGTCCAGAATTAGTATCATCGTTCCTGTCTATCAGGTTGAACCCTACCTGGACCGGTGTATCAAAAGTATTCTCTGTCAGACATTTGAAGACTTCGATCTGATCCTCGTGGATGACGGCAGTCCGGACCGTTGTGGTGCTATATGCGATGCCTATGCAGCTGTCGATCAAAGGGTCCATGTGATCCATCAACAAAACGGCGGTCTATCCACAGCCCGCAATGCGGGGATCGACTGGTCTTTTGAGAACAGCGACAGTGGGTTTCTGACCTTCATTGATTCGGATGATTATGTGAAGCCGACAATGCTGGAAACGCTTTTTGATGCATTGATGGAAAATAACGCCGATGTCAGTGTCTGCGGAGAATATCATTTCGGCGAATCCCCCGAAGATATTTCCCGGGAGAACTTCTCCGGCTGCGTGGTACACAGCCGCGCCGATGCCTGCCGGCTGATCTATACGGGTCAGGCCGGACATGCCTCGTTCGTATCCGCATGGGGAAAGCTGTACAGAAAAGAATTGTTTACCCAGGTGCGGTATCCGGTGGGGAAGATTCACGAAGACCAGTTTACAACATATCAGGTACTGTATGCCGCCGGCCGCGTGGCGGAGGCGGGCGCATGTCTGTACGGTTATTTCTTTAACGAAACCGGTATCACCCATTCCCGATTTTCCATAAAGCGTTACGATGATGTAAATGCCTGTGATCAGGCAATCAAATTCTTTCAGGATCGGAACGAAAACAAGATCATTGAAGCTGCGCAGATGCGTAAACGAACCCTGATTGCCAAATACGCCGTTTATTCCAGAAAAGCCGGTATTTATCACGAGATTCCCGCGGACTACAGAATGAGCGTACCGATGATCTACGATGAACTGAAGAAAATCCACGGATTGGACCACTGTGAATATTTTCTGTATCAGCATTATCCGCAGTATATTCGTTTCCGTGCCGTCTCCAGGAGAATCTTTAACCTTATAAAACGTAGAAAATGATATATTCACGGAGGGGATCATGCAAAACCGTTCAAGAACTGAGTATTCCGTTATCAATATATTGACAGGCATCGGCGGATACTTTCTGAATACCATTCTGGGCTTTGTTTGCCGTATGGTATTTGTGCAGTGCCTTTCCGCAGACTATCTGGGTGTCAATGGCCTGTTTACCAATATCATAACCATGCTCTCACTGACGGAGCTGGGAATCGGCAGTGCCATCGGTTATGCGCTCTACAAGCCGTTGGCACAAAACGATGAAGAGAAAATCGCTTCACTGATGCAGCTTTATGGAAAGGCATACCGCATTATCGGTATCGTTATTTCGGTCATTGGCTTGATGGTGATGCCGTTTATCGATTTGATCATCCGGGAGCAGCCGAATATTTCGGAGAGCCTATACCTGCTGTACGTTCTGAATCTGTTTAACACAGTCAGTACGTATTTTTGGGGTTACCGGACCACATTGCTGACGGCAGCGCAGAAAAATTACATTGTCGCGACCATCAGCTATGTGATTTCTGTTGTCCAGAGTATCATTCAGATGATTTTCCTGCTTTTGTTCAGAAACTATCTGGGATATCTGCTAATTCAGACCGCAGGCAATTTCCTGTACAAGATATTGGTTTCTTATTTTGCGGAGAAACATTATCCGTGCATCAAGAAAAAGGATATCCAACCGCTACCCAAAGATGAGCAACGGGTCATCTTTGCGAATGTCCGGGATCTGATGATCTACAAGCTTGCAAGCCTGCTGGTCAACAGTACTGATAATATTCTGATTACCTTCTTCAGCGGTCTGGCTACCACGGGCATTGCGTCCAACTACACCCTTCTGGTAAATACGCTGAACTCTCTGCTGGGGCAGGTGTTTAATGGATTGACTGCCAGCATAGGTAACCATAATGCCAGCGAATCCGTGGAAAAGCGCTATCAAATGTTCAGTTTTCTGAACATGATGAATTTCTGGATCTTCGGCTGGGCCGGCCTGGGCATCCTGTTCTGCTCGTCGGATCTGGTGCAGCTGTGCTTCGGCGAGGAATATGTGCTGGGCATGGAGATCCCCTTTGTGATGGCGCTGAACTTCTTCACCGTGGGCATGATGAATGCCGTCTGGACCTACAAGCATACCCTGGGATTGTTCCATTACGGTCGATTTATGCAGATTTTTACCGGAATTCTGAACATTGTGTTCTCTGTCATCCTGGGAACCCATTGGGGTGTATTCGGTATTTTGGCAGCTACTGTGGCGGCAAGAGCATGCACCAGTCTGTGGTATGATCCGATGGCGGTCTATATCCACGGATTCGGAAAATCCCCCTGGGGCTATTTGATAAAGTATGCAAAATACCTGCTGGTGCTGCTGCTGGCGGCCATGTTGTGTCAGCTCTCTTTCACTCTGGTGGAAGGCACCCACCTTGTGAAGACACTGCTGAAGATCGTATTGTGCAGCGTTGTGACCAATGCGGTCTTTGTGGTCGTGTTCTTCAGAACGTCCGAATTCCAAATGCTGAAGCATTTCATCGGACAGATTTGCGGCAGAATTCTCCGACGCAAATGAGGTGACTTGATATGACATTTTTTATGTGCTTGCGATATCTGATTCCCGGATTACTGATTAAAATGAATCCCCCTCTTCACACGGATTTGGCCCGGTGGAAGGAGATCCATCATCTGTCCTGTTCGGACCGCGCCGCTATGGCGCAGCTGCTCTGGAGATGCAAGGAATTCCGGAATCTGGTGATCTACCGCAACCGGCACAATCCCATCCGGCGGCGGCTGATCGGTCTGTTTTATCCGCCGATGGATACATTGTACATCGATGCTCTGGAGATCGGCGGAGGATTGTATATCCAACACGGCTTTGCAACCATGATCGCCGCAAAATCCATTGGCAAGAACTGCTGGATCAACCAGCAAGTGACTATCGGCTATAATGGACAAGGAGATCCGCCGGTAATCGGAGACAACGTGATGATTACCTGCGGTGCCAAGGTTCTGGGTCAGATCCATGTGGGAAACCATGTAGTTGTTGGCGCCAATGCAGTTGTGATCCGGGATGTGCCGGATCACAGCGTAGTTGGTGGAGTTCCTGCACGGATTCTGAGATCCAGCACAGATATTTGTGGTGATTAACTCTGTGGCAGGATTGCGCGACTCGTCAATAAGTTATGGATAAGGTTGAATATCTGTCCGAGCAATATCAATTATTGCGGAAGCTGAGCCTTCCCAGGCGGACGCGTTCCTGGATCACTTGCTATATTCCTTTGTGATCATTGGACGGCAGAGCGACAATTCATCGAAGCCGACAAAGGCAATCCGTGCCTGGCTGCGCCGAAACCGGCTAACCGTTGCCCTTTCCGGTGTGTATTGGAAGCGCAAACTCCTGTATTTGATTCAGATATTGGTGTTAGCGTCGGGCGAGAATCGCCATTACGAGCCGGGCAGAAATCGCCAATCGTAGTCAAATAAAAAGAGCCATTACTTTTTCTTTCGAATCCTTTATACTGGAAAGCGCCAACAACCCAGGAAAGGAGCAACATGAAAG
>JAZQEP010000078.1:0-20337 GCA_045539075.1 Faecousia sp. | reverse complement strand
GGCCAATCAGGCTCGCACTGCCCGCGGGGGCTTCCCCGCTTAAACGCCGAAGTAACGCTTGGCGTTGTTGGAGGCGATGTCCTGAACCATCTGGCCCAGAGCAGCCATGTCAGCGGGATACTCGCCGTTTTCAACCCAGGTACCGATCAGGTTGCACATAATGCGGCGGAAGTACTCGTGACGGGTGTAGGACAGGAAGGAACGGGAGTCGGTCAGCATGCCGATGAAGTTGCCCAGCAGGCCCAGGTTGGCGAGGCTGGTCATCTGCTCGATCATGCCGGTCTTGGTGTCGTTGAACCACCAGCCGGAGCCGTGCTGGATCTTACCGGGGACCTCGGGACCCTGGAAAGCGCCCAGGAAGGTGCCCAGCTGAGCGTTGTCGCCGGGGTTCAGGGAGTACAGGATGGTCTTGGGCAGCTTGTCCTCCTCATACAGCTTGCTCATAACCTTGGTCAGAGCCTCACCGGAGTCGGTGATGGCGATACAGTCGAAGCCGGTGTCGGGGCCAAGCTTGCGGAACATGGCAGCGTTGGTGTTACGCAGGCAGGAGAAGTGGATCTGCATGACCCAGCCCCGCTTTGCGTACTCGCGGCCGCAGTGCAGCAGCAGAGCGGTCTTGTAGGCGTCGATCTCGGTCTTAGTCAGAGCCTCGCCGGCCATGCCCTTCTTGAAGATGGCGGTCAGCTCTTCGTCGGTGGCCTCCACGTAGGGAACATAGCCCAGGCCGTGGTCGGAAGCGCGGCAGCCGTTGGCGTTGAAGTGCTCAATCCGCTCGGTCAGAGCGCGCTTGACGCACTTGATGCACACAAACTCGTAGCCCACGACCTTCTCCAGGGTGTGGATGTAGTCAACGAAGGTGGCCTTCTCGATGTCCAGCGCCTTGTCGGGACGGAAGGAGGGGCAGACCTTGGTCTCCATGGTGGGATCGGCAGCCAGCTTGGCGTGCCACTCCAGGGAGTCGATGGGGTCGTCGGTGGTGCCGACCATGTAGACATTGCTCTGCTTGACCAGGCCGCGGGCGGTCATGGAGGGGTCGTTGCGGAGCTTATCGTTGGCCAGATTCCAAACTTCTTCAGCAGTTTCGCCGTTCAGAACGCCGTAGTAGCCGAAGTAGCGCTGCAGCTCCAGGTGGCACCAGTGGTACATGGGGTTGCCGATGCACTTGGGCAGAGCTTCTGCGAACTTCTGGAACTTCTCGCGGTCGGAAGCGTCACCGGTGATGTACTTTTCCTCAACGCCGTTGCCGCGCATCACACGCCACTTGTAGTGGTCGCCGCCCAGCCAAACCTGGGTGATGTTCTCGAACTTGCGGTCCTCCCAGATCTCCTGGGGGTTGATATGGCAATGGTAGTCCAGAATGGGCATCTTGGCTGCGTAATCGTGATAAAGGACCTTAGCGGTCTCGTTGGACAGCAGGAAGTCCTTATCCATAAACTGCTTCATAGGAATCGACCTCTTTCAAATAAAATTTGATTCGCAGGAACTGCGGACCATACTGATTATATTATACAAGGAATCACTCGAAAAGCAAATAGTTTTTCGTGAGAATGGCAAAAAATATCAGAACCAATCGCCGTAGCCCATCTTCACCAGGTTGTCGCGGCTGGTCTTCAGGCAGTCGAAGGGGTCCCGGCCGTAGGTCATGTCCTGCTCCACCAGGAAGTATTCGCTTCCGCCGGCAAGACCGGCCTCGATGCAGGCGGGGATATCCAGGGTGCCCTCGCCCACTTCGGCGAACTCCACGATGTTGTTCATGGCGCCGTAGGCGGCCATCATGCCCTCCCGGGTGCTCATATCTACGCCCTCGGGCATGGCCATATGGCCGATGCGGTAGTCCTTCAGGTGCAGCAGACGGATACGGCCGGCGTATTCGTTGATGAATTTCACAGGGTCTACGCCGCCCCGGTAGATCCAGTGGATATCCAGCTCGAAGCCAAGGTATTTGGTGTTTTCCTTGATGATATCCATCAGGAACTTGCCGTCGTGGCGGGCAAATTCAAAGTGGTGGTTGTGGTAGTACAGGTCGATGCCCTGCTCCTTCAGCTGGCAGGCAAAGTCATCGGCCTGCTTGGCAAAATCCACGGCGGCCTGGAGGGAGAACCGGGCCTCCATGGGCATGGCGCCGATGCGGAACATGTCGCAGTCCAGGTACTTGGCGTCCTCGATCATCTTCTTCATTTCATCGGGGTTGGACATGTCGCAGCCGGGCATCATGGGGTTGGCGGCTGTCAGGGCAGAGGTGGAGGCGACATTGAAGCCCAGCTCATCGATGGCCCGGCGGAAGCCCCGGACATTTTCCGCGGTCATGGGCACCTGGGAGATCTCAATGCACTTGTAGCCGATGTCGGCCAGGCGGGCCATGGACTCGTAGGCGTCGAACTTGGGCATCTTGTTGGGGGCGATGGTGGACATCTGAACGCCGATCAGACCTTTTTTCATGATGAATTCTCCTTTGTGTAGAAATTGGCCCGCCGGATTCCGGCGGGCCAAAGTTGGGTTTAGATTAGAACCAATCCTCGAAGCCCAGCTCAACCAGGTGAGCGCGGGAATCCTTCAGGCAGTCGAAGGGATCACGGCCGTAGGAGTCATCCTGCTCGATCAGGAAGTACTCAGCGCCGCCGTTCAGACCGGCCTCGATGCAGGCCTTCAGGGGCAGGGAGCCGGCGCCCAGCTCAGCGAAGCGGACGGGCTGGGAGAAGAATGCATTGGAGAATGCCTTTACGTCGAAGCCCTTGCTCATGTCGGGCATTTCCACGTTGGCGATCTTGTAGTCCTTCAGGTGCAGCAGACGGACGGAGCCGGCGTACTTCTTGATGAACTCAACGGGGTTCTCGCCGCCGCGGTGGATCCAGTGGGTATCCAGCTCGAAGCCCATGTGGGGAGCGTTCTCGCGCAGAACGTCCAGCAGGTACTTGCCGTTCTCCAGCTTCATGAACTCGATGTGGTGGTTGTGGTAGTACAGGTCGATGCCGTCTTCCTTCAGCTTCAGGCAGTACTCTTCAGCTTCCTTGGCGAAGTCGATGCACTTCTGAACGTTGCCGATGGCGTTCATGGGCATCATGCCGATACGGAACATGTCGCAGTTCAGGGTACGGGCGTCGTCGATGTACTTCTTGTAGTCATCGGGGTTGGACAGGTACTCGCCGGGCATACCGGGAACCATGGGGGAGATGGAAGCGGTCAGGGAGGAGATGTTGAAGTTCAGCTCGTCGATGGCCTTGCGGAAGCCGGCCACGTTCTCCTTGGTCATGGGGACCTGGGAGACTTCTGCGCAGTGGAAGCCGATATCGGTCAGGCGGCCCATAACCTCGAAGGGCTCAAAGCTGGGCATCTTGGCGGGGGCGATGGTGGACATCTGAACGCCGATCAAACCTTTTTTGCTCATGGGAATACACTCCTTCAGAATTTAAATGTAATTATACTTCCACCAGGGCGCTGGTGTTGGCGCTGCGGAAGATGGAATCCATCAGCTTCACGACCATTGCGCCCTCGCTGATGTGGATGTAATCATCGGTGTTTTCGGCCACGGCCTTGTAGAACCGGGCGATGAGGCGGGCGTGGGAGGCGCCGTAGTAGAACTTGATGCCTTCCAGCTTGGGGGCCTTCACGATCACCTCGCGGGAGGCGTCGGGGTTGATCTTGAAGAGGGTGTTGTCCTCGATGTGGAACACGCCCTTCTCCAGAGCCACGCGGATCTGGACGGACTCGTTGGTCCAGTTGTTGTTGGTGGCGAAGAACAGGCCGTTGGCGCCGTTGGCCATTTCCAGACGGGCAATGATGTCGCCTTCGACTTCCACGCCGTACTCATTGGTCTGGCCGACCACAGCGTGGAGCTTGGCGATGTCGCCGCCCAGGAAATACAGCAGGTCCAGGGTGTGGAGGCTCTGATTGATCATGGAGCCACCGCCGGCATACTTCCACTTGCCGCGCCAGGGCTGGGTCTCGTAGTAGGTGTTGTCACGGCGCCAGGGCACGAAACCGCGGATACCCACGATCTTGCCGTACTCGCCGGAGTCGATGATCTTCTTCAGCTCCTCGGTGGTCTCGTTCATACGGTTCTGCAGGCACACGCCAATCTTGACCTCGGGGTGGTCCTTTTCCAGCTGGCAGAACTTCTCGGCCTCCATGGAGTTCAGGGCGATGGGCTTTTCGCAGAAGACATTGAAGCCCATTTCCACCAGCTCCTTGGTGACGGGGTAGTGCAGATAGTGGGGCAGCAGGTTGTGGACCACGTCGGGCTTAACCTCGGTGACCATCTGCTTGTAATCGGTATAGAATTTTACGCCGGCGGGAACTTTAGCGGCCAGCTCCTCATTGATATCGCAAATGGCAACCAGCTCCATACCGGGGTTGGAAGCGATAGCGTCGATATGCACGATGGAAATGGTGCCGAAGCCGACGATTGCAGCCTTCATCATGGGAAATCTCTCCTTAATAGGCCGAAACCCACGGCGGCGAAAGCCGCCGTGGGCCGGAATTAGATTTTAGTTGCGGAGATTAGTCGCGGACGGGGAACTTGCCCTCGGCAGCGATCAGCTCATTCAGCTTGGCGTTGTACTCAGCCTCGTCGCAGGGGTAGGAGACGGTCTTGCCGGTCCATGCGGACAGCTGGGAGCAGTTGGCCAGACGGACGCCCATGATGCCGTCAGCGCCGGGAGCCAGCAGGTCGGTGCCGAACAGAACGTGGGAAGCGAAGTTGGCCATAACGGTGCCGTGCTGGACGCCCCATGCATCGTTGTTCTCGAACTCCTCGATGTCGTACAGACCGCCGCCGGCAGAGTTGGAGCGGGTCAGCATAGCGACAGCCATCATGTCCATGGTGTCGTTCATCTCGGGCTCGGACTTCTTCATCTTGTAGACGGTAGCCTTCTGGGAACCCTCAACAACGATCTTACCGGCGGAGAAGTCGATCTCCAGACGGTCGGTACCGATGGCGTCGTGGGTGCAGGTGATGAAGGAACCGGTAGCGCCGTTGGCGTACTTGGTGACGATGGTGACGTCGTTCTCAACGTCGATCTTGCGGTGTGCGCCGTTGATGTTCACAGAGGTGACCTCAACAGGAGTGCCGCAGATCCACTGCCACAGGTCCAGCTGGTGGGGAGCCTGGTTGACCAGGACGCCGCCGCCTTCGCCGCCCCAGGTAGCACGCCATGCGGACTGTGCGTAGTAGGAGTCGGGTCTCCACCAGGTGTTGATGATCCAGTTGGAGCGGCGGATCTCGCCCAGCTCGCCGGAAGCAACGATCTGGCGGATCTTCTGGTACAGCTTGTTGGTTCTCTGGTTGAACATGATGCCGAACTTGACCTCGGGATGAGCGTTGGCGCAGTCGATCATCTTCTGAACGTCGGAAGCGCGGACACCGGCGGGCTTCTCACCGATGACGTGCATGCCGTGCTCCATGGCGTAGATAGCCATCTCGTGGTGCAGGTAGTGGGGGACGGTGGTAATGACAGCGTCAACGTTGCCGGAAGCGATCATTTCCTTATAGTCAGCGTAGATGGGGACATTGGGGAACTTGGCAGCAGCGGCCTCGCGCTTGGCGGGGTCAACGTCGCAGATAGCGCCCAGCTCGCAGTGAGCGGGGATAGCGGCAGCGGGGAAGCCGGGGAAAGCGGGGGTGCCGGTCAGAATGTTGACGTAGGAGCTACCCTGTGCGCCAAAGCCGATGATACCATAACGAATCTTGTCCATTTTGCATTTCTCCTTACTGAATGTAAAAATAGAATATTTTGTGACCCCACGGGCCTGGATTATGAAATTAGATAGCCTTCAGGATGTCGCACAGGGCGTTATACTGCATGGTATAGCCCTCGGCGCCGTCCTTGGCCTTGTTCTCGGAGATGACCTCGGTGGCGTCCACCACTTCCAGGCTCTGCAGAGTTGCGAACAGAACCAGGTGGGGCTCCAGGGTCAGGAAGCCTTCGTAGCCGTCTTCCCGGATGGCCTTCTTCAGCAGCTCGGGAATCTTGCCGTCGCCGGTGCCGCACAGAACGTTCTCGTTCTTGCCTGCCACAGCGTCCTTAATGTGGATGTAGGCAACATGCTCCTTGAGCATTTCCCAACACTCGGCGGTGTTCTCGCCGCACTGGACGAAGTTTGCGAAGTCGAAGGCTGCCTTGAAGTTGGGGGAAGCCAGCTCGTCCAGGATGACCTTGCAGCGGGCGGCGGTATCGCCATAGATGTCCTTCTCGTTCTCGTGGATCAGGATGACGCCGTACTTGGCGGCGACGTCGGCAAAGCCGCGCAGCTTCTTCAGCACAACATCCTTCCACTCGTCGGGATTCTTGTGCAGCATCCAGAAGGAGAACATGCGGATGTACTTGCAGTCTAAGAGGTTGCAGATCTGGCACAGGGTGTCCAGCTGGGCAAGCTGCTTGTCGTAGGCTGCGTCATCGTCGATGTCGATCTTGCCGATGGGGCTGCCCAGAGAGGAAACCTTGACACCGGCGGCATTCAGGCGGGGCAGAATGCTTTCCTTGATC
This sequence comes from Faecousia sp., assembly GCA_045539075.1. Taxonomy (GTDB): domain Bacteria; phylum Bacillota; class Clostridia; order Oscillospirales; family Oscillospiraceae; genus Faecousia. The sequence continues at coordinate 13,855 of JAZQEP010000078.1, read as the reverse complement.
TCTTCGACGGTGTACTCAGCCACGCCCTTGCCGTCAGCGGCGCGCAGGCAGATGTACTCCATGCCCAGTTCCTTGACGACCTTCAGCTGAACGTCCAGCTGGGGATCGATCTCATCGGCAAAGCCGGAGATGATGATTTTATCGACCATGGGAATCAGACTCCTTTCTTTTCTCCGGTTTTTACAAAAAACCGGTACGGTGTTTATGCACCTTGTACAAAACGCTTAGTTTTGCGCATAGTGACCACACCTTTTTGTTCACGTTTACCATGATAGCATAAATATTCGCAATCTTCCTTGCAAAAGTTGCTTGACACTGTGCGATTCTTGCTATATGCTATAAGAAATTTCAATCTATCCGGGCTACGATAAACAGATGGATTGCGTACTGTGCGGGAGGAAGTGTTTGCCATGCCCCATAAGACCCATGCCTTTACAGACCGGCAGAAAATGAGCCGCAGCACCTTTGAAGTTTACCACTACCGGGACGATCATGTAAAGGAAGTGGCCTTGCACCACCATGACTTTTATGAAGTGTATTTCTTTGTATCCGGAAATGTCAGCTATAATATCGAGTCCCGGAGCTATCGCCTGAGTCCGGGAGATGTGCTGCTGATCAATCCCCAGGAGCTGCACCAGCCCCTGTTTTCTCCGGAAAAACAGCACTACGAGCGGTATGTGCTGTGGATCAACGGGAGCTTCCTGCAGCAAATTGCGCTCCCGGGGCAGGATATGAGCCGGTGCTTCGATACCGGCCAGCCAAACCATACCAATCTGATTCGGCCCGACGGTGTCACCCGGGAGCTGATCACGTACCTGTTCCAGCAGCTGATCCGGGAAGAGGAATCCAAGGAATTCGCTTCGGAACTGTGCAGTCTGAGCCTGCTGGCCCAGCTGCTGGTGATGGTGAACCGGACGGCGCTCCGGGCGGGTCGGGACCCGGAACCCCGGGAAAACACGGACTCAGTGGTGTACCGGATCCTGTCCTATATCAGTGCCCATTACAGCGAGGATCTTTCGCTGGATTTCCTGGCAAATGAATTTTTCATCAGTAAGTACCACCTGTCCCGGGAGTTCAGCCGGGTGGTGGGCACCTCGGTCCACCGCTACATTGTGCAGAAGCGGCTGATCATGGCGCGGCAGATGATGGCAGCGGGCAGCTCCACCTCGGATGTGTGTCAGCTCTGCGGTTTTGGTGACTATTCCAATTTCTACCGGGCATTCCGGACGGAATATCAGATGAGCCCCCGGGAGTACCAGGAGCAGATCCGGCAGGAGACGGCGGCCCGCCGGGAAGCCCCGGCGCTTCGCAGCTCCCTGGAGCGATAAAAAATGCCGCCGGACAGACCGGCGGCGGTATCAAGAGGAAATGAAGGATCTGGATCAGTCCTGGGCCAGGAAATCCGCGGGATCCATGGGCGCGTCCTGGCAGGTGACGCTGAAGTGGACGTGGGGACCCAGCACAGTCTCCACCAGGGCGGTGGAGCCCACGGTGCCGATGGCCTGGCCCATGGTGACCATGTCGCCGGGCTTCACCAGCAGCTCCTTGCTGAGGCTGGCATATTTTGTGGTGTAACCCCCTTCGTGGCGGATGACGACGGTGCAGCCCATGGCATCATCCTCATAGGTGGTGTAGACCTCGCCGTCCGCGGCGGCCACCACCTGGGTGCCCTCCTGGGCTGCGATGTCCACGCCGTTGTGGGTTCTCCAGTCCCGGGTGGTCTGGTTGTAGCTCAGAGCCTCCATGGAATACCCGAAGACCTCCTTGCCCGCCACGGGAGACGTGGTCTGCAGTTTTTGGGGCTGGGTCGGCAGGGTGGCCTCCGTGCCCTTGGGGATTGTGGCCTGGGGCTGAGTTGCAATGACTGCCAGGTCATTTTCTGTCTGCTCCAGGGGTGCGGAAGCCTGGACGGCCTCCGGCAGATCGGCATTGTCGCCGGTGTTGCGGTAGAGTACATAGCTTGTGATCCCGATGGCGGCAGCGCACAGGATCAGGGCTATGTAGTAGCCCTTACCGTAGATGCCGCGTCCGGTATTTTTGTTGTCGCTCATATTTTAAGCACCTCCGAAGCTGAGTATTGCCAGCAAAAACGGAAGTTAAACCCAAAATATACAAAAGAAGAAAAAACTTTACTATGGGAGGAAGAGAAATGAAAAAACATATCCTGGCGCTGCTGGCCCTGGTGCTGGCGGCGGCCGCGCTGATACTGGCGGGGGTAACGGCGGCGTCTTCCGATGCGGCCCTTTCCCGGGCGGAGGAGGAACACCGGCGGCTGAGCACGGAAAACTACGCCCTGGAAGCCCGGCTGGAATCCCTGGAGGGGCAGCTGCAGCAGCTGCGAACGGTGGCCAGTCTGGAAAGCTGGTCCCTGGAGGCCGAATGCTGGCCGGACGCCGCCGGTGCCGACATCACCTTCACCGCGGTGCCCACAGCGTATACCCAGGGGGTCAGCGCCACGCTGCTGGTGCTGCTGGACGGCCGGCAGACCGCGGCGGTGCCCTGCGTCTGGGATGGAACAGCGTTCGCGGCAGAGGTAGGCCTGACCCCGGAGGATGGCTACAGCTATTATTGTCAGCTGCAGTCTCCCGGCGGCTCGGAGCAGCTGCTGCTGGCCTCCCCGGATAACCCGGCGGAGCCGGTGGCGGTATTTCTGAAGTCCCATATGGAGTGCTACTGCAATATTCTGATCGGTGAATGGACGGCGGATGAGGGAAAGCTGACCTTGGCGGAAACCTATGCCCAGGCCCAGCTGCCCCGGCTGAGTCCGGAAGGGGAGGTCACGCTGTCCGGCGCGGCCCTGGAGCTGACGCTGAATGGGGCTTTGGTGACATCCATGCCCATCGAATTGAACCCCAGCGAGGTATCGGGCAGCTTTGACAGGACCCTCGCCGATACTGCCTTTGAGATCCCCGCGCTGGAAGAGGGGGATGTATTGGAACTGTACCTGCGGGTAGACCTCTCCGCCGGGGAGGATCTGATGGCCTACGGCGGCAGCTGGTATCTGGAAAACGGAACACTCACCTCGGTAGTGGGATAAGCAAAAGCGGAGCCGGAAAACCGGCTCCGCTCTGTTTTGGGAGGGATTTCCCCTCCGCAACTGCCGGTTGCGGTTTGCAAGGGCGTACATGGTGGTCACAGGGGCCCGGACACGCTATAATCAGGGCAGACAAATAAGAAAGGAGACGTAACTATGACCGATATGACCATGGGGCAGCGGATCGCTATCCGGCGAAAGCTGCAAAACATGTCCCAGGAGGCACTGGCCGAGCAATTGCAGGTTTCCCGGCAGGCCATCTCCAAGTGGGAGTCCGATGCCGCCATCCCGGAGATCGACAAGCTCATCGCCCTGGGAAAGCTGTTCGGCGTCAGCGTGGGCTGGCTGCTGGGCACAGAGCAGGAGGAGGGGATTTCGGTTCCGGGAAACAGCCTGACGGAATCCCAGATCACAGCCGTGGAGGAAATCGTGGCAAGGAGCCTGCCAGAATACCGTCCCAGGTGCCGCTGGCCCGGTGTGCTGCTGGCAGTGGCGGTTCTGGCACTGGTGCTGGCTGCAGGGCTGTTTTATAGGGACTGCCTGGAGGAGAAAAACGACGAAAACCTGGCGGCGGTGGAATCCCTGCGGCAGGAGAACGATGTGCTGCGTGAACAGCTTGATTCGGTGCAGGAGAAGCTGCAGGCCATGGCGGAGGCTGACCGGCTTCTGAAAAGCATGCATGGCGAGGCGGTGATCCTGGATGACCGGAATGTCCGGGTCAGCTTCACCTTTACCCCTAAAGTCTATCAGGAGGGGACGGAGGCTTTCCTGTCCGTGAGGATACCGCCCAACAACGCAGAACTTATCCCCTGCGACTGGAACGGAGAAACATACACAGTGGAAGCGGAACTGCCGGTTATGGATGGCTACCAGTACAGCTTCCTGCTGGTGACGGAGGGGATGTTCCGGGAGCAGAGCCTCATGGACCCGGACTTTCATTACGCCATCGACCGCTTGTCGGATCTCGAAACCAACTGCCGGTTCCATCTGGACCCGGACAGTGCGCAGTTCGCGCTTATGTACAGGGGAAACGAACACCGCTGGCTGGACCCGGAGCTGGAAGCGTATACCTTCCGGGAGGACCTGTACAGCCCCTATATCTTCCGGAAGAACGGCCGGGGCTACCAGGAGATCCGGGTGATGCTGACACTGAACGAGGAACTGATCTGGGAGCAGTCGATTTTGGAAGAATATCTGCAGCACTCCGGTGGACACCCCGTCAGCATGAAGCCCTTCCTCCTGGAGGTGTCGGTGCCCCTGCCGGAGCTGAAATACGGCGATAAGCTGCGCCTGTATATGCTGGTGACCACAGAGGATGGTACGGTCAGCTATACCCAGCTGGATGAGATGTTCTCCTGGGAGCGGCCGGAATAACGAAGTCGGATAAAGAAAGCGGAGCCGGAAAACCGGCTCCGCTTATACTATTTATTCTTCGGCCTTCTTGGCGGTCTTGCGGGTTCTGGGCTTCTTGGGGGCCTCTTCGCCTTCGGGCTTCACGGTCTTCTTGCGGGTGGTCTTCTTGGGGGCTTCCTCCGCAGGAGCAGCTTCCACCACGGGCTTAGGGTCCTCCTTCTTCTCCCGCAGGACGATGGCGGTACGGGCAGGGATGTACAGCTCCACATAGCGCTTGCCGTCGAACTCCTTGACGGGGTAGGTCTGGTGGGCGATCTGGCTGAAGCCGCCGTACTTGTGGTCATCGGAGGTGAACTCCACGGTGAACTCCTGGGAATCGGGGTACACGGGCACCAGCACGTTGGTAAGACTGTTGGAGGGATGGAAGTTGAACACGAAGAACAGGTCGCAGCGGGCGAAGCACAGCATCTGCTCGGGGGCCTTCATCAGCTGCAGGTTTGCCATGCGCTGGTTGAAGATGTGGTGGTCCTTAGCCAGGTGGATCATGTCGTGGTCGAAATCATTCAGCCACTGGTACTTGAGCAGCTCGTTGTTCTTCAGGCTCCACTGGCGGCGGCAGTAGTGGAAGCTCCAGCCGTTGCCCTCCCGGGGGAAGTCGATCCATTCGGGATGGCCGAACTCATTGCCCATGAAGTTCAGATAGCCTTCGCCGCCGCCGGCCATAGTGAACAGGCGCAGCATCTTGTGCAGGGCGATGGCACGGTCGATGATGGGATTGTGGGTGGTCTTCTCCATGTCGGTGTACATATTGGCACCGGCCAGACGGAAGATCATGGTCTGGTCACCCACCAGGGCCTGGTCATGGGACTCCACATAGGCAACGGTACCCTCGCCGGGACGGCGCAGGCACATATCGCCCCACATCTTATTGATGTCCCAGAACTCGTCCTGCTGCTTCACGGCCTTGATCCACATATCGGGCAGACCCATGGCCAGCCGGTAGTCGAAGCCGATGCCGCCGTCCTCGATAGGCAGGCACATGCCGGGCATGCCGGACATATCCTCGGCAATGGTGATGGCCTTGGGGTTCACCTGACGGATCAGCTCGTTGGCCAGCTGCAGATAGGTGATGGCCTCGGTGTGGGTGTTGTAGGAGAAATACTTGTCGTTGGAGTTAAAGTCAGTGCCCAGACCATGGTCGTGGTACAGCATGGAGGTGACACCGTCGAAGCGGAAACCGTCGAAGTGGTACTCGGTCATCCAGAACTTCAGGTTGGAGAGCAGGAAGTGGATGACACCGGTCTTGCCGTAGTCGAAGCACTTGGTGCCCCAGGCGGGATGGTCGCCCTTGGGGCCGGAGTGGAAGAACTGCCACTCGGTGCCGTCGAACATGTTGATGCCCTCATTGGTGTTCTTGACAGCGTGGGAGTGGACCACATCCAGCAGCACCCGGATGCCCATCTCGTGGGCCTTGTTTACCAGGTACTTCAGATCCTCGGGCTTGCCGAACCAGGAAGAGGCGGCATAGAAATTGGAGACCTGGTAGCCAAAGGAGCCGTAGTAGGGGTGCTCCATGATGGCCATCAGCTGGATGGCGTTGTAGCCGGCTTCCTTCACATGGGGCAGGGTGTAGTCGGCGAACTCCCGGTAGGAGCCCACCTTGCCCTCCTCTTGGGCCATGCCCACGTGGGCCTCGTAGATGAACAGGGTATCCTCACCGGCAAACTCCTTGTCGGTCCAGGGGTATTCCTTCTTGTCGTCCACCACTTCGGCCACGAAGGAGTTATCCTCCTTGTTCTGCACGGCCCGGCGGGCGTACAGGGGGATATGGGCGGTACGGGTCAGATTGGCGTCCACGATGGTCATGACCTTACAGCCATCCCACAGGGACTCTTCGCCCTCCAGGAAAATCTCCCAGTTGCCGTCGCCGATGGGCTTCAGAGGATGGCTGGTCCAGTTCCAGCCATTGAACTCGCCGGTCAGATACAGCTGATAGGCGGAGGGGGCCCACTCGCGATAGTACCAGCCTCCGTCCACATGGTGGAAGCCGTAGTAATTGTGAGCGTTGGCGAAATCGTTCAGAGTCTGGTCGCCGGAGAGAATCCGGGACTTGGTGGCGCGGTACAGGAACATGCGCAGGTCGATATCACCGGCAAAATCCTGCAGCTGAGGATTCAGTTCGAGCAGTCGGTACATAGTTTCGTCACCTTTCTTATGTAGAGTATCCATCGGATGATGTGCATATTTAGTTACGTTATCATTATAGCGCCCCTTGGGGATTCTGTCAAACAACTTATCGTGTAAACGTTTACAAATTTCCGCTTTTCACAAAGTGCGTTTTGACTAAATCCCGCCGGGCAGCCCTGTGGCGGCGGTCACCAGGATCCCCAGGTTATCCCGGTAAATCTGGTCAAACTGCTGAAGCGGCAGGGGGTTTTCGCCCAGACCGACTTCAATGGTAAAGCCCGGACGGCGAAAATCCTGAATAAACCAGTCCTTGTAACCGGCGAACGATGAAGCATAGGGCGTTTCCTCCAAAGCATAGCCGCTAATCCGGGCAAATTCCTCCGCCAGTTCTCTGGCCCCGGTCACGGCGTAGTCTTCAAACTGCCAGTAGATCACCTGCCCCTGGCTGTGGAAGGCCAGCACCAGGGCCGGATCGGTTTTCTGGGTGTAATCCTCCAGGGCAGCTGCCTCCCGCTGGGTCAGAGGCCCCCGACCCACAAAATCCCGGGGCCCGGGACTGGTGTAACCCTGGGAAAATTTGATTTTCCTGGCCTGCTCCCACCCTGCGGGGTACTGCAGGTTCAGATCTACCCCCAGTAAATTGGCTTTCCACCCTTCGGGGAAGGGGATCTGGGGGTAATTGGCGGAAAGTCCCAGGGCCTGGTCATACTGGACGTCGTCCGGGCCAATGGCGCCGGTGACCAGGTCCACCCCGTCGGGATTTACCATGGGTACCAGATGCACAGTGCTGTAGCGGCGGATGGTCCTGGCGGGGACACCCCAGATGGTACCGTCGTCTTCGATGGCCTGGGCAAGCTCCTCGGCAAATTTCAGCAGCAGCGTGGCTGTGATCCATTCGTTGGCGTGGTGGGCAGCGGAAAAGATCACCTGCCGGGATCCGGTGCCCAGGGTCAGGGCGTAAATGGGGCGGCCGAAGGCGGTGCGTCCGATGACGTGGGTCCCTATAAAAGGATATCGGGCTGCCAGCTGCCGGATGGTCTCATCGCTCAGGGCGGCGGTCATGGGCAGATCGGTTCTGACAATAGACAAAAAATCACCTCCGCCCATTCTATGCCGGGCGGAGGGGAATGTGACAAATATTTTTTCGCCTGTTTCCGGAAAAAGACGCACCGGGGCGGGATTTGGGAACATATTCTGTCCCTGCGCAGCTGCCGTCACCGGTACGGTCTGATCAGGCACCCCGGCGGAGAAGATCCGCCAGACGGAACAGAAATTCTTTGTTTCTGGGGCAGCGGGTGTGCCCGGGGAAACAGCGGTTCCAGACTTCCTGGTTGCCGGATTCCCAACCGGAGCGGATGGTGTCCCGGATGGCCTTCTCCACACTGCCGGGGGTGGCCCGGTTCTGCAGGGCGATCTGCCGGTAGAGCTCTTTTTCCAGCCGCTGGTCCCGATCAGCGGCCAGGATGGGAAGCCCGGTGAGCAGGTGCTGAAAGCCCTGGCGTCCGCAGGGGAGGCCCAGACTGTCCAGAAGCTGATAGGCGGAGCGGCTCAGGGCCAGATTATGCTCCATTGCCATCAGATCTCTTGCACGCTCCGCAACGGTGTGGACGGGGCAGGGCTTACGCAGAGCATACTGGATACCCAGCTGAAGCAGACTGCCCCGGACGAAGGGGGTGTCCAGGAAGTCGGATACCACGAGGATCTGGGGCCTGTGCGCCAATTGGCGCAGCAGTCCGATGCCGTCCAGACCCGGCAGCGACAGCTCAAGGATCAGCACATCCGGCATCTCCTGCCGGATCAGGGCCAGCGCCTCGTCGCCATGACTGCAGACGGCCACAAGAAATTCCGGCTCCAGCTGCCTTGCCAGGGCGGTGCAGAAATCTTTGCAGGGATCCACGATCATAGCCTTCCAGGAATGCAAGGAGAACACCTCCGGTGAATTGTATTAATTTCAGAATAGCATAAATTGGAAACGATTACAATTCGAAAATATCGACATTTTTCGACGTTCGGCATCGGGCCTCCGCCGGGCTCGCCTGCCGAAGACCTTTTGTGAGAAATGAAGGAAAACTTGCAAGTTAAAAACAGGTTGAAAAAAGCCCTGAAAATTGAGATGGATAAAAAGTTTCGTAAACGTCGGAACGTTATGAAAAAACGGGATTATATTTGTGAATTAATTATGAAGACCGATCGGGGAATGTGAACAGCTGGTTAATTTTTGCAATTTTGGGCATTCAATCCGTCAATGTTAACGAACTGTTCATGCTTTCATTAAACTTTGTTCATTTTCTGCCCCTAAGATACACCCCATCGACGCGGCGCCGCTGCATCACCGGAAATCGCGGCTGGATCCGGCGCTCAGGTCGATTGACAGGCTAATATACAACACGCCAATATTACAGGGCTACATGCCCGGGAAAAGGAGATGCAACTGCATGAAGAAGCTGTTTGCCGCACTCTGCAAGACCATCGCTGAATACCGCGTGGATTTTGCTGAATGCAACGGTCTGAGATAAAGAGACTGTTTTACTTTTAGATGCCCAGGGGCCGGGCTGCGGGCCTCAATTGAAACGAAAGGAGTTTTGCCCCTATGAAGAAGATTTTTAAGAATCTGGCCGAGCACTTCGCTCTGTACGGCCAGCATGCCACTGAGAACCTGGGTCTGTAATTCACAGACCGCAAAAGATATGCCCGGAGGCCGGGCCCAGGGCCTCAATCGAAATGAAAGGAGAACCAATATCTATGAAGAAGATTTTTAAGAATGTTGTGGAGTACTTCGCCCAGTACGGTGAAAAGATCAGCGACTGGAACAACGCCATCTGATCTGAAATCCGGTTCAGCAAACGGGTCCCCGCCGCAACGGCAGGGGACCCGTTTTTTCTGTTGCCTTTTTTGCGGCGCCACAGTACAATGATGGGGAAAATACAAGCAGAGGAGAATCCTTATGATCGTCAAGCGTGACTGTATCTATTCCCCTAAGGGCAAGAACCGCCCCCTGCATATCTGGCTGCCGGATGACTATGAGACCTCCGGAAAAAGATATCCCGTCATGTACTTTTTTGACGGACACAACCTGTTTTTCAACGAGGACGCCACCTACGGCAAGTCCTGGGGACTGAAGGAGTTTCTAGACGGCTGGGGCCGGGATCTGATCCTGGTGGGCATCGAGTGCGGCCACGAGGGTGATGAGCGGCTCAGCGAGTACCTGCCCTATAAGGTGTGGCTTCATAAATTCTTCCGGAAGTTCCCGCCCATGGGCGGCGTCACCATGGACTGGATCGTCCATGAGGTCAAGCCCATGATCGACCGGGAGTACCGGACTCTGCCGGACCGGGCGCATACCGGCATCGGCGGCTCCTCCATGGGCGGCATCATGAGCCTCTACGCCGGCGTTCATTACAACAAATGGTTTTCCAAGGCTGCCTGCGTCTCCAGCGCCATGGGCTTCTGCATGGGTGCGCTGATGCGGGATATCCGGACCAGCGCTATGGAGAAGGATACCGCCTTCTACCTGTCCTGGGGCACCAAGGAGGCCTACGGCAACAAAAATCCGGACATTGAGGACACCCACAGCAAGACCTACGGCTGGAACAAGCGGGCCGCGGATGCTCTGGAGGCTAAAGGCGCCCGGGTGATGCTCCACTGCCAGGTGGGCGGTGCCCACTGCGAGGCGGACTGGGAAAAGCAGAATCCCCTGTTCATGAATTTCCTCTGGAGGAAATAAAGTCAAAACCTGCACAGCTGCCATCGGGTGCTGCGCAGGTTTTTCTTTGTTTTGCTGTCCATCAGATCAAACATCCCCAACCACTTTCTTTGGTTCATTTCTTGTGCGGACACAAGAAATGAACACTTAACAGGTCTTGACGTAAAACCTATTTCATCCAAAATTGAAAAACCGGAAGGCCCTTGGGCCTTCCGGTAATTTTCGTATCTTTTTCGATGGGGACAGCCGGGAAAATCGGCGTTTTCGGCTGAATTATGCCAGATAGATGGCCTTGCAGGCTTCCATGGTGGCCCAGCAGTCCAGCTTGGACACGATTTCCCAGGGAGCGTGCATGCTCAGCACGGGAACACCGGCGTCCACGGTGGGGATGTTGCGGTTGGCCATGTCGGCAGCCACGGTGCCGCCGCCGCCCACGTCAACGGCGCCCAGGGTGGCGATCTGCCAGATCACGTTGTTCTTGTCGAAGGTGGAGCGGATGTGGCCCATGACCTCAGCGGAGGCATCGGAGCAGCCGCCCTTACCGCGGGAACCGGTGTACTTGCAGATGGAAACGCCGTAGTTCAGCTTGGAGTTGTTCCGGCGGTCGGAGACCTCGGGGAAGTTGGGGTCGAAGGCGTTGGAAACGTCAGCGGACAGGCAGAAGGAGTTGTAGAAGCAGTCACGGATGTTCACGCCCTGAGCGTCGCACAGGCCGCCCATGAAGTGCTCAAAGTACTGGCTCTTCATGCCGGTCAGACCCATGGAGCCAACCTCTTCCTTGTCAGCCAGGATGCACACAGCGGTCTTGGCGGGAGTGGGGATGGTGAACAGGGCTTCCAGCTCGGCGTAAGCGCAGACCCGGTCGTCATGGCCGTAGGCGGCGATGAGGCTGCGGTCCAGGCCCACCTCGCGACACTTGCCAGCGGGGACGATGTTCAGTTCAGCGGACAGGAAGTCGGACTCCACGATGCCGTACTTCTCGTTCAGCAGCTTCATGATGTTCAGCTTCACCAGGTCGCTGCCTTCGCCCTCGATGGGCTCGGAGCCCAGGATCACGTTCAGCTGCTCGCCGCCGATGATCTTGGGAGCGGGCTTCTCCATCTGGCCGGCAGCCAGGTGGGGCAGCAGGTCGGAGATCATCAGAATGGGCTCGTTCTCGTCCTCACCGATGGTGATGTTGACGGAGGTGCCGTCCATCTTCACCACGACGCCGTGCAGGGCCAGGGGCAGGGCAACCCACTGGTACTTCTTGATGCCGCCGTAGTAGTGGGTCTTGAAGTAAGCGATCTCGGAATCCTCATACAGGGGGTTGGGCTTCAGGTCCAGGCGGGGGGAATCCACGTGGGCGGCGCAGATGTTGGCGCCCTTGCTCAGAGACTCGGTGCCGATGACGGCCAGGGCGATGGCCTTGCCACGGTTATTGTAGTAGATCTTATCGCCGGGCTCAGCCTTCATGCCAGGGACGAAGGGCACGAAGCCGTTCTTCTCTGCCTCGCGGATGGCCCAGTCGGTGGCCTCACGCTCGGTCTTTGCCTCATCCATGAATTTCATGTAGCGCTTGCAGAAAGCTTCCATTTCGGCACGCTGCTCAGCATTGATGCGGGCAAAGCCGTTCTTGGGAGCGGCCAGCAGGGACTCGCGGAGTTCGTTTACGTTCATAAAAGTACCTCCATATGGAAATGATAGATAAATCAGAAAGGGGAGAGCGGTGCTCTCCCCTACATTATACCCAGATGTGCCAAAAAAGCAAGACATTTTGTTGCGAACGCATCTAAGCTGGTATCATTTGATAATACGTAATCACAGCGCTCCCGGAACCAGCTTTCGTCATGCTGTGCGGCAATGCGGGACCGGGCATAGCTTTCCGGGATATTGTCCCGGGCCATGAGCCGTTTCACCCGGTCTTCCATGGGCGCAGTGACTGCCACGGTCACGTGGCACAGTTCTGCCAGACCGCCCTCAAACAGGCCGATGGCGTCGATGGCAGCCAGTTCCTGCCCGGATTCCAGCCGCCGCAGCACTTCCTTTTTTACAGCGGAATGGGTGATGGCGTTCAGGTCCGACAGCGCCTGATGATCCGCGAAGACGATGGCGCCCAGCTTTTTCCGGTTCAGCTGTCCATCCTCGATGACGCCTGGGAACCGGGCATCAATGGCGCAGAGCATGGCCTTGTCAGTTTTCAGCAGCTCATGGTAGATGGCGTCGCAGTCCAGAATCAGACCGCCCTGCTGTGCGATCAGCTTCAGAAGCGTGGTCTTGCCGCAGCCGCTGCCGCCGGTGATGCCGATGATCATGCCATTTCCTCCTCCGCATCCACCACATGGAAGGCAGCGGCCTTTTTCAGCCGGTTTTGGACGGCATAGGCCACGCCGCCGCCCACGGGGCACCGGGCATAGACCTGGTGCACATTGGGATCATCCAGTTCCCGCAGGGCAGCAAACAGTCCGGCGGAGAGGGTGTTTACATCCGCCTCCAGACCATAGGACAGAGGGTCGCAGCCCTCGTACAGGGGTAATTCCTCCTCAAAGCACAGCACCCGGTCGCCGGGGGTATAGTGGCTGCGGATATACTGGGCAGCGGCTTCCCGGGAGCCTGAGACGATGACCACCGGCGCGGTGGGGGCGTAGTGGCGGTATTTCATGCCCGGGGCCCGGACCACATCGTCCTTGGCCAGCTGGGAGGTGACCGCCTTGTCCACTTCGATTTCACCCAGAATTTCGGACAGCTGCTCCGGGGAAATTCCGCCGGGCCGCAGAAGCCGGGGCTTTTCGCCGCTTAAGTCGACGATGGTGGATTCTACGCCGACCCGGCAGGCACCACCGTCCACGATGGCGTCGATACGGCCGTCGTGGTCGTATTTTACGTGTTTGGCGGTGGTGGTGGAGGGCTTGCCGGAGATATTGGCGGAGGGCGCTGCCAGGGGCACGCCGGAAAGGCGGATGATCTCTCTTGTCACATCGCTGTCCGGGCAGCGGACGGCCACAGTGTCCAGGTTTGCGGTGGTACGCTTCGGCACGTTGCTTCTGGCAGGCAGCACCATGGTCAAGGGGCCGGGCCAGAATTTTTCCGCCAGGTCGTAGGCGGCCTGGGGGATGTGGTGGCAGAACAGCTCGATCTGTTCCGGACCGGAGATGTGCAGAATCAGGGGATTGTCCTGGGGACGGCCCTTGGCTTCGAAGATTTTGGCCACGGCGTTTTCGTCCAGACCGTTGGCGCCCAGGCCATAGACGGTCTCCGTGGGGATGGCCACCAGGCCCCCCTGCATGATGATATTGGCGGCAATGGCCGGGGTCTTCGGATCTTCCGCAGATAAATATAGGGTATTCATAAACACACCTCCTGGGCAAGTTGAGAGTTGAAAATTGAGAGTTGATAGTTAAGGTTTTGAGCCTGGAAAGAAACTATCAACTATCCACTCTCAACTATCAATGAAACAGGGAGCAGCCGAAGGGCCGCTCCCTGTTGGAAATTACACGGTGGGCTGGTTGGCTGCCTCGATGATCTTGACGAACTTCTCGGGAACCAGGGAAGCGCCGCCGATCAGGCCGCCGTCGATGTCGGGCTGAGCCAGCAGCTCG
>JAZQEP010000077.1:0-8483 GCA_045539075.1 Faecousia sp. | reverse complement strand
GATGCCATCGCCATTGCCCTGTGCCATGGACGCTCCGCCACCTCACTGCTCGCCCAGGCAAAGAAACAACAGGGAGGATTTGTATGATCTATTACGTTTACGGTCAGGTTTCCATTCTGGAACCGGGCCTTGCGGTCATTGACTGCGGCGGCGTCGGCTACGGCTGCCGGGTCACGTCCTATACATCCGCGCAGCTGAAGCTGAATCAGAACGCGCGACTGTACATCACCGAGTCCATCCGGGAGGATGCCCACGATCTCTACGGCTTTATTTCCAGGGAAGAGCAGCGGTGCTATGAGCTCTTAACCTCTGTCAACGGCGTGGGTCCCAAGGCCGCTATGGCGATTCTTTCCGCCGGCGGCCCTCAGAACTTCACGTTGGCGGTCATGACCGGCAATGATAAGATGCTCACTGCCGCCCAGGGTGTGGGCAAGAAAATCGCCCAGCGGATCATTCTGGAGCTGAAGGATAAGATCGGCGGTGCTTCCGCGGAACTGGACTTCTCCGCCGGTCCGGCAGCAGCTCCGGTCCAGACAGGCAACGCCGCTGCACTGGCCCATGCAGCACTGCAGGAGCTGGGCTATTCCGCCGCTGAGATCAACGCTGCATTAAAGGGCGTGGACGCAACCGCCACCACCGAGGAAATGGTCCGCTACGCCCTGCGGCAGATGGTTATGAAGGGATAAGGTAACATATGAGTTTGGAATTCTCACAGGAAATGGATACTGCTCCCATCATTTCTCCTACTTACGCACCCCAGGACGCTGGGGAGATCGGTCTGCGGCCCAAGCTGCTGACCGACTACACCGGCCAGGAGAAGGCTAAGGGAAACCTGTCCATATATATTGAAGCAGCCAGGCGGAGAAATGAGCCCCTGGATCACACCCTGCTCTACGGCCCTCCGGGCCTGGGCAAGACGACTCTGGCCGGCGTCATTGCCAACGAAATGGGCGCGGGCATACGGGTCACCTCCGGTCCCGCCATCGAAAAGCCCGGCGATCTGGCGGCTCTGCTGACCAACCTGAATCCCGGCGATATCCTCTTTATCGACGAGATCCACCGCTTAAACCGGGTGGTAGAGGAGATCCTCTACCCCGCTATGGAGGATTTTGCCATCGACATCATCGTGGGTAAGGGCCCCAGCGCCAATTCCATCCGCCTGGACCTGCCGAAATTTACCCTGGTGGGTGCCACCACCCGGGCGGGCCAGCTTTCTGCCCCCCTCCGGGACCGCTTCGGCGTGAACCTGCGCCTGGAGCTGTATACCCCCGAGGAGCTGGCGAAGATCGTCACCCGCTCGGCTACCATTCTGGGTATGCCCATCGAGCCCGAGGGCGCTATGGAGATCGCCTCCCGGAGCCGGGGAACCCCTCGAATCGCCAACCGCTTCCTGCGCCGTGTACGGGACTTCGCCATGGTTTTAGGCGACGGTACCATCACCAAGGAGGCTGCCGACCTGGCTCTGCGCCGGCTGGAGGTGGACCACTTGGGTCTGGATAACATTGACCGGCGGATGCTCACGGCCATCATCCAGAACTACGCCGGCGGCCCGGTGGGCCTGGAGACTCTGGCCGCCACCATCGGCGAGGAGGCCGTGACCCTGGAGGATGTATACGAGCCTTACCTGATGCAGCTGGGATTTTTGACTCGGACCCCCCGGGGCCGCTGCGTCACAGCATTGGCCTACGACCACCTGCATATTCCTTATGAGGGACAACAGCAGTTCTCCATCTGAGATGCTTTGAAAAGATTGCATAAATCCTGAAAAAGCCCAGAAAAGATTTTATAAAGGATTGACAAAATGCATGCATTTGTGTATAATCCGATTTGTGGTTCATAATTTGTCCACATATTCAGACCCTGCGTTTCCACCAAAAACTGGTAGTCATTCACGGGGCATCAACTAACCGAAGAGAGGTAATTCCAATGTACGAAGATAAGACTTTAGTGTGCAAAGAGTGCGGCAATGAGTTCGTGTTCACCGCTGGTGAGCAGGCTTTCTACGCTGAGCGCGGCTTCCAGAACGAGCCCCAGCGCTGCAAGGCATGCCGTGATGCCCGCAAGAACGCTACCCGTGGCCCCCGTGAGTTCTTCACCGCTACCTGCGCTCGGTGCGGCGGCGAGGCCAAGGTTCCCTTCCAGCCCAAGGCTGACAAGCCCGTTTTCTGCAGCGAGTGCTTCGCTCAGATGCGTGCCAACGGCTAATTTTCACACGAAACGTCAGGGCCGGCTTGCCGGCCCTGATTTTTTACACAAAGCAGGGCGCCCCGGTTGGGGCGCCCATTCTTTGTTTAGCAGCAGGAGCTGCGGCAGTCGTTGTCGCAGCAGCCGTTGCCGCCGTAGTAATTACCGCCGCCGCAGCCGCAGTTACAGAACAGCAGGATCAGAATGATGATCCACCACCAGTTGTTGTTGCCGAAGCCCATATTGTTGTTGCAGCACATAATCGTTACCTCCAGGATTTTTTTGAGCGGGATAGCGCTCATGTTCCATGGTATGACAGGGCGGGAAAAATGTGCTCTCGGGAGGGAAGAGGTGAAAATTTCCGGGAGCCCTTGACAAAGTATGGGTGGCTGATTAGAATATATGTAGCTTGCTACATTTTTATAAGGAGGTGATCCCCGTGGCCATTCATTACGGCCATTTGCTGCGGATTCTCCACTGGTGTACGGACCAGTCCATGACCAGCGCCCTGGAGACCCTGGAGCTGACCGCCGCCCAGGGACATATCATGGGTTTCCTGGCTCACCGAAAGGAGCCGCCCTGTCCCAAAGATATTGAAGTGGAATTCCAGCTCTCCCATCCCACGGTGTCGGGCATTCTGACCCGATTGGAAAAGAAGGACTTCATTGAAATCCTGCCGGATGAGCATGACCGGCGGTGTAAGCGGATCTACCTGCGGCCCAAGGGCCGGGAGTGCATGGAGACCATGCACGGCGTGATCCAGTCCAATGAGATAAGGCTGGTGGCGGGCTTCACGGAGGAGGAACAGGCGCTCTTTGCCGACTTCCTGAAGCGGGCCATTGCCAATATGGGCGGCAACCCCTGCCGCAGAAGCATCCACAAGGAGGATAATAAAACATGATAAGACGTGTTGCCCGGTCTATCCGGGAATACAAGTGGCCGGCTATCTTAAGCCCCCTGTGCATGGTGGGCGAGGTGGCTATGGAGGTGCTGATCCCGCTGGTGATGGCAAACCTCTATGACTATGGCGTGGTGATGCAGAATATGCACATCGTGATCACCCGTTCCATTCAGCTGATCATCTGCGCACTGATGAGCCTTTCCTTCGGCGTGCTCTCCGCCATCTACGCATCCAAGGCCGGTACCGGCTTTGCCAAGAATCTGCGCCACGATATGTTCTACAAGGTGCAGAAGTTCAGCTTCAGCAATATCGACAAGTTCTCCTCCGCTTCCATCGTCACGAGACTGACCTCCGATGTTGCGAATCTGCAGATGACCTTCCAGATGATGATCCGTATGGCCATCCGCTGCCCCATGATGCTCATTCTGGCCTTTATCTCCGCCAACCGCATCAGCCCTGAGCTGAGCCGGGTTTACCTGTATGTCATGCCTGTGCTGGCTCTGGCCCTCATCGCGCTGACCCCCATCGTGTTCAAGATCTTCGACCGGGGCTTCAGAATGATCGATAAGATGAACAACATCGTCCAGGAGAACGTCCACGGCATCCGGGTGGTGAAGTCCTTTGTCCGGGAGGAAAAGGAGACCGAAAAGTTCACCGATATCTCCACCACCATGTCCAAAACCTTCTCCAAGGCCGATAAGATCCTGGCTCTGAACAGCCCCATCATGATGAGCTGTGTTTACGTGTGCATGCTGACCATCTCCTGGGTGGGCGCCCAGATGGTGGTGGCCTCCGGCAATAACCCCCTGAACGGCCTGACCACCGGCGAATTAAGCTCCATGTTTACTTACACCACCCAGATCCTCTCCGGTCTCATGATGCTCTCCATGGTCTTCGTGATGCTGACCATGTCCCGCACCCCCCTGCGCCGCTGCGCTGAGCTGCTGGCGGAGGAGCCGGACCTTGTTTCTCCCGACGAGTCCATCGCCGTGACGGAAGTGCCCGACGGCTCCATCGATTTTGAGAACGTGGGCTTCCGCTACGCTGCCACCGCCCAGCATCGGGCGCTGAAGGAAGTGAATCTGCATATCCCCTCCGGCGCCACCGTGGGCATCATCGGCGGCACCGGCTCCAGTAAGTCCACTCTGGTGCAGCTGATCCCCCGCCTGTATGATGTTTCCGAGGGCACTCTGAAGGTGGGCGGCCTGGACGTCAAGTGCTACGTTTTGAAGACTCTTCGAGATGCCGTTGCCATGGTGCTGCAGAAGAACGAGCTGTTCTCCGGCACAATTAAGGAAAATCTGCGCTGGGGCAATCCCGAGGCCACCGATGAAGAACTGATCCATGCCTGCAAGCTTGCCTGTGCCCACGATTTCATCCTGGGCTTCCCGGACGGCTACGACCATAAGATCGAGCAGGGCGGCACCAATGTCTCCGGCGGTCAGAAGCAGCGCCTGTGCATCGCCCGGGCCCTGCTGAAGAAGCCCCAGATTCTCATTCTGGACGACTCCACCTCCGCTGTGGATACCCGCACAGATGCTTCCATCCGCCGGGCTTTCCGGGAGGAGATCCCCGGCACCACCAAGCTGATCATTGCCCAGCGTATCTCCTCTGTTCAGGACGCGGACATGATCATCGTCCTGGAAAACGGCCAGGTCAATGCCGTGGGCAACCATGAGGAATTGATGAAGACCTGTGCCATCTACCAGGAAGTCTACTACTCTCAGCAGAAAGGAGGGCTCAGCTAATGCCTCCTGCAAGAATGCGCGGCGACGGCCGCATGGCTAAGGACCCCAAGAAGACACTGTTCCGGCTCCTGAGCTATTTAAAGCAGCATATGGCGGTGATGATCATCGTGATGCTGTGTATTCTGGTGGGTGCTTACGCCACCATCACCGGTTCCACAGCCCTGGGTAAGATCGTGGATGACTACATTCTGCCCATGGTGGCCACCGGCTCCACGGATTTCGCTCCTCTGGGTGCGTTCCTGGTGAAAATCATCTGCATCTTCGGCCTGGGCATCCTGGCCAGCTTTTTCCAGAGCTATCTGATGGTGGATGTGACCCAGGGCATCCAGCGACAGATCCGAGAAGATATGTTCGCAAAGATGCAGAAGCTGCCCATCCGTTATTTCGACTCCAACACCGCCGGCAATATCATGTCCCGCTACACCTCCGACATCGATACCCTCCGGCAGATGATCGCTCAGTCCATTCCCCAGGCCTTCTCCTCTGTGGTGACGCTGGTCGTGGTGTTCATTACCATGCTGAGCACCTCCTGGATTCTGACACTGGTGACCATGGTCACCGTGCTGGGCGTGGTATTTGTGACCAAGACCCTGGCCGGTAAGGCCGGCAAGTTCTTCATCGGCCAGCAGAAATCTCTGGGTGCTGTCAACGGCTACATCGAAGAGATGATCACCGGACAGAAGGTGGTCAAGGTCTTCAACCATGAGGATATCTGCAAGGAGGAGTTCAATAAGCTGAACACCACCCTCTGCCAGAACGCCTTCTCTGCCGGCAAGTTTGCCAATATGATGGGTCCCATCAACAATAACCTGGGCTATGTCCAGTATTCCATTCTTGCCATCGTGGGCGGTATCGTTGTGGTCCAGTCCGGCGGAAAGCTGCTTTCTCTGGGCGCGCTGATCACCTTCATGGTCCTGTCCCGGAACTTCAACCAGCCCATTAACCAGATCTCCCAGCAGATGAACTCCATCGTCATGGCCCTGGCCGGTGCCGAGCGGGTCTTTGAACTGATGGATCAGGAGCCTGAGGTGGACGACGGCTATGTCAAGCTTGTCAACGCCCACATCACTGAGGACGGCACCATCACCGAAAGTGAGAGCCGCACCGGCCGCTGGGCCTGGAAGCACTACCACAAGGCTGACGATACCACCACCTACACCGAGCTGAAGGGCGATATCACCATGTACAATGTGGACTTCGGCTATGTGCCGGAGAAGACGGTGCTCCACGACATCACCCTCTATGCCAAGCCCGGTCAGAAGATCGCCTTCGTGGGTGCCACCGGCGCGGGCAAGACCACCATTACCAACCTCATCAACCGCTTCTACGACATTGCCGACGGCAAGATCCGCTACGATGGCATCAACATCAACAAGATCGCCAAGGACGATCTGCGGCGATCTCTCGGCGTGGTGCTCCAGGAGACCAACCTGTTCACGGGCACCGTCATGGACAACATCCGCTATGGCAATCTGGAAGCCTCCGATGAAGAGTGCATCCAGGCTGCAAAGCTGGCAAACGCCCACGATTTCATTATGCGCCTGCCCAAGGGCTACGATACGGAGCTGACAGGCAACGGCGCAAGCCTGTCCCAGGGCCAGCGGCAGCTGATCGCAATTGCCCGGGCGGCTGTGGCCGATCCCCCGGTGATGATCCTGGACGAGGCTACCTCCTCCATTGATACCCGTACCGAAAAACTGGTGCAGGACGGCATGGACGCCCTGATGCACGGCCGTACGGTCTTCGTCATCGCCCACCGCTTGAGTACCATCATGAACTCCGACTGCATCATGGTCCTGGACCATGGCCGCATCATCGAGCGGGGCAGCCATGACGAGCTCATCGAGAAGAAGGGAACCTATTACCAGCTCTATACCGGCGCTTTCGAACTGGAATAATTAGCCGGATACAAAAAAGCCCTGCGGTGCAAACCGCAGGGCTTCCTTTATTCACTTAGCACAGCTTTGCGCCGGCGGGGATGGCGTCGTCCAGCATAATGAGGTTCAGCTTCTCCTCACCCTTCTCGGTGTGGACAGCACTCAGCAGCATGCCGTTGCTCTCCCGGCTCATCATCTTCCGGGGGGGCAGGTTGGTGATGGCAACCAGCGTCTTGCCGATGAGATCCTCGGGCTTGTAGAACTTGGCGATGCCGGAGAGGATCTGACGGGGGGTGCCGGAACCGTCGTCCAGGGTAAACTGCAGCAGCTTATCGGACTTCTTCACGTTCTTGCACTCCACGACCTTCACAGCGCGCAGGTCGCTCTTGCAGAAGGTGTCGAAATCCACCTTCTCATCGGAGTAGGGCTCAATCTCCAGGGCGGGCAGGGCAGCCTTGGCAGCCTGGGCCTTCAGCTCTTCCAGTGCGGCCAGCTCCTTCTCCATGTCGATTCTGGGGAACAGAGGAGCGGTGACGGTGGTCTTCCAGGCGGTGTCATCGCTGTAAGCCAGGGCGCTCCAGCCGCGAGCCTCAGCGGGCACGTTCAGCTGATTCAGGATCTTCTCAGCGGATTCGGGCATGAAGGGAGTGATCAGAATGGCAGCAATGCGGATGCACTCGCAGAGGTTCTTCAGAACGGTCAGCAGGCGGGTCTTGGTCTCCTCGGACTTGGCCAGTACCCAGGGGGCGGTCTCGTCGATATACTTGTTGGCGCGGCTGATCAGCTTAAAGGCCTCGTTCAGCGCTACGGAGAACTGGAACTTATCCATCTGCTTCTCATAATTTGCAATGACCTCAGCAGCCAGCGTCTTCAGCTCGTTATCCAGCTCGGCCTTTTCGCCGCCGGCGCCCAGGTTGGAGTCGAAGTACTTCTGGGCCATGGCGGTGGTACGGGAAACCAGGTTGCCCAGCACATTGGCCAGATCCACGTTGATGGTGTTGATCAGCAGCTCATTGGTGAAGTTGCCGTCGGAGCCGAAGGGGAAGGTCCGCAGCAGGAAGAAGCGGAGGGCATCCACGCCGAAACGTTCGGAAAGCAGGTAGGGATCCACCACGTTGCCGCGGGACTTACTCATCTTCTCGCCGTTGAAGTTCAGCCAGCCATGACCGTAGACCTTCTTGGGCAGGGGCAGGTCAAGGCTCATGAGCATGGCGGGCCAGATGATGGAGTGGAAGCGGACGATCTCCTTGCCCACGAAGTGGACATCGGCGGGCCAGAACTTCTCCAGGCCGTCCTTTTCGCTGTTCTGGAAGCCCAGGGCGGTCATGTAGTTGAAGAGGGCGTCGATCCAAACGTAGACCACGTGACCATCATCGAAGTCCACCGGCACGCCCCAGGTGAAGCTGGTGCGGCTGACGCACAGGTCGGCAAGGCCGGGCTTGATGAAATTGTTGACCATTTCGTGGACGCGGCTCTTGGGCTGGAGGAAATCGGTGTTCTCCAGCAGGTCACGAACCCGGTCGGCATACTTGGAAAGGCGGAAGAAGTAGTCCTCTTCCTTGGCATCCTGGACTTCACGGCCGCAGTCGGGCCACTTACCGTCCACCAGCTGGCTTTCGGTCCAGAAGGCCTCGCAGGGCTTGCAGTATTTGCCGGAATATTCGCCCTTGTAGATGTCGCCACGGTCGTACATCATTTTGAAGATCTTCTGAATGGCTTCCACGTGGTAGCCGTCGGTGGTGCGGATGAAGCGGTCGTTAGAAATGTTCATCA
>JAZQEP010000076.1:0-5130 GCA_045539075.1 Faecousia sp. | reverse complement strand
AAAAAAAAACCGAGACCGGATATGGGATAAAGATTTTTATGGCAGAGGATGAGGGATTCGAACCCCCGCAAACGGAGTCAGAGTCCGGTGTGCTACCGTTACACAAATCCTCTATGCGACGGTGTTATTATATCCATTTCTTCGGAAATGTCAAGCATATATTTCCCTTTTTTTGAAAAAATATTCCCCGGAATTGCTTCCGGGGAAATTTTCTTACTTGACAGGTTTCCAGATCGTCAGAGTTCTTGCGCCCACGGTCAGCTTGCCGCCTTCCAGGGATGCATTGCCAAAAGAATGGACCAGCTCATACTCGCCCTCAACTTTGAAAGTCTTCTCTTCCATGCCGGGGTTCACGGCCAGCAGGTAGTCGCCGCGCTTGTAGACCATCAGCTTATCGCCCTCCTTGGCGTAGATCACCTCAAAAGGGGTATAGTTGCCCAGGTCGGGATGGGCCTTGCGCAGTGCCAGGACCTTACGGACGTGGTTCAGCATGGAATCGGGGTCAGCTTCCTGGGCAGCAACAGTTGCCTTGCCGGGGTTGGGATCCACGGGCAGGTAGATGTTCTCAGCCGCTGCAGTGGAGAAGCCCAGATTGGCGGAATTATCCCACTGCATGGGGGTACGGGAGCCGGTACGGTGGTAGCCACCCTCCTTGGTGGGAGTCCAGCGGTAAGCCATACCGATCTCATCGCCATAGTAGATGAAGGGAGCGCCGGGCATGGTCAGCAGGAATGCGAAACCCAGCTTCCGGTCCTCCTCGCAGAGGTTGAAGGAGGTGCGCTTGCAGTCGTGGTTGCCGGTGATCATGCAGTACAGGCCATCGCCCCGCTTTTCGTACTTGGGCAGGAAGTCCTTCAGGAAGCCCATGGGGTCGTTGTCGGACTCGTGGTTGAAGTAGCTGTTCTCAGTGGTCACATTGCCGTCCTTGTCCATCTGGTAGAAGCGCACCAGGTGGGAATAGCTGTTGCCGTACCAATCCAGGCAGAAGTCCATGTCAAAGCCGCAGTTCAGGGCGCAGCCGGGGTTATTCCACTCGGAGACCAGGGCCATATCGGGATAGTCCTTGCGGACATCAGCGGTGACGTCCTTCCAGACCTCCATGGTGCCCAGCTTTTCCTCGCCGTCGTTCTTCACCAGAGAATCGGCCATATCCACACGGAAGCCGTCGGCGCCCTTGGCCATCCAGAAGCGCATCACATCCTTCAGCGCCTCTCGGGTTGCCATGGGGGCGGGGGCATCGATGGGCATCTGCCAGTTGGGTTCATGAATTTCCCGGTAGCCATAGTTCAGAGCCGGCTGGCACTTGAAGAAATTGATGATGTAAGTGCCGTCCCGGGGCTGCTCGCCGCCGATGAAGGGCATACCGTCGCCCCGGCAGAAGGCGTTCTCGGTCCAGATGTAGCGGTGAGCATACTCCTCACAAGGGTGCTCCTTGCCGCTCTCTTTGAACCAGGGATGCTCCTCACTGGTATGGCCGGGAACCAGGTCAATGAGCACATGGATGCCCTTCTCATGGGCAACCTTGAACAGTTCCACGGCATCTTCCATGGTACCGTACCGGGGTGCGATAGCCTTGAAGTCCCGGACATCATAGCCGGCATCCACAAAGGGGGAATCGTACCAGGGGTTGATCCACAGGGCATTACAGCCAATGGATTTGATATAATCCAGCTTGGAAATGATGCCCTGGATATCGCCGATGCCGTCGCCGTTGGTATCGCAGTAGGACTGGGGATAGATCTCGTAGAAGACCGCGTCTTTCAGCCAGGATGCTGCCATAATTCATTCCTCCGTATTTTCCTCCCAGGGGAATGGCTTCCCGCTGAGAACATGATGTTTGATATAAGAAAAGGTCTCTTTTTCACCTTTTTCTTTCAGCATGGTAAGAAGATAGTGCAACTGGCGGTAGCTCTCCGGGTGCATGAGCTTGCCGTCCAGGCTCCGCTCCAGATAGTTCAGAGAGGAGGCGTCCGTGTACTGCTCGCCCTCGTAGACCCGGCTGGCAGCGATCCGGTCCATGACGGACTCGGCGATGTAGCGCCGGGGCATAGGAACGGACTCGTAGCGCTTGCTCTCCCGGTTCAGATCATTCCAGTATTCAAAATGGTGGCGATTTCGCCCCTTATGATGGATCCAGGCTTCAGAGTACCCCTTCGCCTCCCGCTCGGCGCCATTGGGGCTGCGGGTGCCCTGGTAGTATTTCGCGCCCACCATAAATTCCGTGGGGGTGTACTTGCTTAAGTCATGGGTCAGGCCCTGCCAGTAAAGGCCGACGCCGAAGCAGCCCTTGCGGACCAGCCAGCGGTGATAAGTGATGGTGCAAAAATGTCGCCAGGCTTTCATAGCTATCCCCCTATTTTCAAAATCTGTATAATAATTATACTCCCAACCCTTCTGAAATGCAAGTGGAAACGTTTCCTGTCAGAAGATAAAATCAAAAAGGCGGCGCACCCGGTTGGGTGCGCCGCAATACATTTGAAAGTTTAGGCCTTCTCCAGAGCCAGGGTACGGGTGGTAATGTCGCAGACCTCGGCGGGGCCGTAGTACTGGATGGCACCGGGGTACAGGTAAGCGGTCTCCACAGCCCAGGCATCGCGGTTGGCGGCGAAGTACTGGAAGGGCTTTCCGTCCAGCTCCACCAGAGCCTTGCGGATAACGGGCTTGTCGGCGCCGTGGCGGCGCTCCATGTTCATCATCTTGGTGATGGGCATACCGCCGGCGACCCACTCCTCAGCGGGCTTAGACAGGTTGGAAACCTTGCTGAGGTAGCCGGTATAGCCGTACTGGATCAGCATAGCGGCATTGTAGCCCAGGGAGTAGCAGTAGTCAGCATCGAAGTTGGAGGGGAATGCGCAGCGGCCTTCGTAGCCGAAGAAGTGGTGCTGTGCGCCGAACTTACCGTTGTAGGTGCCGTTCTTCTTGCGCTCAGCCAGGTTCTCCTTGACCATTTCGGAGAACAGCTTCTCGGACTCGATCAGGGACACCTGGACGTTGCCATGGGGGTCACGCTCCAGGAACAGCTGCTGCTGGATGGTCTGGGGCAGGATGGCGAAGACAGCGAAGGAGGCACTGGTCAGGCCGTTCTTGATAAAGTCGTACTTGTCGGCCCAGGTGGGCAAAGCATTGAAGGCGTCGGCCTTGGCGCCGGCCAGCAGTTCGTTGATCTCAGCGATCAGCACGGAGAACTCGGGAACAAACTCCACGATGCCCTCGGGGATGATGGCGATACCGAAGTTCCAGCCCTTGGCAGCGCGGGCGGCCACGGAGTCGGCGATGTAGTCGGTGATCTGAGCCAGGGACATCTTCTTGGCGGCAACTTCCTCGCCGATCAGGCAGATGTTGGGCTGGGTCTCCAGAGCGCACTCCAGAGCTACATGGGAAGCGGAACGGCCCATGACCTTGATGAAGTGCCAGTACTTCTTGGCGGAGTTGGCGTCACGGGCGATGTTGCCGATGAGCTCGGAGTAGGTCTTGGTGGCGGTGTCGAAGCCGAAGGAGCACTCGATGTCCTCGTTCTTCAGGTCGCCGTCGATGGTCTTGGGGCAGCCGATGACCTGGATGCCGGTATTGTGGGCAGCGCAGTACTCAGCCAGCACAGCGGCGTTGGTGTTGGAGTCGTCGCCGCCGATGATGACCAGGGCGTTGACACCGTGCTTCTTGCAGTTCTCCACCACGATGGCGAACTGCTCCTGGGTCTCCAGCTTGGTACGGCCGGAACCGATGATATCGAAGCCGCCGGTGTTGCGGTAAGCATTGATGTACTCGTCATCGAAGACGATGAAGTCGTTGTCCAGCAGGCCGGAGGGGCCGCCCTTGAAGCCGATGAGAACGTTCTCGGCGTTGATGGCCTTCAGAGAGTCGTACAGGCCGGAAATGACGTTGTGGCCGCCGGGAGCCTGGCCGCCGGACAGGATAACGCCGACGGTGAGCTTGCGCTCAGCGGAGGTATTCTGACCCTTCTCAAAGATGATCTCGTTCTTGCCGTAGGTGTTGGGGAACAGAGCAGCGATCTTCTCCTGGTCGGCAACGGACTGGGTAGCGCCGCCGTCACGGACAGAGATCTCAGCAATGCCGTTTCTCAGCATGCCGGGCAGCTTGGGATTGTACTGGTATCTTGCAATCTGCAGAGGGGAAAGCTTCATTTTATGAACACTCCTTACAAAAAATTAGGGGCATATAACTACATGATACATTATACTTCATTTTTACCCAAAGGTAAATAGCTATTTCTGAGGTAAATTGAACAATCTTTTGCAGCGGGGAAACAACCTTATTGCTAAATATTAGTATTGAAAAGCAGAGGAAATGTGATATAATAGTAAGGACAAACTGCGGGTTCTATAAATTATCACCCGCTGATTTTAGAAAGGAATGATTCCAAATGGCTCTTGTTACTACTACCGAGATGTTCAAGAAGGCTTATGACGGCGGCTACGCTGTTGGTGCTTTCAACGTCAACAACATGGAGATCGTTCAGGCTATCACCGAGGCTTGCCGCGAGGAGAACGCTCCCGTTATCCTGCAGGTTTCCAAGGGTGCACGTCAGTACGCCAACGCCACCTACCTGGTGAAGATGGTCGAGGCTGCTGTCATCGAGTGCCCCAACATCCCCATCGCTCTGCACCTGGACCACGGCGATTCCTTCGAGACCTGCGAGTCCTGCATCGACGGCGGCTTCACCTCCGTCATGATCGACGCTTCTTCCAAGTCCTTTGAGGAGAACATCGCCATCACCAAGAAGGTCGTTGAGTACGCTCATGACCACGGTGTTGTGGTCGAAGCTGAGCTGGGCTCCCTGGCCGGCATCGAGGACGAGGTCAACGTCTCCGCTGAGGCTGCCTCCTACACCCGCCCCGAGGAAGTCGAAGAGTTCGTGGCCCGCACCGGCTGTGACTCCCTGGCCATCGCCATCGGCACCTCCCACGGCGCTTACAAGTTCACCCCCGAGCAGTGCACCCTGAACGAGCAGGGCATCCTGGTTCCCCCCGCTCTGCGCTTCGACGTGCTGGAAGAGGTCACCAAGCGTCTGCCCGGCTTCCCCATCGTTCTGCACGGCTCCTCCTCCGTTCCTCAGGAGTACGTCGCCATGGTCAACGCTTTCGGCGGCAAGATGCCCAACGCCATCGGTGT
>JAZQEP010000075.1:0-11816 GCA_045539075.1 Faecousia sp. | reverse complement strand
TTGTTACGTAAAAATTACAGCTTTATCTCAATCTCAACGCCAGCGGGGAGATCCAGGCTCATCAGAGCCTCGACGGTCTTCTGGTTGGGGTTGAGGATATCGATCAGTCTCTTGTGGGTTCTGCGCTCGAACTGCTCACGGGAGTCCTTGTACTTGTGGACAGCGCGAAGGATGGTAACAACTTCCTTCTTGGTGGGCAGAGGGATGGGGCCGGAAACCTGGGCGCCGTTGCGCTTTGCGGTCTCGACGATTTTTGCTGCGCTGCAGTCGATCAGCTGGTGATCGTAAGCCTTCAGCCGGATGCGAATCATTGCCTGATTTGCCATGGTTTGTTTTTCCTCCTTGAATTACGTACTCAGTTTGCTTGGGTGTCTGGGTACGGTCGAACAGTTTTGTCCGCGCCGCCGTGCGTATCATTCAGAGCCATGAAAAATGGCCGACCGAGGCCGACCCTTCTTCCCGCCCAGCGATATACGCTAGCGCTCGACAGAAGCTGTTCAGCCGCCCGATGACCGGACATACTCCGCGGAAGTTACCTCGTTTCCGAGCAATCTCCCGCATCATCGCAGTGCGCGTTTACGTTTTTCGGAAAATCCGCAGATTCCCCCTACACGCGCTTGATTAATATACCACCCCTTCATCTATTTGTCAAGCATATTTTTTGCAAAAATCTAAAATAATCACAAAAAGATTCCGCGTTTTTCAGTCACTTTGCAGAAATTGCGTACGCCGGATCTGTCAGCAAGAATTGCAATGTTTTAAGCGCCCAGGTCGTAAACCCAGGCGCTTGTTGCTATATTCAGCTATGACATAAGGGAGGGTCCATGACCCTCCCCTACTATATAAATATCACTTCAATTCCCAGAGCTTGATCTGGCTGGCCTTTTCATAGAGCCGCAGGTAGCTGTCGTACCGGGTTTCCTCGATCTCACCCTTTGCCAGGGCTGCGGTAACCGCACAGCCGGGCTCCCGCCGGTGGGAACAATCATGAAACTGGCACCGGCCCACATAGGGTCCAAAGTCCGGGAAAGCATACTGGAGGTTCTCCTTCAGAATCACATCCATCTGATCCGTGTCAAAGGAGGAAAAACCAGGGGTGTCCATGACATAGGTATCCTCCCCCAGGTCATACAGCTCCACATGCCTGGTGGTATGACGTCCGCGGCCCAGCTTCTCGGAAACTTCGCCGGTAGCCAGAGACAGCTCCGGGCAGAGGCGGTTTAAGATACTGCTCTTGCCCACGCCGGAGTTGCCGGTGAAGGCCGTGAGCTTACCGCGGATAAGGCTTCTCAGTTCGTCCACACCCTCCCCGGTCTCGGCGCTGGTGCGGATTACCGGGAATCCTGCGTGGGTGTAGATACGCACCAGATCCACCGCGGGATCCAGGTCACACTTATTCACGCACAGCACCACCTGCACCTCCTGGTCGCCGGCAATGGCGGCAACCCGGTCGATGAGGAAAGGCTCCGTCACCGGATTTACATTGGCAGCGAAGATCACCAGCGTGTCAATGTTGGCCACAGCGGGCCGGACAAAGCTGTTGCGCCGTGGCAGGATCTTCTCCACCATGCCCTTTCCCTTTTCCAGCGTAATTTCCACCAGATCACCGGTTAGAGGGCTTTCCCCGTTTTTGCGGAGAATGCCCCGAGCCCTGCAGGAGATCACCCTGCCCGGTATCTGCACATCATAAAATCCGCTGATGGACCGGACGATACGTCCGGCGGCTTTTTTATCCATTCCCAAAATCCACCTCAATGGTTCCGTAGGGGGCTTCCATAGGCTCGCCGCTTTCGTAGTACAGGATGTAGTAAACCTGCTTTCCCATGCCGGTGAGGACCACAGAAATTTTCGTTTCTCCGGCTCGGATCATCAGCGGCTCGCCCACCGGGTTGCCGCCGTAGTAGATGATGATCTCATAGTCCGCTTCCGTGTTTGCAGGCAGGGGGATTTCCACAGTCTTACTGACCTCTTGGGGTTCCGTGACTTCCGGACCCTTAGACAGCCGGAGCATGATCTTTGTATTCACATCCACCTCCGCCCCCTGGGAGACGGACTGGTATAGCACCGTATTCTCCGCCGACTCATCAAAGACGTATTCTTCCTCGATGTTGGTAAAGCCATAGCTATTCAAGGTCTTCACCGCATCCTTGAAGGGCAGGCCCTCCACCTTGGGCACCACAGCCTTCTTCACGCCGGGACCCTTGGAGATGGTCAGCACAATCTCCTCGGTGATGTCGATTTCCGTATATCGGGGGAAGGACTGGTCAATGACCACATCCTTATCTTCCTCGCTCTCCTCCCATTTGGGAGTGACATTCTTGAACCCCAGATCATTGAGCCGCTTGACGGCGGTGGCGTAGTTCAGGCCCACCACATCAGGCAGCTTTTCCTTGACGATCATAGGGCCGGAGCTGTAGTAGACCTCCACCTTCTGGCCTTCTGTCAGCGGAGCACCTGCCTCTGGGTTGGTTCGGATCACCTTACCAGCGGGATACTCCTCGCTGAATTCATCAAAAGGGAGCGGATTCATGCCCTGCCCTTCCAGATATTTGATCGCATCCTCCACCGGGCGGCCACGGAGTTCTTCCATGACCTTTTCCACGGTCTCCTTGCCCAGGCTGGGGATCACTGTGATTCGGGTGCCCTTTTCCACCCTGCTTCCGGGTGTGGGCTCCTGGCGGATGATCTGTCCTTTGTCAAATTTATCATTGTACTCCGGTTGTCCCGTCACGATTTCAAAATCCGCGTGATAGCTCAGTTCCCGGTAGTCCTCTCCCACCAGGTAGGGGACCTCCACCAGATCCACGGAATGGTTGAACAGCACACCGCTGAACAGAGCGAACAGGAAAATACCGATGGCAATCACTGCCACCAGGCTACATACCACGATGGCAATGGTGGTGATCCGGCTACGGCGAGCCTCTTCCTCGATCTCCCGCTGCCGCTGACGCTGACGGGCCAGCTTTTCCGTATCTCTGCGGCCCTGCTCGGGAATCCTGGAGGTATTCCGCTTCACCGCGGTGGCGCTGCCGGTGCGGATCCGGGTGGTATCGCCTCCCCGGTTGCGGGAACCTTCTCCGGTGACCAGATGGCCGGAAGTATCCACACGGACCTTTGCCGTATCGGAATTTCGGCCGGAACGATTCTCACCGGATCGCTCCGCTACCCGCTCAGCCGTGGTTTTCGGCTTCTTCACCGGCGGAACGGAGATCGGCTGGGTGTCGTCGCTGACTGTCCGCTTCACGCTGTAAGCAAAATAGATACTGGGATCCTTCCGGAACTCATCCATATCCTTCAGCATTTCCGTGGCGGAGGCGTAGCGGTCTTTTGTTTCCAACGCCATGCCGTGCATGATGATCTGTTCCAGACCCAGGGGAATATTGGGATTCAGCGTGGAGGGCAGCGCAGCGCCGCCGTTGATATGCTGAATTGCCACCGCCACAGGGGACTCACCGTCGTAGGGAGGACGGCCGGTCATCATCTCATACATGACCACACTCAGAGAGTACAGGTCGGAGCGGTTATCCGTATAGCCGCCCTTAGCCTGCTCGGGGGAAATATAGTGCACACTGCCCAGAGCTTCCTTGGTCAGAGTATTGCTCTTGCTCATGACCCGTGCGATGCCAAAGTCCATCACCTTGACACTGCCGTTTTTCAGCACCATCACATTGTGCGGCTTGATATCCCGGTGGATGATGCCCCGGCTGTGGGCGTGCTCCAGGCCCTTGGCGATCTGCATGGCAAAATGCAGTGTTTCTTTCCAGTTAAGAACGCCCTTGCGTTCCATATACTGCCGCAGAGAGATGCCGCTGACCAGCTCCATCACGATGAAGTTTGCGGTATCCGTGGAGGAGACATCGTAGACCTGCACGATATTGGGGTGGCTGAGCATGGCAACAGCCTCACCCTCCGCGTGGAAACGGCGGCGGAACTCCTCATCCTTGGCAAATTCGTCTTTCAGTATCTTAATAGCTACCAGCCGGTTGAGCCGGTGGCAGCGGGCTTTATATACAACGGCCATACCTCCGGTTCCAATGACTTCCAGAATCTCGTACCGGTTGTCCAGCAGCCGTCCAATGTATTGATCCATATTCAAAATGAAAGCTCCTTTCCGGGCTCAAAACATCAAATCATAATCAGAACGCTGGTCACATTGTCCGGCGCGCCGCGGTTCTTCGCGATATTCAGAAGCCGCTGGCAGCAGGCTTCCTTATTTACGCCGTGGACAACCTCAAACAGGATCTCCTGATCGTCCATCATATTGCTCAGCCCGTCGGAGCAGAGCAGGAAATAATCGCCCTTGGCCACGTCCAAATGGCTCAGATCACACAGAATGGTAGGTTCTGTGCCAATGGCCCGGGTGATCAGATTTTTGCCGGGGTAATTTTTCGCTGTCTCGGGAGTCAGTTCCCCCCGGTCCACCATCATCTGCACCAGGGAGTGATCCGTGGTGATCTGGTGGATGCCGTCGGAATTGATGCCGTAGGCGCGGCTGTCTCCCACGTTGACGATGGTGGCCTTCTTGCCACGGACCAGCACGGCCACCAGAGTGGTTCCCATGCCGTCAAATTCTTCGAATTGCTTGGATTGGTCATAGACGGTAAAATTGGCCAGTTTCACCGCGCTTCGCAGCATCTGGTCGATTTTCTCCCTATCCATGGACCCGGTGATAGAACGGCGGACCTCCTGGACAAACACCTCCGCCGCCAGGGAACTGGCAATATTGCCGCTTTTCGCGCCGCCCATACCGTCGCACACCACACACAGCAGTGTGTTTCTATCCAGTTGTTCGATCAGGTATGTATCCTGGTTCTGTGCCCGGACGCAGCCGGGATCCGTCATGCCCCAGAATTGCATATTGCTTCAGCTCCTCTCTGTATCTCAACGGTTTTCTTTATTGTATTTTCTGCGCAGCTGGCCGCAGGAGGCATCGATATCGCTACCCAGGGTCCTGCGTACCGTGGCAGTGATGCCGCCGTCTTCCAGAATCTTCTGGAACGCGGCCACGGCTGCCTTGGAACTGGGTTTTAAGGGACTTTCCTCCACATGGTTCAGCGGGATCAGATTAAAGTGGGCAGGCAGGCCTTTCAAGCGCCGCAGCAGTTCCCTGGCATCCTGTTCCCGGTCGTTGACACCATCGATCATGGCATACTCGAAGTGGATCCGGCGGGAGGTTGCCTCATAATAGCGGCGGCAGCATTCCAGCAGGGGCTCGATTGGGTAGGCCTTGTTCACGGGCATGACCCGGCTGCGGATCTCATCATTGGGACCGTGGAGGGAAATTGCCAAAGAAATCTGCATCTTCCGCTTTGCCAGTTCGTCGATCTTGGGGATCAAGCCACAGGTACTCAGACTGATGTGGCGCATGGAGATGTTCATACCATCCTCACTGTTCACCAGCTCCAGGAAGCGCATCACGTTATCAAAATTGTCCAGAGGCTCGCCAATGCCCATGAGCACGATCCGGGAAATGGGAAGCCCGGAGTCGATCTGGGTATGGAGCACCTCGTTCAGCATTTCATAGGGTTCCAACCGGCGGACTAGGCCGCCGATGGTGGAAGCGCAGAAAGCACAGCCCATGGCACAGCCCACTTCCGTGGAAATGCAGACGGTGTTGCCGTAGTGGTAGCGCATCAGCACCGTCTCCACGCAGTTACCGTCAGCAAGCTGCCAGAGGTACTTGATGGTACCGTCCTTTTTGGATTCCTGCTTACGGACCACCTTAGGCACATAGATGGGATACTTCTGCGCCAGCTGCTCCCGCAGGCTCTTGGACAGATTCGTCATCTCGTCGTAGCTTCCCACACCCTTATGGAGCCAGGTATAGACCTGCTTGCCCCGGAAGGCGCTCTGGCCCAGCTCTTTTAAAGCTGCCGTTACTTCCGGCAGGGTCATGGATTGGATGTTCATAAATTACACCTTTCTGCGCAGCTTCGCGATGAAAAATCCGTCCGTATCGTACTGTCCCGGAACCAGCGCCAGCATACCGCTTTCATTTTTGGGGAAAACGGCGGGCAGGTTCAGATGTTCCGGATAAAATTCTTCGTTGTCTTTTAAAAATTCCGCCACCAGGCCTTCATTTTCCCCATGGGTCAATGTGCAGGTGGAATAGAGCAGGGTGCCGCCCTTTTTCACATACCGGGCCTGGTTTTTGAGGATCCGGAGCTGCAGCTGGGGCAGCTTTGCCATTTCCTGCAGGTTCTTGTAGCGGATATCCGGCTTTTTCCGGATGATGCCGTAACCGGAGCAGGGCACATCGGCAATGACAAAATCCATCGATTCTTCCCACTCGGCTACAAATTCCGTGGCATCCTGCCGGCGGGCGGTGATGTTGGCGATTCCAAGCCGGGCAGCACCGTTTTCGATAATCCCGGCCTTGTGGCCATGGACATCGCAGGAGGTGATTTCCCCCGCTCCGCCCAGTGCGATGGCGGCGGCAAAGCTCTTGCCGCCGGGGGCGGCGCAGCAGTCCAAAACCCTCACATGTTTCCCCTTGGGAAGCTCGGCGCAAAGGACGCTGAGCTTGGCGGCAGGATCCTGGACGTAGAACAGGCCCTCTTTAAAGGAAGGCAGGTTTTCCAGGTTGCCGGTACTGCCCAAAACCAGGCAATCCCTCATCCAGCCGTGGGGCCGGGTTTCCACATGCTCCGCTTCCAGCCGCTTTTCCAGTTCTTCCGTCGTGATCTTCAGGGTATTCACCTGGATCACCGTCTGGGGAGCGGCATTGTTGGCTTCCAGCATGGGCTTGATCCGTTCCTTGCCCACATAGCTTTTCAGCAGGTCGATCAGCGGCTGGGGATGGCTGTAAACTTCCTGCCAGCCGGAGGGCTGCCGAATCGTATTCATATTTCGCACAGCGTTTCGCAGGACAGCGTTCACCAGTCCCGGCGCGGAGCGCTGCTTTTTGCAGTATTTCTTTGCCAGGGTGACGGATTCGTTCACCGCGGCGGATTCCGGGATCTTGTCCATCTCATAGAGCTGGTACAGTCCCAGATGCAGGATATCCCGGACAGCCGGGTGTAAGTCTTTGACCTTTCCGGTGAGAAGCTGAGACAGGTAAAAATCCAGTTTCAGCCGGTTTTGCAGAACACCGTAGCACAGTCTGGTTGCCAGGGCCGCATCCCGGCTGTCCAGCCGGTCACGGACAAGGTATTCCTTTAAAATGCCATTGGACCAGGCGCCGTCTTTGCGGCAGGCGATCAGCGCATTCAGCGCCGTTTCTCTTGCGCCCATGGCTTACAGGGGATGGCCCCGGAAATAGTCGGGAGCTGCCATCCGCTTGCCGCCCTCGGCCTGGAGGGAGCGAACTTCAACGGCGCCTTCACCGCAGGCGATCTTAAGGCCGGTCTTGGTCAGGCCCAGAAGTTCACCGGGCTGGCCCTTGCCATCGACGATAGCGGTGGCATGGACCTTAAACTTCTGACCCTTCAGCTCCATAGTGGCCACGGGCCAGGGGTGCAGGCCCCGGACCTGGTTGTGCACCTGCTGGGCAGTCTTGGTCCAGTCGATGGGGCACATAGTCTTGTCCAGCATGGGGGCAAAGCTCACCTGGCTTTCGTCCTGGGGAATTCCCTCGGGACGGCCGCTCTTAAATTTGGTCAAAACGCCACTCAGAAGGTCAGCACCCAGAACTGCCAGCCGGTCCAGCAGTTCACCGGCGGTCTCGTTCTCACCGATGGGGGTCTTTGCCACATCGATGACATCGCCAGCATCCATCTTTAATGCCATATGCTGGGCGGTGACGCCGGTTTCCTTCAATCCGTCCAGCACTGCCCACTGATAGGGGGCGCTGCCCCGGTACTGGGGCAGAAGGCTGGCGTGGATATTCACGTTGCCCAAGGTGGCGATATCCAGCACCCGCTGAGGAAGGATCCGGCCGTAGGCCACCACAGCGCAGACATCGGGCTTCAAATCCCGCAGGGCCTGCACATCCTCGTCAGAACGGAAATTCTCCGGCTGGAACACGGGAATATTGTGCCGGATCGCCAGCTCCTTCACGGGGGAGAAGACCATCTTCATGCCCCGGCCCTTGGGTCGGTCCGGCTGGGTATAGACGCCGACCACGTCAAAGCCGTCGGCCAGAATTTTTTTCAGACAGGTCGCCGCGATGTCCGGCGTTCCCATAAATACTACTCTCAAAGAAATCCCTCCGGGATAATCAGTCTTCGTCGTACTGCAGTTCTTCCTCAGTCAGATAGCGCTCCATGACCTGGGTGTAGACGATGCCGTCCAGGTGGTCCAGCTCATGGCAGAAGCAACGGGCGATCAGCTCCTCACCCTCGGCCTCATACCAGTTGCCCTCCCGGTCCTGGGCGCGGACCTTGGCCCAGAAGGGGCGCTTTACCAGGCCGTACTTACCGGGAACACTGAGGCAGCCCTCGGGGCCCACCTGCTCGCCGTCGGTCTCCAGCATCTCGGGATTGATCAGCTCCAGGATCTCATCGCCGGTATCCACCAGCACCACCCGGCGCAGAATGCCCACCTGGGGAGCGGCCAGACCCACACCGTTGGAGTCGATGAGGGTTTCACGCATATCGTCCAGCAGCTTATGGAGCTTCCAGTCAAATTTTTCAACCGGCTTGCACACCTTGTGCAGCGCAGGATCCTTGTCAGTCAGAATTTTACGCAGGCCCATATTTTTTACCTCTTTCTATGCATCGAATCCGTTTACATCAATGAACGCACTGACACCCCGGTTCTGACCGTCCCGGGCAAATTCCCGGAGAAGGTGCGCAAGCAGGAACCGTAAATTCTTGGTCATGGCGCAGCGCAGGGTCAGTCGATAACGGAAATTATAGTTTATTTTCGGCACCACGCAGGGGGCAGGCCCCAGCGCGGAGCATTGTTCTTCTGTGTAAGGTGCCTGCTTTAAGCAGGCAATGAGAGAATCCCGGAATTTCGCGGCTCCCCGGAGCACAGAAGTTTCCTCCTGTCCCGTAAAGGTCACTACGGCTATATCGGCGAAGGGCGGCGCACTCTGGATCCGGCGCATGCCCAGCTCCAGATCGTAAAATCCGTCGTAATCCTGGTTCGCCGCCAGGCGGATCACCTGGTGGTTCGGAACCAGCGTCTGGACAACGGCCCTTCCCTCGCTCTCTCCCCGGCCCGCCCGGCCCACCACCTGGGTGAGCATGTTGAAGGTGGTCTCCCCGGCCCGGTAGCCGCCGGTATAGAGACTCAGATCGGCGTCCAACACGCCCACCAGTGTCACATCCGGCAGATTCAGACCCTTGGCCACCATCTGGGTGCCGATGAGCACGGGAATCTTCTCTTTTTCAAAGGTCTCCAGGATCTTCTCGTGGGTATTCACGGCGTTGACCGTATCCGCATCCATCCGCAGTGACGGCATGTCCGGGAACAGTTCCTCCAGTTCCTGCTGCAACCGCTGGGTGCCGGTACCGATGGGCTTTAAGGGCCCTCCGCAGGTCGGGCAGCGGCTGGGTGCCGGATGGGAATGGCCGCAGTAGTGGCACATAAGCCGGGAATTGGCGCTGTGATAGGTCAGTCGCACATCGCACCGGGGGCAGTTGGGAGTCTCCCGGCAGTCCACGCAGACCAGCGCCCGGGACGCGCCCCGGCGGTTTAAGAGCAGAATGGTCTGTTTCTCTGCCTGGGCCGTATCGTGGATGGCTTCCCGCAGGGGATAGCTGAGGGAAAGGTCATTTCCCATTTTCATCTCCTCCCGGAGGTCCACGATCTCCACCAGGGGCAGCGGTTTGCCGTTATAACGCTCTTTCAGGGTGTACAGCTTGTACACTCCAGTTTTTGCCCGGTACATGCTCTCCACCGCAGGGGTGGCAGAGCCCAGAAGCACCAAAGCATTTTCCTTGGCCCCCCGCCAGATGGCCACTTCCCTGGCATCATAACGGGGAGAATTTTCAGATTTGTAGGAGTGCTCCTGCTCCTCGTCCAGAATGATGATTCCGGGGTTTGCGCAGGGGGCAAACACGGCAGAACGGGTGCCAACCACAACACTGGCTTCGCCGTTTCTGACCCGCTTCCACTGGTCGTAGCGTTCACCCATGCCCAAGCTGGAATGGAGCACCGCCACCCGCTGCCCAAACCAGGCAGCCAGCAATCCCAGCAGCTGGGGGGTCAGTGAAATCTCCGGCACCAGCAGCATGGCGCTTTTCCCCATATCCAGGCACTCCTGGATCAGCCGGATATACACGGAGGTCTTACCGGAGCCGGTGACACCGTAGAGCAGCGCCACGCCGGGTTTGGGGTCACACATCTGTTTCCTCAGCCCTTCATAGCAGACTTGCTGTTCCCGGTTCAGAACCAGGGGTTTCTCCACTTCCGCCGGGCGGATCTCCCGGCAGCGCAGCACCGGCCGCTCAGAGAGCGTCACATAGCCTTTCTTCTCAAGAGCCTGTATGGTGGGCATTTTAGCCCCGGTAAAATAGCAGATTTCCTTGGCGGCAACGGTTCCCAGGGAGCACAGCAGTTCCAGCACCGCTTTCTGCTGCTGGGCAGATCTGGGCCGGGCCGCCGCATAGGCCATGGCCTCCTCCGGAGAAGAGGTCAGGGTTACGATCTTTTCGGTCTTGTCGCTGCTTCGGCGGTGGAATTCCGTCCGGGCTTCCACCCATTTTTTGCCCACCAGGTAAGAAAGCGCCGCTTCCAGCACTTCCTCATCCTCAACGCAGGCGCACAGCGCGTTTTCATCGGCCTGTCCTCCCAGGTCCTCCATCAGCCGGAGGATCTCGGCGGCACCGGGCTTTTTGATGTTCTTTTCCTTCCAGCTTTCGTCCCCGGTCAGGGCGTAGCTGGCCTTGGTCTGAAACCACACGCCTGCCGGAAGCATAGCCCGGATGGCGTCATACAATGTGCAGAAGTACCGTTCCCGGATGAACGCTGCCAGCTGCAGCTGCTGCTTTGTGAGGATGGGTGCCTCGTCCAGCACCCGTTCCACACATTTGAGCCGGGATTCGTCACCTGTCTCCAGGGACAGCACCACGCCCTCGGTTCGGCGGTTTCCCCGGCCGAAGGGAAGCTGTACCCGCTGTCCGGGCTGCAGCTCCATGCCCTCCGGCACCCGGTAGGAATAGGGCTTGTCTATGGCGAAGGTCGCGGCGGAAACTGCGATTTTCGCGATCATATGAGCCCTCCTTCCCGGTTTGGTTTCTGGTTCTTAGTTCTTGTACTCTGCCTTGACGGAAGCGGACAGCTTACCGTCGGCCACTTCCTGGATGGCCAGGGTCACGGGCTTCTCGGGCAGTTCTTCCTGGAAGGCCTCTGCTTCCACAGCGATCTGGCGGGCACGGTGCGCCACCACATTCACCAGCAGATAGCGGCTATCCACATTCTTCAGAAGATCAGCAACAGGGGGGTACAGCATAATTTTTTCCTCCAATATTTAGGCCTATTCGGCAATGATTTTGAGTATTTCATCGGCGCAGCGGTCTGCGTCGTCGTTGATAACCACACGGTCATACCATTCCCGCTGGTCCATCTCCCAGTGGGCACGCTCCATACGGATCCGAATCTGATCCTCGGGCGTATCGCCGCGGCCCCGGAGCCGGCGCTCCAGTTCCTCCATAGAGGGGGGCATGATGAAGATCAGCGTGGCCTCAGGCATGGCTTTGCGTACCTGTTCGGCACCGTTGGGCTCGATATCCAGCAGCACATGGCCGTCTTGCATTTTCTCCAGGGCTTGTCCCCGGGGTGTGCCGTAGTAATTTTTGTTGTGTTCGCTATATTCCAGAAACTCTCCGGCGGCGATCATTTCCTCGAAGCGTTCCCGGGTGACAAAGTAGTAGTAAGTCGGATCGTAGCCATGTCGTTCTGTGAGCCAAGGAGTTGTTATCAGGTCT
>JAZQEP010000074.1:0-34336 GCA_045539075.1 Faecousia sp. | reverse complement strand
ACCACTTTCGGGTATGTGATCTTCCATCTCAAGCCACTTAAAAAAGTCGCTTCTGGGAATCACATACACCTCGGTTCTTTCGTTATCACCGACAGCGCTGCAGTAGTAGTGACGGCACAGCATTGGGCTGTCATCTGCCATCACCCTGACTGCCACGGTGTCGGTTACCATGTTCAATTCGATGTTGTCATGGTCCCGGTACTTCCGTTCATCGTAGGTCCGGGAGTAAACATGACGGTAAATCAGGATGCATTCCTTGTATCGGAGCGCCCTCTGATCATTGCGCATGAATCGCATCATAGCAGGATAAAGGAAGCCACGGATGTACTGCGAACCGCCCTTTCCCTTCTGGGGAAGGAGCATCGGCATACGCAGCTGAAACCAGCCTTGCTCAGTGAAACCCATCTCAACAGGGATCTCTTTTTCCATGATCAGTTCCACATCCATCTGAGCGGATGGTCTTCCAGTCGCCACCGGAATGGTTCTGGCATTCAGCGTAAGCTTTTCAGAAGCAGACTCAAATTCCAGGGCCTTTTCATAGAAAGTATCGTGAATATTCTGCTGATAAAGCAGGGTCTGTTCTTCATGGAGGCGGGTTAGCTTCTTCAGCAAACGCCCTTCCTTTGCCAATGCGATTTCAACATCTGTTCTTTCATCTGCCATTTCGAATACCCTCCGGTGTGTAAAATTTGATTACAGGAATGTCTTCTCCCTCTTCCATATGCAATATTGCAAACAGGCAGGGAGCTGCTGGAAGCCAAAGCCGTTTCGCAGTTTCCAGATCCGGAACTATAATGATGTACTTCTGATTCCCCTGCGGTTGGAGAAGCTTTGTCACATACTCATCACCCTGGGAAATAACCAGGATCTCATATCCAATTCCTTCTTTCAGGAAGAATATCTGAGCCGGGTAATTACCTTTCCGGTGATGCTCGGGTTCCACTTTTTCGATGAAGTGGAGCAGCACCCACATGGCACTGACCGTTTTCCAGTCAGCCTTGCACTGGGAGTCAACTCCAACATAGTAACCTTGAGACAAATAGACCAGCCGATGCTCCTTATTCAGGCCCCGTATGATTTTTTCTGCTGTCCCACGCGGCTTATAGTGAAGCAGGCGTATCACCTGTTCTTTCGGTAATGCCTCATACTGGGACAACCAATTGCAAACGAGCCTTTCATCTGGCCTTAACTCTCTCATAGTCTCTTCCCTCCTTACGAAAGAAATGCGCATTTCATAACAAAATGCGCATTTCTCAAATTATACTCATTTTTGCTGACGTTTCCGTAGGATGGCCTCCAGCTCCGCCCGGTCGGTGGTGATCATCTCCTGCTCCTGCTTGGAAGCTTTGATGATAACCGGGACCTTATTGTTATTGCTGTGAACCAGGGCTTCACCCCGTTCAAACTGGGTAATGGAACGAACCTCGGTCCGGGTCAGCTTCAGAACATCCTTGACGTACTGGGCTTCATCCTGCTCCAAGTTCAAAATGATCTTGTTCTTGGAGTTATTGATGATGGCCCGACCGTACTTGCCGTCATCCAGACTGAAGAAGTCGCTGAGGTCCTGGGTAGCCGCAATCGCTGCACCACCGTAACCACGGATGACCTTGAAGATTTCCAGGCAGAACTCAGCAGCCATCTTATTGGAAGAGGCGCCGATGAGCTGCCAGATCTCGTCGATCATAATAGCTTTCTTTTTGGTGCGGTCAGCCTTGATATTATCCCAGACATAGTCCAGGGCGATCATCATACCAACCGGGAGCAGCTTACCTTTCAGCTCGGACAAATCCAGAACGATGTACTTGTTGGTCAGGTCCACATTTGTCTGCCGATTGAAGCTCTGAGCGGAGCCGGTAACAAATCGGCTGACAATGGCTGCCACACGAGCCGTCATTGGGTTCTCCAGCAGGTGCTTATGAAGATCACCCAGGATAGGCATCTTCTTCAGCTTGGGCGGGAAAACGCTGTTGTCGGCGTACAGGGAGTTATTATCATGGGTAATGCCGAACTCATTGTAGGTCTTGATCAGAGCCTCATCCAGCATCTGCTCTTCTTCGTTGGTCATGTCGGGGATCAGCAGGCTGAAGAAGATCATCAGCTGCTGGATCTTCCTTGCCAGCATAGAGTCCATGTCGTTATAGTCGACCTCATCGATCAGCTCCATCTCAGGAGAGATCGTATGGCGGATCTCCATGACATTGATGCAGTGCGGAGAACCAGGGGCGATCTTGATGAACTCTCCGCCGATCTTGCTGCAGGCACGCTTAAATTCATGCCCCTTGATAGGGGCAATGATATAACACTGGATTCCACGCATTCGCATACGAAGAGCCAGCAGCTGCAGTGTGAAGGTCTTACCTGCACCGGATGTTCCGCACATAGTAAGATTCGCATTCTTGTTGATCTTCGTATTGAATAGGTCAACAATACAAAGAGAGTTGTTATGGCGGTTAACACCCAGCAGCACGCCGGAGTCATCAGACATTTCGAAGCTGGTGAACATATACGTGGATGCGGCGCCGCTGGTCAGCACATTGCGCTGGGTCTTTTTCAGAAGCTTGGGGCTGATCTGAAGAAAAGGCATAACGCTGCGCAGTGCCTCTTCCTGTTGGAATCTGCATTCACTTAAGTACATATCCATGGACTTGAGCATATCGATCATCTGCTGCTTGCGCCACAGAAGCTCCTCATAGGTTTTAGCAGAGATGGTCACGAATACCGACATATAGAACAGATCTTCATTATTGTTGGCAATGCCGTTCTTGATATAGTATCCGGACTGAATGGAGTTGGTCAGTTCCTCATAATCGGTACTGGTGTCGTGCATACTCTTCAGTTTCGTTCTGTTCAGACGGATACGCTGCGCCACTTTATCGATGGTCTTACTTCGATTCTCTCTGGACAGGTGGACATCAATATCGATGCCTTCACCCGCATTGATGAGGCTTGACATCCAGCCGCCTCTCACCCGTCCGGGATACCCATCGGCTTTAATATACAGGAAGCAGTAGTACCTGCCATCCATGATGATGAAATTATGATGGGTAAGGTCCAGACCGCGAGGGGCAATGAAATGTCGAATGGGAATGTGCGGGATTGGGTCCACGCCAATGACTTTGTTCTTCGCCGCCATCGTATCTACGATGACCCGGTTTACCCGGCTCGCGAAGGGTTCATCCACGCAGGAACGCCGGTTGAAGAACATATACAGGATCTCAGCAGTTGCTTCATCCGGGTTCTTGGGCTGTAGGATATTGTTGCCGCACTGAAGGAAGTAGGCTCTGGCATTATGCTCAGCGTTCATCAGCATGGAATAGATCTTGGAATAGTCATCAGACTCATTTCTGCCAATCGCCTCATACTGATAAATCAAAAAGAAGCGCCGGGTAAGCGCTTCTCTGGAACCAACATCTTTGATCAGGCGGATGTAATCATCACCCATGGCCTTACACTGCTCATTGTCCTCCACCGAAAGTTCCTTCCGGATCAAAGCCACATGCTTGTCGGAATCAGCCTTTCGGGTAATTGACTTGAACTGCAGCTTCATAGGCGAGATTTTGAGCCAGCTTGCAAACGAGGACAGGATATTGTACTGCTCCTCTGAAGAACGAAGCATGAAGTTAATGGGTTCGATTTCAAGGATCTTGATGTAACGGCCATCTGTGGTCTCCACAATGCCGTTTCGGATATCCTTGACCGGAAGGAAAGGCTGTACAAACTCAAGCTTTTCGGGCTTTCTTCTTTTTGCCTTTGCGCCCCGGTTTTTTGAGCTGCTTTGGGTCATATTGGTAACCAATCCTCCTGAAGTGCAATTTCCGCCGGTTGAACCAGAAAGAGAACATGTGCCCCATATACTGGACGAGGGAATCTCCATCGATTCCCATTACCGCAAGCACTCCCAGCGGAATGAGTGTTACGGTCATTACCACGATGCGTATGGTTGTGGACATCGGGATCCACATCAATTCCGGATAGCCTACAAGCGCGACCAGAAAGACTGCCTCGATGGCATTTCGGGTTTCCACCATGCCACCGAGGAGTTTACCGGAGTCCGTGTAATTGGCCGGAATTGCGTAGACATTGCTGTATTCTTTTTCTTCCATAATGCATCACTTAGTCTTCATCGTCCGGCTCAATGGTGATGTACAGAATATTGGATACGGGAATGAACAGCTCACCGCAATCCAGGTTCCCGAGATACAGAAGGCCATCCGGCAGAGCCTTGCGATATCTTTCGAGGATATTGCTTTCGCTCTCATCTTCAACACACTCAGCAATGGGCAGCACCTCTCCATTGACGAAATGGATGCGAACAACTTTAACGAACATAAAAAAACAACCTTTCTGAAAAAATGATGGGACGGTATTAACAGTCAACGTCTTGATCCATGGAAACGTACAGAATGTTTCTGACAGGGATAAAGGCCCTGCTGGTCTCTTCGGTACCAATGGTCAGCACATCGTCGGGTTTACTTGCCCGGAACCGATTATGCAGCCGCCTATCCTCAGGGATAAAGCGTTCTTCAGCTGCCTTGATAACCTGATTGTTGATAAGATGGATTCTGTATTCCTGCAGACACATATGTGTTACCTTCCTATTCTGTAAATGTAAGCGGTGGTATCGTATCGACCCATCCGCAGTGCTTCATTGTGGTCAGGGACAAAGATGTCAACCCGGCCAATATCATTTTCAATGCCGGAACCGCCTCGGTCCTCAACGGTATACATGATGCCGTTGATCATGATCTGGGTTCCAAAGGGATAATGGCTGGACATGGCGACCATGCCAACTGCCACTCGCTTGCCACTGGCCGTAATGCCCTGGGCATTGGGACCGCAGCATCTGGTGCAGGCACAGTAATGGGTCACATTGACCTGCAGAGAGTAAAGCGGTTCGCCATAGGCGGAGCTTCCAACCTCCTGGTCAAAGTCCACATTCTTAGGTCTGCGAAGGGAAAGTCGGCCTTCATAACTGGGCGTATTCAGATGGACACCAATGCCGCCTTCTGAGTGGACCCATTTACGGCTTCCGTCCTCACCGTAACCGGCAAAAATAAGGACATGGTTCCAACCTGCACCACCGTCGTTCATCAGGAAACCAAGGTCACCGGGCAGCAGTTCTGATTCATCGATGGCATAGGAGTTGTCCCACTGGCCATAAGTGCCTGCGTGAAGGCTCACACCCACAGCAGTTTTGTAGGTCCAGTCCGTAAAACCGGAGCAATCCAGGCCAAAGGGCCGGATGGTTCCGGTAGAACTGGAACCCGCAGAAGTCACCAACTTGGGTGTATTCCACTCATCGTTCCAACCTGCAGCACTCTTACCGCCCCAGAAGTAAGGGACCTTTCCTACAAGGGAAAGTGCGGTGGTCAGAATGTGCTTGCGGGTTGCGTTACAGTTCTGCCTGTTGACAAAGGCGATCAGTTCCGCATCCGTCAAAGGAACAGTCGTG
Source organism: Faecousia sp. (assembly GCA_045539075.1). Lineage (GTDB taxonomy): Bacteria > Bacillota > Clostridia > Oscillospirales > Oscillospiraceae > Faecousia. The sequence continues at coordinate 28,884 of JAZQEP010000074.1, read as the reverse complement.
CCGTTACCAAGGGTACCATAAAGAGTCATCTTTAAGGCATTTGCCATATTCTGAATCACTTCACCATAGGTCAGCTTAAACTGTGGGTACTCGGCGGACATATCGATTCCAAAAGCATCGGCTATCACTGTGTTATCAAAGGGATGAATGGTACATTCGGCATACTCAATGATCTCGATGGTCGGCTCCAGAACTTCGGTTCCGTCTGCCTCATAATAGGTAGCCCGGCGGGTGCCGGTGATCTGACCACCGGAATAGACCGGAACGGTCACCGTGACTTCCTTGTAGGCTGGAACGGTGATTTCTTCTTCAGATTCCCTGGTCTCATCCGGGAGGTAATAGGTCTTCCTCTCGGTGGTGTAGTTATATCTGGGGATACCATTGACGATACCCGCCGCTTCGATCCGGGTCACCACAGTAACCGTAACGGACTTATAGGTGGAGTAAGTTACAGGTACTAACCGTTCCTGTGTCTTAACTTCATAAGTGACCGGAAACATCTGATCTGCCACCGCATTGAGCTTAGCCACCATATCATCCACTGTGGTGCCTTGCTGCTGCAAGGATGCAGAATAGGCTGCCAGAATATAGCAGACATCGTATCCAGCAGTGGACTGAGCATGGTTAATGAGGGCATCCATGGACAGGTCATAGTCATAACCTCCATCCAGAATGATCTCCTCTACCCTGTTCAGCGAAAGATCGTAGGCATCGTCAATGACTCCGGATACCACATCGGACATCTCTGAATAGGAGCTTTCCAGTGTGGCATTGGGGTCTGGCTGTGTGCCATTCAGGCCAAAGACGCTTTCAGTCACGATACTGGGAAGAGATACGACAAGAATGATCAAGATCGTTAGGAACAGGCATAAGCAAATCAGTATCTTGTAGAGTGTGTGGCGCATGGCCCATGCGGCTGAAATGATCGCACCCCAGGGACCGCCTGCGGCAGTGCCTGCTGCAATTTCAGCAACCGCCTTACCACCTTCGACACCAGCTTGCACTGTTGCCGCAGCAGCATTTGCAGTAGCTTCTGCGCCCTTGGCCGCTGCTTGTGCAGCAGCCTGTTTGGAAACTTCCTTGGCAGCCTTCGCAGCTTGTCCGGCGGCCTGACCAAAATTGTCCTGACCATCTCCAAACTGCTGCTTAGCAGGTTCCGCCATGGCATTCACCTCCTGTATTTATCGGGGAATGAGAAACGGCCATGATTGCGAACATCACAACCATGGCCGTTTCAGGCTTAGTGTTTTCTTCTTGGGGGTTTGCGGTCAATATCTGCTCGCTTCTGAGGCTCAGCAAACCGGGCAGGTGTCTGTTTGTACCGCACAGTTTCAACATTCACCATACGAAGCTTACCATCATCATAGACTGCATGACCGTTCTCGTATACGGGTTTCCGGTCGACGGCTGCCTCACCGCGAATGGCATACCACTGGGCTCCACGAGCATCCTCCAGCACCTGATAATCACCGCGAGGAGCAGCATATCGGGCAGTATCGAAGAATGCAGTGCCGGATCCGTCAGCATTGCGAACCTCAAAATGACCATCCAGGCGGTGAGTACCGTCCACGTGGGCAACCTGGCCCTCATAACCAGGCATGAAGTTCTGGAATGCCGCCTGATTGTACTGGACTGCATTCTCTCCAGACTCAAACTGAGGAGCATGAGCCTGCTGCTGCATAGCATACCACTGGACTCCGTTGGCTGCTTCCATAACGGAATGGGGTGCATCGGGTTCCTGGTAGTATGCGCTGTTGTACCAGAGGGTGTTTCCACCGTCGGGAGAGCTGGCTTCGATCACGCCGTCGCCAACCGTCCGGAGCATGGTACCTTCCTGGGCACTGGGGAATGTTGCTGCCACCAGAGGTGCTTCTGCGTATCCTCCCTGGGAATATCCGCCGGAGTAACCGGGGGAATCATCGCCCTGAACAGGATGCCCGTTATGCTGGTCTCCTCCATGGAAAGAATCTCCATCAGATCCAGCACTGTGATCTGCGCCATAGAATGCGCCGGACACACCAGCAGCAAACTGCGGTGCTTCATGCCCTGCATCATGAGAAACAGGCATATCGGTACTACCGGGTATAACACCCGTTTCAGGCTGAACACCTGCTCCACCAACATCGCCGCCGACAAACCCGGGGACCTGATGCGGTATTTCTCCGCCGCCTTCGGTGCTTCCGGAAATCGAATCTCCAGGAACCTCACTGCTGACACCGGGGAATGCAATAATATGGCCATCGGATCCGGCACCAACAAATGCCGCGCCAAATTCCGGAGCATCCATTCCACCTTCAGCAGGAACAGGTACGCTCTGTTCGCCGGGGGTAATACCAGGCATATCCGTTCCACCGATTGCAGCAGGAGCTTCAGGCTGACCAGCCAGTTCGGAAACAAATCCGGAACCAGTCTGGGGAACCTCCATACCGCCCTCTGCAGGTGCGGAAATGATATGTTCGCCGCCGGACGCAGAAGGAATCTCCCCTGCCCCTATAATGCTGTCTCCAGGAATCTGGTTGGGTACAAGCTCGGGCATAAAGCCGGCTCCACCCTGCGGCATCTCCATTCCGTCAGTCGGAATACCATCGCCCTGAATTGTGGTGACGGGATGCGGGATATCTCCGGGATCAGCTCCAAGCTCAGCAGATACCATTTCAGCACCAGGTGCCGCAATAAAGGCAGCACCAAAAGTTTGTCCTTCTGCTTCAGAGGCAGGAATCTGCTCTGTAATACCGCCGGGATCTCCGGAAGGCATAACACCAAGCTGACCGCCTTCGATAGGCTGTCCAACCATGCCGGGAACAGCTTCTTCTGCGCCAGCTTCGGGCATCTGATTGCCGCCGGGAACAAATCCCTCTCCATGAGCGCCATCGGACATACCGGGAACATCGAGTATCTGATCTCCCGGGAATGTGGATACAACCTGAGGCATACCCTCTGCACCAGGTACAATGCTTTCGCCGACAGGAGGACCGTCTGCAGGTGTTTGGACCCCAGACGTTTCTGTTCCATGAACTGCTTCACCACCTGCAGGATTGGCAGGATCTGTGTTAACCCCGTCTGCACTGGGTTGTGCATTCATTCCGCCAAAGACGGGTGCATCATAGAAGGCGCCTCTGCCTTCACCGCTTGCCATCTGATACCACTGACTGCCATCCGAAGCAGTGACAACGCTGTGGGGAGCATCCGGCTTTTCAAACTGAGAAGCACTGTACATATCCACATTTGCCTTCTTGCCATCGGGAGTCGTTGCTGTGGTACTGATATGGCCGCCGGTGATTTGAGTGCCTTGCATCTGGAAGCCCTTCATGTGAGGCATGTAGTTGCTGAGGCTCCGATCTGCAATGTCGCCGGCAATCATACCGGATGCATTGGGAGATCTGCCAGCAACAGAAGCAATGGAATCACCATTGAGCGTTGCACCGTTTCTGGCAGCGATACCACCAAAGGCACGGGCAACAAAGCCTGCACCGCCGCCAAATCCCATCCGGGTACCACCGTCTACAACGGCATCACGCACATAGGAATTGGGGCTGAATTTGGAAGCAAAACCTGCTGCAAAGCCACTTGCTGCAGCACCGGTTCCGGTTGCCGCACTTCCGCCTCTGCTGAATACACTTCCTGCGCTTCTTGCCGCACCACCTGCTCCTGTAAGGACTCTGGCTGCCATAAGCAATTCCATACCCATACTGGAACCGGTCTGTGCTACATTCAAGCCAATGGAAGCCAGGTAGCTGTCAAACCGCTGCGCACACTTAAGGTAAGCCAATGCACAGAACATCCAAAGGAAGATGCTTCCCTTTCCGGATGTCAACGCGCCACCATTGGCAATGAATTGTCCCATAGACGACGCAAAGCCACGAAGGAACCAGACATTCATAACCAGGAGCAGCAGTTGAGAGCCAACCATTCTGCACCAGGATCTGAAGACGGTATTCGTGGCTTTGGATCCGCCCACGGAAAAGGCAAGCGGAGAAGTATAACAGAGAACTCCCACCACGATATACCGTTCCACGGTTTCGAGCAGGAGTTTGAAATAATTCCATCCCAGAGCGATCTCCAGGATGAGAATCAGAATAAGGCCAATCACACTGGCAACTGACACTATCGTTGTCAAGCCACTGGTCAGGGCCTGTTCAATACCGGCGAATGTGAAATCCTCGCCGGTCATGCTGACATCCATAAGGGATGTGTAAGGAGCCCGGGCGATGCTCAGGCAGGCTGTGAAAATGGGTTTGGCATAGCCAATCAGAAATGCAAATATAGCACCCCGAATTAGAAGGTGCCATGGATTTTCCGCTTCAGTTATGGGGCCTCCGAATGCACGGAACAACTGCCACACGACGATCAGAATCAGGATCGCCCAGGCAGTAACCTGCATGATGTCATATGCCTTGGTCACAAAGGGAAAGTATTCCTCCATGGCCGTCATATCGGTACCGAGTGCCTCAAGAAAGAGTCCCGATACCGCATCGAAGAGCTGTGAAACGATACTCGCAATCCAACCGACGATACCCTCAAAAATCCAGTCTAGAATGGGTATCACCTCCTTTGGAAGCCTGGATTTTACCTATGGCTCCTTAGCCGGAGTAGTTACCGCCCTGGATCAAAGGCTGCAGGTATGCCACAACAAAGCCCAGGGAATTCAGGATGATCCAGGTGACAACGATGCGCTTCAGCCAGTTGGTTGCCTCATCGACTGCACGCTGGTTACGGGAAATCATACGCACCAGAAGTGCGATTGCCGCAACCGTGACAGCAACGATGGTACTGATGGCTACGATCTGACCATACACATCCTTCAGGATGGTGGAGAAGCGTGCCCAGATGGTACCGGTGCCGGTCGCTGTTGCCAGGACAGGCTGCATCGTCAGCATTGTGGCAGTGGCCATGCCCACTGCAGACCAGTAGGCATTGTTCAGCCACTCCTTGCCTTTGGTGAGCTGCTTGACCATGTCTATTACCTCCTTTACTAGAAAATGGGCGCAAAAAAAGCGCTGTTTCAAAGCCATATCGGCTCAAAAAACAGCGCTCACTCGCAATGTCCAGTATTGGACGATAATATTGTACCACATTTCCATGTACTTGTCATTCCCTATTTTGTGCAAACTTTTTCCCACTCTTTTCACGGAAGATTCACACAACGCCTTTAGTCCATCTTCATTTCCTCCAGCATCGCAATGATCTCCAGCCATCTGGAAATCTCGCTTGTAGGCCCAGCCCAGAGGATCAGCGACATCAGCATGAAGGCATTCTCACGAAGGTAATAATACCGCCTTCTGGATAATGACAACTTGTCAAACAGGTCCAAGACATCCTTGTAGTCAGGGTTGATATAGGTCTTGTAGATCACCTGATACATTTCCTCCCCATCGCCAGGTTTGGTCCGAAGCATAGTCAGAGCTTCATTTACCCTGTCGATCAGGACTCTGGATTTCGCGATGGAGCGAATCCGGTTTTCCAGTCTCTGATTCTCCAGGCTGAATTCCAGGTCAACCCGCTCAATCAGGTTGTCTACCTCTTCGAAGGGTTCATTCAGTTCCTCCGCAATGGTATCGGGGAAATTCTGAACGACCCATACAATCGTCTGATAGTTCTCCATCAGCACCTGTGTATTCTGATACAATCGCCTTCTCTTTTTCTGCTGCGATTCACGTTTCTTGGGATCTTTGATCTTCCGATCACCTATGACCCCGGTGGTCGTGAAATATTCCCGGAACTGGGCGTCTTTCTCGATCAACCTTTGCTCCAATTCTTCATACTCAGAAATATTTGCCTTTGTCATAGCACACTTCTCCTATCGTGAATAATCTGAACGGCGATTCCAGAGCACAGGGTCCCCGGATATCATGCCCTTGTTCAAAGTTTCGTCGGAACCCCTTAGACATACCCTGGCAGTCATAAATACAGTTCCTACAATTCTTACAGTTCCTACCATGAGAAAAATACGCGCGTATTAAGGGGATCGAAAGTGCAACGCCAGTTTTGGCCTCGTCTTCCATCTCCTTCTCATAGGCAGTCACCACAATTCTGCTTCTCCATGCGATCATGCAATTCAGGCGCTCAGAATCAGAGCCTCGTACACTGATCTTCTTTCCTGCTTTGCGGATATCATTCAGAACCTTGATCACATCCTCATGCTCGGGCATGAGAATCTCAGATGCTGCAGGATATATCCGATTGAAAATGACACAGCCATATGCACCGGGCAGCCGGAACAGAGCGTAGGTATCCTCATGCTTCTTAAAGAAACGCCATACCTTCGTCTTCTCCCAGCCCCAGCGTTTTCCCAAGCCATCCAGGGTTAGAACGCTTCCATATTTGCCATACTGGATCGCAGGACCCAAAAAAGAAAACGCATTACCGTAATCTCCGTATGTGGTATGGCACCACAGATCCAGCCATGCGTCTGCTTCTTCAAATGTTCTCTTGCCAACAAGCCTTTCGGTAATGTTACGGGGCATACAGAGGAACCCATACCCTTCTGTGGCATAAACTGCACCATCTTTACACTCCGCTCCGGAACACTTCAGTACCCAATCATTGATCTGATATGTCAGCTGCTTCGTCTTAGGGTCAAGCGAGTATGAGATATATCCAAGATCCTGGAGCTGGTTCATGATCCACAGAGCCTTCACTCTCTTTTTTACACCCAAGATGCTCTTAAGACCAACAACACCGCCAGACCACATTCCTGCGGTTACGGGGTTGATATGACCGCAGTAGACGGCATTACCCTTTCGAAAGGCTGCACGGGAGGCAAGCTTGGCCCAGTAACCCATAAGGCCCTTTCCGCCAGGCAAGTGCATTCTGGGCAGTTTAACCCATTTGTACTTGCGCAGACATTTCATACGCTTACCTCCTTCCAAAAGAAACAGCAGCAAGGAATTCCTTACTGCTGTTGATGTATTATATCCGGACTATCAATCCGACTAGAGAATCCGTCTTAATCCCAACCAAGAACCAATCCTTGGCCATTTCAAGCCTTGTGGGAATCCATATGGATCCGTTCTTCACTTCCAATGTCTGACCGCAATGAAGGCCACCATGGTACTCATTCAGAGAGAATCTGATATCCATCCGCCCCGAGGTCTCATCATACACCAAGCATCCTTGTCTTTTCATCTAGCTCACCTCCAAATAATTACATGGCTCAAAAAACCAACCGAAAAACCCAACAGAAAACCATACACCCACGTTTGACACCCCAAAAAGCGCCATTCACGCCAGCCTACGGTTCTCACGCTGGAAACCCTGTTATTTTGCTCATTTCCCTTATTTTTTGCGTAATGATACTCACAAAACCACACGATAATCACGTTTTTCAACGATTATCACGTACTTGTTCTTCTCAGCAAGAGATAATTTTTGCGAACTTCCAAGCCTGTATTCAAGCATTTATGCCTGGATACAGGCTTTTCTTTACACTTTTATTGGGAGAAAGTTTGGGTGGTATATAAAAACCCAACATAAAACCCAACACAGAACCTTTTCCTAATTGCTGTTTTTCTCATGATAAAGGCGTCCTTGGATCAAATTCCAGGGACGCCTTTTGCCTAAAAAACTTGTCGTAATCAGCACCCAAAACACTCCGATTTCTTGTGTTTTTTCAAAAAACCAACGAAAAACCATACAGTCACGATATTCACGCATTGACACGCAAATCACGTCAGAGTATAATATTCACACTGGATTTGAACTAAATATGGGGCTTTAACTCAATTTACCGCGTTACGATTCTCACGGAAGTCCACGTTTTGCACGCTTGCGAACACTTTTCACTTAGTAAGCCAGCACTCCAAGAGATAACTTACAAGTTCGAATGGTCTGCAAATGTTCGTTTTTCGGTCGTTTGCAGGCCATTTTTCTTTATTTTCTTATCAAAAATATTTGGTTGTTTTTGTACTTAAAACTAAAACCCAACACAAAACCTACACTACCTCAGCATTTTCCTCATGCGAGATACAATAACGCCGCATCTTTTACAGATGCGGCGTTGTTTACATAGAATCGCTTATTATGTGCCCCGATATATCTTAGGTATTAATACGTGTTTTTCAACCGATGGCATCATCTTATACACTTGTATACCTTTATTTTTACAAATTTCGTAAATCGCTCCTGCATCTTTATCACTTATTCTCGCTCCAAGATACACAACAGATGGTGTTGGCATTATTTCCTTATGACATGGTGGATTCGGCAGAAAGAATGTACGCCATTCTTTTTCATAACTCCATTGAGGTGATTTTGTAGAAAGCATATGCATACACAAACTTCCATCAACATCATCCCAATCATTAATCTCTACATGGCACTTCTTTGTATCGATTACAGGAAGGGTTAAATGTGTCAAATCATTATTTAGCTCTTTAATACTGTACCCTACACAGAACCCTTTATGCTGATCCGCATAGTGAGCCCACATGAGTTCATTATTGCTTTCAGCGCTAAAACAACATATGTTGTACATATTACGGGCATAATTTTGAATCCATGCGATATCCTTATCCATTCTTCCATTCATTAGTTCTTCGATCATCGTCAAAACAGAAGATAGCAATGAATCCTGTGTAACTTCTTCATATGTTCCTCCGAAAGGCTGAACTGTACTTTCAATAAACTCTTTGTGCGATGTCACAAGCTTATCCGGTAGAAATGGGTATCGCCTTCTTGCATCAGCATATAGTTTTCGATATAGATTCGCAACTATTGCTGGCTTTTGCAAGGTAATGCTTCCTTCAAAAAATATCATTAAACTCTTGCGGTTGTGATGAAAAGAGAAAATCATTCCTTAATGCTTCCAATGTATTTTGAGAAACTCCTCGATATTTGTACAGAACATCAGGCATGTGTTTATTTTTCAGCTCAGCCGCCTTATCCATTGTTTCCAGTGTATGATCAGGACCAAACATTTGTTGTTCGTATTCAATAATCCACACTATACCTTCCCCTTTCCAATGTCAAGGATATACAATTTACTTACAAATCATCAACGAGATGTTCAAAACGCTCTTTGTTTGCATCAGCAATGATTCCTATTATTCCCTCAAGATTTCCATATACTTGTACAAAAAATTAATTACAGAGTATAGCCCCAAGACTTGCCTATCCTGATTTTTTGAATCTTACCTTCCTCAGTAAACTTTGAAAGAATTCGGTTAGCAGTAGCAGACGATACTTGGAACATCTGACGGACATCTGCATTGGTGATTGTGTCATTCTTCTTTAGGAATCGCTCGATCTTATACCAGCGCAGTTCCTCGGTAGTCATACTCTCAGCCGCTCCACTGGTTTGTACAGCTTCCATTAGTGCTTCCTTAATCGCAGACAGCATGAATTCGATAAAGACTGTAGATTCGCCCTCGTAGTTAGAGCGGTTAATGGAAGCGTAGTACTCATCCTGCCGGTCATGGATAATCGATTCCACCGGGAGCCACGCAAACATAGGCTTCCACTGAGTTAGTAGCAGAGTGTGCCACAGCCGTCCAATTCGCCCGTTGCCGTCAGCAAAAGGATGGATCAGTTCCAGTTCATAATGAAAGACGCAGCTTTTGATCAGCATATGAATGTTGCTATCCTTAACCCATCCAAGCAATTCCGATGTGAGTCCTGGTGCATAATCTGGCAGTGTGCCAAAATGCAAAATATTACCCTGTTTGTCCACTACGCCCACCGGGCCGGAACGGAAACAGCCGGATTCTTCAGTCAATCCTTTTGTCATAACTGCATGGGCATTCAACAGATCATCAACGGAATAAGGATTCAGAGAATCCATCATTTCATAGATCTCATATGCATTCTTGACCTCGGCAATATCCTTGGGCGGTGCGATGACTCTTTTGCCGTTCAGAACAGCTGTCACCTGTTCCAGACTTAACGTATTCTGCTCTATAGCCAGCGAGGAATACACAGACCGAATACGGTTGGAACGGCGCAACATGGGATTTGTGGACAGACCAGCTGTTGCATTCACATGACCTACCAGTTCTGCTATCTCCGCAATTTCATCCAGCATGGCATTTGTAATTTCAAAGGGCGGTTTCTTGTTGTACATAAAACATCACCTCATACTCATTATATCAGTTCATCGCTCATTAATCAACCATAATTGATTGATGAAATGAGCGATGAAAGATTATTCTTGCAAGACACTTTCCCCTTCCCTATAATATACACAGAAAGTATTTTCCGGGCTAAAGGAGATGAAATGTATGGCTAAGTATACCGACGAAGAAATCAGAGCGATGCCAAAGATCACACTTAAGATTGCCGCAGACTATTTAGGAATCTCTCCTATGATGGTCTCTTTGGGAATGCGGAACAATCTCCTGCCGATTGGATTTGCCGCCAAAAACGAGGGCTCATATCGAGGCGATGGTTGGAGCTACGCTATCGTTCCCGAAAGACTCATCGCATACAATCATGGCAAAATCAATGAGGTACAGGTTGAAAGAATTGAGAAGAATCTGCAAAGCATTATCAGTAGTTTCGAAGAGATGAAACATGACCTGGTTTTTCTATTAAAAGAAAACGAAGGATCGGAGGGATAACACTATTTGAAGATCTGATTCGCGCAGAAACCCCACCAACACCCCAAGCATCAAATAATACAGCAAAGGAGGAATCCGATATGGCCATACGTCCTACTGTTAAGTTAACAAGGCAGCAAATCTATGACGAAGTCTGGTCATCCGCTGTTTCCGGCATGGCCATGAAGTACAGCATCCCATATTCTGCAATGCTAAAGCAGATCAAAGATGCAGGTATTCCAATACCGCCTCCCGGCTACTGGACCAAAAAAGAATTTGACAAAGAGACTACTATAGCAGAGCTTACCGGTGATCCAAACGAGATCATATCTCTGTATAAGACCAGTGCCGCCGCTAACAAAATGCGAAACACGGCATCCACTTCTCCTGAACCAGCCCAGGAATCCAAAGCTCCCCCAAAGATAAACACTTCTAAAAAGCAAGCACATCCTCAAAAGATCGAAAAAGTTGAATTGGATGAGCCTGAGATCATCGAGTGGGGCAACACAAAGAAAAACATATACCGTCGCGAAGTACTTTACAAAGAGATTTGGCAGTACCCTGTTACGGAAGTCGCAAAGAAGTATGCCGTCTCAGACAGTACGATTCACAAAATCTGCAAGTCACTGGATATTCCCACGCCCCCTGTTGGATACTGGGCCAAAATCCGTGCAGGTCAGGAAGTAACTATTCCTCCTCTTCCCAAGAGTGACAAGGGTGATATCAAAACGGGGCTCCGAACTGGAAATGTATATTCCCAGACCACGCCCGACCAATTGGGATTTATGTCCGAAGAAGATCAAACTATAATTTTAGCCGTTGCATCTCAAATCGTTCTGGCTGATAAGGACAAAAAGCAACATCCAAAAGTATCTGCCTATCAGAAGCAGCTTCGATCTCAACTGAAGGCCAAACCAAAAGAACTTCCCTACCCTGCCGACTCTGTAGCAGAAGAAACACTTCCGCGAATCTTCCAAATCATCGATACTCTGGCTAAAGCGGCTGAACCATTAGGCATCGTAATAGATGATCAACTTCATTTCTCAATTGGAGAAGACTCTATCCTTCTTCGATTCTCAGAGGCCACCACCGAAGTACGTCATGAGTTAACCTGTGAAGAGAAGATGGCACAACTTCAATATGAGGATGATATGAAGCGCCGTGGATGGGGTTCAAAACCTCACATCAGAAAATATGATTATATCTATAACGGCCGTATCAGCGTCGGTATCGGGGATAAGCGTAGAATCCGAGACAGTAAATCCGGACTTCTGGAAGACCGTCTTGGCGAGATTTTGATTGCTATTTTTACCGGCATCAACGATATAAAAATCGCGCGCGAGGAGCGTGAGGAAGCTGAGCGCAAACGAGAAGAGGAACGACGTCGTAAAGAGGAATTTGCAAAGCGCTATAACGAAGAAGTTGCTAAAACCATAGCCTTGCAGAATCAAGCTGAGGACTATGCCGTAGCCTGCAAAATCCGTGCACTGATTGCAGCCGTTGAGGCAAAAGATCGTGATAGCCAGGCAACAAGAGAATGGATCGCTTGGGCAACAACAAAGGCCGATTGGTTCGATCCCACCGTTGCCGCCAAAGATCCGTTCTTCGGAACGCGGAATCACAGCGAGTCGAAGGACAAAAAACAACTAACAGAAAAACGGAGCTACTACTTTTGGTAATGCTTTTTGACGGCACAAAACACTTCTGAAAAAACCAACAAAAAACCAACTGATCACGGAAAAATACGTTATTTACGGTATACACGCTATAACACACTATACACTGGCCGATTTCCCCTTTTCGCGGAATTCGACCCCTTTTTCACAAAACGATACTCACTCAACGCCACGATTCTCACGCAGGAAAACAGTCTTCACGTGTCGAATTACCGCTCCAAGCGCTAAACTTACGCTTTGCACTTACAAAGAGCCACCCGTTCGGGTGGCTCTTTTCTTATCTTTTGAGGGCCTGCCACCGCATATGCGATAACCCGGGGACCAGCGTGTGTCCCCGGTTTTTTGTCCCTCTTTTGCGGATTGTGCTACTTTTTGCGAAGAGAATACCGGATTACAGGAATCAGAAACAGTACAACGGATAACACTGCGAGGGCAACTCCGGCTAGCATCATCACCTTGCCCACCAATCTCATGAGCCCATCAAAGACGAGAGACGCGTTAAAAATCATTTCAATCAGGATCGAAACGACGATCAGGATTACCGCAAATCCCATTCCCCCAAGGAAGTATTTGACATTCTCCCGGTGTTCCTGCTCCTCCCGGGCCCGCTTTTTGCGAGCCTGCTCTTCATAATAGCGCGCCCGCTCCTCTTTCGTCAATGAAGCCAGCCACTGCTTGTGGCGCTGGCGCTCCTCTTCCCGCTGTTTCTCGATTTCCCGCTGTTTCTGGATATTATCATACTCCGCTTTACTGCCGTAGTATACACCATCCGGCCCGGTAAATCCTCTGTCAACTTTTTTTCTGGGAACAGGTGCATATCCACCGGAGGAAGAAAACTCCCCCTGCGTTTGCGTCATCAAATACCAGGCAGCAGCTGCCGCCATGGAATCACCCTCATACTGCCCCACCGCGCAGCTTACCTCCGAGTAAGGATCCGAGTAAATATACCCTCCGGATACATGGGCGATTGCGGAACCGGCAGACGCATAAATGTCGGAGTAAATGATGCCATTGCGGTCAACACGGCCCACACCGGTACTGCCCGTGACCGAGCTTCTGCCATACGGTGTGTTGTAAATTGTTCCGTCCGGTTCTACGTGGCCAATGGCATAGTCAGAAGTATTGGGCGGCGCGATCTCCTGGTAAGGATTGCTGTAAACCACACCGTCACGTACATGGGCATAGGCAGAAGTCATACGGCTATAAGGATCATTATAAATCAACGCATTCATACCTGTTGATTCCCTCCTTTTTCACTGCACCGTGCAGGAAGATGAAATTCTTATATTTTTATTGTATCATGGCATTCCTCAAAACGCAAGAATTGATCCTATTCCCGGCCCCGACGGAGCGTATTTCCGAAAATGCTTGCATATCGTTTGTTAAGAATACACAAATTCTTCCGGAATGTACATAGAATCTTGCATTTTTTCAGAAAGAGTAGTATAATTTTTATCAGTGCAAATACGCCAAAATTTACATACGTTTTATATTTAGGAGGAATCCCGCTATGATTACCTGGAAAAACATGGACTCCCTGGCCGCATATGCCAAGCTGCAGAGCGCACCCAAGGTCTGCCTGAAATGCGCCATGTCCGGCGAAAATGGCGCCCAGCGCGTCAAGGACTACACCGCTCCCATGGGCGCAGGCCTGAACTTCAACTACGGCGCCCGTCCCGTGGACGACAATATTCTCTCTGTCCTGGCTGATTTCGCTGCTGAGCAGCAGCTGGTAGAGAAGTTCGCTGAGCTGTACAACGGCGCTGTCATCAACACCGGCGAGAAGCGCCTGGTTCTGCACCATATGTGCCGCGGCCAGCTGGGCAACGATGTCATTGCCGACAACGTCAATAAGCGAGATTTCTACGTTGGTGAGCAGAAGAAGATCGCTGAGTTCGCTAACAAAGTCCACAACGGCGAGATCGTCAACGCCGCCGGCGAAAAGTTCACCACTGTCTGCCAGATCGGCATCGGCGGTTCCGACCTGGGCCCCCGGGCTATCTACCTGGCTCTGGAGAACTGGGCAAAGGTCAATAACACCCTGAAGATGAAGGCCGCTTTCATCTCCAACGTGGACCCCGACGACGCTGCCGGTGTCCTGTGCACCCTGGACCTGCCCCACACCCTGTTCGTGCTGGTTTCCAAGTCCGGCACCACCCTGGAGACTCTGACCAACGAGTCCTTCGTGAAGAACGCCCTGGTGGAAGCCGGTCTGAATCCCGCCAACCACATGGCCTGCGTCACCTCCGAGACCTCTCCCCTGGCCTCTTCTCCCGATTATCTGGCTGCTTTCTTCATGGACGACTACATCGGCGGCCGTTTCTCCTCTTCCTCCGGTGTGGGCGGCTGCGTGCTGAGCCTGGCCTTCGGCCCCGAGGTCTTCGCCGACTTCCTGAACGGTGCTGCTGAGGCTGATGTCCTGGCCAAGAACGCTGACATCAAGGCTAACCCCGCTCTGCTGGACGCTCTGATCGGCGTTTACGAGCGCAACGTGCTGGGCTACCCCAACACCGCCGTTCTGCCCTACTCCCAGGCTCTTTCCCGCTTCCCCGCTCACCTGCAGCAGCTGGACATGGAGTCCAACGGCAAGTCCGTCAACCGCTTCGGCGAGCCCGTAAACTACGCCACCGGCCCCATCATCTTTGGTGAGCCTGGCACCAACGGACAGCACTCCTTCTATCAGCTGCTGCACCAGGGCACCGACATCGTGCCTCTGCAGTTCGTGGGCTTCAAGAACAGCCAGATGGGCTCCGATGTTGTGATCCAGGGCTCCACCAGCCAGCAGAAGCTCTGCGCCAACGTGGCTGCCCAGATCGTCGCCTTCGCCTGCGGCAAGGATGACGAGAATCTGAACAAGAAGTTCGAAGGCGGCCGTCCCTCCTCCATCATCATCGGCGAGAAGCTGACTCCCGCCGCTGTGGGCGCACTGCTTGCCCACTTCGAGAACAAGGTCATGTACCAGGGCTTTGCCTGGAACGTCAACTCCTTCGACCAGGAGGGCGTCCAGCTGGGTAAGGTGCTGGCCAAGAAGGTGCTGGCCCACGACACCGACGGTGCTCTGAAGGTCTACTCCGATCTGCTGAACATCTAAATTTCACTTTGAAGGCCCGGAAGCAAGCACTTCCGGGCCTTTTCCTTATGTATCCTGCTGATCTTCCCAGCGCTTCAGGGACAGAATCAGCTGGTTACAGTACAGCGCATCAAAGGGCTGCTCAGAAAATCTTGACAGGATCCCGAGCGACAGCTTCACCCGATCCTCCAGCAGCTGTCTTCGCAGCGGATCCCATAATCTGGCCACCTGGCTGCACCGGAAATTGATTCTGGATTCCCGGGGCATCTGCGGAAGATCATCCAGAAGCTCCCAGAAGTTGAATTCGTCCACCATTCTAGCCACTTCCTCCCGGATATAGATCTCGCCCTGGTAGTGCCAGTATTGCCGGAACCCCCTCAGCGGGATTCTGCCCAATGTCCTGCAGCGGTCCGAGTCCCATCCGTTTCTTAACAGTTCCTCTCGGATGACCTGCGCAGCCTCACGCTCCAACCAGTCGAAATGACGGTATATCATATTGGTATAGTCCGTTTCCATTCGCTGCGCAAAGAACGAGCGCATAATTTCATCCACCACGCCGCTGCGTCCTGCTTTTTCCGGATCCGCTGCCCAGACCAGCATACCCTTACACACCGCCGCGCTGTAATATTTGCCCAGATCCGCGCTGATATTCCCGCAGACCTTTTCATAGCGCTCCAGCAGCGAGCGCTGCAGTTCGGATTCCTCCCGCATCAGGTAATCCGGGCGAATGCTTCGCAGCGTCCGGGAAAGAGGCTGACCAGTATTCATTTTTCTCCCCCTTTTCAAACGTTCCGGGGCGGCCGAGGCCGCCCCACGCAGTGGTATCAATAATTTTCAATGTATTCGTCCCTTGCCCGATCTGCCTCCTCAAAGGAATCGTAAGTCCCCAGATAGTCATCATTTCCCTGCAGCCACATATTGCCGGTTTCCTTCCAGGGATCCACCAGCATATCCTGGCTGCGCCAGGTGCTGCCGTCGGCTTCCAGAGAATCGATCAGCAGGCTTCCGGAAATAAACTGCCCACGCAGGATAAACGCCTCTCCCTCCAGGCACTTGATGACGGTTCTTAAGTCTCCGTCGTAATTTACATATGTGCGGGGATCCCATTCTGCCTTCTTTACATCCACAGTCTCGTAGTGGTTCATATTTCTGAAGTTTTTCAGCTTCAGATTCTCCATGGGCAGCTCCACGATAATCGGATCCGCCCGGAGCACCTTTCTCAATGCGTCAATTTTGACGTATTTTCCGGGTTTATAGTAAGCCAGGGTGATGTGGGGGCAAAAATCCGTTTTGACTCCCACCAATTTATCCAGTTCTCCATGCATCTGCATCAGGCGCACATAGGTATCGTGGTTATTCGGCACCAGGCCCAGAACCAGGGAAGTGTGATTCATATTAAAAATCCAGGTGCCGCGCATCTGCAGAGGCTTCTGCCCCCGCCACTGACGGATCAGAGAGGCGGCACCTGACCGCATCCGTTCCATTCTCTCGTGGGAGGATGGAAACGGTCCGGTTCCCTCGGTCAGGCCGCGGAGCGTCATATGCAGGGTATCCGGTTCAAGCCGTGTTGCCAGCATATGTCCCGCTGCGCTATAAAGGTCGTTCTGAACTGATTTCAGATGCTCGATGGTCTTCTCGTCCAGGTCAAAAACCACTGTGTTGCCCCAATAGGGGAGAAAATTTCCCAGATAGGATACCTTATATTCCAGATCCATATGGTGGGTAAAGGGGCCCTTCACGTGATCCAGACTCTTGTGTACATAATGGTCCAGTGAATTCAGCATTTGTCCTTCCTCCTTAGAATCGCTCATAGTAGTCTCCGTAGATTTCATAGTCGCTGGGTCTGGGGCCGGAGAAGATGTCCTCAATCTCATTGATCAGCTTGCGAAGACGGCTCCAGAAGCTTTTCCGTTCGGTATGCTTGCAGCTCATGTGCAATTCCTCCTTTCTGTTGTTCTGTGCGGCCATTTTACCATGAATGGTTTTTTACTTTCGACAAACTGAATTTGTTATCCGTTTTCAGCGGCTCACTATTTTGCTTGATCCTGTTGATTTCATTTTATTTTTCCGCTATGATATTCTCAAAAGAGACAGAAAGGAGCTTTCCCATGGAAGACGGACGTCCCCTTGTCCCGGACCGGGACATGCTGCACAAGATCATCACCACCATGAGCAATTCCCACCTGGAAGAACTCTGCCTCACCATCCCCGAAGAAACAGACCTGGGCCGAACCCTGCGGTATCATCTGAAGCAGTGGCGATCCGACTTTACGCAACCGCTTCTGGCAGATTCCAAGAAGCCCCTCAACGAGGCCATCTGGGAAGTGCTGAATGATAACGATCATTTTCGTGAATGCTTCTGGACGGAGCTGCAAAGCTTTCTTACGCAGCGGGATATCACCGATAAGCAGTTGTATACCGCCGCCGGCATTCTGCAGCAGACCTACTCCGTCAGCTACAGCAAATGGGCCGCGGATTCCTCCGGCCGCCGGCGGGGCGCCCACACCAAGCGCAACAACGCTCTGTCCATCTGTTTGGCGCTGAAGCTGAACATTCTGGAAACCAAGGATCTGATGGCCCACGCCAATTATTCCTTCTCCCCCAGCAAGGATCCCCGGGATTTCATCATCGCAAGCTGCATCGCCCGGGGCGTCTTTGATACCATATCCATCAACAATCTGCTCCACGAGGCCGGTCTGGAATCACTTCCGGTCCCTCTCAAGCTGGATAAGAAGTAAGGAGGCACCCATGGATCTTCTTCTGAACAACACTAAAATGCGCAGCATTCAGAATATCCGCACAGAATGGGAGAGTCCCTCCTTTTCCTTTACGGAGCTCTGGGATACCGCCATGGATGGTTCCCTGAATGACTTCCAGCAGGATCTGAATCATAAAACTACCTCCGAACAGGGTAAGGCTCTGATCCGCGAGATCATGCTGGCCACCGTAAATCTGCGAGCCGAAACTCCCTGCGCCCTGTCGCTCTCCCTGGACGGCCCCTCCGCCGGGTCCCGTGACCGTCTGGATGTCTCCGGTTTTCTTCGGGAGCACCCCGCCCTTCGGGCGTCCCTGGCACAGGTCATGGGCACTTCCCCCCGCCGCCGCTGGGCTGTCTACCTGTTCCTGCTTCTGCATATGCAGATCAAGCCCAAGCTTCCCGTCCGGTCCCAGGATGTGGAGGATTTCCTCCTGATCCTGGATGCCATGCGGGATTCTCTGCTGACCGATTTAAGCCATGTCACCCGGTTGGCAATCAGCCGGAAAGGCTATCTGCGCTGCCTGGAAAGCAAAATCCAGCTGCGCCGGGGCGGTGCCTGGGAAGTGATTTATGAAGCACCTGGTCCCATCGCCAGTCTTTGCGTCCTGGATGACGACGTACTGGTCGTCCTGCTCTCCGACGGCACGCTGGCCCCCTGCACCCCGGAGCATCTTCGCAGCGCCGCCCGCAACCGAAAGATCCTCCAGATTTCCGCCTGGGGCCCCAACTACATCCTGCTCTGCGACGACGGCACCGCCCTGTCCAATCTGGATGTATCCGACTGGCAGAATCTGCACTGGGTCCACATGGGCACCAACAGCGTCTGCGGCATTTCCGGCCCCGTCTGCCGTGCCGTACAACTCTTTTCCGATCCTGCCCTGTGCGACAGAACCGGGCTGAAAGCTGTCTATACCCGAACCACCGACGATGATCTTCACTATGCGCTTCTCTTTGAAGACGATACCCTTGTGACGGACACCGTCCCCACTCCCTTGCCCCAGGTAGATGCCGCCGCACTGAGCATGTTCGGCTGCGTCTATATCCGAAAGGGGCAGCTCTGGCTCCGGCCCTATCAAACAGCCCCGGACATGTCCATTGCCACGCTCCCCAAGGGCTTCAATCCCGGTGAGCTGCACTGCCGGAATGACCTGGTCCTCTGCGGCACCCCGGAAAACCCCTTCGCCGCCCGTATTCCCCACATTCTGCCCATCGAACTGTGAGGTGACATGTTATGGAAATTTACGAAGCGCCTCTGAAACTAAACATCGGCAACAGATGGCCCAGCCATCTGCATGACAAAAAAATCTACGGCCTGGATATCAACACGGAATATTGCTGCGCAGCCGTGGCCGGGCAGCCCTCCGACGGTGTGATCCCAATGGAGCTTGATTCCCTCTTTTACCACCCCGACAGCGGAGATTACTTCTCCCGGATCCCCACAGTTCTGGCTCTGGACGAGGAAGATCCTTCCCGGGGCTGGATCGGGTTTGAGGGTGAAGCCTGCGCCGCGGAAGAAGGCCGTACCCTGTACCGGAATTTTCTGATGGTCCCTGACCAGCGCGCCGATCAGCACTACCAGAACGATCCCACCCAGCCCACCTACCGCAAGCTTATGGACATATTTTTCTATGAGCTGCTTCAGGAATTATCTGGCGGACTTTTGTTTCTTGCGCTGCCCGATGATGAAGACTGGAGAAACCAGCGTGATTTCTATGAGGACCTTCTCCGTGAGGTCTCCCGCCGCTGGAACGCAGATAACCCCGAACCGGATTATTATGTGCAATTCTTTCTTTTGGACCTTTCCGGTGCCCGGGAGGCCTACCGGCTGAACGAGCCCAAAGGTACAGCCGATGATCCATATGCCCTCTGCAAGGGCCTTGCCGCATGTGGCGTCCTTCTTCAGCAGCGGGAAGTCCTCCTGGATAAGACCCGGGAGATGCTGGAAGAAGCCTTCCCCTGGTCCTGGGCCCGGTTCCGGGACGTTCTGTATATGGATATGCGGAAGCTTTTCTGTCCCACGCTGGAGAAAGCCCTGTCCAATTGGTCAAAAAATTCCGAAAGCATGCTCTCCTTCCGAAAGCTCATTGAGGGCCTTTCTGTAGATATAAAGTCCATCGCTTCCGATCAGCAGGAACAGCTTGAGAGCTCCATCAACCGCGCCTCCCTGTTAATTGTAGAGGACATCCCCACCACCGGCTCTGATCCCATGGATGATCCCGATGCTTTCTCCGGTTTTCCGCCCACTTACCTGGGACCCAAGGCCTATTTCCCCAATCAGCTGCACCACCGTATGCTCAACAGAACCCAGTTTGATTTTGTCGATAATCTTTCCTGGCTTAACTGGGAAGAGCTGAAGATATTCTATTTCCGTTGGTTCATGAATTCTGAGGAATATTGCCAGGCCATTAAGCCCTTCGTTAAGTCCTTCCGCAGCTATATCCCCTCTGAAAGCGCCATGCTGGGTCCTGTCTACAGCAAGACCCTCTCCGTTTTGGGCCATCTGGGCCGTCAATCTCTCGACCCGGTAATGAAGGGTTACATATATCAGACAACCGTTGATCGAAAAGAGCAAATTGAGAAAGATATGCAGTGGAAGATCTACCTCGACGTACAGAGCTGGGATCTGCTGTCCCGATCTTTCTTCCAGGCCATTTACAACCGCCAGGTAGAGGTTCTTAATCACTGCCTGTCATTCATTACCACCCCCACCTCACCGGAACCTCCGGAGGAAGGAGTTCTGATCTAAATGTCCCGCATGCAAACTCTGCGTCCCCGGCTGTCCAAGCTGCCGGATACCCCCAGGCGCATCATCTATCTGATTACCGAAGACCGCCGTTTTCTCGAGGAGCTCTTTGTGAGCCAGGCGGACATCCTCAAAAATTTCAGCGACCCGGTCTTCGCTGACAAGGCAAGCTTGAAAAGCGAAAATATGTACCGGGTCTGCGTGGAAAACGGGTATCTTGTGGACCTGTACCAGTACCGGGATCCGGTCCAGGGTACCTTCTCCTTTGACCGCATCACCCAGGACCCCCGGCTGAAGCCTCCCTTCTATTTCCTCACCCATTTTCACGATCTGACCCCGCATGAGCAGACCGATCTGCTGCGCAAATTTCTCTACGAAAGCGAGCGCCGGGAAGCCCTCCGGCAGCCGGCTTACCTGTTTCTCCTGAGCCCCCTGCTCTCCATTCCCACCGGCTTCCGGCAAGACATCGAGATCCTGGATGTGCCGGAAATGGACGATGAGGATATTCTGGACTATCTGACCCGGGCTGCCCGAAGCGCCCGCCCCCAGCGGCCTCTGGAGCAGCTGGAGCTGGCCCGGATCCGGGACGCTGCCACGGACATGAAGGGTCTCTCCCGCTGGGAAATCGCCGATATTCTTCGGGAAATGAACGGCCGTGGCCACTTTTACGGTGAGACCAATGTGAGCTACGACCAGACCCAGAGTGAGATCGACAAGATCACCCGCCGGCGTCAGGAACTGGTGAAGGCCCGGAAAAAGCAGAACGCTTTTGAAGACGATACCGTGCTTCTTCTGGACCCCCAGGACAGCGTCGCGGGCCTGGACAATCTGCTCAGCTGGATCAACCAGGTGGGTGCTGACCTGCGCAATCCGAAGCTGGCCCACAGCTGGGGTTTGGAAGCCCCCCGGGGCGTGGTGCTCACGGGCATCCCCGGCTGCGGCAAGACCTCCGCCGCAAAAAAAGCCGCCTATGATATGGGCGTATCCTTGGTGGAAATGCGGATGGAAAATCTTCTTGGAAGTCACGTGGGCGACTCGGAAGCACGTTTCAAGCGCTACCGCAAGCAGGTGGAGAGCATGGCCCCGGTCTGCGTCCTGATCGATGAGATCGAGATTATGTTCGACAAGAAGAAAAGCGATTCCAGCAATGTCCGTGACAATATTCTCTCTGCCCTGCTCAGTTGGCTCCAAAGCAATGATAAGCAGATCTTCTTCTTTGCCAGCTGCAACTCCGTCAGCGGTGTTCCCGAAGCACTGGTCCGTCCCCGCCGCTTCGACCGGGTCAGCTGCACCTTCCTGCCCTCCCGCAAAGAACTGGCCCAGATCCTAAACTTCCACCTTCACCGTGCTGACCGGCTTTCCGGCGGTACTCTGCTGAAAAAAATGCCCAACGGTCCTGCCGGCGTCGTCGACAGTTTCCTGGACTGGGTAACCGAACAGATCCGCGCAGGCAGGGATATGTTCCACACCGGCGCCAGCATCGAACAGCTGGTCAACGATACAAACCTGTACCTGCGCACCCGGTATCTGGATGAAAAAGAGTCAAATTCCAGTATCTATCTCTCCCCCTCCGCGGATACCTATCTGGAGGCCTTGAAGACCATCTCACGCATGAGCGACCATCCCGCCTATGGTGAGACCAATATGTCCACCATCGTCCGGTTCTGGATCGGCGCTTTGGAGAACAAATACGCCAGCGCCAGCAGCGACATGCCCGTTCCCTTCCACGCTTTCAACACTGCCTCCGGCAGATTCGATCCGGCCAAGCTTCCAGCCTGCACCGGGTATGACCAGCTGATGCAGGAAAGGCTGAAGAAATATATCGAACAATTCTGGAAGGCAAACCGCCGCTAAAATCCCACTTTAGCCCAAAAGGAGTGAAATCCATGGCAAACCAAGCATACAATCAAGCAATCCGCAGTGTCTACGATCAGCTGCTGCAGCATATCGATCCCGCCCGGCCCGACACGCTCCTCTCCGCCATTGAAGTTCTGCTGCCGGAGCAGGACTCCGACCAGATTCGGGAAACCGTCTCCCGCATTGACGCGGGCCTTGCCTACGGAAAGTCCCTGGCCGAATCCGGACTTCTCAAGGATTCTCCCACTGTGGATTCAGTCCTGGAAAAGCTCACCGCATCCATGACCCCCCAGGAGAAGAAGGGGCTGTATCTGATCCTCTATGAATCCTTTCGTGAAAGCGATGCGCTCATCTCCGGTGACGCGGCCCGGGCACCCCATGACTACGAGATTTTTCCCGATCGGTCTGCGGAAGATCTGAAGAAGATCGTCTTGCGCCAGATGGAATTCCACGCCCAGGATATTCTGACTTCCATGGAAGAAGCAGCGAAAGAAGACAACGCCTTCGCCGACTTCCGTCCGGACCCCAGAGTGCTCTGCGCCGCCTACTATGTTGCCGGCTCTACCGGCGATATTCCCCAGTGCTTCAGCCAGATCCCGGAATTCTCCGCCATCTGCGCCGAACTCACCCAGTCCACCGAGGGGCTGACCCCGGAGGAACGTGCAAAGCTGTTCCATATTATTGTCGCTGCCCTGGTTGCAATCGCAGTAATCATTGCGGTTACTACCAACATTATGCCCGGTGTCTGCACATACCTTCTGTCGCTGATTGAAAAGAGCGCCTTCCACAATACCCTGAAGATGATCCTTTCCTCACTGGTCAAAAACAGTCTCACCCAAATCACCGGCATGCTGGCAGGCACATTCGCCTTTGTCACAGCAAGAAAAGAACTGGACAACGCCTATGCCAATCTGGTGGCGCCGGAATCAGCCGAACTCAAGCAGGATACACAGACCGCCGTGGCGAAGCAGACCATAACACCCGAAATTTTCGCGTAAAAAATCCCGGATCCAGATGGATCCGGGATTTTTCTATTATTTGTGCAGAGCTTTCTTCAGCACAGGCACCATCAGCAGTGCCAGGGCGCCGCCAATAAGGGCGGTGAACAGCTGCGGGATGCCAAAGGTTGCGGGCAGTGCCTTCAGCATGGGCTCCTTCATGAGGCCGGCCTCCATCAGGCTGCTTGCCAGAACGCCGCAGATCAGCTTGGATACCAGCAAATACAGGGCAGCGAACTTACCCACAGCTGCAATGGCCCAGGCAGCGGCCTGCTGTGCCAGCTTCTTTCCGGCGGGATCTGCCAGGAAGTGCAGCAGCACCACATAGACGGTATTGCCCACCATGATGGCAGGTACGGTCAGAATCTGGGGGGCGATGCCCAGCAGGAAAGCCAGCACAGGGCTCACCAGCGCCACAGTCACGCCGCAGCCCAGGCCACCCACCAGAGCAGCCACAGCCAGAATGGCGTTGACACAGGAGCCGGTGACCAGCTGGCCCATGGGCTTGGTCAGGGCCTGCAGGGAAACCAGCAGTGCCAGCATGACAGCAGTTTCAGTGATCCAACGAATTTTCTTGTTCATAACATTTACCTCTTTCTTAATCATTGCTGATAACGCCGGAATAGGCGGTCTTGACGCTGACGCCCTTCAGGGCACCGATTTTTCCCGCCAGGGCGGCGATGGTATTCTGGGGAGCGTCCAGGGCGATGGAGATGATGCTGACCTTTCTCTTCCGGTAGGGAATTCCCATCCGGCCGATGATGTAATCACCATGCTCATGCAGCAGGCCGTTCAGCTTCTCCACAATCTCATTGTTTTCCACGATGATGCTCATAACGGCTACACGTGTTTCCATGTTTTTTCCTCCGGGAACAAAAATTGCCGCACCCGAATCCGGTGCGGCAGCAAACACATCCCCATGGAAATACTCCATGCGGCTGAGGCTATTCGCACCTTTCAGGCAGCTCAAACGCTTAGTGTCAGGTTCTTTGTCATGTCAGCCAGAAAACGGTTTCATTTCCGGGGGAGCGTTCGCTCCCCCGGTAGACGATCAGTCATTGAAACCGACTCTAGCCTTGTAAGTGGTGTGCAGCAGATGGTGTGCCTTGTGGGAGTTGGGCTTGCCCAGGAACTCCTCGTACAGCTTCTGCACCTGCGTATTCTTATGGGACTGCCGCAGCTGCTGACGCTCATCCTCGGAGTACAGAGCGGCAGCGCGCTTTGCCCGGAAGGTATCCTGAATGTCGTCATCCTCATTGGGCAGGAAGCAGGATCTCACGATGGGCTGGCCGCCGCCTGCGATACAGCCGCCGGGGCAACCCATGATCTCGATGAAGTGATACTTACTCTTGCCTGCGCGGATATCATCCAGCAGCACCTTGGCATTCTTCATGCCGTGGGCAATGGCCACATTGACGGTCATACCGCCCAGATCCATGGAAGCCTCACGGATGCCCTCGAAGCCGCGCACCTGCTCGAACTTGATGGCATCGTGCTCCTTACCGGTGAGCACGTAGTAGACGGTACGCAGAGCAGCTTCCATAACGCCGCCGGTGACGCCAAAGATGACGCCGGCACCGGTGTACTCGCCCATCAGATCCTGGTCGAATTCCTCGTCGGGCAGACGGTTAAACAGGATACCGGCACGCTTGATCATCTTGGCCAGCTCACGGGTGGTCAGAACGGCGTCCACGTCCTTCAGGCTGTCCACGCGCAGCTGTTCACGCTCAGCCTCGTCCTTCTTGGCGGTGCAGGGCATGATGGACACCACGAAGATATCCTTGGGATCGATACCCTTCTTCTCGGCGTAGTAGGACTTCAGGATAGCGCCCTGCATCTGGTGGGGAGACTTGCAGGAGGACAGATGGTCCAGCAGATCGCCGTAGTTATACTCGGCGTAGTTGATCCAGCCGGGGGAGCAGGAGGTGATCATGGGGAGCTTGCCGCCGTTCTGGATACGGCCTAAGAGTTCAGTGCCCTCCTCCATGATGGTCAGGTCGGCGGCAAAATTGGTGTCGTAGACCTTGTGGAAGCCCAGGCGCTTCAGTGCGGCAACCATCTTGCCGGTGACAGCGGTGCCCACGGGCATACCGAATTCCTCGCCCAGAGCGGCTCGGACAGCGGGTGCGGTCTGAACGACCACGTGCTTGCCGGCCTTGAAAGCGGCATCCACCTTGGCGATCTCGGACTTCTCCATCAGCGCGCCGGTGGGGCAGACGCTGACACACTGGCCGCACTGGATGCAGGGGCTGTTCAGGAAGGAGCGGTTCTCGGCGGGAGCCACGATGGTCTGGAAGCCACGGTTCTCGAAGCCCAGAATACCCATTCCGTGGGCATTCTGGCAGCGAGCCACACAGCGGCCGCAGAGGATGCACTTGGAGGTGTCACGGATGATGGCGGGAGTCAGCTGGTCCACAGTCACGGGGGTCTTGGTTCCCACGTAACGGCCCTCACGGGCGCCGGTGATGGCAGCCACGTGCAGCAGCTCGCACTTGCCGTTCTTGTCGCACTGCTGGCAGTTCTGGTTATGGTTGCTCAGCAGCAGCTCCACGGAAGCCCGGCGGGCTTCGGAAGCCTTAGGGCTGGAAATGATGATCTCCATACCTTCGTTGACGGGGTAGACACAGGAGGCAACCAGGCCTCTTGCGCCCTTGACCTCAACCAGGCAGACACGGCAGGAGCCCTGGGAGCACTCACCATGATTAAAAGCACACAGAGAGGGGATCTCATAGCCGCACTTTTTCGCGGCCTCCAGGATCGTCAGGCCCTCTTCCACCTGATAGGAGACGCCCTCGATTTTAATATTTACTTTAGCCATTGGTTCGTCCTCCTGATTACTTCTTCACGATAGCCTTGGGCTTACAGGTTGCCATACAAGCGCCGCACTTGACGCACTTATTGGCATCGATCTGGTAGGAAGGCAGCTTCTTACCGACACCAACATAGGAGGTCTTTGCGATGGCATCTGCGGGGCACGCCTTTGCGCAGCGGCCGCAGCCGACACAGTTGTCCTGGATGATGGTGTAGCTCATCAGATTCTTGCAGACCTTGGCAGGGCAGGTCTTGTCCACGATGTGGGCAATGTACTCGTCCCGGAAATGGGCCAGGGTGGACATAATGGGGTTGGCAGCGGTCTGGCCCAGAGCGCACAGAGAGTTATTCTTAACGGTCTCGCCCAGCTCCTCCAGCTCTTCCAGGTCCTGCATGGTGCCGTTGCCCTCGGTAATCCGGGTCAGGATCTCCAGCATACGCTTGGTGCCGATTCGGCAGGGGGAGCACTTGCCGCAGGATTCGTCGCAGATGAACTCCATATAGAACTTAGCCACGTCCACCATGCAGTTGTCCTCGTCCATGACGATGGCGCCGCCAGAGCCCATCATGGAGCCCTTGGCAACCAGGTTGTCAAAGTCGATGGGCTCGTCCAGGGCTTCTGCGGTCAGACAGCCGCCGGAGGGGCCGCCGGTCTGAATGGCCTTAAACTGCTTGCCGTCGGGGATACCACCGCCGATGTCGTAGATCAGCTCCCGGAGAGTGGTGCCCATGGGGATCTCCACCAGGCCCACGTTGTTGACCTTGCCGCCCAGGGCGAAGACCTTGGTGCCCTTGGACTTTTCGGTGCCGCAGGAGGCGAACTCAGCCGCGCCCTCACGCAGGATGTAGGGAACACAGGCCAGGGTCTCCACGTTGTTGACGATGGTGGGCTCGCCCCACAGACCCTTCACAGCAGGGAAAGGAGGACGGGGACGGGGCATGCCGCGCTTACCCTCAATGGAGTTTAAGAGAGCGGTCTCCTCGCCGCAGACGAAGGCGCCTGCGCCCAGACGGATGTTGGCCTGGAAATTAAAGCCGGTACCCAGAATGTTCTGGCCCAGGATGCCTGCCTCATTCATCTGACGGATGGCGTTGCGCAGACGGTTGACAGCGATGGGGTACTCGGCACGTACGTAAAAATAGCCCTCGGAAGCGCCGATGGCGTAGCCTGCGATCATCATGCCCTCGATGACGGCATAGGGATTGCCCTCCAGGATGGAGCGGTCCATGAATGCGCCGGGGTCGCCCTCGTCACCGTTGCAGACCACATACTTCTGATCGGAAACGGAGTTCTTGGCGAACTGCCACTTACGGCCGGAGGGGAAACCACCGCCGCCGCGGCCCCGGAGGCCGGAGGCCAGGATCTCATCGATGACTTCCTGAGGATCCATGGTCAGAGCCTTCTTCAGGCCCTGGAAAGCGCCGTAGCCCATGGCTTCCTCGATGGATTCGGGGTTGATAACGCCGCCGCCGTGGAGAGCCACACGCTTCTGCTTCTTATAGAAGTTGATGTCATCCTGCTTGGCAACCTTTTCGCCGGTGAGAGGCTCGACGTACAGCAGCCGCTCCACCACCTTACCACCCAGAATATCGGTGTTGAAGATCTCTTCCACATCCTCCTCCCGGACCAGACGGTACAGGGTATCCTCAGGGAAGATCTTGACGAAGGGACCCTGGGAGCAGAAGCCGAAGCAGCCAACAATATTGACGGTAACCTTGTCGCCCAGGTTGTGTTCCGCAACCAGCTGCTCGAACTTCTCCTTGATCTCCAGGGAGTTGGAGGACAGGCAGCCGGTGCCGCCGCACAGCAGGATGGCGCGCTTGCCGTTGGAACCGTCCAGCTTGGCGTTCAGGCAATCGGTGCAGGAACAGATTTTAGAATCCAGCTCAGCAAAATTTTTCATTATGCGTTAGCCTCCTTAGCACGGTATTCTTCCACCACGCCGGCCACAGCGTCCACGGTCATCTTGGGATAGACCTTGCCGTTGATGGTGACGGCGGGAGCGATGCCGCAGGCGCCGATGCAGCGCAGGGCATCCAGGGTGAACATGCCGTCGGCAGTGGTCTGGCCGGGCTTGATGTTCAGAATCTCAGAGAATTTGTCGATGATCTGCTGTGCACCCTTGACGTAGCATGCGGTGCCCAGGCAGCAGCCGATGACATATTTGCCCTTGGGCTCCAGAGAGAAGAAGGAGTAGAACGTGACGACGCCGTAGATGTCTGCCACGGAAATACCAAGTCGGAGGCCAAGCGGTCTTAGGAAGACAAGACCTGATAACAACTCCTTGGCTCACAGAACGACATGGCTACGATCCGACTTGGTCATCTTGGGATAGACCTTGCCGTTGATGGTGACGGCGGGAGCGATGCCGCAGGCGCCGATGCAGCGCAGGGCATCCAGGGTGAACATGCCGTCGGCAGTGGTCTGGCCGGGCTTGA
>JAZQEP010000073.1:0-13047 GCA_045539075.1 Faecousia sp. | reverse complement strand
AGCGGACACGGTTTTCAAAGTTTTCGCCATATTCGTCGGTACGGAAGTTCATAAGACGGGAGCACAGGGAACCCAGCAGACGGTCACCGTGGACTTCAATGGCATCAATGCCGGCTTCCTGAGCGCGGCGGGAGCTTGCGGCGATGTGGCCCTTGATCTGAGCCAGCTGCTCAGGAGTGACTTCCTGGATGAAGAACTTCATGTCATGGGCAATCTTGCCATGGGCCTGCTTGCCAAATTCCTGGGATTCCTTCATTTTGGCACCGAAGGTGGCCATGTCGCCCTTTGCCTTGGCTTCATGCCTTCCTTGGCGGACATCTGTGCCAGGCGGATCAGACGGCCGACGGCGGGAACGTCATACTCAGGGTGGAAAATCTGCAGGGCAACCTTACAGTCGTGCTCGTGCAGGGTATCTGCCAGTCGCTTGAAGGTGGGAATCTGACGGTCGTCGCAGAGCTTGGGCGTGGGAGAGGCAGTCATAACGGGAGCTACGTCACCAATGACCACAAAACCAACGCCGCCCCTGGCCAGTCGCTCATAGAAAGCAAGGCTTCTTTGGCCAATGGAGCCGTCCCGCTCTTCATAGCCGGTGGTGAGGGGAGGGAACATGATGCGGTTCTTGAAGGTCAGATTGCCAACCTGGATGGGCTGGAGCAGAGGAGAATTCTTGGACATTTTAGGGATCCCCTTTCAAAGTTTGTTTTCTGATATATTTATATCATATATAAACGGTTCTTTCAATGAATTCTCCCGGATTTTCCCCTCGAAATATCGATGAATGGCCCTCTGCCCCCGAATTTTCCAAAGGATTTTTAAGAAAAGGATATTTGGTACCCACCGGAACGGGGAAATCATTTGACAGAGGGCGAAAATTGGGATAAAATGAAATATGTTATCATATATGCGTAAAAAAATGATTTTTAAGGAGATTCATCCATGGTTCGTATCATTTCCGATTCCTCCACGCTCTTCTCCCCCACCCAGGCCCGAGAGGCCGGCTTTGCCGTTTCCCCCCTGTCCGTCACCATTGCGGGGGAGACCTACCGTGAGTTCGAACAAATCGGCGCTCAGGAGTTTGTGCGTATTATCAACCAGGGTCATATGCCCACCTCCAGCCAGCCTGCCATCGGCGAGGTGAGCGCCCTGTATGAGGAGTTTGCCGGGGATCAGATTTTGAATATCGCCATGGCTGACGGCCTTTCCGGCACCTACCGCAGCGCCGAAGCCGCTGCCCAGCTCTGCGACAATGCGGAGGATATCACCGTGGTCAACACCCGCACCCTCTGCGGCCCCCACCGCTATATGGTGGAGCAGGCCGTGAAGCTGGCAAAGGAGGGCACCTCCCTGGAGGAGATCCTCCGGTGGCTGAATGAGCGGATCGACTCTGCCAAGAGCTACCTGATGCCCGAGGACTTTGACTACCTGCGCCGGGGCGGACGGCTGAGTCCCCTGGTGAGCCATGTGGGAAAGCTGGCAAATCTGGTGCCCGTCATGACCCAGACGGATGATGGCTGCCGTCTGACCATCGCCTCCATCCGCCGCGGCTACAGCGCCGGTGTGAAATTCGTGGCGGAGGCCCTGCGGAAGAAGGGTATCGGCGAAGGCTGGCGGGTATATGTGGCCCACGCAGCCAAGGAGGATAAGGTGGAGCTGACTGTGAAGAAGCTTGCCGAGGCTCTGCCCGGTGCCCATATCGAGGTGGTGGACCTGAGCCCTGCCTTCATCACCCAGGGCGGTCCCGGCGCCGTGGCCGTGCAGTATGTGATGGAATAAAAAAGAAAATGACCGCCGTCCCTATGGGGCGGCGGTTTTTGCGTGTCAGTATTTTAAGTATCTTCTCAGCTTCTGCTCCGCCCGGTGCAGTGTCCGGCAGACGGTGCTCTTGTTCACGCCCCGGTCCCGGGCAATCTGGGTGATGGTCTGCTCCTGGAAGTAGTAGGCCAGCAGCGCGTGGCGCTGCAGCTCCGTCAACTCCTCCCGGATCACCCGCTGGACCCGCTTCATCTGTACCTCCCGGGGCAGCCGGGGGCCCAGATAGCCCTCATACAGTATATTTTTCACTGCGGTAGTACCCCCTGTCGTAGTAGTGGGCGGTGAGTTCCGCCAGCTCATTCATCTGGGTCAGCATCGGCGTCAGCTCCGCGATGCGCCGCTTGATTTGCCAGATATCCTCCGGATCCCGGGCATTTTTCAGCATCTGCCGCAGCTCCCGCAGCCGATTGCGCAGGGGAACGGCAGCCTCCTCATAGCATTGGCTTAATTCCTGCAGGGTCATGCCTTGCCCTCGCAATCCGTGCACAGGTCCGAGGCGCCATAGCATTCGCCGCCGCAGCGGGTGCAGAAGCCTGTGGGTCTGCGCTGCTGGGGGTCTGTGAATAAAACAGGGATAATTGGAAGCGTCATTGGTAGTCACACCTTTCCGATAGACAAAATGTCGGATTTCACCGGGAGAATTTCCTTTTTTTACCAGATATCTCCGTATTTTCAGTATACTACACGGAGTGTGTGGTGTCAGTCGAACTGTGTAGCTCCCTTCTTTCTCCTGTTTTTTCATGGCGGGTGTGATAAGGTGGGCACAGCAAACATAAAAGAGGTGATTCCATGATCGGAGCACGGATCGCGGCCCTGCGGCGCGGCGCGGGGATGAACCAGGCGGAGCTTGCCCGGAGACTGCAGGTGAGCCCAAGCGCTGTGGGAATGTATGAGCAGGGGCGGCGGGAGCCCTCGGCCCAGACCCTGCTGGCCATTGCCCGGATATTTGAGGTCAGTGTGGATTACATCATCAGCGGTGAGGTGTCGGCTGCGGAACGGAGGTCTCTGGAGCAGCTGCTGCAAAACCGTGTGGTTTCCGCCGACCGCCGGCTGGAAAACCGGCCGGACAGGCCCTTCTCCCGGGAGGAACTGGCGGTGCTCTTCGCCGCCATGCTCATGGAGCCCTGAGAGACGGTTCTCTTCCTTGACTGTCGTCTCCGACTGGGGTATGATAGAAGGAAAGGAGAGGATCGTATGGATGACCTGTATTTTATGGATGAAGCCCTTGCTCTGGCCAGGGAAGCCGCTGCCCAGGGGGAAGTGCCCGTGGGCTGCGTCATTGTACGCAAGGGCCGGATCGTGGGACGGGGCCGCAACCGCCGGGAAACGGACAAGACTGCCCTGGCCCATGCGGAGATCGAGGCGATTTCCCAGGCCTGCGCCGCCCTGGGCGGCTGGCGGCTGTGGGAGTGTACCCTGTATGTGACATTGGAGCCCTGTCCCATGTGCGCCGGAGCCATCGTCAATGCCCGGATCCCCCGGGTGGTCTATGGCGCGTCGGACAGCAAATTCGGCGCGGTCCGGTCGGTGTGCAGCCTCTTTGATATGAAGTTCAACCACCACCCGGTGGTGGAGGCCGGTGTCCGGGAGGAGGAAGCCGCGGCTCTGATGACTTCCTTTTTCCAGGACCTGCGATTGCAGCTGCGTTCCCGGCCCAAGTGGAAGCCCAGAGAAGAGGACTGATTTTCATCGTCATATTTCGACGGCGGCGCCCATTATCGACAAATTTGTGAGGAGGCGTTTGATGGATCATCAAAACCGCACGCTGCGCTTCGGCGCGGCGGTGATCGCCTGGGCGGTGCTGCTGCGGCTGGCTGCCGCGGGAACCTTCCGGCCTCTGGTGGAATTTTTTGAAAAACCGAATATCCAGGCCTTCCTGATATATTTAGAAACCGGACGAAATGTCCGGTTTTCGCCGTCTTTGGAGGAAATTTCGGAATCTGTCGCGGAGACGCAGCCGCCGGAGACCGGGGAACAGACACAGCCTCCCACCCAGACCTGGGAGGTGCCCCCGGCGCTGCCGGTGTTTTCCGCCGGGGATACGGAGCTGGTGGACATCCTCTATGCCTGCTCACTGCGGCCGGACCTGGAGAATCTGCTGCAGACGCCCCTGACCTGGGATCTGACAGGGGACGAGCCCAAGGTATTGATCCTGCACACCCACGCCACCGAGAGCTATACCCGGAAGGAAGAAGACTACACCGAATCCTCCCCCTTCCGCACACTGGACCAGCGGTACAACATGGTATCCATCGGAGAACGTGTGGCTCAGCTGCTGGAAGAGGCGGGGATCGGGGTGGTCCACGACCGGCAGCTCCACGACTATCCCAGCTACAACGGTTCTTACAACCACGCCCGGAAGGCGATCCGGGCGGCGCTGGAGGAAAATCCCCAGATCAGCCTGGTGCTGGACCTGCACCGGGATGCCTCCGGAGACTTAAATAATCAGTTCCGGCCTGTGGCGGCGGTGGAAGGGGAGCAAACTGCTCAGATCATGCTGGTCATGGGCACCAACGCCGCAGGGCTGACCCACCCGGACTGGGAGAAAAACCTGAGCCTGGGGCTGAAGCTCCAGGCTCAGCTAGAGCGGCAGGCCCCGGGGATCACCCGGCCCATGAGTCTGCGGTCCCAGCGGTTCAATCAGGATCTCACAGCCGGCTCCCTGCTCATTGAGATGGGGGCGGCGGGGAACAGCCATGCAGAAGCCCTCCGGGCGGCGGAGCAGCTGGCCCGGGCCATCATCGCACTGAGCCGGGGAACGGAAAACAGCCACCCCCGGTAGGGGATGGCTGCTAAAAATCAGATGATGCCCAGGATCTTCAGAAACAGCAATATCAGCACCAGCACGATGACGGGGCGGGTGATTTTGCTGCCCTTGGTCATGGCCAGGCCTGCGCCCACGTAGTTTCCCGCCATATTGCAGGCTGCGGCGGCCAGACCCAGCAGGATCACCGCCTGGCCGTTCATCAGAAAGATCACCAGGCTGGTGATATTGGTGGTCAGATTGATGATCTTGGCATGGGCGTTGGAGGTACGGATGTCCAGCTTGGCGAAGACAGTGAAGGCGATGATCAGAAAGGTTCCGGTGCCGGGGCCGTAGAAGCCGTCGTAGATACCCACCAGGAAGGAGCTGACAATGGCGGTGATCCAGAGCTTCCTGTCCAGCACCAGCTGGTGCCGGGGGTTATCGTGGAAAATCTTCGGATTGAGCACGATGAAAGCCACCAGGGGAAGCACAAGGAAGAGGATCTTCTCCATAATGCCCTCGGATACCATCATGGAAAGGTTGGCACCCAGGGAGCTGCCAAGCATGGCGAAGAGGATGGTGGGGACCGCCAGCTTCCAGTTCACCAGGCCCTCCCGGATGAAGCGGATGGTAGCCAGTGTGGTGCCGCAGGTGGAGGAGAGCTTGTTGGTGGCGATGGTCTGGTGGATGGGCAGGCCGGAGAGCAGATAGGCCGGCAGGGAGATCAGCCCGCCGCCGCCGCCGATGGCGTCCACCAGGCCCGCCAGGAACAGCATGGGACAGACGATGAGAAACATCTGGGGAGTGAGGGTCATGAGAAAAACCTCCGAATTTTGGTAGTTCTATGGTAGCACACAGTAAGGAAAAGTAAAGGCCTTTTTATCACCTTTTCGATTCCCGGTTTGCCTGCCTGCGACAAAACCCCTTCGCTTTTTCCGGCCTTTATCGCGGTAATCAAACGTACCCACTCTCGTTTCCTTGAAAGTGGGTACGAATTATTATTTGTGCTTTTTCGGCGGCATATACGCTTGGGTGGGAAGCGGATTACTTGCCTTGCAGCTTCTTGTGGAACACAAAAATGTGAATCGCCAGGAAAAAGACCAGTGCGATAGAAAGGCAGCGATGGAAAATCAAGATGATGGGAAACCGGTCCAAAATCATTCCAAACAGGCCGGTAGCGAAGGAAACCACGATCAGTGCAAGCAGCAGCCATCGTTTTGCACCCAGCTTCTTTCGGTAAGTAATGGTATGGACGATACTCAGCAGCAGAAAGACCACAGATGCCAGCTTGTGGATATGCACACCGGTCAGCGGGACCATAATGGTGACAAGGAAGCTGATCAGAAGCGCAATGTTCAGGGATCTTTTCATGCGGACATTGCCTCCCCGGCGGGAATAGTCTTAACGCCCCAAATGAAATAGATAATGTGGAAAGCCCACACACAGCCCAGAACGATGCATCCGGTGACGATGCCCTTCAGGCCCATCATAATGAAGCCAATGCTCATCAGAGCCGTCACGGTGATCATAATGCGGACCTTGGTTTTGACGGTCATACCACGGCCTGCAACATAGTCTGCCAGATTATCCTGATAGAGCTTGGTGCCCTTGAACCAGCGATCCAGTTTTTCGGAGCTTCTGGCAAAACAGAAGGTCGCCAGCATTAGAAACGGGAAGGCAGGCAGCATGGGTACAACCGCACCTACGGCACCGAGGCCAACACCGACACAGCCGAGAATGATATACAGGATTCTTTTCATGTGTTTTTCTCCATTCGTCTTTTTTCTTTTTTCGTTTCGATGACATGACGGATTGCCATAACAGGATGATGGAAAATCATCCGGGGACCAGAGAAACGCATGACCTGGCGAATCTTTTCACGCATGTCTTTCTTGTAGCAATGCACCTTGCAGTTGGAGCAGAAGGTTTTCGTCTCCATGAAAGGGCACTTGTCACTGCGCTGCCTTGCATAGGCATCCAGCGCGGCACAGTCGGGACAAAGATCTTTGCCGCCGTGTTTTTTGCGGCAGTACAGACGGATCATCAGGGAAACGGTTTCCTTTTCCCGTTCCCGTTTGGTTTTTACATTCATCAGCTCATCCTCCCGTGCTCCACGGAATAGACAGTGTCCGCAATGCCCATAGTGGACTTCCGGTGGGAAACCAGCACCACAGTTTTGCCGTTTCGTTCTTGGTGGAGTGACTTCAAAATCACCGCTTCGTTTAAGCTGTCTAAGTTGGATGTGGGTTCATCCAGCAGCATAAAGGGAGCGTCGTGCAGGAACGCCCGTGCCAATCCCAACCGCTGCCGCTCACCGCCGGAGAGTGTGTCGCCCAGTTCGCCGACTTCCGTATCGTAGCCTTTCGGCAAAGACATGATGAAGTCATGGACGGAGGCCTTCTTGCAGGCTGCGATGATCTCGTCGTCGGTGGCATCCAGCTTGGCGATCCGCAGATTGTTGCGGATGGAATCGTGGAACAAATGGGTTTCCTGGGTCACGAAGCTTTCCATATCGCGAAGGTTGGATGTGTTGATGGCATCCACATTTTTGCCGGATACTTTTACATTGCCTTGCCGCACCTGCCAGAAGCGCATGAAGAGCTTCAGCAGTGTAGACTTTCCGCTGCCGGAGCGGCCGTTGATGCCGATGATCTGATTTTCTGGGATCGTCACAGAGAAGTTGTCCAGAATGGTTTCCTCGCCGTAGGCAAAGGTTACGTTCTCTGCGGCAGCACCGTGGAACTGCACCGCTTCCCTGCCGGTGATTTCTTCAACCACAGGACTTTCGTCCAGAATGTCCAGCACCCGGTTGCCTGCGGCGAAGGTATTCTGCAGCGTGCTGCCCAGGGCAGCCAGGGCAACCACCGGGCCAAAAGAGCTCATCAGCGCCAGCGTTGCAATCAGACATCCTTCAAAGCCGATCAGCTCGGCAGAAAGGAACAGCAT
Source organism: Faecousia sp. (assembly GCA_045539075.1). Lineage (GTDB taxonomy): Bacteria > Bacillota > Clostridia > Oscillospirales > Oscillospiraceae > Faecousia. Next base: position 5,543 of record JAZQEP010000073.1, on the reverse strand, counting down.
GGCAAGGTCGAACACAAGGATAACCGTGTTGGTCACGGCGGTGTTCCGGCCTGCGGTGCGCTTCATCCGTTCCTCGTCCCGGGATAAATTGTCGGTCTGGGCGTTCATATCTTCCATCCGCTTTTCGCCCTGCCCATACTGGATGGTTTCGGACAGGCCCCGGAGGGAATCCAGGACAAAGGATGACAATGCACCGGACTTTGTACGGAAACGGATACCGTCATCGCCGCTGAGCCTGGAGGTAACGAGGGGGATCACAACACCCACCGTTATATAGGCAATCAGTGCCAGAATGCCCAAACCGATATGGTAGCTGCCGATGAAGCAGACCATGATGACGCAGAAAAGAAAGGCAATGGCGATGGGAGAAATGGTGTGGGCATAGAACACTTCCAGCAGTTCGATGTCGGAAGTAATGATAGAGATCAGGTTTCCCTTGTCCTTGCCCTCCAGCTTGGCAGGACAGAGCCTGCGCAGTGCGCCAAATACCTTATCCCGGATCAGTGCCAGCAGCTTGAAGGCGATAAAGTGATTACAGGCCTGCTCCGCATACCGCAGGAAGCCCCGCACCAATGCAAAGATCAGCACCGCCCCAAAGAGAACGCCCAAACTCATGGACCATTCAGGGTGGAGTACATGAAGAATGGCGTAACCGCCGAACACGGTGATAAAGGCGGCGCAGAGGTGACCGATGAGGCCCATAGTGATCGCTAAAACCATATAGCCGGTCAAGGGCTTTACAAGGCCAATCAGTCGGGCCATAATTTGAAATCCGCTGCGTTTCATTCCTGCACACCTCCCCTGGTGTAATTCTCCAGCTCCTGTTGGGCATTCCACAGCTTTGCGTAAGTGCTGTTCGCTGCCAGAAGCTGACTGTGACTGCCGGATTCGACGATGTTTCCCTTGTCTAGCACATAGATGTTATCCGCAGCCACTACATTGGCAAGGCGGTGGGAAATGAGGATCACGGTCTTGGTCTTTGCCAATGCGTGGATTTCACGCATAATATCGTTTTCACTCTCCACATCGATGTTGGAGGTAGCCTCATCGAAGATGTAAACGGGGCTGTTGTGGAGCAGGGCTCTTGCCAGAGCCAGCCGCTGACACTGCCCGCCGGACAGGTTGCTGGCTTTTTCATTCAGCATGGTGTCCAGACCCTTTTCACTTCGGAGGAAGTCTGCTAGGTTTACCTGCTCCAGCACCTGCCAGAGGGTATCCTCACCGGCATTTGGACGGGCCATCAACAGATTATCCCTTACAGTACCCTTGAAGAGATAGCTGTTGTGGCTGATATAAGTAAGGTTTTCCATCAAGCTTGCTTCGGAAATTTCAGAAAGAGAAGTGCCGCCGACAGTGATTTCACCGGTATAGCCTTTGTTTCTGCCCATCAAAATGGCAGCGATGGTGGATTTGCCGCAGCCGGATTCGCCGACGATGGCGGTAAAGCTGCCTTTTGGGAATGCCATATCCACACCATGGAGGATTTCCCGGTCTGCATCATAGGAAAAGCGCAAGTCCTTACATTCAATGGAGCAATCCGCCGGAACAGTTTCTGTTTTTTGCTCGGGTTCGGGCAGATCCAGCAGCCGGAAGATCTTGTCACTTGCTGCCATGCCGTTCATGGCGATGTGGAAGAAGCTTCCCAGCATCCGCATGGGCAGGAAGAAATCCGCCGCCAGCAAAATGATGAGGATGCAGCCAGAAAGGTCCACATGGCCTGCCCGGAACTGAGTTGTCGCCAGGATCACACCCAGCGCCGCGCCGCCGTAGGCGATGAGGTCCATGATGGTGATGGAATTGAGCTGCATGGTCAGCACCTTCATGGTGATGCGCCGGAAATGCTCGCTCTGCTCATTCATTTCTTTGTGCTTAAATTCATCGGCCTGGTAGATCTTCGTGGTGGTCAGACCCTGGAGGTTTTCCAGAAAAGTATCACCCAATGCGGTGTACTGTCCCCAGTATTTTGCCAACAGCTTCTTTGCCCACCGCTGCACGCCTATGATGGTCACGGGAATCAGCGGCACACAGACCAGCAAAACAATGGCGGAGGGGAAATTCACAAAGCTCAGCACCACAAACAGGGTCAGCGGTGCCAGCATAGCATAGAAGAACTGAGGGAGGTACGCACCGAAATAGGTTTCCAGCTGGTCAACGCCCTCTACGGCTACCTGTACGACTTCACTTGTGTTGGACTGCTCTTTGTAGGAAGAACCCAGACGCAGCAGCTTTTTGTAGATCAGTTCCCGGAGGGTTTTCTTCACCGCCTTGGAGGAAAGATAACCCATGCGGCTGGCAGTTGTTGCACAGAGAAACCGAACAACAACCGCAACTGCTGCGATCATGGCGGTCAATCCGATGCGGCTATCCGCGCCCTCGTACAAATTCTGGAGCATTTTTGCAATAGCACCCATCATGGTGATGTTAGCCGCCAGGGAGACCCACTGGCAGATCACATTCCCGGCAATGTATTTCTTACTCTCTTTGACTGTACCAATCAGTCGTTTGTTGATCATCATATGCTTACTTGCCTCTCATTCAATAATTGCTTTAACGCACTGTAGGTTTCGGGGCTGATGTTGTGCTCAATGGCGCAGGCATCCTCTGCCGCGACTTCGCTGGGAACACCCAATGTCTTCAGCAAAGAGCAGATCATTCCGTGCCGGTCCAGAGTCGCCTCTGCAATCTTTCTGCCCTGGTCGGTCAAATGGACGGTATGCAGGTCATCCATTGTGATATCTCCGTATTCTACCAGCCGCTTGAGATAAACGCAGACGGTGGGCCTTTTTACGTTCAGTTCCGTCGCCAAATCAGCACCCCGCACCTCTCCGGTTTTGGAAAGCTCGTGGATCCGTTTCAGATAATTCTCCCGCCGCTCTGTAATTTGTTTCAATATGATATCCTCCTTGCTTGGGGGTTAGTTATTGCTAACTAAATCCTGAAAAATAACCGCTAACACAAATCCGTTAGCGGTGGCTAACATTATGCTTTTATAGTTACCGCCCACACCTGCTGGCGTTAGCGGCGGCTAACTTCCTTGAAATACTATCATGAGAAAATCCAAATGTCAATCAGTAAGTTTCATTTTTTGTGAGTATTTTTTCGTCACGTCACGCATTGACTTGAGAATTCGCAAGTGCTACAATGGTTTCAGTTAGAGGTTGCTAACAAAAAGGAGCGAGCGCTATGGACAGAAAAACTGCAATTTAGGGAGCTTACAAAGCACTGGGTAAGGAAGCTACCTTTTATGACGGCATGATCACCTGCTCCACCCTTGTGGGCAAAGCGATCTGTAAGGTCGTCTGGAATATGAGTCAGGCGGACAATAACCGCTTTATCGAAGCAGCAGTTGCAGGTATCCCGGAGCAGTTCTGTGGGGAGTTATTGGAGGTTCCCGTTGGTACTGGTGTGCTGACCATGCCGGTTTACAAAACTCTTCCCAGAGCAGACATCACCTGCCTGGACTATTCTGCCGATATGATGGCAGTTGCCCAGCACAGGGCAGAAAGAAAAGGTCTTTCCAACGTGCAGTTCCGGCAGGGAGATGTGGGAGCGTTGCCCTTTCCAGACGGTAGCTTCGACATTGTTTTGTCCATGAACGGTTTCCATGCCTTCCCGGACAAGGAGGCCGCGTACAGAGAAATCTTTCGTGTTCTGAAACCGGGCGGCATCTTCTGTGGATGTTTCTATATTAAAGGCGAAAACAGACGCACCGACTGGTTCATCGGGAAACTGTACACACCTAAGGGATTCTTCACACCACCCTACGAGACCCTGGACAGCCTGAAGGCCAGATTATCAGGAATGTACGAAGAAGTTGAAATCAGCACCGTGGAATCCATGGCCTGCTTTACCTGCAGAAAAGGAGAATAATATATTATGAAGAAATTTGAAGGTGTAGCCAACACCCTATTTGTGCCGCTGGTGGCGAGGATTGCTATTTCCAAAGAGTTCCCGGAGTATTTCTATGACCTCAAAGCTCTGGAATTGGAACCTGATCTGCCGCAGGGTGCTGACAAAGGTGCATCCCAGTATACGAATATGGCCTCCGTGTCCCGGTATTACAATATGGATAAAATGGTTGCTGCCTTTGCGGGAAAATATGAAGCCTGCAATGTGGTGTACTTAGGTGCCGGTCTGGAAACGGCCTATGACCGTCTCCACGGGAAAAACCCTGGTGTCGACTGGTATGAAGTGGATCTGCCGGAGGTTATGGATGTCCGGAAAAAAGTGTTTGGTCAGCGGGATAAGGAAACCCTGATTGGCGGCGATATGTTCAAGCTGGAATGGGTCAAGGAAGTAGATGCAACCCTGCCCACCCTGCTGGTGGTATCCGGTGTGTTCCAGTATTTCCACGAAGAAGAAATCGTGGCTTTTATCAAAGCCTGCGGTGAAGCCTTCCCCAAGGGCGAAATGATCTTCGATGCCACCAGTGAAAGCGGTCTTGCCTTCACCAATTGGTTCATCAAGCGCACCGGAAACAAAAATGCCCTGATGTACTTCGGTATCAATGACAGCAAGGCCTTCGCTGAAAAATGCGGCGTGGAGCTGCTGGAAGTAAAGACCTTCTATCCTGATGCCCTTGCCATGCTGGGCAAGCGGCTGAATTTGGTCACTCGGGTTTCCATGAAGGTGGCAGAAAAGAAAAAGCAGGTGCTGATTTTGCACCTGAAACTAAATTAAAGAAGGGAATATATGGACAACTACATCATTATTGGCATCATCGTCCTCATTGCAGTGATTGCAATCGACACCTTGGTCAAGCGCTCCGGGCGCAAGGGTTGCTGTGGCAGCGGAAGCGACTACAAGCCCAGAAAGAAAAAGCTGAAAAACGTGATTGCCACCAAGGTTTTTGTGGTAGACGGTATGCACTGTGAAAAGTGCGCCAACCGTGTCACAGAAATCGTCAACGATTTCCAAGGGTGTGCCGGTGTGGTAAATCTGAAAAAAGGCATCGTTACGGTGTCCTACCAGCAGGAAGTGCCGGACGAGCAGATCAAGGAGCGCATCGAGCGAGTTGGTTACACCGTAAAAGAAATCCGATAAAAACGAAAGCTGCCGGTCACTCGGCAGCTTTTCCATATTGCTTCATATGTGCCTTGATGGCAGCCAGGGATTTGTCGCTGATGACGTGCTCAATCCTGCAGGCGTCCTCTGCGGCGGATTCTTCGTCAACACCCAGAGCCTTTAATGCGGCGGTGAGGATCGTATGCCGCTCGTAGATCTTTTCCGCAGTGTTTTTGCCCAACTCGGTGAGTGTCAGAAAGCCATCCTCATCCATTTCCAGATATCCGTCTTTCTTCAGCAGGCCTACGGCACGGCTGACACTGGCTCTGGAATAATTCAGGGATTCGGCAACATCAATGCTGCGGACGCAGTGTTGTTCCATGGAAAGCCGATATATAGTTTCGAGATACATCTCGGCAGATTCGTGAAGGGCCATACAAAACCTCCGTTTGTTAGTACAGGCTAATAGTAGCATATGGATTAGGAAATTGCAAGGACGGAAAATTTCATAGAATCGTCACAAAAAGGATTGACAAAAC
>JAZQEP010000072.1:0-40708 GCA_045539075.1 Faecousia sp. | reverse complement strand
GGAATACGCTCTGGAAGGCAGTATCTTCGTTGCCGGTGCCGCGATCCAGTGGCTCCGGGACCAGATCGATGTTCTGAGCAGTGCCAAGGAGAGCTATCAGTATGCCACCTCCGTGAAGGATACCGCCGGCGCTTATGTGGTCCCCGCCTTCACCGGTCTGGGCGCTCCCTATTGGGATGCCTATGCCCGGGGTGCCGTGGTGGGTCTGACCCGGGGTGTGAACAAGTACCACATCGTCCGGGCGACCCTGGATTCCATGACCTATCAGACCAACGATGTTCTCTCCGCCATGGAGGCCGATTCGGGTATTCGTCTGGCCGCGCTGAAGGTGGACGGTGGCGCCTCCGCCAACAATTATCTGGTCCAGACCCAGGCGGACATCTCCGGCGCCCCGGTTCTCCGTCCCCAGTGTGTGGAAACCACCGCCATGGGCGCAGCTTACTTGGCAGGTCTCGCTGTAGGCTACTGGAACGATCTGGATGAAATTCGCCGGAACTGGGCTGTGGACCGCAGCTTCTCCCCTCAGATCACCGAAGACGCCCGCGCAAAACGGGTCAAGGGCTGGAAGAAGGCTGTCCGCTGCACCATGGCCTGGGCAAAGGATTGATTTTGACGCAAACCGTGCCGGAATTTTCCGGCACGGTTTTTTTGTTCTGTATCTCCAGGCGTTGCCATAGGATGTTCCATACATCTGAAAGCACGAGGTGGTACTTATGGAACTGACTACAAACCAGATCACACTCCGGGGCAGCCTTCTTTCCCTGCCCCGGTTTTCCCATGAAAATCACGGAAAGAAATTCTTCCGCTTTACCCTGGAAGTTCCGCGGCTTTCCGGCACATCGGATTTTCTGCCCATCGTGGCGGAAGCGCGACTGGTGGAGGGACTGGACCCGGATGGCGGCGGAATGCTCACAATTCGGGGGCAGATCCGTTCCCACAACATCCGGTCAGAGGGTGTGCGGCACTTGCTGATCTTCGTATTTGCTTCTGAGATCACCGCAGAGGACGGGGAGCCCATCAACGATTGTATCCTGGAGGGACTTCTGTGCCGGGATCCGGTTTACCGCAGGACACCCCTGGGCCGGGAAATCTGTGATGTGATGCTGGCGATCCCCCGGGCCTTCCGCCGGGCAGATTATCTTCCCTGCATTCTCTGGGGCAGGACCGCCCAGGACGGTGCCCGTCTCCACGTCCGGGAAAAACTTCGGATCTGCGGACGTCTTCAGAGCAGGAATTACACAAAAATGACGTCCGAAGGACCGGAAGAGCGAACCGCCTACGAAATCTCCGCGCTGACCGCGGAATTTCCCGACGAAGCATAAGTAAATTTTCCCGCGCCCCGGCTGATATCTTGTCAGCCGGGGCTTTTTGTGCTAAAATCTCCCCAAAGGATGTGAAAATCATGCAGGAAAAAGTCAATTCCATCATTGATATTCTGAAAGACCGCTATCCCGACGCGCTCTGTGCCCTCCACTACGGCAAAGATTACGAGCTGATGATCGCCGTGCGGCTCTCTGCCCAGTGTACCGACGCACGGGTCAATCTGATCACCCCCGCCCTGTTTGAAGCCTATCCCACCCTTGAGGATATGGCCTCTGCGGACATCGCGGATGTGGAAAACTACGTCCGCTCCTGTGGTTTCTACAAGCACAAGGCACGGGATATCGTTCTGGGCTGCCAGATGCTGCTGACCGACTATCAGGGCAAGGTTCCCGGCACCATGGAGGAGCTGCTGCGAATCCCCGGTGTGGGCCGAAAGACCGCCAATCTGCTGCTTGGTGACCTCTATGGCACACCGGGCAGCGTGGTCTGCGATACTCACTGCATCCGCATCTGCGGACGGCTGGGACTTTCCGAGGGCAAGGACCCGGAAAAGGTGGAAATGCAGCTGAGAAAGATCCTCCCCCCGGAGGAGAGCAACAATTTCTGTCATCGGATCGTCCTCTTCGGCCGGGACTGCTGTACTGCCAGAAATCCCAAATGTGACGAATGTCCCCTGACCATGTTCTGTAAGGAATTTAATCCCTAAGGAGGCGCACAAATGGAAGAAAAACGCACTTTCCAGTCGGAACTGACCTATGATCTCCCCAAATATAGGGAATTCACCGAACTCAATACCCATGCCAGTATCCGCACCACCTTCTTTTCGTGCCTTGTCATTGTGTGCATGTTTTATCTGATCCTGGGACTGGACAACCTCTTCACTGCCAGAGTGGTTCTGGGACTCAGCATCTTTTATGGGGTCATGGCACTGGTCCGCCTGTTCCGGGACAGGAAGGGCGGCACCGCCTATAAACGCCTTTTGAAAGGAAATAACGGTCAGATCCCCCACCACTGTATATCTGTGGACGAAAGCGGCATCCATATTCTGGACAGGGATTCCGGCAAATCCATCAGCAGTTCCTTCCGGGACGCCCGCTACCTCATGGAATCCCGGAATCTGCTGGTCATTGTGGATGAAGTGAAGCTGGCCCACATACTGGACAAAAGCACCCTCACCGGCGGCACCCGGGATCAGCTGGTGGCATTTCTTCAGAAGAACTGCCCAAAGCTGAAAAAACAGATCCGCACCGGCAAAGCCGGCCGAATCATCAAAAAAATCCTTACCGCTATGGTCATCGCGGCAGCGCTTGTCTCCCTGGCGGTGGTTTTGAAAATCCCCGCCCGGCTCTCCGGCCAGCTTACCAATGATATGTCCTATCAGCAGATGGCCGAGGAGCTCTCCGAACTGGGTATTCAGATTTCTCCCGACACCATCCGGGAGCTCATGTCCTATGAGGCGGATACACCCGGCCCCTTCGGTTTCCTGTATGATGACTATCCCAAAGTCATGAATCTGCTCTCCTGGGAGGGCATGGGAACCTACGACCCCGAAACCATGAATTGGACACCTTCTCAATCCGGCGTTTATTGGTTTGATCTGGAGGTAATGGACGCTTCCGCCATCTATACCGGTTTTCTGACCGGAATCGATGCCATGGATCCGGCACTCAGCTTCTCTCAGGTGACCGAGGACTACTCCCTGGCGGATCCGGAAAGCGGAACCGGCAAGGTGCTCCTGTCCTTTGCATATCTGGGAAAAACCCATGAGCTGAGCGCCCAATACAATTTCGACTGGTTTGACACCGACATGCTCTATGCCGTGGGCCGAATTCTGGCAGCCGACGATCATCCGGAGGATCTCTGGATGAGTCACGATGGCGGCCAGGGGATCCTTCTTTACTATGGCACCCAGGAGGAGATGTCCTCGCTGGCTAAGAAAACCGGGCTGATTTTCTTCGACTGCGTTACCATGCGCATGGGTCACTAACAGCATATCTCCCCCCTTGTCCGCATAGACTGCAATGGACAAGGGGGGGATTTTTCTTGGGCAAGCCCATGAGCATATTTCGCAGCGCTATACTGCTTACCATAGTCAACCTGCTTCTGCGGCTGGCGGGTACAAGCTTCCAGGTTTTTCTGTCCGCATCCATCGGCCCGGCAGGTATCGGACTTCTGCAGCTGACCATGAGCGTCGGCTCCCTGGCCATGGTGGCGGGCATCGGCGGCATCCGCACTGCCACCATGTATCTGACCGCCGGGGAGCTGGGACGAAAACGTCCGGAAAATGTGACCTGGATCCTCTCCGGTTGTTTCCTGTACAGCATTCTTTTCAGCGGGTCTGTCGCAATAGCTCTGCACTGCTTCGCGCCGCTGATCGCGGAAAAATGGATCGGAGATCCGCGGGTATTGCCCGCACTGCGTCTTTTCGCCGCCTTTCTCCCTTGTTCCTGCCTCTGCGGCGTTATGACCGGCTATTTTACTGCCGCAAAACGGATCGGAACCCTGGCAGCGGTGGAGGTAGCGGAGCAGCTTTCCTCCATGGCCCTGACTATGGCAATGCTGATTCTCTGGGCAAAAAATGATCCGGCCCGTGCCTGTCTGTCCGTGGTGCTGGGCAGCAGCCTGGGTGCCTGTCTGACCCTCACCTGTCTGATCATTCTCCGTCTTCTGGAAAGACCACCCAGAGGTCACAAAATTTCCGTCCGCCGGGAGCTTTGCCGCACAGCGCTGCCACTGGCAGCAGCGGATAATCTAAGAACCGGCATCAGTACGGTGGAAAATCTGATGGTCCCCAAGCGCTTGACGCTGAACTCTGCAGTGGCAGATCCCCTGGCGGCCTTCGGTCTGGTCAGCGGTATGGTCTTTCCGGTGCTCATGTTTCCCGCCTGCATTCTCTTCGGACTGGCGGAGCTTCTGATCCCGGAGCTGGCCCGCTGCCACGCCGCCGGAAGCAGCCGGCGCATCACCTATCTGGTGCGGCGATCTCTGAAAGTGGCCATGCTCTACGGTATTTTCTTCGGGGGGCTCATGTATCTGCTGGCAGACTACCTGGGAAACCGCCTGTACAGTCTTCCGGAGGTTGGAAAACATCTGCGTATGTATGCCATCTTAATTCCCATGCTCTATTGCGATGCCATCACGGATGCCATGATCAAAGGAATGGGGCAGCAAACTGTATCCGTCCGCTACAACATTCTGACCAACACACTGGACGTGGTTTTCCTGTATCTGCTGCTGCCGGAATACGGCATGTCAGGCTATTTCATCAGTTTTCTTGTGACCCATGTGATCAATTTTGTTCTCAGTCTGAGATGCCTTTTGACCATAACCGGACTGCGGATTCCAATACACATCCCGCTGCTGAGCATCTGTGCAGGGATTTTCTGCTGCTGGGCAGTTTCACTTATCAGCGCACCTCTGTCCCGGCTGCTGTTCTTCCCTCCCCTTCTGGGAAGCCTGCTGTATCTCCTGCAGGTGATCCAGCGGGAGGATTTCCAATGGCTCAGGGGTCTGGTACGAAAAAAATGACCCTCCAAAGGAGGGTCATTTCCTTATTACAGATTTTTCAGCACTTCCAGCAGGAACTTCCACGTCCGCTCGGTAGAAGCGATCTCCAGCTTTTCACGGCTGGTGTGGATGTCGTGCATCTGAGGTCCGATGGACACGCAGTCCAGACCCGGCAGCTTTTCGCTGAGCAGACCGCACTCGAGACCGGCGTGGATGGCCAGGACCTCGGGCTCCTTACCGAACATTTCGGTATAGATCTTGACCATGGTGTCCCGGAGGTGGGAATCCTTCTTGTACTCCCAAGCGGGGTAATCACCCATCTCGGAGTAGCTTCCGCCGTGCATCTGAACCAGCTGCTTCAGCTGATCCAGCAGTTCCGTCTTTTCAGTGTTGACAGAGCTTCTGACAGAGAAGATGGCGCTGAAGCGGTCGCCCAGTTTGGCGATGCCCAGGTTCAGACTGGTCTGCACCAAGCCTGGGATATCCTGACTCATGGCCTGGACGCCGTTGGGTGCGCTGCACAACAGGGAGATCACCTTGGCAGTGGATTCCGTGGTCAGGCTGTTCCCTCCCAGGGCATCCACATCAAAGGCCTGAACGGATGCCTCGGGCTCATCGTACTGCTCCCGGACCTCAGCCTGGAGCTGTGCGGCAATATCATTGATCCGCTCCAGATTGATGCCCATGGCAACCAGAGTTGCCTGGCAGGAACGGGTGATGGCATTATCCTTGGAGCCGCCGGAGAGCGACGTGAGGCACAGGGGCATCAGATTCTGGATCCGGCTCATAAATTCGCCCATGATCTTATTGGCATTTGCCCGGTTCTTGTGGATCTCCACACCGGAGTGGCCGCCCTGAAGACCGTCCACGTTCAGCCGGATGCAGGGACCGTAGACAGCTCGGCGCTCCACATTCAGAGTCAGTGTCGCACGGCAGCCGCCGGCACAGGAAACGGTAAAGATTCCCTCTTCCTCAGAGTCGATATTCAGCAGCTTACGGCCCTTCAGCATGCTCAGATCAATAGCGGCTGCGCCCAGCATGCCGATCTCCTCATCCACGGTGATGACCACTTCCAGAGGGGGATGGGGGATGGACTTGTCTGCCAGAATTGCCAGGGCGTAGGCCAGAGCAATGCCATCATCGCCGCCCAGGGTGGTGCCCTTGGCGTAGACGCTGTGGCCGTCGTGTGTTACGTCCAGGCCCTCAGTCGCCATGTCGATGGGACAGTCCGCATCCTTCTCACAGACCATATCACTGTGGCCCTGGATGATCACAGGATCATGGTCCTCCATGCCGCAGGTGCCTTCCTGGAAGAAGATCACATTGTTATGCTCATCGCGAATATAGTCAATTTCATGCTCCTTGGCAAACTCCACCAGGTAATCCGCAATCAGAGCGGTGTTCCTGGAGCCATGGGGGATGGAACAGATTTTTTCAAAGTAACCAAATACATTGGCAGGCTCAAGGCCCGCGAGCTTATGTGCATGCATAGTAAACACTCCTTCGCACAGTATTGGGTATATTTTACCATAGGCACAGGGAAAAGTCTATCACAAAGCGGTTACAACTTTTTGAACAAAATAAGAAGACCATCGAATGAATCGATGGTCTTACTTGTCATTTATTTGCCGATCAGGCTCAGCAGCAGGGTCAGAACCAGCCATGCACCGGCGATGTACTTGGTCCAGGAAGCCAGCTTCTTATCCAGGCTGCCGCCGTTCTTGCTCAGATAGGAATCGGAATTGCCAGCCAGAGCGCCGGACAGACCAGCCTCCTTACCGGACTGGAACATAATGACACCGATCACCAGCAGAGAGCACAGTGCCTGCAGAATAACCAGAACAGTTTCCATTCTATTTTACCTCCCTCCGCTTTTTACTGCGGTAGCCGCGCATGCGGACACAACCAAAAATGCCCACATTTATACGCGTGAGCTATAATAGCCCATATAGTATAGCACAGGAAATTTTAAATTTCAAGTGTCAATTGCTGTTTTTTCCGCTTTACGCCTGCGTTTTTTCGGTTTTCGCCACTGGCTGTACAAAACCACCGCCGTGGCGATGGATGCTGCGGCAGTCAATACCGCCAGGGTAAAGAACGGCGCGCCGAACAAAAATCCCATCATGGGATTGCGGCGGTCCAGATAGACCACCACCACCAGGCAGATATTCAGCGCCAGGGAAACATTTGGCAGAATGCCGCGCAAAAATCTCATCACTGCCCCTCCTTCACGCTGTAGCCCGCTTCCGTAATCAGGAGAATATCGCCCAGATCTCTGCCGCCATTGCTCTGCCGGCTGTAGATCTTTCCGTCAAACATCATCACAGCAGTGCCGCCGCCGTCCAGGTTATAGGCGGTGGTGCAGCCCAGATCCTGGAACACCTGCGCCAGCTGAGGAATCCGCATGCCGGCGGAATGACCTTCGTTTCGGCCATCCACGATTACCAGACAGTAGTGGCCCGGTTCGTAGTAGCCGATGGCGCTGCGGGGATTGGGGAAGCTCACTGCCTCACTGATATCATAGCTGCTGCGGACCTGTCCGTTCTCGTCCAGAAGTACCGGACCGAAGCTCCAGACCTGCAGGGGATTTCTGTCCAGAATATCCTGGATCCGGTAACTGCCCCGGTCATAGGTTTCGATGGTGCCGTCCGGGAAGAGAACACAGATGCTGTAATTGCGGTCAGAAACGTAAACTTCACCGTTTCGCATCAAAAAGCCGCTCTTCTGATAGGTCAGGAAGTCGCCGCTGACCGCGAAGATGGCGTTGGACTCGCGAAGCATCTCCAGGGCCGGCTGGGTATCAAAATAGGTCATCTGACCATGGGCGGTGTAGGTCTTGAAGTTCTCCAGAGACGCGATATAGATATCCGCCACATAATAGGTAATCCTGGAAGAGCCCTCTCCGGTCACCACCGTATCGATGGTGATGGATACCTCGGGACTGGTGTAGGAATTGTCCGTCACCACCACCTCGTCGGTGAACTTATCGGCGAATTTCTTCTGCCATTCGGTTCGGGTATCCGGCTCAGTGGGCATTTCCGTGGGAATCTGCTCCGTGGTATCCACCTCCGTGGTTGTCTGGGGCAGCTCCGTGGGAAGCACTGTGGGCTCCGTGGTTTCCGGAGCCTGCGTAACCACAGGCTGACGCAGGGCTGCTTCTTCCCGCTGCTTCTGCACCTGAATGGCAGGCAGCACATGGTGGAAGAAAGCAAAGACCAGCAAAATCGCGCCTACCAGCAGCAGATCCAGCAGTACCACAGCCCACACAGGGGTGTGCTTTTTTCTCTTTTTCAGATATTTCAAGGGATCATCTCCTGGAAATTACTTCTGCACCCAGTTGCCGGTGGCCAGGCAGTTCAGATAGCTTTCAATGAAGGGATCCAGAGCGCCGTCAATGACCGCATTGATATTGGAGGTCTCGCAACCGGTGCGGGTGTCCTTCACCAGAGTGTAGGGCATGAACACGTAGTTGCGGATCTGGCTGCCCCACTCGATCTTCTGCTGAACGCCCTTGATATCGGAAATCTTGTCCAGATGCTCGCGCTCCTTGATCTCCACCAGCTTGCTGCGCAGCATACGCAGACAGTTTTCCTTGTTCTGGAACTGGCTGCGCTCGGTCTGGCAGGCAACCACGATGCCGGTGGCCTTGTGGATCAGACGAACCGCAGAGGAGGTCTTGTTAATATGCTGACCGCCGGCGCCGGAGGAGCGGTAGACCTGCATCTCATAGTCCTCGGGGCGGATCTCCACGTCATTGGAGTCGTCCTCGATATCGGGGATTACTTCGATGGCGGAGAAAGAGGTCTGGCGGCGGCCGTTGGCATCGAAGGGAGACACGCGGACCATACGGTGAACGCCGTTCTCGCCCTTCAGGAAGCCGTAGGCATTTTCGCCCTCCACCAGGATATCAGCGGACTTGATGCCGCCCTCGTCAGCTTCCTGGTAATCCATGATCTTGTAGGTGAAGCCGTGCTGCTCCGCCCAGCGGGTGTACATCCGGTAGAGCATGCTGCACCAGTCCTGGGCCTCTAAGCCGCCGGCACCGGCGTGGAAGCTCATCATGGCGTTGTTCTTGTCATAGTTGCCGGTGAGCAGGGTCTCCAGGCGGCAGGATTCCATGTCCGCGGTGAGCTTCTCAAAGCCCTCCTTCAGTTCCTCCAGCATGGAGTCATCGTCCTCTTCAGCGGCCATCTCGCAGATGGTCATCAGGTCATCCCAGGTGGAGAGCATATTCTCATAACGCTCAACCTTATTTTCTGCCTGCTTTGTCTTCACCACGATCTTCTGGCTCTTCTCGGGATCGTCCCAGAAGCCGGGGGCCTCCTGCATGGCGTGGAGCCGCTCCAGCTCGTTGCGCAGGCCCTCCACATTCAGAGAATCGGCCAGGCCTTCCAGCGCGGGACGGCAGTCGTTCAGCTTCTGCTTATAAACGTCAAATTCAATATTCATAACAAAATCACTCATTTCGTAAAGTTTGCATAGATCAATTTATTATAGTCGAAAGAGCCCGCTCTGTAAAGAGGAAAATTGAAAAAGTCGCCAATTCCCCATCTTTTTCTTGACATCCCCGGTTTCTTTGGATAGAATACAAGCGATACGCACCGGTGAAGTATATACGCCCCAGTAGCTCAGCAGGATACACCGCCCGCTGGCGGCGTGCAAATGGCAACCGAGCATAGCGAGGCTCTTAGCCATTTGCAGAGCGTCCGTCGCGTAAGCGACTGTTCGGTAAATGTCTGTTCTTAAGTAAGTGTATACGCCCCAGTAGCTCAGCAGGATAGAGCGTCCGCCTCCTAAGCGGAAGGTCGGGGATTCGAATTCCTTCTGGGGTGCCACATAAAAGCCCTGCCGTCATAACGGCAGGGCTTTTCTTTATTTTGCAAGGGTCGCGGTGTGTTTTTTGTAAATCTTCACAAAGGCGAACATCTGAATGAGGAAAGTCAATGTCCAGGAGAAGATGTAGGAAGAATACAGACACTGGGGTGTATGGAACTGGGGGATCTGGAAAATGGTGGCGATCCAGCCGATTCGGACGCCGCAGACACCCAGAACGGAGATAATCATGGGAGACACGGACGCGCCCATGCCCCGCAGGGCGCCGGTGGATACATCCATCAGGCCGCAAAGGAAATAGAACTGGCCGATGATGCTCAGCCGCACCAGGCCCCAGGAAATTGCCTCGGCGGAATCCGTAATATAGATGGACAGCAGATTTTCACCGAAGAAACAGACAGTACCGCCCAGGGCCAGACCCACAACCAGCACACATCCCAGGCAGATCCACACGATCTTCTTCACCCGGTTATACTGCTTGGCACCCACGTTCTGACCGATGTAATTCACCGCGGTCTGGTGGAAAGAGTTCATGGCTACATAGAGAAAGCCCTCAATATTCTGGGACGCCGCGTTACCGGACATCAGAATATCGCCGAAGGAATTGACGGAGGACTGAATCAGCACATTGGAGATGGAGAACAGCGAACTCTGAATGCCCGCAGGCAGGCCAATGCGAAGCATCTTCATCATTTGAATCCTGTAGATGCGAATCTTGCCCAGGCAAAGCTTTGCCGCATCGGTACGCTTCATCAGCACCGCCACCATGGCAATCGCGGAAAACGCCTGGGAGATGGTCGTTGCCAGGGCAACACCTGCCACATTCATATGCAGCTGGGTTACGAAGATCAGATTCAGGCCCACATTGATCACACCGGCGATGGTCAAAAAGATCAAAGGACTCTTCGTATCACCCACCGCCCGGAGGATAGAGGCCGTAAAATTATAGACCATGGTGAACGTGATACCGGCAAAGTAGATCTTCATGTATACGCTGGACAGCTGAAGCACATTCTCCGGAGTCCCCATCATGGTCAGCAGCTTCTCAGACAACAAAATTCCCAGAACCGTCAGTACCACACCGCTGATCAGTGCCATCGGCAGTGCCGTATGAACTGTGCGGTGGACCACTTCATCTTCCCGGCTTCCTACACCATGAGCCACAGTGACACCCGCACCCACGGACAGGCCGATGAACAGGTTTACAATCAGGGATGTAATGGATCCGGTGGCACCCACCGCCGCCACGGAAATGCTTCCGCAGAAACGGCCCACCACCACAAGGTCCGCTGCGTTGAACAAAAGCTGCAGCACACTGGTCAGGATGATCGGCACCGTGTAGCCAATGATTCCGCCGAGCAGCGGTCCCTGGAGCATATTCTGATTCTTATTTTTCATCCGATATCACTCCTTCTGTATCTCTGAACTTATTATAGTCTCTTTTAAAAAAATCGCAACGTTATTTTTCAATAACATTGATTCTCCGCCTCTCATGTATTAAAATATATATCATCACATATTCGGAGGTGCTTCT
Source organism: Faecousia sp. (assembly GCA_045539075.1). GTDB lineage: Bacteria > Bacillota > Clostridia > Oscillospirales > Oscillospiraceae > Faecousia. Next base: position 29,511 of record JAZQEP010000072.1, on the reverse strand, counting down.
ATGCGTTACGGTGTTCAGCTTTTCGGCCCCAATCCCCTTTTTCTGAAAGATCCGGAAACCTTTCTCGCCCGCCTTCAGAAGGCAGGCTACCGCTATCTGGAGCCCTGTCTGGCTCTTGATGAGATCCCCGACCTTTCCCAACGGGTGTGGACAACGGAAGATCTGGACCGGTTCCTCCCCCTTCTTGCGAAATACGACTTCGCAGTGGAGTCCTGCCATGTATTTAGCCGGGATCTGGATTCCGATCTTCCGGCTCTGATCCGGATTGCCCAGCAACACCATATCCGTCAGTATGTCCTCCCCTGCCCCTTATATTCCCAGGAACTTCTTTTCCGGAACATGGCCCGTACGGTTTCACTGGCTGCGGAGATCCTGGCGCAGGAGGATATCTCCCTGCTGATCCACAACGACGGCCCCACTTCCCAAGGCCGTGTTGGCGAGCAAAGTGTATACGAAGCATTTCTGGACCTGTGCGGTGATGCCGTAGGCGCCCAGCCGGATGTGGGCTGGCTGCAATTCGGTGGCATCGATCCGGAGACGTTCCTGTGGAAGAATCAAAAGAGGGTCCGTTCCCTGCATTACAAGGACGTGGCCGGAAATCCTCTCAAAGAAGTGCCCATTGGTACGGGCTGTGTGGACACCGCCGCCTGCTTCCAGTTCGCCCGGGCCGTTGAGATCGTTCAGTATGCGGACCAGGACAGCAGTGAAGACTTTCTTGCTGACCTGGACCGCACCGCCGCACTGTTCCGGGACCTGGCCCAGAGCCGGGCAAATACCCACAGCAGCCTGTGCGTCATGGACACGCAGACGCTGGAGGTGCGGGAGCTTAAGACCTTTGACTACGTGATCGAAGCACCCAACTGGATGCACACCGATCCGGATAGTCTCATCTATAACGCCGATGGCCGTATCTACCGCTACCGGATCTCCACCGGGGAAAGCACCCTGCTGGATACCGGCCACTGCACCAACTGCAACAATGACCATGTGCTCGCTCCCGACGAAACAGCCATCGCCGTGAGCCACTCTGAGCACGGCTGGATGTCCCAGATCTATATTGTCCCCATCGCAGGCGGTCAGCCCCGGCTGATCACCCCCAACGCGCCCAGCTATCTCCATGGTTGGTCTCCGGACGGCAGAGAACTGTGCTACTGTGCCTTCCGGGAGGGCAAAGGCGGTTTCGATGTGGATGTCTGGGCCATATCGGCAGCGGGTGGCGATGAATGGCAGCTTACTGAAAATGCCGGCTTCAACGATGGGCCGGAATATTCCCCGGATGGCAATCATATCTGGTTCATCAGCACCCGCTCCGGTTTGATGCAGTGCTGGCGCATGGAACGCGATGGCCGCAATCCCACCCAGATGACCCACAGCCAGCGCAACAACTGGTTCCCCCATGTCTCACCGGATGGCAAGCAGGTCGTCTACCTGTCCTACAGCCGGGATGGTCTGGATCCCAACGAGCACCTGCCCAATATGCAGGTCCAGCTTCGTCTGATGAATGCCGATGGCACCGGTGATCGGAAGATTCTCGATTTCTTCGGCGGTCAAGGCTCCATCAATGTTAATTCCTGGCACCCGAACAGCCGGCATTTCGCTTTTGTCCGCTACGAATTGCTTCACAAATAAAAAACAAGGAGGATAAGCAATCTGCTTATCCTCCTTTTCTTTATTCCGTTGCTTCACTGGACGCTGCGTCACCGTCGCCATATAGGAAATCCTTCAGAATCTGGGAATTCACATCAAAATCCACCGCAAACAGGCCTCGTCCGCCCATGCCGGTCATGCCGCCATAGGTTCCTGCCTTGGGGATAGTCATCTGGTCAAATTCAGACACCAGGAAATTGGGTGCGTAGAGCATCAAATCCGCAATCTCCAGTGCGGTCATGTCTGTTTGAACCAACGGCAGCACCTGATCCAGCAGATTATTTAGTTCCAGCAGACTGGAACCCTTCAGTGCATCCACCGCGGCCAGAATCACCTTGCGCTGCCGCTCCACCCGCTTCCAGTCGCTGTCAATGGCCCTCAGCCGTGCAAACATCAGCGCCATATTTCCGTCCAGGTGATTGGTTCCCTCATCCAGTCTGGCCAGGTGGTTCAGTCCCTTCGCCATCAGACCACGGTTCAGAGCACCTGCTTCAGCTGCGGTGAGCTCCATCTCGATACCGCCGATGGCATCCACTGCCGTCTTGACCGTGGTGAAATTGACCCGGACGTAGTAATCCACTTCCACACGGAAGCACTCCTCCACCGCTGCGCAGACCATCTCCGCGCCGCCGTAGCGGAACAGGTGGGTCATCCAGTCGTACTGGCCTTCATGCGGTCCCCACAGGACTGGCATACCCATGCCCCGCTCCATGCTGACCAGTTTCACCGTTTTATCCGTTTTGTTGATGGAAACCAGGATCATGCTGTCGCTTCTGGCCGAATCGTTCAGCTTGGTGGTCCGCTCATCCGTACCCAGAAGCATGATGTTGACCACATCTTTCTTTTCTTCGATTTCCGCCTCCGGAATGACCGGGACCCCTTCCAACATTTCCAGGCCGGAAATATCAATGAGCTGCTCTTCCGGGTCGTCCGGACTGTCGGCAGCCGTTTCTTCAATTTCCGCAGATGCATGCAGCTGTTCATTGCCCGCCGCAGGCCGGCCGGAGCCGGGCTGATAATCGATCAGAGACAGTTTGGACCAGACAAAGCCTGCTGTGATTGCCAGAACAGCAAGAATAATCAGCAGAATTGTCAGCAGGAATCCTGCGAAAATTTTATGCTTTTTAAACCATTTCATAGGTGAACACCTTCCTTTAATTACCATCCATTATACATTATCCAGAAAAGATACGCAATATCTATTTCAAGAGCATTGTGGATTCTATCCGCTTTTCCTCTCCAGATTCCGGAGAGATTCGTATTCTTTCGTCAGTCTCACAACATCTTTTGAAAGAAACCCCAAGCAAATCAGATTGGGAATCGCCATCATTGCGTTCATAGTTTCAGCCACAGTCCAAATAACTCCCGATTCCAATAGGGCCCCAAGCACCGACGCGCCCATCTGCAGCCAAATAAATTTTCTTTCACTTTCTTTGCCCAGTAAAAATCCTGCACATCGAATACCGTACAGCCCCCACCCCAGCACCGTTGCAAAAGCAAAGCAGGCGATGCTCCCGGCGAGAAAATATGACGTCCAGTCCCCGCAGACCACACCAAATGCCCGGGATGTGAGAGTGCCCCCATCTGATTCCCCATAGGGAATGGGGATTCCACTGCACAGAATCACCAGCGCCGTCAGGGTGCAGATCACAATGGTATCCAAAAACACCTCCATGATCCCCATCATCCCCTGCTGCACCGGATGATCCACCTGCGCCCCGGCGTGGGCGATCCCTGCAGTTCCCATTCCTGCTTCGTTTGTAAACACGCCCCTGGCACAGCCCACTCTGAGTGATACAAAAGCTGAGCCCAGTATCCCTCCGGTCACTGCCCCGGGATCCCACGCGCCCCGGACAATGGACATAAATGCAGCTGCGATCCTGTCATATCGCAGAATCAGCGCACAGGCGCACAGGCCCACGTACCCTGCCGCAGCGAAAGGGACCAGTTTTTCCGCCGCAGCGCCAATTCTTTTCGCGCCGCCCGACAAAAGAAGTCCCACCAATGCAGCCATGCCCAAACCCATCAGCAAATCCCCTGCTTTGCTTCCGCCCCCGGTGATGGCATGGATACTGTGGATCAAAGTATTGATCTGCGTTGCATTCCCCACCCCAAATGCGGCAACCACGCCGAAGAAGCAGTAAAGAGACGCCATCGGGTGCCACTTCTTCTCCAGTCTCTTTGATATGACATACATGGGTCCACCCAATGTCTCTCCCTGCACCTGAACACGGCAGTCCATTGCCAGCACCACTTCCGCGTATTTCAGCCCCATTCCCAGGATGCCGCAGACCCACATCCAGAAAATGCTCCCCGGTCCACCGAGACAAATGGCTCCGGCCACCCCCACAAGATTCCCGGTACCCACTGTGGCCCCCAGGGCTGTACACAGGCAGCGGAAGGAGGATTTTCCCTCCTTTCCCCTCAGCATATGCCAAAAACGCATTGCCGCGTCCGGGAACAGCCGCAGCTGCACAAAGCGGGTCCGGACCGCCAGATACAGGCCCACTCCCAGAATCGCTGCCAGAGCAGGTACGCCCCAAACAAGGGCGTTGATTTTTTCGATGATTTCTGCCATAATTCCCTCCAGACGAAAAAAGCAGTCCCTTTCGGGACTGCTTTCGTGCATTTTTCAATTATTCCCACTTTTCCCAGACCTCCGGGCAGAAGCCTACGGTGGCGGCTTTTCCGTTGCGGACGATGGGAGTTTTCATCAGAGAAGGATCGTCGAAGACCTTGTCCTCCTTGGCAATTTTATCGTCCATATACTTCATGTTGGTGATCTCCTGGGACTTTCCGTTCCAGTCGATGAGATTGTCGATCCCGCCCACGGCCCGGAGGACGCTGTCGAATTCCTTGCCGGACATGCCGTACTTGATCAGATCGATGGACTGGTATTTGATCCGACGCTCCTTAAACCAGCGCTCGGCCTTCTTGGTGTCAAAGCACTTGCTTTTTCCGAAAATCTGAATGTTCAATAGGTTACCTCCATTAAGCACAGGCCCTGGGCCGGGGCAAGGAACCCCGCCTCCGCCCGTTTTCCGCCGAAAAGTTCCGGGATGGAATCCGCACTCCGCTCACCTCTGCCCACTTCGATCAGCGTACCCACCATGATGCGCACCTGATTGTGGATAAAACCGTTACCTGTGAAGTACAGATGCAGCTCGTCCCCCACCCGCTCAATTCTGACAGAACGGACAAATCGGACGGTGCTTTTCTTGAATTTGGGATTTCCGCAGAAGGCGGAAAAATCGTGCTCCCCTTCCAGCTGCTTCGCAGCCGCTTCCATGGCACCCAGGTCCAGCTTTTCCGGCATCACCGCCGCGTATCTTCTTTCAAAGACACAGGGCTTTTCACTGTTCCAGATCCGGTAGAGATAGGTCTTTTCCTTGGCATTAAGCCGGGCATGAAAGCGCTGGGAGCATTCTTTACAGGAATATATGCCGATATCCTCCGGCAGATACCGCCGCAGATTTTCCAAAATTTCCGGGGCCGTCATAGTACTTTCGCAGTGGAAATTGGCCACCTGCCCCCGGGCATGAACCCCCGCATCGGTGCGGCCGCTTCCGCTGATCTCTATGGGCTCCCCCAAAATTTTCGACAGGCACTGCTCGATCTTGCCCTGAATAGTAGCTTCAGACCCGGGCAGGCGCTGCCAGCCGCGGTAGCGGCTGCCGTCATAGCAGATATCAAGCCGCAAATTCCTCATATTCCATCAGTTCCTCTCTGGCCTCCCGCTCGTTGTCGGCGCTGAACAGGAAATTGCCCCGATAGTCGTAAACCTGAATGTGTCCTCTTACATACTTCATCTGATACATGGTCATCAACCTTTCTTTCTGGTTTCTGACCACAGTATAGAACACATTCAGTCCAATAATTCGTACTTTTATTCCTGGATCACATAGGGCCGCAGCCATTTTACCACGTCCTCGTAGACCTCCTGCTTGTTCAGCTCATTGAGAATCTCATGCCGGCACTCAGGGTAGATCCTGCAGGCCACATTGATCATGCCGGCCTTTTTGAATTCCTTCGCACACTTTTCCACGCCCTTGCCGTAGGGACCCACCGGGTCCTCGGCGCCGGCAATAAAGAGCACGGGCAGGTGCTTTTTCATATTTTTCAGATTCTTGCTCTGCTGGTTGAAATAAATGCCCTTCATCATGTCCCGCAGCAGACCGCAGGCAGGCGTAAAGCCACATAGGGGATCAGCCACATAAGCATCCACGATGGCCTCATCTCTCGTCAGCCAGTCGCAGGGCGTTCTCGGGTTCTCAATGCGCTTATTATAGCCGCCGAACACCATGCCCTGGAGCTGCTCGCTGGGGTTCTCCTCACCGGTCTTTTTGCAGATGCCCTCTACCACCTTGATCAGCGCGGGCATAGGGGCGGTGGGCAGCCAGCCGGTACCGCAGATAATCGCTGCGGCGATCCCGCAATCGGGGTATTTTGCCAGGATCGTCCGGGCCATGAAAGAACCCATAGAGTGGCCGAAGAGTACGTAGGGAACGCCCGGGTGATCCACCATAGTATCCTGCATCAGCTGGTGGGTATCCTCCACCGCGGCAAACCATCCTCTGTGGAAAAATCCCTGGGTGGAGCCTCCCTCGATAGACTTGCCATGGCCCATATGATCCTCCGCCACCACCAGATACCCCTGGGAATTGAGGAAATTGGCAAAGTCATCGTAGCGCTCCACAAATTCCGCAATGCCGTGGACGATCTGGACGATGCCGACGATATCCCCATCGGGCGTCCATTTGCAATAGTGGATCTTTCCCTTTCCGCAGGAATCAAAGTAGTGGTCGGTTCTCATAGTTATCCCTCCAAAATTTCGTAATCCGCGTCCCGGATGGCCGCTTTCAGCGCTTCCACATCCGCGTCACCCGTGACGGTCACTTTCTTCTGTTCCAGGTCTGCCACTGCCGTCTCCACCCCCGCAACGCTCCTGCAGGCCTTTTCCACAGCGGCGGTGCAGTGGTGGCACATCATACCGCCCACACCGATGACGATGGTCGGCTTGTCCTCCGGCTTCTCTTCTGCCACAGGACAGTTTTCCACGCACGCGGGGATCGCTTCAACCGCATACTTCGGTTTAAAGAGCCGGAGCCGCAGGGCATTGGTTACCACGAATACGGAGCTCATGCTCATAGCCGCCGCACCCAGCATGGGGCTTAATGTGATGCCAAAGGGGATAGCCAGCACGCCTGCGGCCACCGGGATGCCCAGGCTGTTGTAGAAAAATGCCCAGAACAGATTCTCCCGGATATTGCGGATGGTGGCGCGGCTCAGCTCCACGGCGGCGCTGACGGAAGCCAGGGAGCTGTTCATCAGCACCACATCGGCACTCTCCATGGCAATGTCCGTACCGGCTCCGATGGCCATGCCTACATCGGCAGTGACCAGAGCCGGAGCATCGTTAATGCCGTCGCCCACCATCAGTACCTTATGACCCTGCTCCTGCAGCTTCTTCACCGCCCCGGCCTTGTCCGTAGGCAGCACATCCGCGATCACATGGTCGATACCCGCCTTGGCGGCGATGGCTTTGGCTGTACCTTCATTATCGCCTGTGAGCATCACTACGTCAAGACCCAAATCCCGCATTGCTTTCACGGCGTCGGCAGAATCGGCTTTCAGCACATCCGCCGCGGCAATGGTGCCCAGGTATTCGCCCTTTTCATTGGCAAAATGCAGCGGTGTCTTGCCTTCGGAAGCCAGCGCCGGCAGGTCGGGAATCACAACGCCCAGTTCATGCATCAGCCGGCCGTTGCCGCCGTAATACCGTGTTCCGCCCATACTGCCCGCCACACCCCGGCCCGGCAGCGTTTCAAAACCTGATACTTCAAAGAGGGGCTTTCCGGCCTTTTCCAGAATAGCCTTGGCGAAGGGATGCTCTGACTTGGCTTCCAGGGCAGCGGCCAGATTCAGCAGCTTCTTTTCTTCCATCTTGCCCGGAAGAATATCCGTCACAGCGGGCTTTCCGGTGGTGAGGGTGCCGGTCTTGTCCAGAACCACCGTATCGATGTGGTGCAGGTTTTCCAGTGCCTCCGCGTTCTTGAACAGCACGCCCATCTGGGCGCCTCGGCCCGTGCCCACCATGATGGCAACGGGGGTTGCCAGGCCCAGGGCACAGGGACAGGAGATCACCAGCACCGCAATGGCACAGTTCAGTGCGAATTCTGCCCCCTGTCCGGCAATCATCCAGACGCAGAAAGTCACAGCGGCAATGGTCATGACCACCGGCACGAAAATACCGGCAATTTTATCCGCCAGTCTTGCAATAGGGGCCTTGGAGCCGCCGGCCTCCTCCACCATCCGGATCACCTGGGCCAGGGTGGTATCCTGCCCCACCTTATCCGCACGGAATTCCAGATAGCCCTCCGTATTGATGGTGGCAGCCGCCACGGTGTCCCCGGGAACCTTCTCCACGGGAACGCTCTCGCCGGTGAGGGCGCTCTGGTCCACACTGCCCCGTCCTCCAATCACCGTACCATCCACGGGAATCGCGCCGCCGGAGCGGACAATGACGATGTCTCCGACCCGCACATCCTCCACCGGGATTTCCAAAACTACCTCATCCCGCCGGACGGTAGCCACCTTGGGACTTAAATCCATCAGTGCCCGGATGGCGTCGCCGGTGCGGCCCTTGGCCCGGGTCTCCAGGAACTTGCCCAGCGTGATCAGAGTCAGGATCATTGCCGCGGACTCAAAGTACAGATTACTGCGGTAGAAATCCACAGTTTCCCAGTCTCCGTGGCCCAGGGCATAGGCCATACGGAACAGAGCGGCAATGCCATAGATGAGAGATGCCAGGCTGCCTACTGCGATCAGCGAATCCATATTGGGTGCCCGGTGCCAAAGGGCTTTCAGGCCCCGGCTGTAATAAACCCGGTTTAAGTACACCACCGGCAGCGTCAGCATCAGCTGCAGCAGTGCTGCCACCACGGCGTTCTCCCTGCCATGATACCAGTGAGGCTCCGAAAGGCCCACCATATGTCCCATGGTGAAGTACATCAGCACAGTCAGAAAACAGAAGGAGCCGATGATCCGCCTCCGCATTTCCTTCAGCGCGTTGTCAGCAGGTACTTCCTCTTTCTTTTCCTTCTGCCCTGCCAGGGACGCACCGTAGCCCGCGTTCACCACAGCCCGGACGATTGGATCCACCACCGTTTCATCCGAAGCGGTGACCACCATGGTTCCTCCCAGCAGATTGACCTCAGCCTTTTCTACACCGGGAACCTGGCCCGTTACCTTCTCCACCCGGGCAGAGCATGCCGCGCAGGTCATGCCGGTGACAGTAAACTTCAGTTTCATAATTTCACATCCTTTTCATGTATTATCCTATAGTGAATGCAAAAACGCAACAACATTCCCGAAACATTTTACAAACTGTTCAGCAACATTTGCATTGACCCTATAGTATCTTTATGATACTATTGTATCATCCAATTTAGATTTCGCAAGTATGCACTAAAAAGTGCCATACTACCCTTTTGGATACCATGGAGGTTATGCTATGAAATCCGAAAATACCTGCCCCGTGGAAGCAACGCTGGATCTCATCGGCGGAAAGTACAAGGCTTTGATTCTCTGGCACCTGTCCGAGAAAAAGCTTCGTTTTTCCGAGCTGAAAAAAGTAGTCAGCGCCACACCCAAGATGCTGACCCAGCAGCTGCGGGAACTGGAAGCCCAGCATCTGATCCATCGTGAGGTTTTCGCCGTGGTGCCCCCCCGTGTGGAATATTCCCTGACGGATCTGGGCAAAAGTCTGATGCCCATTCTGGTGGCTATGCGAGACTGGGGCGCAAACTATATGCGTACCCGAAAAGATCTGGAGCCCTGCTGCTTTATGATGGGTTCTGAACCCATTCCCCATATCAACTGATACAAGGAGTAACACCATGAATATTAAAATTCTCTCTGACAGCACCTGTGATCTTCCCCAGGACCTTCTGCGCAGTCTGGATGTGGATATCTTCCCTTTGACCGTCATCAAGGATGATGTATCCTTCAAGGACGGCGTGGATATCATCCCTGCCGATATTTTTGCCCATGTAGCCGCCGGCGGTGCCCTGTGCTCCACCAGCGCCGGAAGCGTGGGCGATTATGAGGATTTCTTTTCCTCCTACGCCCGGGATTATGACGCCGTGATCCATGTCAATCTGGGTTCCGGTTTCTCCTCCTCCTATCAGAACGCCTGTGTGGCTGCCCAGGAATTTGATAACGTCTACTGTGTCGACTCCATGAACCTCAGCACCGGCCAGGGATTGGTGGTTCTCAAGGCCCGGGAATATGCCGCAGCCGGTATGTCTGTCCAGGCGATCCTGGAAGCACTGAGTACCCTGATTCCCAAAGTGGAAGCCAGCTTCCTGGTGGATAAGCTGGATTTCCTGGTCAAGGGCGGCCGCTGCTCCTCTGCCGCTGCTCTGGGTGCAAACCTGCTGAATCTGAAGCCCTGCATCGAGGTCCGTGACGGCAAGATGTCCGTGGTGAAGAAGTACCGGGGCAACTACGCCAAGTGCCTGGCATCTTATGTCAAGGACCGGCTGGCAGGCCGTGAGGATATCGACCGGGATACCCTCTTCATCACCCAGACCAAGGTCAGTGACGATTGCTACAGTGCCGTACTGGACGCTGTCAAGAGCTGTGAGCCTTTCTCTGCCGTTCATGAGACGGTTGCCGGCTGCACCATTTCCTGCCACTGCGGCCCCGGAACCCTGGGTGTGCTTTTCCTGAAAAAGTAAAGGAATCATCGGAAATCGCCGGGTTCACCCGGCGATTTCTTTCTTGTGTTTTTACCCATCCGTGATATACTGAGTATATCTCCCTACAGCGAGGAATGTTATGGATTATTATACCCTTTTGGACACCTCTGTGGATCTGGGTTATGAGCTTGCCATGGCCGGCGCGGAAACCTACCGGGTGGAGGAAAGCGTCAGCCGTGTCCTCCAGACCTACGGGATCCGGGCAGAGGTTTTTGCCATTCCCAACAATCTGACCGTCAGCATCGAGACTCCCGAGGGCAAGCCAATGACCCGTATGCGCCGCATCGGTCACCACGGCAACGACCTGGACTCCGTGGACCAGTTCAGTTCCCTGAGCCGGGCAATCTGCAACCGTAAGCCGGAGCCTTCCCTGGCCCGCCAGTGGCTTGAACATATCCGCGAAAACCGGAAAAGCTATACGCCCCTGCTGATCATTCTGGGTAATTTTCTGGGCGCTGCCGGTTTTGGTCTCTTCTTCGGCGGCAGCTGGCTCGATGCTTTCTGGTCCGGCATCTGCGGCGCGCTGGTGGGTATTGTAGGGGGTTTTCTGGACGGCATCCAGGCCAACCAGTTCTTCAAAACCATTGCCGCCTCTTTTCTTATGGCCCTGTGTGCCTACGGAATCGGTGCCCTGGGACTTACCCATAACGCCGACTCTGTCATCATTGGCGCGCTGATGATCCTGGTCCCCGGCCTGCTCTTCACCAATGCCATGCGGGATATCATCTATGGTGACACCAATTCCGGCGTCAACCGCATTGTCCAGGTCTTTCTGATCGCCGCAGCCCTGGCGCTGGGCACCGCCGCGGCCTGGAACGCGGCATCCTTCCTGTGGGGCGCTCCGGCGGATATATATTCCCATAGCTATGACTTCTGGATGCAGAACTTTTCCTGTTTCATCGGCTGTATCGGCTTTGCCATTCTCTTTAATATCCACGGGCCAGGTATTTTTCTGTGCTCCCTGGGCGGTGTTCTCACCTGGTCTGTATATCTGATCGTGATTCACTTCACCGATGATGTGATCGCAGCCAATTTCTGGGCCGCCCTCTTCGCCGGATTCTTCGCCGAGATCATGGCCCGAGTCCGCAAGAAACCCGCCATTGCCTATCTGGTCATCTCCATTTTCCCGCTGCTCCCCGGCGCCGGTGTGTACTACACCATGAATTACGCAGTGCGAAAGCAGATGGATCTCTTTGCCGCCACCGGCATCCGTACCGCTGCCATTGCAGGCATCATGGCCGTGGGCATTCTTCTGGCTTCCACCACTGTCCGTCTGGTCCAGGTCTGGAAATCCCAGAAAAAAGCATAAAAATAATCCGGAAAGCAGATCGCTTTCCGGATTTTTCTCATTTTTTACGAAGAATATACCACACATCATTCCCGGAAAATCCGCAGCTGCGGTACAGCTTCTCCGGCTGTGTTTCATTATCCAAGTTGCCTGATACTGTTGCAAAACTTGCCTCCATTTGGTGCAATACTTCGCATACCATCGCCTGACCGATACCATTTTCTCTGTACTCCGGCAACACCTGAACCCATTCCAAAATTCCCTCTCCTGCCTGTGGATCAACGTCCGCCAGTATACAGCCCACCGGTATTCCCTTCAGATAGCTGATCCTCCACAGGTTCGGCACATGGACAGGCAGTTGTGCCATATTCTCCAGCCAACCTTCCTCGATTCGAATTCCCGGATAACACCTGCGAACTATAGATTCAATCAGTGAATAATCCTCCGGCCTGGCTGTCTTAATCTCCAGGCCAGCAATTTCTATCCTCGGAATGTTTTGCAAATCATGCTTCAGCCGAAAAAAACGCTGTACTTCATGATTTTCCTGGGCTTTATAATCTCTTTCATGCACAATTTCCATATTTTTCGGCACTTGTGTACGCTGCCATTTCCAGTAAGGAATGGACAGTGCACCACATGGATCGCGCAAATACTTTTCCAATGTGATCATAGCTGTGAAAAAATCTCCCCCAGGGATTCATGGAACACCAGATCCGCATAGCCGTCATAGGGTGTGGCGTCCCGGTTGATCAGCACCAGCCGCTTTCCCCGGTAATAACGCAGCAGTCCTGCCGCAGGGTATACCGTCAGACTGGTGCCCGCCACGATCAGCATATCCGCCCGCAGGATCGCCGCCACGCTCTTTTCCATGGTGTCTTCATTAAGGTTTTCTTCATACAGCACAATATCCGGCCGGACCATGCCGCCGCAATCGCACCGGGGAATCCCCGGCGTATCCCGGATCAGTTCCGGGCCGTGGATCTTTCCGCAGCGCAGGCAGTAGTTGCGCAGCAGACTACCGTGGAGCTCGTAAACCTCCCGGGATCCGGCCTTCTGGTGCAGGCCGTCAATATTCTGGGTCACCACCGCCCGAAGCTTCCCCTCTTTTTCCCACCGGGCCAGCACATGGTGGGTCACATTGGGTTCAAAGCCCATGGGCATCATCTTCTCCCGGTAGAACCGGAAGAAATAGGCAGGATTCCGCTCGAAGAAGCTGTGGGAGATGATCGTCTCCGGGGGATACTCAAATTTTTGCCGGTACAGTCCGTCCACACTGCGAAAATCCGGGATGCCGCTCTCTGTACTGACACCTGCGCCACCGAAAAAGACGATACGTTCGCTCTCGGCAATCCATTGCTTCAATTTTTCCAGATCGGTCATTTCTTTGCCTCCTTTATTTCATGGGTAACTCACTTGCATGATATGATTATAGCCGTTTTTTCCCCGCCTTGCAATACCACATTGGGATGCAAAGAGACCGCCCCGGACAGGGACGGTCTCTTTGCGTAAGGAGAGAATGCAAATCGGATTTTTACACAACAATAAACACGCAGCTGCCGGGGGCAATCTCCAGCTCACCGGAAGCCTGGACACCCTTCAGTTCGGGCAGCTCGCCCTTGGGGCCGGCCACCAGATCGTTGCCGTTGAGGGTCATGACGGAGCTTCTCATGCCGTCGCGGCCAGCCAGGGCATAGACTTCAGCCGCACCGGGCAGTTCCACATTCATGGCATTTTCCAGATCATTGTTGACGATCAGATAAACGAAGCCATCCTTGCCGTCCTTCCGGGAGTGGCAGTACACATGGCCCTCCGCACCGGCGTCATAGACGGTGCTGCCCATCAGCTGCTGCCACAGCAGAACTGCCCAGTAGTTGGGACGGGGTTCGAAGGAACCATGCTGCAGGAAGCCGTAGTCGGAGGAAGCCAGGGTATTGTGGAAGATGATACCGTCGGTGACGGTGGCGAAATCACCCAGCTCGTTCAGAGTGCGCAGCACATCCAGATAGGTGGATCCCCAGGTATTGCCCCCGCCGCCGGCATCGCCGGACTCGGTGACCCACATCTGGGCACCGGGCATATACTTGTCCCGGATGGGAGCGTAGCTCCGGGCGCACAGACCTGCCATGGACAGATAATCGTCCGTATGGGCCTGGCTTGCCTGCCAGTGACCGGCGGGCATGACGGATTCCAGACGCTCAGAAATGCCGTTATAGTAGTGGTAACTGAACACGTCCATGGGGACCTTGTACTCTGCCATCAGGTCGTGGGTAGTCACAGCGTCGGGCATGGCATCGCCGATGCCGGCGCCGCCCTTGGCGCCGGGACCCATCTCGATGACGGTGGAGTCGGTGGAACTGGGACCCACCAGCAGCACATCGGGATAGTTTTCCCGGACCCAGCCGTTGGCGATCTCCTGGTCCCGGCGGAAATGGGCAGCGGTATAACCCTTGGGGAAACCGGAGGTGTTCATCAGGTTGGGCTCATTGGTAAATTCCACAGCGCTGACAGGGACGCCGTATGCAATGGACAGGTCCATGATCTGCTTGGCCTGCCAGGGGGACCAGGGAGTCTCGGCATCGTGGATACCGGGGCAGTTGGCGAAGGAGATCAGCAGCTTGCCGCCAACGGCTTTCACGAAGTCCAGCAGGCTCAGCCACTGCTCCTTCTGCAGCACGTTCTGGAAACCCTCGGGCACCACACCGGGGGCGTACTTGCCGTCGAAATTGTAGTAGGTCTTGTTGGCCCAGGTGCCGGAGACACGGACCCACACAGGACCGAAGGCTTTAGCCAGGTTGATGAGGCGCTCATTCTTGGTATCGATGGGATCGTACCACTCCTGGAGCTTGACCATGTCGGCCAGACCATTCAGGGGCGGAACGGGTTCGGTGCCTGCCACCTGACCGGGGGTGTAAGCCTTCCAGAAGGTACCGCCGGTGACCTCAGTCATTTCCACGTTGTAGGACATCAGACGCTCATCCACGACCCGCAGCTGCTTAGCCAGGGCAGGATCCAGTTTAATAAACTTTGCCATAAGATTTCACTGCTCCTTATTTATAGATTAACTGACTCCATTATACGAAAAATGCCGCAATGGAGGGAGTATCAAACACCCCCAAATTGCGGCATGGCTTCATAAATTATGAAGAATAAATTTGGTTATAAAAGCAACCGGTCCAAAGATACATCCGCAGATCCAAGCAGCGTTCCAAATACCTCCGCCATCTCCTCCGGACTGCTCCGGAAGCCATAGTGGTGCCAGCGCAGGACCATGGTCATCAGCCCGTATCCGATGAAATACTCCACCTGATCCCTGGCAAAGCTCTGGGCATCCGTATTTGCCTTCATCCGGTCTATCATCACAGTGGTACGGTCCAGCAGCAGATAACGCAGGCCATTATCCCGAATTACGTCCAGAATACCGCTGCGTTCCCTCCAGAACCGAAAAAAGCGAAGCTGCACAGTCTGATCCAGCTCCCGGGACTCTGTCCACCCCTTCAGGGCCAGGTCGTTGCAGTCTGAGAGCGTATGATCGATCAGCGCCACCAGGCAGTCGTCCTTGGTGGGAAAATAGCGGTAAAAGGTCTTTCGGGGAATATTCAGCTGACGGCACAGCTCCGTCAGAGTGATTTTATCGTAGGGCTGGTTATGAAGCATATCCAGCAGTCCCTGTTCCAGCTCCCGCTGTCGCCGGGCAGATTCCTCCGTATGGCAAGTTTTGTACATAAGCAACCTTCCGTCTCATTGGTTTTCTCCATTTTACTCTGTTCCGTGAAAAAAAGCAACTTCCCTGACACAGGTCTTTTGTAACGAAGGGACATCTAGATTGTATAATATATAGAAATATACAGAGGAGGCGGTGCAATGGATATCGAGCAATTCTATAAAACCAATTATCGCATTGTCTATTGTTACCTGTTCTCCCTGTGTCAGGATATCCACACAGCAGAGGACCTGACCTCGGAGACCTTTCTCCGGGCCATTCAGAAAATCGACAGCTACGATGACCGCATCCGGGCATCTACCTGGCTGTGTACCATCGGCAGAAATCTCTACCGGAATCAGCTGAAGCGGGAAAGCCGCCGGACGGACCTGGAAAAGGTGATCCTCTCGGACCCGGATTCCCCGGAGGACGCCCTGCTCCGAAAGGAAAAACTCCGGCTGCTTGTGCAGGCCGTGGATGAGCTGGAGGAGTCAAAGCGCCAGGTTTTCCTGCTGCGGCGTCAGGGCATGAGCTTTCGGGAGATCGGTGATGCCCTGGGAAAGACGGAAAACTGGGCCCGGGTCAGCTACTTCCGGATCAAAGAAGCCATTTTAAAGAGAATGGAGGAACCAAGATGAACGAATGCAATGTTGTGAAAGACTTAATGCCCCTGTATGCCGACGACCTGCTGAGTCAAGACAGCCAGGAATTCATCGAGGGTCATGCATCCCGATGCCCGGAATGCCGGAAGCTCTGGGACCATCGTGACCAGGAATTTCCCAATATCCGGGCACAGAACCCGGTTTCGGAAAAGAAGATCATCCAAATGACCCTTCGCCGTGACCGGCTGAAAACCGCGGCAAAAACCCTTATTGCAACACTTTTACTCCTGGCGATTCCCGTCTGCTACATTTTGCAGACCCTGTATTCCTACGGCTTGATGTATGATATCGAAGCTTCCTACCCCTCCCCGGACGGAAACGTGATCCTAGAGCTGGTAGACCGTGATTCCTTCTCCTCCAGAAGTGAAGGATACCTGATCCGGTTCATCCTGGACCGGAATGTAAAGGGCGGCAACCGCTACTGGACGCAGTGGGACACCATCGAGCCCCACTGGGCTCCGGACAGCATCCATCTTCTGCTGATGCTCATAGATAGCGAAGGGAATCCGGAAATCCGGGTTCTGGATACCGTCGTTCAGGAGACCCAGGGCGGCACCTGGGAAATTCCCGGACTGTCCGATAACCTGATTCCCATGCTCAAAGAGCAGTGCGGCACCACTGAGGAGGTGACCTTCACCTTCATCCACTGGTCTGAGGACAGTGAGCTGCTGGTATTCGACTACGAAACCGAGTCGGGGCAAACCGGTCGGATCACCTGCCAGCGTCCTATGATCCCTGCCAAAGTATACGACTAATATCCGCTGGAAAACCAGCTTTCCATGTAATCAAAACACCCGCCGAAAATCGGCGGGTGTAATTTATTCTGCATTGGCAGCATCTTCCTCTGCCAATTCCTTCAGCAGCTTCTTATCCTGTTTACTGGACAGGTCCAGCTTTTCGTACATATCCGGCCGGCGCTCCCGGGTACGGCGCAGGGACTGCTTTCTGCGCCACTGGCGGACCTTTTCGTGGTTGCCGGAGGTGAGGATCTCCGGAATGGCCCGGCCATGCCAGACCGCGGGACGGGTGTACTGGGGGTATTCCAGCAGACCGTTGTAGTGACTCTCGTCCTCGAAGCATTCGGGATCCGCCAGAACGCCGGGGACCATCCGGCAGACGGCGTCGGTGACCGCCATGGCGGCGATCTCACCGCCGGTCAGCACAAAGTCGCCCAGGGAGATCTCCTCATCCACACACTCGTCGATGAACCGCTGGTCGATGCCCTCGTAGTGGCCGCAGACCAGAATGATATTGTCTATCTTGCTTAAGCGGATGGCGTCCGCCTGTTTGAAGGTATGGCCGCAGGGGGACATATAGATGGTGTGAACCGGTCCGCCGGCCTCGTCACAGATGGCCTCCCAGCAGCGGTACAGAGGGTCCGCGGTCATCACCGCGCCCCGGCCGCCGCCGTAGGGGTAGTCATCAGTCTGGTTCTGCTTGTTGGCAGTGTAGTCCCGGATCTGGTGGGCTTCGATGCGGATGAAGCCCCGCTCCTGGGCCCGGCCCAGGATGGACTCGCTGAGCACGTCCCCCAGGGTCTCCGGGAACAGGGTCATGATATCAATTCTCATCGCTGCGCATACCCTCGAGGAGCCGGACCTCCATCCGGTTGGCTTCCATGTCGGTATTCAGAATGAATGCCTTCACGGCAGGGATCATATACTCGTACTTACCCTTCACCACATAGACGGAGTTTCCGGGATAGTCCAGCACTTCCGCGATCTTACCGATGTTCTCGCCCGCAGCGTAGACCTCCACGCCGATGAGCTCCGCGGCGAAGATCACCTCATCGTCGATATCCTCCCGGTACAGCTCGACTACCTTGCCACGCATAGCCTGGGCAGCTTCCATGGTGTCGATGCCCCGCACTTTAAGCAGGTTGCAGGTCTTCTGGATCCGGCAGTTTTCGATCTCATATTCCACGCCGCCGATCCGGCAGCGGTCAAATTCGCACAGAACATCCGGGCTGTCCACCCAGGGCAGGACCTTCATCTCGCCTTTCACACCATGGGTGGTGACGATCTCGCCTGCTTCCACAAATTCAAGTTTCATAGCTTTTCCTCCTGAATGATTCGATAACGTACACAGTAACGTTACCGAGCAGAGTGAACGGGTAACGAAACGCAGCGCACCATGCACGCATTAGCCGCCCGCCTTGCGGGCAAAAGGAAAATGCGTGGCTTACCGCCACGCACATCCATTAATCCACGATTTCGACCGTGACCTTTTCGCCAGTGCGCTGGGCTACAGTCTTAATAATGGTACGGATCTCTTTCGCGATCCGTCCCTGGCGGCCGATCACCTTGCCCATGTCGCCCTCAGCAACATGCAGCTCCAGAACCTTGCCGTCCTCGTCAGAGGTTTCGGTGACGGTAACTGCCTCAGGATCATCCACCAGATTTTTTGCCATATACAGCAAAAGCTCTTTCATAGTGATGATTCTCCTTAAGGGATCTCTTACAGCACGCCAGCCTTCTTCAGCAGGCCGCGAACGGTATCAGTGGGCTGTGCACCGTTCTTGATCCAGGTCTGAGCCTTCTCCACATCAACAGTGATGTTGTTGGACTCGACCAGGGGGTTGTAAGTGCCGATCTCCTCGATGCAGCGGCCGTCGCGGGGGGAGCGAGCGTCAGCAACAACAATACGGTAGAAAGGAGCCTTCTTTGCACCCATACGTCTCAGTCTGATCTTAACCATGAGTTTCACCTCCAAAAAATTCTAAAATAATCTATATCGCAAAGCGAATTGCTTTCAGCGAACTATTTAAAAGGGGAAGCCGCCTTTGAAGCCGCCCATGCGGCTCATGCGCTTCATTTTCTTGCCCATGCCGGGAGAAGAGAACTGCTTGATCATCTTCTGCATCTGCTCGAAGGATTTAAGAAGCTTGTTCACATCCTCGACCTTCAGTCCGCAGCCGGCAGCGATGCGCTTTTTCCGGGACGCACCGATGATGCCGGGATTTTCCCGTTCCTTGGGAGTCATGGACAGGATGATGGCCTCGGTGTGGGCCATGGCCTTCTCGTCCATTTTCACGCCCTTTAAGTTGGCACCGCCGGGCATCTGAGCCAGCAGCTCCTCCATGGAGCCCATATTCTTCAGCTGCTGCATCTGCTCATAGAAGTCCTGCATGGTAAACTTATTGGACTTCAGCTTTTCCTCCATCTCCTGGGCCTTCTTGGCATCGAATGCCTTCTCAGCCTTCTCGATGAGGGTCAGCATATCACCCATGCCCAGGATCCGGCTTGCCATCCGGTCGGGATGGAAGGGCTCGATGTCCTCCAGCTTTTCACCGATGCCGGCGAACTTGATGGGCTTGCCGGTGATGGCCTTGACGGACAGGGCCGCGCCGCCACGGGCGTCGCCGTCCAGTTTACTCAGCATCACGGAGTCGATGTCCAGCCACTCGTTGAAGCTCTGGGCTGCGTTGAC
Organism: Faecousia sp.; assembly: GCA_045539075.1. Taxonomy (GTDB): domain Bacteria; phylum Bacillota; class Clostridia; order Oscillospirales; family Oscillospiraceae; genus Faecousia. The sequence goes on along the minus strand of JAZQEP010000072.1, from coordinate 10,023 downwards.
AGCGTCCTGACCGGTCATGGCGTCGATGACCAGCATGATCTCCTGGGGCTTCACGGTCTCCTTGATATTCTTCAGCTCGTTCATCAGAGCCTCGTCCACGTGCAGACGGCCTGCGGTATCCAGGAACACCATGTCATGGCCATGCTGCCGGGCGTAGAGGACTGCCTCCTTGGCAGTTTCCACAGGATTCTGGGTGCCCCGGTCGAAGACGGGGATGCCCAGCTTCTCGCCGCAGACCTTCAACTGCTGAATAGCGGCGGGACGGTAAATATCACAGGCCACCAGCAGGGGATTTCTGCCCTGGCGCTTCATAAGACCGGCCAGCTTGGAGCCATTGGTGGTCTTACCGGCGCCCTGCAGACCCACCAGCATAATAACCGTGGGACCATTGGGATTGATGGTAATGTGCTTGGTATCGCTGCCCATGAGCTTCGTCAGCTCTTCGTTGACGATCTTGATGATCATCTGGGCAGGAGTCAGAGATTCCAGAACCTCGGTATCCACACACCGGGCGGTGACCAGCTTGGTAAAGTCCTTGCAGACCTTGTAGCTGACGTCCGCTTCCAGCAGGGCCAGGCGGATCTCGCGCATTGCGTCCTTAACATCTTCTTCCTTCAGACGGCCTTTGCCGCGAAGCTTCTTGAAGGTGTTATTGATTTTTTCAGTTAAGCCTTCAAATGCCATAGTTTACTCCTTAAGTGACTGTACCGCGGCAATGATGCGCTTTGCCTGAGTATTGACTGCCGGATCGGAAGAGGCGTCAAGTTGGGCCGCGATGTCCCGGAATTCCTCCAGGGCCTTGCGCAGAAGCATATCCCGTTTGACACATCCGATATTCTCTTCCATCCGACGAAGGAGCGCTTCCGTGCGGCTTAGGTTATCGTTCACAGCCTGGCGGCTGACACCCATAATTTCCGCGATCTCTCCCAGGGAGAGGTCCTGATTGTGACGCATGTCAAAGCAGTCGCGCTGCTTGCCAGTGAGCATACTGCCATAGGTATCAAACAGCAGTACCAGTTCAAACGCGTCCATGAAAGCCTCCTCGTGTCAAGGCATTTCCCTTGACCTCGGGCATTATAGCATAGTCATATAGCGGTGTCAAGTATTTTTTCTTTACATTACAAATTATTTTCTTCTGTTTTGTACAAACCGCACGATGCCGTAAACCATCCAGGCCAGGGCGGCGCCGCTGAGGGGAATCATCAGCAAAATGGCAAAGATTGCAGCTCCAAAAGGCGCACTGGCCATCCCAAGTGCATTTCCGATCCATGCAAAGACCGCAAGTCCGGCAGCGCATCCGGCAAGGATTGCCACAGGTAATACCCGCTTTCTGCCCTTACCGGAGAAGCATACCTGCAGCTGCCAGACAAAGGCCACAATTGTTACAATGACCGCATTATGAATGTACATCAGAATACCTCTCTTACTTAACCCTGTACCACCGACTGACCTCTTTGGTTTTAATGAAGCCCAGCTTTTCATACAGCCGGATGGCTCTTTCATTGGAGGATGCCACTTCCAGACGCATCTGTGCCCCTTCCACCAGGGACATCAGCGTATTCATGACCGTCATACCTGTGCCGGGCTTCGCCGCGGCAACTGCCAGGAGTTCCGTGTCATCCAGCCAGCCGATGCCAAGCAAACAGCCTTCCTCATGAACGAAGTAGGCCCCGCCGGACTCCACAATGCGTTTTTCATCAAAGGCGGTCAGCGTGGCGGCGTTGTCAATGGGACGCATTTTTTCATTATAGATCTCACGCCACTTTCCCGCCGTTGCCTCCGTCACCGGAAACAGATTTTTAAGCTCTGCCCGGTTCACGGTTGCTTCGCCCCGCATCTCCAGAACGGAAGTATAGAGGGGATACTGTTCCAGATTCTCATGACCGGCGGCGCAGATGGTGTCTGCCCCGCACATCCGGCAGAAGGACACGCATTCATCCAGAAGCTTTTCCGCATCCCATACTTCCCGCAGGATGATGTAGGCAATACCCTTGTATGGAATCTCTTTCAGCACCAAACTGGCAATTCCATATTCCGTATCAAAGATCGGAAAGTCCTTCACGCATATCACCTCATGATAATGATATCATGCAAACAGGTACTGTGCAAGCTATTTTCCCAGATAACGGAAGCTGTTCATACTTCATCCATTTTTCTTTGTGCATTTTCACAACAAAAAGTGGATTTTACGGTTAGTAAAATTTGTCCATCGTCCAATCTTTTCATAAATGTTCCATATTTGCCGTTTTTGTACTTGATTTCCTTACGCAAATGTGTATAATAAGCCCATATAAAAAATGAACTTAGGAAAGGAGGTTTGTGACTCATGCAGAAGACCATTTGCAAGAAGCTGTACGATACCGAGACCGCTACTCTGATCAAGGCCTACTCCTTCGGCAACCTGGGCGATCCCAACGGCTACGAAGAGGACCTGTACCAGACTCCCGAGGGTCTGTACTTCCTGCACGTCGGCGGCGGCGAGACTTCCATCTACCCCACCGAGGACATCCTGCGCCTGGCTAAGACCAAGGTTAAGGAGTGGCTGAAGGACCACGAGTAATCTTTACATAAAGGAACGCCTGCGAAGCTATTTCGCGGGCGTTTTTTCTTGACAGAATATGATATGCTAGATGTAAGAAAGTGAGGAGATCTCCATGGATGTGAATATTCAGGTCATTGCCCGGATGCACTCGGATTTTGCCACAAAATTCGGCATCCCGAGGCAGTCGGGCCTTGTGGAAGAATTAAAGAGCACCATCGTCTTTGAGCCGGAGTTCCGCAACCCGGATGCCCTCCGGGGAATCGAGGATTTTTCCCACCTGTGGATCATCTGGCAGTTTTCCGAAGCCGTCCGCACCGGCTGGTCCCCCACGGTTCGCCCGCCCCGATTAGGCGGCAATACCCGTATGGGTGTTTTCGCCACCCGTTCCCCCTTCCGGCCCAATAACCTGGGGCTTTCCAGTGTGAAGCTGCTGGGCGTGGAACATACGGCGGAATTCGGCACGGTTCTCCATGTGGGCGGCGCGGACTTGATGGACGGCACCCCCATTTTCGACATCAAGCCCTATATTCCCTACGGCGACAGCCACCCGGAGGCCACCGGCGGCTTTACGGACACCGCTGGCGAGTTTCTGCTGAAGGTGGACTTCCCTGCCCACCTGCTGGAAATCCTGCCCCAGGATAAGCGGGAGGCCGCCATCGGCGTTCTGAGCCACGATCCCCGGCCCAGCTATCAGCGCAAGCCCGACCGGGTCTATGGTCTGACCTTCGCAGGCTTCGATATCCGCTTCCAGGTCCGGGAGGATATCCTGACCGTTCTGGAAGTGAATCCCGTATAACTTTGAGGCACAGCAGATCATACTGCTGTGCCTTTTCTTGTATATTGGGGCAAATTGTGATAAAGTAACAATAGTTAGATAAACTTGAATTTGACAAGGAGGTTGTCTTTATGAAGAAAAGAATTATAGATAATGTAATTGCCGTTATTGTATTGGCAGTTATCTGTGTTGTCTTTTGGAATATCGAATGGATTTCCTCTTGGAAAGAAATTGCCTTATTATATGGCTTATTGGCTATAGTGATTGCAATAAGTGTCGTAACTGATGCAATAAAAAAGAAGTTCAGAAAACAAGAATTTGACAAAGGAGTGTGATTGTATGAAGAAGAAATTGATGATTGCTCTGATTGTTGTTGCTGTTATTGCAGGTGCAATTTTTGCTTGGCGTGTTGCTTATTCAATGCAGAAAAATACCGATAATATCCCCACCCTCGCAATGGTTTCCGAAATGGATGATGCGTCATTTTTGGTTGGTTATCGCAGCAACCAATTAATTACCGTTTGGGGCGAACCAGACGAAGAAACCCCTACGACAGTTGGAACTACTATTTTGACTTGGAAAATTGATGACGATGCAACACTTATTGTTCATGTAGATAGCAAGAACAAGGTTGCATCTTACGAATTGAAGTAAAACAAATTCCAATTTGTCGAACTGACGAAAGAAGATAACACGATGAACAACCGCGCCATCAGACAGGCGCAGACACCCCCGGCTACAAATCCGATTCGTAACCAGCCCCCGACGGAGGCCGGGTGGGGGTCTGGGGGAGGGCGGCTCAAAGGCGGGTTGCCCATGCCGGATCCCCATTGCAGTACCGAAAGACTTTGCGGTCAGCGCATCCCCCAGCCGCTTTCTTTGGTTCGTTTCTTGTGCGGACACAAGAAATGAACACCTCTCAACTCCATACGCAGAATGTAAAAAAGAAAGGAGCTGCCCTATGACCCGTGAAGAAATTTTCGCCCGGCTCTATTCCACCCCGGAGATCTATCCCCCGCCTCTGGAGCAGCACAGCGCCCTGCTGGAGGTGAGTGTTGGCTGCAGCTATCGTAAGTGCCGCTTCTGTGACTTCCCCCGGGACAATTTCAAAATTTTCTCCATGAACGATATCGCGGAAAAAATCGAACTGCTGCGGCTGGTCATCGATGGCAACCCCAAGCTGCATCTGCTGGGCTGCAACCCCTTCTGCCTGCATTTTCGTCAGCTGATGGCCATTCTGGAGCTGGTGCGCAAGCGGCTGCCCTGCGTACAGGAAGTGAGCATGTACGCCCGGGCCGACGACGTGCTTCGAAAATCTGACGAAGAACTGAAAGCCTTGGCCCAGGCGGGTCTCTTTGCCCTTCACATCGGTCTGGAAAGCGGCAGCAATACCATTCTGGCGCTCCATGAAAAGGGTGAAACCGCCGAGGATATCGAAAACGCTCTCAACGCCCTGAACCGCTGCGGTATCCACTATCACTTAACAGCCATCCCCGGACTGGGCGGAAAAGCATTCAGCCGGGAACACGCCATCAAGACCGCTTCTCTGATCTCCCGGCACACTCCTTTAAGCGTTTGGTGCATCGGTTTGAAGATCTGGCCCAACACCCCCCTGGAGCAAATGGTTCAGGACGGTGAATTCACTCCGCTGACCTGGGAAGAAATCCTTCGGGAGGAACGGGAAACCATCGCCCGGGTGGATCCGAAGCTGCCCTGCCTGTATGTGGACTCCACAGTTCTGGGCAAATACACCATCGCCGCCATGCTTCCCGACCAGCGGGAAGCGGTGCTGCAGCAGATCGATCAGCTGCTCATGGGAGAGAATTCCTCCCAGTCCAGGTCCTGATACGGATACACCCGCTCCCAGCCATCAGTCGTCCTGCGAATGCTGCTGCGGTGGTCGTTCAGCAGCAGTACAATATCATATACATCGATCCAGATTTCGGACAAACACTCTTTCTGGCTTTCATCGAAAATAAGCTGCATACCAAAATGCAGGTGAACCGTTTCAATATTGTTGACATTTTCCTTATCCGAATAGCCTGTCCTGCCCATAAATCCGATCAGATCCCCTGCCTGGACCATATCCCCCTCCGCAAGGCCCGGAGCAAAGGGTCTGTCCTTCTGCAGATGGGCGTAGTAATAGTACCGCTTTCCATCAAAGGAGCGGATGCCGATCCGCCAACCGCCGTAACGGTTCCATCCCAGAGCCTCCACAACGCCCCCCTCCACCGCCACGATTGGCGTCCCCAGGGCGCCCATCATATCGTGTCCCAGGTGCTTTCGCTTGAAGCCAAAGGATCGGCCCACGCCGAAATCATCGCAGTGGGAGAAGCCATACCCGGCGGCAATGGGTGAAAAGGCTTTCAGGCCGTAGGCGGGTACCCACTGACCGTCCTTCTCGATGGCGTAGCTTCCCACCAGCCCCCCGAGGGCGGCGGAAAAGGAATCATGATAATAGTTGTAATATTTATAGAGTGACCCCAGCAGTTCCTCCGGAGACGCCTCCCCTTTCAGCTCCTTCGCCGCCTGTTTGACCGCTTTCAATTCGCACGCTCCCCCGGTTCGGCACCCTGCAAGGGCCAGGATATCGATCCAGGAGATATGCTTCTCCTGTTCAAAGGTTGCGATATCCACATCCAGCGCATATTTTAAGGACTCATAAGGCACGCCGAAATCCACCCATTTGATCGTCTCTGCCCTGGCAGGAAACGCCATAAGTGGGATCAGCAATAAAAACACAAAAAACCGCTTCATACCCTCACCTCGTTTGGTTAGGATATGAAGCGGCGTTTATTTTATCGATGGAAATTATTCCAGGTCCCGGACCACATCTCTCGCCACCCGGTAAATATCCTCCATGGTGGTAAGGGAAGTGATCTCTTTTTTATAGTAGCTTGCGTTCCGGACACCCTTTAAGTACCAGGCGAAGTGCTTTCTCGCTTCCAGACAGGCTATTTTTTCACCGTGGTCCTGCTCCGCCATCTGAAATTGCTCCACGGCAACGGCAATCCGGTCCTTCAGTGCAGGCCGTCCGGGATATTCCTCACCCCGGAGGGCATACTGAACCTCCTCAAAGACCCAGGGATCGCCGAAGACCGCCCGCCCGATCATGATGCCGTCAGCTCCCGTCCATTTCAGACACCGCAGGGCAGATGCGCCGTCCACGATGTCGCCATTGGCGATGACCGGGATGGAAAGCTGCTCCTTGACTTTACGGATGGTATCCCAGTCCGCCTTGCCGGAATAGAGCATGGCCCGGGTCCTGCCATGGACTGTCACCAGGTCTGCGCCATTGTCCTCCATCCGTTTGGTAAAGTCCAGCACGTTGATGCTGCCCTTGTCCCAACCCAGGCGGCACTTGATGGTCACCGGCACGTCCACAGCCTTTTTGACAGCTGCCACAATATCCCCTGCCAGTTCCGGGGTGCGCATCAGGCCGCAGCCGTCACCGGACTGGGCGATCTTAGGCATGGGACAGCCCATATTGATGTCGATAAAATCAGCGCCGGAGTGCTCCAAAGCAAGCTGCGCCGCCTGGGCCATGATCTGCGGGTCGTTGCCAAAGATCTGAGCACCGCAGATGCTGCCCTCATTTTTCCGCAGCAGCTTCACGGATTTCTTATCCTGGTACACCAGTGCCCGGGAGGACACCATCTCCGTCACAGTCACACCCGCCCCCAATTTTGCGCAGGTGGTACGGTAGGCCCAGTCGGTGACGCCAGCCATAGGGCCTAAGAACACCGGGTTGTTTACTTCTATATTGCCAATTCTCATGGAGATTCTCTCTTTCTATGGTAAACGATGCTTTTATTATACACCAATCTTCTCCGGTTGGCAAGTCACAGCAGCGCCACCGCCAGCCACAGCAGCGCCGTAAAAACCGCGCCGCCGCAGGCCCAGAGAGGCCCCTTGTCCCACAGCTTCCCGCCGTTTCTGCTCTCGTTCAATATCTGCCTCGCTTCCTTCAGCAGATGCTCGTCAGTCACGCCTTCTCCCAGCGCATCCTCCTTCAGAATGAAGATCGCCTGGTCAAAGATCTGCTCACCGGGTGACTGGACCACGATCACCTGTCTGGAAACTCCCTTTACCATATTTTACCGCCTCCTTGTATTGTCCATTGTACCCACAAGGCGGGATTTTCATACAAAAACGGAGGGCGGAATCTCCGCCCTCCGTTTTTCATTTACTTCATTTTACGGAACCGGCCTCCGGCCACTTCCTTCGCGGTCTGGCGCAGGATGAAGAACACGCCCAGTGCCGCGAACAGCAGGCCCATACCCATATTGGAGATGGTAGCCGTGCGGTACTCGGCATCCTCAGCCAGAAGGGCCAGGATGAATACAGGGATATCACCAAAGGTAAATCCGGGAAGCTGTCCCTCGGCCATCATCTGGGCCAGGGTCATCACATCCGCACCCAGAGTACCCAGCACCACACCCAGGATGATCACCACGATCAGAATGACCACCTTTGCCTTGCCCTGCCTGCCCTTGCACAGGTTGTAGCCCTTGTCTGCCAGCCAGCCGATCAGCAGGCCCACCAGAGATGCCACATAACCCGCATTCAGCACCAGTGCCCATACCACAGCACCGATGACGGCACCCACCAGAGCGCCCACAGTGCCGGTAAGGTAATTGCCGGTGTCCTCTTCACTGCGGCGGGTATTGTCCGCCTCCACCTCAGACTGGACCCGCTGGGCGCAGGTTTCATGGAAAGGATAGCAGATACCGTTGACCTGTGCCCAATGGATGCTGTCCATGCTCATGCCGCACTCGGCGCAGACATCCGCATGACTGGCGCCATGCTTTTCCAGCAGGGGCAGGAACCAGTCCAGGAACGTGCGGATCTTTTTCATGGTGCCCACAGTGTCATGGAAGGTGACCTGGATGGACTTGGCATCGATGGCCAGATTCAACACCCGGTAATCCTTACGCAGATTGCAGCCGTTCAGCAAATCAGTCAGCGCAACACGCCCGGCGGGATTTGGAAAATTCACCGCGAAATCGATTTTCTTGTAGCCGCTGCCCTCGCTGAGGGTTGCGGCGAAGCCCTGCAGACTACCGTAAGCCACGCCGCCGTAAACGGTCATACCGTTTTCCTTTGCCAGCTTTTTCAGTGCGGAACCGATCATATTCTCAACCTCTTTCTATGTTTAGTTTTCCACATTTTACCATATGCTCCGGCCGGTTTCAAGTCATTGTTTACAGCTCCGACTGATCCCCCGTAGGCCGCTTATATCGCCCATGGGGTTCCCACTCCGGCAAGGGGTAGCGCTGCATGGCGCCGAAGATCCGCTCCTTCAGATCAGGATATGTGCTGCTGAGGCTGTACACCAGCTGCTTGACTTCTTCCCGCTTGGTGGTCTTATCCACAGGGCAGCGGTTTTCGATGACGGGCAGCTGATTTCGGACCGCAAAATGATCCACCGTCCGTTCGTGAATATAGAGCATGGGCCGGATCTGAATGATACCGGTCCGGTCCAGATTGGTCACCGGCTGAAAGCAGCCGATGCGCCCTTCGAACAACAGATTCATCATAAAGGTCTCCACCGCGTCATCGTAGTGGTGACCCAGGGCCAGCTTGTTGAAGCCTTTGTCGAGAAGCGCCTGGTTCAAAGCGCCCCGGCGCATCTTGGCACACATGGAGCAGGGATTCTTCTCCTTCCGGTGGTCGAAGATGATGGGTGCGATTTCGGTCTTTACGATGGTATAGGGCACATCCCACTGCTCACACAGTTTCTCAATGGGAGAATAATCCATCCCAAGCCCCATATCAATGGTAATGGCCTCCAGGGTGAAGGGCTTATTGAAGTATTTTCTCAGTCCGGCAAGCAGCACCAGCAGCACCAGACTGTCTTTTCCGCCGGAGACACCTACCGCAATTCTGTCCCCTTCCCGGATCATATCATAGTCATCCACGCAACGGCGGACCAGGCCCATAAGCTTCTGCATAAATGATAAATTCCTCCGAAAAATTTTAAAAATAGCATATGCGGAAACAGGAGCATTCGAGAGGATTTAAGAGCTTTTGAGAGTATGCTCCGTATTTCATTATTTTTTCGAATTTTGCTATTGACTTTTGTTTTTTGGTATGGTATAAAAATCGAGCGATTTGAAGACATTACGTCTGCGATTTGAGGACATTGTACTTCAAACGCATGAAAATGTCAAAATATTTTAATCCAATTGGAGGAACACATAATGTCCACTACTCTGCTGAAGAAGGAGACCCTGGAGCGCAAGTGGTATGTGATCGATGCTGCCGGCAAGCCCCTGGGCCGTACCGCTGTCATCGCTGCTAACCTGCTGCGCGGCAAGCACAAGGCTGACTTCACTCCCAACGTTGACTGCGGCGATTTCGTTATCGTCATCAACACCGACAAGGCTATTCTGACCGGTAAGAAGCTGGATCAGAAGAAGTACTACCGCGTTTCCGGCTGGATCGGCGGTCTGAAGGAAACCAAGGCACGCACCATGATGGAGACCCGCTCCGACTACGCTATGGAGCTGGCTGTCAAGGGCATGCTGCCCAAGAACACCCTGGGCAAGCACGCTATGACCCGTCTGCACCTGTACAAGGGCGCCGAGCATCCCCACGCTGCTCAGAAGCCCGAAGCATGGACCCTGTAATTTGGAGGTAACTTAGAATGTACGAGAGCAAGAAGAAGTATTTTTACGGCACCGGCCGTCGTAAGTCCTCCGTT
>JAZQEP010000071.1:0-14706 GCA_045539075.1 Faecousia sp. | reverse complement strand
ACCGTTAACGACAGCCTTGACGCGCTTGACGTTGGGCTTCCATGCACGGTTGGAACGTCTGTGGGAGTGGGAAACCTTGATACCGAAGGTCACGCCCTTGCCGCAAAAATCACACTTAGCCATTTCATTGCACCTCCTTCTTTTAAATCATCATAGTGCGCCTATCACAGGCGCTTGACTATGATAGCAGACTTTCCTCCAAAAAGCAAGCACTTTTTTTCAATTTTTTGAAGTTTTTTATTTTTATATTGATATTCATCCTTGTCACAGGTATAATAACAGAAATTGTGAATGCGAGGTGGCTCCTTTTGATCGATACCTATTCTGTTCCTCTGACCAAACTGGTGGCGGAATTCAATCTCAATATCCTCCACCAGTCCACGGACTATGAATCCATCCGTCTGACAGTGGAGGACGTGGCCCGTCCCGGTCTTCAGCTGACCGGATTTTTCGACCATTACGAGCCCATGCGCCTGCAGATCATGGGCAATGTGGAGATCAGCTATATGGCAAAGCAGACTGAGGAGGTCCGTAACCGGATCTATGACCGGCTGTTTTCCTACAAATTCCCCGCCATGCTCATCGCCCGGGGTCTCGCACCGGACCCTGAGCTGCTGGCCATGGCCTGGAAGCACAACATCACCATCCTCAGCACCTGCGAGCGCACCAGCGCCATCATCTCCGGCATCATCACCTACCTGAAGGATGCCCTTGCCCCCCGGATCTCGCGCCACGGCGTACTGGTGGAGGCCTACGGCGAAGGCGTTCTGCTCACCGGCGACAGCGGTATCGGTAAGAGTGAAGCGGCACTGGAGCTGGTGAAGCGGGGTCACCGCCTCATCGCGGACGACGCGGTGGAGATCAAGAAAGTCTCCGCCAACTCCATCGTGGGAACCTCTCCCGAGCTGATCCGCAACTATATCGAGCTGCGCGGTATCGGCATCATCAACGTTGCCAAGCTTTTCGGCATCGGCGCCATCAAGGGCGACAACGAAATCAATCTGGTGGTCAATATCGTCCCCTGGAATACCCACGAAAACTATGACCGCCTCGGTCTTGAGGACCATTACACCGAGATCCTCGGTGTAAAAGTGCCCATGTACACCATTCCCATCACCCCCGGCCGAAACCTGGCCATGATCATTGAGGTGGCTGCCATGAACAACCGTCAGCGCCGAATGGGTTACAACGCCGCACTGGAATTTACCGAGCAGATCAACGTGCATTTCGGAGAAAACACAGGGAGCTATTGATGAAAGAATTTACCATTGGATCCAATGATGCGGGCCAGCGCTTAGATCGGTTTCTGGCCAAGGCCGTTCCCCTGCTTCCGGCGTCCCTTGCCCAGAAGTACATCCGCCTGAAGCGGATCAAATGCAACGGCAAGCGCATCGAGCGGGATACACGTCTCCAGGCGGGAGATATTCTGCAGCTTTACATCAACGACGAGTTTTTCGACAAGCCCCGGGAGGAAAATGCCTATCTGACCGTAACAAATCCCAAGCTCAGCATTGTCTACGAAGACGAGCACATTCTCCTGGTGGACAAACGGCCGGGCCTGGCGGTCCACCCCCACGACGGTGCCGAATACGGCCGCACCCTCATCGACCATATCCAGTCCTATCTCTATCAGAAAAAGGAATGGCGGCCCCGGGAGGAGAATGCCTTTACCCCGGCGCTCTGCAACCGCATAGACCGGAACACCGGCGGCATCGTCATTGCAGCCAAGACCGCGGAGGCTCTGCGGGTATTGAATCAGAAAATCAAGGACCGTGAGATGGACAAGCGATACTTAGCCATTGTGGAAGGCTCTCCCAGACCCCGTGAGGGCTCCTTGAAGGGCTACCTCTTTAAGGATGCCAAGAAAAACCGGGTCTTCGTCACCGACACCCCTCAGACAGGCAGCAAATCCTGTCAGACAAATTACAAGACCATCGCTGCGAAAAACGGTCTGACCTTGGTGGAGTGTGAGCTGATCACCGGCCGCACCCATCAGATCCGGGCCCAGTTTGCCCACGCGGGGCACCCCTTGCTTGGCGACGGCAAATACGGCAAACTGGACAAGCGCTTTGACCGGAATTACCAGGCCCTGTACTCCTACAAGCTTACCTTCGACTTTTCCACCGACGCGGGAAGCCTTGCCTACCTCAACGGCAAATCCTTCCAGGTGGAGACTGTGGACTTTGTGGAGGAATACTTCCCCGGCACCAAGATATGAAAAACACCCGCACCGAACCCGGTGCGGGTGTTCTTTACGCATTTTCGTCAGAGGGATCTTCTTCCATCAGCTTCTCATGCTTTCTCACATCGTCCCGGACGATCCGGTACAGAACCGCTGCCAGCGGAACACCCAGAAGCATACCCACGATGCCCGCCAGTCCACCGCCGATGGTCACCGCCGCCAGCACCCAGATGCCCGGCAGGCCCATGGAGGAGCCAACCACCCTGGGGTAGATCAGATTACCCTCCAGCTGCTGCAGGATCACCAGGAATACCAGGAAGATCAGCGCTTTCACCGGGTCCACCGTCAGGATCATGAACGCGCCCACACCCGCGCCGATATAGGCACCTGCCACAGGAATCAGTGCGGTAAAGGCCACCAGCGCCCCCACCATCAAAGCATAGGGAAGCCGCAGGATCATCATGCCCAGGGCGCACAAGCCGCCCAGAATCAGCGCCTCAATGCACTGACCTACAATATAGCTGTGAAAGCATTCGTCCAGGATCCCCAGGACATAGGTCATTTTTCCATAGATTCGGCTGCCCAGATAGCGCTTCGCCAGCCGGTCTGTCTGCTCTGCCAATTCTTCCTTCCCGGAGAGCAGGTAGATGGCGAAAATCAAGCTCAGCAGCGTAGTCACCAGGAAGGAGAAGACGGAACTCACAGCACTGACAACGACCCCAACCACATCACCGATACCGGAGGTAACAAAGCCAAGCAGTTTGCTGATCTGGGCATTCCAGTCAACGGCCTCCAGAGAGGACAGCACTTCCGGAGAGAACAGCTTCCACTGCTCCGCCAGATCAATAGCATCCACCATAAAGCCCGGCAGTTCGGCCAGAATGACCCGGACACAGTCTGCCAGCTGGGGGATGATCAGCATGCACACAAATACCACGATGGCAATCAGCGTCAGAAACGCCAGCAGCATACACACAGGCCGTCGCAGCTTGTTAAGACCCGGTTTTCTTGGGTTGTCCTTCCAGCGGCGCTCATAGTTAGACATCAGAATATTCACAAGATACGCCACCATGCCGCCAATGATCAGTGGCAGTGACGCACTCAGCAGCGCAGATACCAGATTGGCCGCAGTCTGCCAGTAGCGCACCGCCAGATACAGCGCAAATACACTGACACCCACCTTAAGACAAGTATTCCAGCTAATTTTCATCTTTTCGTACTCCCTCTTTTACATTCTAGGGGGATTATAGTATGTCCTGCTTTTCTTTTCAACCGGCTACAGGAAAGTTCTTGAATTATTTACATACTGTTCACGCCATGGCCTATTGCAAATTTACTCCGGCAGGTCTATAATGACAAAAATCGACAAGGAGGATGTCTTATGATCGTTTACTTAACCAGCAGCCCCTGTATCGACGGTGCTGAACGAGCCATCCTGAACCCCCAGAATGACTTCATCGACCGGATCCGGGAGGATCTGCCGGAGAATCCCAGCTGCCTGTTTGTGGCCTCCAGCCCCGACGACCGGGCTGCCACCTGTGAATTCGGCGCTGCCATGTTCTGCGCCTTTTCCGAAGCCGGCATTCATTTTTCCGGCTATGAGATTCTGGATCGGTGGAGCGAAGATATTGCCGCCGACCTGATCATGGGCAGTGATCTGATCATCCTGGCCGGAGGCCATGTGCCCACTCAAAATGAATTCTTCCGGGAATTGGATCTGGATATCTTGCTGCGGGAATATGACGGCGTTATCATGGGTATCAGCGCCGGCTCCATGAATTCCGCTGACACGGTCTATGTCCAGCCCGAGGAAGAGGGCGAAAGCGACCCGGATTTCCAACGCTTTGTTCCCGGCCTGGGGCTGACCGGCATCCAGATCTGCCCCCACTACCAGAAGGTGAAGGACAATATTCTGGACGGCCAGCGACTCTTTGAGGACATTACCTACGCCGACTCCGAGGACAACTGTTTCTTCGCTCTGCCCGACGGAAGCTACCTGCGCATCGACGAGGAAAGCGAAGTCCTGTTCGGCGAAGCCTACACCATCTGCGACGGCGTGCTGGAGCAGATCAGCGAGGATGGCGACATTCTGGACTTAAGTGAACTGGATTAAGAAAAGCCGCACATTGTGCGGCTTTCCTCTTGCCGCTTTTCCTTTTTCCGGGTATAGTATACTTCCAATCAGATAAGGAGGCAGCTTATGATTTATGTGACTTCCGATCTCCACGGTGCACACCCAGAGGTGATGGAGCGTCTGCTTGAAAAAGCAGGCTTTGGAGACGGGGATTTTCTCTTCGTCCTGGGTGATGTCATCGACCGGGGCGACCACGGCATTGATCTGCTGCTGTGGCTGACCCAGCTTCCCAATGCCCAGCTGATCCTGGGAAATCACGAAGCCATGATGTGCGCCTGCCGTTTCCTTTTTGAGGAAGTGACGGAGGAATCTCTGGAGAAGCTGACTCTGGAAAACCTGAAGCTCATGCAGACCTGGGTGGACAACGGTGGAACCGGAACTATCCAGGCCATGAAAAAGCTTCTGAAAGCGGACCCCGGACTGGCCGAAGGGATCTGGGAATATCTTGATGACGCGCCGCTGTACGATGTGGTCGCGGCAGGGGGAAAGACTTACATACTGACCCATGCGGGACTGGGCAATTTCAGCCCCCATAGGCCTACCACAGACTATACTCCGGAGGAGCTGCTGATGCACCGGCCTTCTCTGTCCGACCGTTATTTCCCCGACGCCACGGTGATCTTCGGCCACACCCCCACCCAGATGTACGGTATGGAATACGCCGGAAAGGCCCTGCGCACCGACACCTGGATCGATATCGACACCGGGGCGGCGGCGGGCGGCAATCCCATGCTGCTGCGGCTGGATGATGCACAAGAATTCTACCTGTAAAAAGCCGGACCCAGAGGGGTCCGGCTCTTTTTACTTCAGCGTTTCATACATGGAATAGTCTACTGTACCCTGAATATGCTCCAGGGCGCCGGGAACCAGTTCTTTTACCATCAGACACTCGATGGCCGGCAGATGCAGCTTCGGACCGGGAACAATGCCGTAGTCAGCAGCTGTCACAAAGCCCCGGCTGCGGTAATTCATGGGATTTCCCTCCACGATGACAGCCTTGTAGCCAAGTTCCTGCGCCTTTTCAAAGCCGTATTCGATGAGGGCTTTAGAGATATGCTGCCGCTGCAGCTCCGTTTTCACCGCCGCCGGGGTCAGGATCAGCAGGTCATCTTCGTACTTCCCTTCCAGATGGAACCTGGAGAACATGACGTAGCCGATGACCTCCCCTTCCTCCACCATGATCAGTTCCAATTCCGGCAGATAATATTTCTTGCTGCGGATTTCCTCCACCAGACTTCGGACAAGCTTTCCTTCCTCGACGCTCTCGTGATCCGCAAAGACCTGCTCCACCAGTTCCAGACCGGGCAGCAGGTATTTTTCTTCCATAGACTGAATCGTTCTCATTACCAGATTTCCTTCTTTCTCTGCTTTGTAAATTTTGCCACGCCCTTGCTCCATTCCTGTTTCCGCCGGAGCAGTTCATCCCGGTCAACATCTTCCTCTTTCAGCTTCCGGTAGCTGTCCCATCGCTGAATGTCCAATTCTCCGGCATCGATTGCCGCTTTGATGGCACAGCCGGGCTCCGTTTTGTGCTTGCAGTCTGAAAAGCGGCACTTTCCCAAGTGTTTTTCCACATCGGCAAAGGCATCACCTAAGCCCTCAGAAGCCTCCCACATACCCAGCTCCCGCATGCCGGGGGTATCGATGATCATCACGCCGCTTTTCAGACGAATCAGCTGCCGGTGGGTGGTGGTGTGGCGGCCCCGGCTGTCCTCCTCCCGGATGGCGCTGACTGTCATAACCTGCTCCCCTGCCAGAGCGTTGACCAGGCTGGACTTGCCCACGCCGGAGGAGCCCAGGAACACCACCGTCTTTCCCGGCTGCAAATAGGCACCCAGCCTGGGTAGACCGAAGCCGGTATGGGCGCTGACCACATGGGTATTCACCCCCGGTGCCACCCGCTCCACCTGGGTCAGATAGTCCCAGTAATCCTCAGTCAGGTCTGCCTTGGTGAGCAATATCACCGGCGTGGCTCCGGACTGCCAGCTCAGCGTCAGATACCGCTCCAGCCGCTTGGGATTGAAGTTATGGTTCAGCGACTGCATGATGAACACATAATCAAAATTGGCTGCCACAGCCTGCTCACGTGGGATGGGGCCCGGTTCCCGGCGGGTAAAAACGGTTTTCCGGGGCAGTGTGGAAATGATACGGCTGTCGCCGTTTTCAATGTAGTCGATGGTCACGAAATCTCCCACGGTGGGGAATATTTCGCCCACTTGATAATATTCCTTTGTTTTCAGCCGGGCATAGCCTTCGCCAAAGCTACCTGCGATGCCGTAGCGCTCCCGGTGAACGGACGTGATTCGGGCCACAGTGCCGGATGGTTCTCCTGTATATCCGTAATCGTAAATAGTCAATGTTATTTCCTCCATTTTCAGATGTCAGACAACTTTGCTAACTGAAAATGGGCGCAAAAATACCGCAGCAAAGCAGCCCTTCTGACGGCTGTTCCTGCGGATCACAGCATATTGAGAAAGGTTACTTAAACGCGCATGACAACAAAGGGCTCCTCCGCCCCGCGTTTTTGCCTGCGCCCATATTCAGTTAGCCGGAAACGACCTCACGTGCAATCATATTATTTTTCTCCTTTCTTTGCCCTCAGGGGCTGTGATACATTCAGTATAGGGCGAATAAATGAATAAGTCAACAAAAATATCCCGGATGCTTTTCGCATCCGGGATATCGGTTTGTTTACATTACATCAGCTGGCGGATCAGAGCCTTCATATCCTCAACGGAGGCTTCCTTGGGGTTACCGGGGGCGCAGGCGTCAGCGTAGGCGGACTGAGCCAGGAACTCCAGGTCCTCTTCCTTGATCTTGTCCAGCTTGGTGGGGATGCCCACATCAATGGACAGCTGGCGGACGGCATCCACAGCGGCCTTGCGGTACTCAGCCTGGGACATGCCGGTGGTGTCAACGCCCATGGCCTCGGCAACAGCCTTCAGCTTCTCGCCGGTGGCGTCGGCGTTGAACTCCATGACGATGGGCAGCATCATGGCGCAGGCAACACCGTGGGGAGTGTCGTACACGGCACCCAGGGTGTGGGCGATGGAGTGAGCGATGCCCAGACCCACGTTGGAGAAGGCCATGCCGGTGACGAACTGGCCCAGAGCCATGCCCTCACGGCCCTCGGGATCGTTGTTGACAGCGCCCCGCAGGGACTTGGCGATGAGACGGATGGCCTCCAGGTTCAGGCAGTCAGGCAGAGCCCAGGCGCCCTTGGTGGTGTAGCCTTCGATGGCATGGGTCAGGGCGTCCATACCGGTGGAGGCAGTCAGACCCTTGGGCATGGTAGCCATCATATCGGGATCGACTACAGCCACGTTGGGGATATCATTCACGTCCACGCAGACGAACTTACGCTTACGCTCCACGTCGGTGATGACGTAGTTGATGGTAGCCTCAGCTGCGGTGCCGGCAGTGGTGGGCACAGCGATGGTGTAGACGGTGGGGTTCTTGGTGGGAGCCACGCCCTCCAGGGAGCGGACGTCAGCGAACTCGGGGTTGTTGATGATGATGCCGATGGCCTTGCCGGTGTCCATGGAGGAACCGCCGCCCACAGCGATCATGTAATCAGCGCCGGAAGCCTTGTAGGCAGCCACGCCGGACTGGACGTTCTCAATGGTGGGGTTGGGCTTGATGTCGGAGTAGATCTCGTAGGCCATGTGATTGGCATCCAGAATGTCAGTGACCTTCTTGACCACGCCAAACTTCAGCAGATCAGGGTCAGTGGCGATGAATGCCTTCTTGAAGCCCTTGGCTGCGACGATGCCGGGGATCTCCAGGATGGCGCCCTTGCCATGATAGGAAATGGGATTGGATACGAAACGGTTTGCCATGATTGATTCCTCCATTATTTTCGGATCGGATTCGATCCTTTTTTATCAGTATACATAAACTGCGTCCTTTTGTAAAGCAGAAAATCCCGGCACTTCCGTGCCGGGATCCAGGAAATCACTTCAGATTTTTGGGAACATAGCTGATCTCGTTGACGGAATAGACCGTGACGAAGGCCTTGGGGTCGGTTTTCTGCAGGTAATCCATCAGCTTGGAATATTCCTGCTTGTCCACGATGGTGACAATCTCGGTACGGACTGACTTGTCGTAGGCGCCGATGGCTTCATAGAGAGAGGCACCGGAATGGAGGTCGTGGAGGATGTAATTCAGAATATCCTCATGCTTGGCGGACAGGATGCATACACGGCGCTTGATGTTCATGCCGAAAATGATGTAGTCCACCACAATGCCTGAGAAATAAGTACCCAGGATACTGATGATCACAGTTTTCAGATCATAGAAAAGCAGAGCCGTGGCGCAGACAGCCATACCGGAGACAGACATTGCCTTGCCCAGATCCATCCGTAGATATTTGTTCATCAGCTTGGCCACGATGTCCAGGCCGCCGGAGGAAGCATTGCAGTTGAATACGATGGCAAGACCGATGCTCACCACAACCGCGTAGCACAGCATATCCAGCAGGGGATCCTGGTTGATGGACACCAGATTGGGCACTGCCACCTCGTAGATGCGCATGATGGCAGGCATCAGAATAGAGGTATAGATGGTCTTGGCGCCGAACTCCGGTCCGATCAGCAGGAAGCCGATGATCAGCAGGGTCATATTCAGAATGAAGGTAATGGCAGAAATGGGCAGGGGGATCACATTGCTCAGCAGCAGCGCCACAGCGGCGGCACTGCCGGGAGTCAAGTTGCCGGGAATCATAAAAAAGTACACAGCCGCCGCGATGATGGCGGTGCCAACGGTGATGATACCGTACTCCTTGAGGGTTTGTTTATTGAACAAGGTACATTCCTCATTTCCTAATTTGTATTTCTGTTGCGGACATATACATTATAATGTTTTTTCGGAAATAATCAAGACTTTTCTGTTTTACTGTGGGTATTCATATTCAAAGACGGCATATCAGACTGAAAATCAAATACCCTGCGGCCGCCGTCCATCAGGCGATAGCTTGCCCGGGAGAAACGGTCGCG
Source organism: Faecousia sp. (assembly GCA_045539075.1). Lineage (GTDB taxonomy): Bacteria > Bacillota > Clostridia > Oscillospirales > Oscillospiraceae > Faecousia. The sequence goes on along the minus strand of JAZQEP010000071.1, from coordinate 5,396 downwards.
AACATGATAGGGCGCAATCATCGCCACTACAGGAAAATCCTGCTGCCATTTGATGTACTATCCATGAAAATAGTCCCGCATAAGCTTACCTTCCCTTACCTTTTTCTCCACCATATCACACAGCCGGCGCCTTTTCAGCGTTTTTCGGCAGATCAGACCGTGAATATCTTGCCGTCCCTGCGTATATTCACAATTTATTCACCCTTTATTGACGTGATCTCCTTATGATAGCTGTGTATACTTTGCGTGTACCATCATCGTTTCCCGGTCCGTTCCGGGGAAAGGAGGTTCCCCTTGCAGGATTCCACACAACGCGGCAAAGCAGGCAAATATCTGAGAAAAAATGTCCCGCTTTCCGAAAAGAAACGTCCCCTGCGCAATCTCTGCACCAGCCTCGGCAGCTACTTTTTTCTTCTGGTCTGTCTGGAGCTGACGCTCCATCTTGCTGCCTTCGGCGCGCCGGATATTTCCTTCTGTCTTGCACTGGGTTTTGATCTGGTATTCGCCTGTGCGCTGGCACTGATTGCATCCTTCCTGCCCCGCAGGGCCCATTTTATATTCAATCTGGCTGTAACTGTGCTGGCTACGGTACTCTACGGAAGCCAGATGGTTTATTATTTTGCCTTTGGATCTCTCTATTCCGTATCCCAGATGCAAATGGGCGGCGCGGCCATCACCTCCTTCTGGCGGGAAACCCTGCTGACCATGGTTAACAATCTGCCCTGGCTTCTGGCCCTTCTGATCCCCCTGGCACTTTTGATCCTCCTGCGCAAGCCCATGAAGTGGGCAACCGGCCCCAGCAGTATACTCTGGCGCGTGGCAATGATCCTCTTGGCCCTGGCACTGCAGTTTGGATGCATCCGCTGCCTGGAGCTTGGGGGAACAGATTACTTTTCGAACCACTATTTTTACCACAGCCCCACCACGACGCCCAGCCAGGCAACCAGCCGCTTCGGTCTTCTGACCGCATTCCGGTTGGATCTCTTCGGCACATCCCAGGACCATCAGCAGCAGGGTGGCTATTACATCCCGGAAGAGACAGAAGCTGCTCCCCTGCCCAGCGAGCAAACTCTTCCCCAGCAGCAATTACCGGAGCAAACCATTTCCGCCACCGAGGCCACCGAAGCTACACAGCCCACAGAGCCCGAGTACAATGTGTTCTCCATCGATTTTGACAAGCTCAATGAGCTGACCAAGAACGAGAAGATCCAGGCCATCAATGACTACTGCGGAAACCTTAAGGGCACCAACAAGAATCCATACACCGGCATGCTCAGCGGGTACAATCTGATCCTTGTCTGCGCGGAAAGCTTCTCCACCGCCGCGCTGCACCCGGAGGTGACACCTACCCTGTGCAAAATGGCCGGCGAAGGCTTTGTCTTCACCAATTTCTACAATTCTTTCCCCAACAACACCATTGATGGCGAGTACGCCCTGTGTATGGGCCTGCTGCCGGACACCTCCCGGGATAAGGCAGGCAACAGCTTCCTGGCCTCCCGCGTCAATTACCTCCCCTTCTGCCTGGGCAACGCCTTCCAGGAGGCCTACGGTGTCCAGTCCTATGGCTATCACAACAACACCGGCGACTACTACAGCCGCAGCGCCAGCCATAAGAATCTGGGCTATAAAATGAAATTCCGGGGCTCCGGTATGTCTTTCACAGCAAAATCCTGGCCCAGTTCGGACCTGGAGATGATGGAGCAGAGCATTCCGGACTACATCGGACAGGATATTTTCAGCGCCTACTACATGACCTTCTCCGGGCACATGTCCTACGACACCGGCAGCAACGGCATGGCCAAGAAAAACTATGATACCGTGGCCCACCTGCCCTACAGTGAGGAAGCCAAATGCTACCTCAGCTGTCACGTGGAGCTGGACAACGCCATGAAATATCTGCTGGAGCAGCTGGAGGAGGCCGGGATCGCCGACCGAACCGCCATCGTGCTGGTGGGCGACCACTTTCCCTACGGTTTGACCAACGAGCAGTTCGATGAACTGATGACCGAGCCCCAGGATGATTTCTCCCGCTACAAGTCCTCCGCCATCTTCTGGGTGGGCGGCATGGATGAGGCCATTGTGGTAGATGAATACTGCTGCAATATCGACATTCTGCCCACGATTCTCAACCTGTGGGGATTTGAGTACGATTCCCGGCTGCTGGCCGGCACTGACATTCTCTCCGACAGCCAGCACATAGCTATCCGTATCGACAAGAGTTTCTACACGGACAAGGTATGGTTCAATACAAACACCGGTGAAGTTCGCTACCTGGTGGATGAGAATACACTTCCTGCCAATTATCTGGAAAACTCGATCCGCTCCGTGGAGACCAAGTTTGCCATCTCAGCGGATATTCTGAATGAACACTATTACAATTTTGTTTTCCAACAGGGCGCAGAGCATGTAATCCGGCCCAGCCAGGAGACAGAGGCGACGGAGCCCCCGGAAACAGCACAACCCACACAGCCGTAAACAGAAAAAGGACATCCACCCGGATGTCCTTTTACTTATGTAATGAATACCCGTATTTCCTTCACGAGTTTCCACATACCTTAACGTAGAAGATACAGGAACATCAGCAAATCCCGGTTCACATATGGTGTTGAGGGGAAATCCGCAAGGCAGACGCTTGCCTGGGCACAGCAGCAGCCGGAAGTGCGGTATGCTTATGCAATCGACGCGCTCTATGTTCACATGGATATTGAGTAATAACAGAGCAACTTGAACTGTCCGGCGTACAGTTGATGTGTCAGATTATGTCGTCAGCGAATAAGATGAAGTACAAAATTAATATGAGGAGGGATTCTAATGAACAGATACAATGGCTTCGATGACAGAAAATGTGAGCCGCAATTCGATGATAATTCGTGCACACGCCACCATCCCAAAGCGTATGGCTATCCGGATAGGGCTTGCAATTTCTGCTGTACGAATTGTCCGCCGGGCCCCGTTGGCCCACAGGGTCCTGTAGGTCCGAGAGGGCCGGCGGGTCCCCAGGGCATTCCCGGAGTCAGAGGTCCGGCGGGTCCGCAAGGCCCTGAAGGTATCGCCGGTCCCGTAGGTCCCCAGGGTCCTGTGGGTGATCCAGGTCCGGTTGGACCGCAAGGCCCCGCCGGTGTAGCTGGTCCTGCAGGTCCGCAAGGTCCTATGGGCGTTGCCGGTCCCGTGGGTCCCCAGGGTCCTGTCGGCGAAACCGGCCCCGTTGGCCCTCAGGGACCTGCCGGTATCGCAGGGCCCGCTGGTCCGCAAGGTCCTATGGGCGTTGCCGGTCCAATTGGTCCACAGGGGCCTACAGGCGAAGCAGGACCTGTGGGTCCGCAGGGTCCGGCCGGAGAAACTGGTGCTACCGGCCCACAAGGTCCTGCTGGTGTAGCCGGTCCTATTGGTCCCCAGGGTCCCGCTGGTGAAACCGGTCCCGCTGGTCCTCAGGGTCCTGCAGGTGTAGCCGGTCCTGCCGGTCCTCAAGGACCCGCAGGTGAAACCGGTCCTGCTGGTCCGCAGGGTCCCGCTGGTGAAACCGGTCCTCAGGGACCGGCCGGTGGGGTGTTGAACTATGCAGATTTCTTTGCGCTGATGCCTCCCGACAATGCTGCAACCGTAGCGCCCGGTACGGATGTCAGTTTCCCGCAGGATGGTCCAAACAGCGGCTCCGGCATTGCCCGTTCCGGTCCCAGCTCCTTCAATCTGGCGGAAATCGGCACCTATCAGGTACTGTTCCAGGTAAGTGTGACCGAAGCGGGACAGCTGATTCTGACGCTGAACGGAGAAGATCTGGCATACACGGTAGCAGGCCGCGCAACAGGAACCTCTCAAATTGTGGGAATGGCGATCGTGGAAACAACCGTGATCAACTCTGTTCTGACGGTACGAAATCCGGAAGGAACCGCAGCCGCTCTGACAATCACCCCGTTAGCCGGCGGAACTCGCCCGGTATCCGCGCACCTGGTAATCACACAGATACAATAACGTCTTGATGACTGCAGCCCCATCTCAAACCGGGATGGGGCTGCTAGCAGTGTATACTTTAGATATCAATTGTCAAGACGGTATCGGCCTACTTTGTTTGTATTTTCTCCCAATTAAGGTGTTGCCGCCCTCGGGCTGGCGGCAACATTCCAAGGGGCTGTTACATTTAGATCTTCCTGCTTTAGTTATCACTTTTCAGACACAAACAGCTGCCATGCTTCAAAGCCTTTCATTATATCGTTCGCAAGATTCGGCATTTGTGATCATGAAATTACTGCTGCACGCATTGCCTGAATCGTATACCTCTTTATATTTCCAGTTTTTTGTGCTAAAATTAAAATATGGTATCTACTCCGTAACTATATCACGGAATATATCCATTTTTTTCCGATATAATATGCTAAATATAAGATTATAGAGAAAGAAGGGTTCTTATGAAACATATTACTCACATCCATGGCCGGGAAATTCTGGACTCCAGAGGAAATCCCACCGTTGAAGTAGAAGTTCATCTGGCAGACGGGTCCATTGGACGGGCCTCTGTTCCCTCCGGTGCCTCCACCGGTATTTACGAAGCCTGCGAGCTCCGGGACGGGGATCCCGGACGCTATCTCGGTAAGGGCGTCAGCAACGCCGTACATAACGTGAATACCGAGATTGCCGAAGCCCTCCTCGGCGCAAACGCACTGGATCAGGCAGCCATTGACCGGGCTTTGATTGAACTGGACGGCACACCCAACAAAAGCCGTCTCGGTGCCAATGCCATTCTGGGTGTCTCCCTTGCCTGCGCCAAAGCAGCAGCGGCATCTCTGGGGCAAAGCCTGTACCGATACATCGGCGGAAGCAATGCAAAGACACTTCCCGTTCCCATGATGAACATCCTCAACGGCGGTGCCCATGCCTCCAACAATGTGGACATCCAGGAATTCATGATCATGCCCGTTTCCGCCCCCAGCTGGAAGGAAGCCCTGCGCCGCAGCACGGAGGTTTTCCACGCGCTGAAAGTTGTACTTAAGGAACGGAATATCCCGGTCAGCGGTGTGGGTGACGAGGGTGGTTATGCTCCCTGGCTAAAAAAAGACGAGGATGCTCTGACTGTGATCGTTGCCGCCATCGAAAAGGCAGGCTACATTCCCGGAGAGGATTTCATGATCGCTATCGATGCCGCTTCCTCGGAATGGTACAATGCGGAGCTGGATGCCTATAAGCTCCCCAAGGCAGGAAAAGTTCTCTCCCGGCAGCAGCTGGTAAAGCTCTGGCAGCGGTTTGTGAAGAAATATCCCATCATCTCCCTGGAGGACGGCATGGGTGAGACCGACTGGGAAGGCTGGGCCATGCTGACGAAAGCCATCGGCAACAAAGTGCAGCTGGTAGGCGATGACCTGTTTGTAACCAATACGGAACGCCTGTCCAAGGGAATCAAAAAA
>JAZQEP010000070.1:0-32685 GCA_045539075.1 Faecousia sp. | reverse complement strand
TCTCCGGGTAGTGGTCTCCCTGGGGGAAAGGCGTGTGACAGAGCTTACCTTCGCAGGCGCGCCCATTGCGGATGACCGGCTGTTCCGGGTGGGACTGCAAACCTACCATTTTATGAATATGGCGCAGCTTCTGGGCATCAGTCAGGAGCAGGCAGCCCAAAACGCCCCCATCAAGACCCTTGCCACCAGCGCAAGAGACGCGCTGGATGAATATTTAAGCCGGATGGAGCTGGTGACCTGTCCGGAGGACCTGCGGTGGATCACTCTGGAATGAGCACGCCTTTCAGAATCAGGAAGGAAAGTGATAAAAGTGAAAAAACGAATCATAAGCCTTGTGCTGGTGCTGTGCATGGTGGCGGCGATCCTGCCCATCCCTGCCGGTGCCTATGTGGGTGACATCCCCGGGGTGGACTACACCCGTATTGAATACAACACCATCCTGGATCAGGAAGTGAAATTCAAGATCGGCAGCCATGAATTCACCGGCAAGCTCTCCAACGGCAACCGGCTGGAAGACGAGGAAGTAGACGGTATTATCCGGGAGTTTATGACCAGCTACAATATCACCTCGGAAGAGCTGCAGACCCTCCACGCCATTGAGGGTAAGGCACTGAAGTATGACGAGAGCCGGGAAGTGCCGCCCCGGGTGCTGGTGGAGCTGATGCTGGCGGCCTGCGGTGTGGACAACGCCGAGGACTTAAGCAAGATCCTCTCCGGCGATGCCACCTTCGATCTTTCCAAGCTCACCGGCGAAAGTGTGCTGAAAAAGCTGAAGGACATGGCCATCGACAAGCTCATCGACTTTGCCCTGGGCAAGGTGGTGGGCGAGACCTATAAAGAGCTGTTCAGTCTGGTCAAGAATGTTGGCACCGTTGCCACCCGTGAGTACATGGAGTATGTGGCCAGCGACGAAAATGCCCAGCGCAGCTTTGCCGCTGCCCTGGCGCTGGAGAAGTTCTACTCCCTGTGCAATGCCCGGATCAAAGCCCGGGAGCGGGAGCTGGGGCAGGCCCAGTGGCGGCTCACCTGCAACGAAACGGTCATCACCACCAAGACCCTGTTCGGTTCCATCAACGTGCCCCAGATCTGGAAGCTGGCGGTGGATCTGACCCAGACCACCCCGGACCCCATCGATCCCAACGGCTGGGGCGGCATCTACACCGGTGTGGTGCAGATCAATGTGAATCACGATATGAAGCCTTTTGACCAGCAGTTTATGAACAGCATCGCGCTGAAGTCCAGTTCCGTCTTCTCTGCCCTGTCTGCATACTTTAGGTTTTCCGATCAGTATACAACGGGCAGCACCATGAAGCGGCAGCTGCGAAACGGTAATTTCTCCATCCAACTTGGCTATGGCGATGCCAAAAACGGCCAGGTGGAGAAGGAATTCAGCCTGGCAGGCTTTGAGGACCTGTCCTATATCTGGATCAGCCATCCCATCTATGGCGGTTTGGAAGGCCCTTACTGGTCCAACGGCCATGCGCATGTCAGTCAGGGCGGCGTAACCGTCTCCGGCGACTGCAATATTACCTTCTGGTTCCACGGAGAACCCACCGGGGGCAACGAGGGCCTGATGATCGATATGTACAACTATACCAACACGGTGATCGTCAGTGTGAACGGCCCGTTCATTTCTGAGACCATAGACAACAGCGGAGGCGGCATGGTCAGCTCCACCGTGGCGGTGGACAATACGGTTTACGAGGAACTGAAGGGCGGCTGCTCCATCACCATCTCCGGTGTGGACTAAGGAGGGAAAGACGATGAAAAAGTATATCGCATTACTTCTGACCCTTGCGCTGCTTATGTCCCTGACAGCCTGCGGCGGTAGCAACACCCCCGGCGCATCCACAACTCCCAATCATCCTGGTAAGCAGGCTACCGAAAACACCGAGACCCAGCCCCAGGAGCTTCAGGACACCCCCTTCGGCGATTACCACTCCGAAGAGGAGCTGCTGGCCATACTGGAAAGCGGCGACTTTTCCGCCTACCTATCCGCAGACCCAGAAGACCCCGCCGACCCCATGGACACCGGCGTTGACGAGCCCTATTCCGGCTTCTCCAATTCCATCATCTTCACCAACGGCGGAGATGCCGAGGGAGTGGAGTTCACAGACTTCCTGGATGAGCTCCCCCCGGATGTCCAGGCAGAATTTGAGGAAATGCAGGAAGCTATGACCGACCCGGAAATGATGGAAATGTTTGAGGGTATGGAAGACTCCGACCAGCCCTGAGCAGGAGGCAAACTATGAAACGAATCGCATTTGCGCTGGCAGCCATTCTGCTTGCCATGTCTTTGAGCGCCTGTGACGGCATCACCATCAACATCAACCTGAACGGCAAGGAGACCACCGCCACGGAAGGAACCACCCTCCCGGCGGAGCAGACACCCACGGAAACCACCGGCTCCACGGAAGCCCCCGGAGAAGCTGTCACGGCGGATGCCCTGTGGGACAAACTGGCCGGATGCTATACCTGCGGCTCTGACCGGTTCGTCTACTTTACCTACAACGACGAAGGTCCCGCGTTTTTATGCGGTTTTTGGGACAATCCTGTGCCCTATAACCGGGCCCCCGCTTCCGTCACCAATGTGGAAGCTCTTGGCGGGGATCGCTATGTACTGACACTGGTGTATCCGCCCAATGAGGAAAACGCGGCGGACGAGCAGGATCTGTGTCCTCTGGAGTATACCATCGCCCTGCAAACCGATGAACTGCACAAGGGCATCGTCTGCATGGAAACCCCGGAAAGCAGCGATTTTGAATACTATACCTTTTCCGGCTACAGCTACGACGATGCCTACGACGCCACCAATCAGGTCATCTATGCCAGCTTTGCCGAGATGCAGAAATTCTGGAGTTGGCTGAGGGGCTACTGGAACAGCGAGGATGGAAGATTTGTCTGCTTCGACCAGAAGGACAGCAATTCTCTGATCTTCATGGAGGGCATCTGGGATTCCGGCACCCGGGGCTGGGCGGATTTTGAGAAGGCCATGTCCGGCTATATGGATCTGCCCATGGAATTTGTGGTCTATTACCCACCGATTTCCAACGAGCTGGACGGCGACCTGCCCGGGGAATATGTGCGGGTGATCGTAGACTGGATGGAAGTGGAGACCCACGGGCATATCTTTGTCAAGATGAACGAAAACGGCGAATGGATCAAGTACACCTTCGCCGGATACACCGAAGCGGAGGCCTATCCCAATTCCTGAATGATCTGCACAGGCCGCGCAACCCCATATTCCGAACAGAAACATCCCCGGTCAGAAATGACCGGGGATGAACTCTTTTTCAGGCAATCAGGCTTATCGTCCTTACTTCCTTTTAGCGCAGCTCAAAACCTTCACTGTGGTGACATCACCCTTAGGTTCCACTGCGTGAGCGTGCAGGTTCGAGTCCTGTTGCCCGCACCAAAAAAGGAGGCCAGAGGCCTCCTTTTTTATTGGTAAAGAGATAACAGGGCTTGAACGATTTCAATGCGGCGCGAATGAGCGCCGCTGGCACCGGCTCGACGGTGCCACTCCTTGGTTTTATCGAGTCGAAGTTGCCCGCACCAGCAAAAAAGCACCCCTTCCGGGGTGCTTTTCTTATTGAACCGGGATTCCTTCGTTTCCGACGGAAAACGCTATGCTTCCGGCACCGCTGTCCGTATCGTCCAGCATCATTTCTCCGGGATTCGTTGGCACAAGAAACCGGTTATCGGCGACCCAGGAGGGGCTGACATTAATCTCGCCGGACTTTGTAACGCTGCCGTCGGCGTTCAGTCGCAGAACCATCAGCCGCATATCCCGTACGCCCTCATCAAAGTCTTCAAAGAACAGGTACAGATACTGTCCGTCCGCGGCTTTCACATAGTAAGGGTGGAGCTCGTGGGCATAGCATTCTTCATACCAGCAGCCGTCCCGATTTGTGTAGACACCGAAATCCAGATAGCAGCCCCGTTCGTTGTCATAGCAGCCGGACACGGAGATGGCCTCCTGCCGGCCGTCCCCGTCCAGATCCGCGAAATAAGAGATATCCAGGGGCATTTCCACGGCGTACTGCCCAGGCACATCCGTATACTTCGGGTTGAACAGCTCCGGATACTCGGCGAAGGTGACCGTTGCAGCCATGGCGCCGCCTTCGCAGAACTGGCCGGGGGTGAAGTAGAAGGTCACGCCGGTATAGTCCAGGGTCCAGCTGAAGTCGTCGTAGGGGGTGTCGGCGAAGTAGTTCTGGACGGCATATTCGGAGTAGAATGCCTCGGCGTACATCTGTTCCAGCAGTTCTTTCTCCACCGCCAGGGCCAGGTAGTTGTTCACGTCCACCACCTCATTGAGCAGGATCTTCCGTCCGGTCAGGGTATCATAATTGCTGCCGTGAAAAACCCGATAATACTGTATCTGGCCGTAATGGGAATAGGAATCGGACAGCAGGCTGATGACCAGGCTGTCCGCCCGGCGCACCTGCACATCCAGGGTGGATACGTAGGTTGCAAAGCTCTCGCCGGACCGGCTCAGATCCTCCCGGGCAAAGCTGACCAGGTTATCAAATTCCTCCAGCATGGCGTTTTCCTGCATGACGGCGATTTGGCTGAGCACCTGGGCCATTTCGGGATAGGCTTCGGCATCCTCACCGCCCAGGGTCACGGTGGAATGCTCGCTGCGGACCAGGGCAAAGGGCAGCTCGTCTGCCCATTCATAATAGGTATGCAGGGCCTTTTCCGCAGTCAGCAGCCGGATCGTGTCCTCGTCCTTCCGGGGTTCTGTGGCTTCCGTGGGCACCTGGGTTTCCGCAGGTGCCGTAGCCTCCGTGGACAGCTGCGTCTGCGTGGGACACTGGGCCTGCGCAGGCGCTGTGCTTTCCGTTGCCGGCTCCTTCCGGCAGGCAGCCAGGCTCAGGAGCAGGCAGAGGGCAAGCAGCAAATAAATGGTTCTTTTCATAAGGTTTCCTTTCCACAGGCGAGAGGGCGAAGGGACACTGCGCCCTTTCACCCCCTTACGGAGACTACTTCTTACTTGCGGACAAGGGGCATATCGGTTACGGCGGAGTTGGTGATCAGTATGGTGTTCTCATCCTGAATGGTGACCCAGAAGCCGGCTACGTCACCGTCGTCAAAGTAAATGTCCACAGAGTCATCTTCGCAGACGACATAGGTGAAGGTGTACTCCCAAAATCCGCCATCGACAAAGGTGTACAGACCGGTACCGTCCTCATAGAAGGTAAAGGTTTCCTTGTATTCGGTTTCCTGATCTTCCCAGGTGCCGATGAGGAAATCAGCCAGAACGATTTTCACTTCGGCAGGCTCCGTGGCCTCGGTCTGGTCATTCTCCGGTTCGGATGCCTCTTCTGCTTGCTTATCCAGCAGCAGCTCATCGCCCCACTTGTCGATCATGATCAGCAGATCGCCGTCTACAGAGATGGTGAATTCTTCCTCGTCGTCCTCATCATAGGTCAGAGTGAGAATATCACCCTTGACAGTGTAGGTAAAGGGATACTCGGGGCCGCTGATCAGTATGCCGCTGCCGTCTGCATTGAAGATATAAGTATCCTCCCAGTCGCTGTCACGCTGCAGCCAGGTTCCAACCAGAGCCTTTCTCGCTGCGGCTTCCGCTGCTGTGGCGGCTTCTGCGGCAGCCTGATCTGCTGCGGCAGCTGCTTCAAGCAGAGCCTTCACATCAAAGCGGGCGCCCAAACGCAGCTCAGCGTTCACATTCTCGATAACCGCTTCCACAGGATTTTGGTTGCGGGGATAGAACAAGGCGCTGCATTCCACGGTTTCACCGGGGTACAGATCCTCTTCATAGGCGATATCCCCATCGGTAACCATATCGGAATCCATATCCCAGGTGGCATTGACCCAAGGCAGGCTGACACCGTCCTGATACAGTTCTGTTTTGCAGATCAGCGAAGGATACAATGCCTCGTCACCGTTGTTGGTAACGGTCATCTTGACTCTAAGAACATCCTTACCGTCGTAATCCTTGGTCAGTTCGATGCCGTCGATGGAAATCTCACTGTCCAGGGGGTAATCATACTTGCCGGAGGCAGACATGCCGGAAGTATAGGTGGGATCGGTGATAGCAGGCAGAACAAAGGGTTCCGGTGCGCCCATGAGATTATCGGGATCGATCTCAAATTCAAAGAGCTTAATATCATTTTCGTTGTACATCCAGCCACCGATCATGATGTAGCAGGATACCTTCACAATGCCGCCGTTGGGATCCCACAAGATGTTGATGGTATTCCGGTTGGTGCAGCCCGGCTGGACATAATTTTCATGGTTCAGATCCTCCGGGAGTGCGGTTTCATCGTCGGCCCGGAAATCGTAAGTTATACATTCTTTGCCATCCTGGGTGATGCTGAGAAAGTTCAGCGCTGTATGAGGACAATGACCGTTGGCAGTATCATCGGTATTAGTGTAGTCGTAGAAGATACGCAGCAGATCCTCGCCCCAGTCATTCTGGGTGGCTTCCGCACCGACGATTTTGATTCGGACATTTCCGTACTGGGTAAATTGGTAGCTCCAGGGATCCGGTTCCTCCTCCACAGGTGTGGATTCCACAGCCAGCGGATTATTGCCATCTTCCGGTGCCTCGGTAGCAGCAGGTTCAGCTTCTTTTTTACCGCAGGCTACCAGACTCAGCAGCATGGCAGCGACAAGAAGAATCGCCAATAACTTCTTCATTTTCATTTCCTCCTAAGTATCTTACTTCTTGAACAGCTTGCCCCAGAAGCTCTGCTTGACCTTGCCTTCCTCGATGGCGTTGGCTGTTTCGATGCCTTCCTTGATGACCTCTTCCACACTTTCGCCCTTGACGGCGGCCTTGATGGCAGCGGCGGCGGTATCACCCAGGTTGCGCACCTGCATACGGTTCTTCCGGTCCAGGTCAAACATGGCCTTGCCCAACCAGGCCCGGCGGTCGCTATTGATCCGGTCGGCCAGGTCGTGGAATGCAGCGATCTCCTCCTGGCGGGACACGCCGGACTCGATGCGGATCTCCCGGATGCAGGCATCATCATAGGGGATGGTCAGCAGACAGTGGTTCACCTTGCCGTCCTCACCTTTGGATTGCTCCACCTTGACATACTGGGCGTTCTGGTCCATCACCTCATTGCGGCGGGTGAAGAATTCATCGCCCTCGCCCCTGAACTCATAGGGCAGCATGGTATCGAACCAGAGCACAGGAATATGCTCGTAGCTGCTCATGTCGTTCAGCTTCAGCTGGAAGGCGCCCAGGGTGGTATTGCAGCGGTAGTGGACCCGCTTGCTGCCCAGGTCCCAGGTGTTGAAGCTCCGCTCGGCCCGGGCGAAACGGCCCTCGGCAGCATCGAAGCTGGCCTCAAAGTCCGCTGCCTCCTGACCCAGATTTTCCATCATGGCCTGGGCGGCATCCCGGGAGGTGTAGCTCATTCTTGCGAAATAATTGGTCTTGCGCTTGCAGTCATTGCAGATGAACTCCTTGGTTGCCAGCTTGGAGCGCTTCAGCGCACCCACTTCCGTACCGCAAAAAGCACATACTTCCTTACTAAACAGTCCCATTGTGATTCTCCTTTTTCCTATTGATTTTCCGTTTTTCGGCACAGCGCTTACAGCAGATTCCTCCACTTTCCAGGCTTCCGTACACCGTGCAATCCTCACAGACCATTTCGCCGCAGGCCTCGCAGCGGTTCAGCTCATGGCGCACCTCATTGTTGGCCCGCTCGTAGGCCCTGCTGTGGTCGTTCGCGTAGATGATCGCCCGGGCCTCCCGCTCGTCACGGGTGAGCCAAAGCTTCTTTTTGAACCGAAACTGCGGCTCGATCACAACCGGCGGCAGCGGCTTTTCGCAGCAGTCGCAGCAAAACTCAAACTCGAAACGTGTTAGTGTGGAGTTGTCCGTAAAACGTTTGGTAATAGCTTTTAACACGACTGACCTCCTTTCCAAGAGACGATTGCAAGTATAGAATACCGGAAAACCGGGCCCGGTAACAGGCTACTTTTCCCTTATGGAGGGCTACTTTTCAGGCTACTTTTCGGGCTACCACCGCAGTATGTTAACAGTGTTAACCTTTTGATTGACACATTCTTCAAATTATGCTATATTGTGCTATACAAATCAGAAAGAGGCAGTCTTTATGGGCAGTATCAGACTGGATATTCGGAATATGGCTTTCAGGGACCAGGTCAAGTATGTACGCATGGTCCTGCAGCTGAGTCAGACAGAGCTTGCAGAGCGGATGGGGGTCTCTTATGCCACCGTCAGCCGCTGGGAGCGGGAGGACCGCAAGCCCCAGCTGGCCCTGCTGGGCAAGTTTTATTCCTTCTGCCTGCGCAATGGTATTGAACTCATAACACCGGACAAGGAGTGCTGAAATGTCTTTATTTTACGGAATTGCATTTGCTGTTTCTCTGCTGATGCTTGCAGTATATTTCCGAATAGACCGGAAGCGGGATCTCTGGCTGATGCTGCTGTTCATCTTCGTATCCATCAGCAATGCCGGCTATCTGGCATTGTCGCTGTCGCGCTCCCGGACCGCAGCCCTTCTGGCAAATACCATCGCCTATCTTGGCAATGTATTCCTGCCCTTCTTCCTGCTGATGATGGTCCTTCAGCTTTCCTATGTCCGGTGTCCCAGGTATCTGCCGGCTGTTATGATCGTTCTCAACACAATCATGTTCCTGATCGCCACCAGCGGAGGATACTGCTCTATTTACTATAAGGAAGTAACCTTCGAGATCGTGGAGGGCGCTGCCCGCCTGGTCAAGGTCTACGGTCCCCTGCACGGACTATATAAGCTTTTTGTTTTTTCGTATTTTGGAGCGATCATCGGCATCATTTGCTATACTGCAGTCAAACGGACCGCGGTATCCACAAAGCATACCGCCTTTCTTGCCCTTGTTCTGCTGGGCAACATTGCCCTGTGGCTGGTGGAAAACATCACCGGTAGCAAATTTGAGTTTCTCGCCATCTCCTACCTGATGACCGAGGGACTCATCCTGCTGCTGTATGGAATTTTGCAGGATTATGAAAACGCCCACCCTGCCGGAAATCCCAGTGATCTGGCCTATGCGGAAGCGGATGTGGTGGAAGATTCTGCTCAAAACACACTGCTTTTTTTGCCCGACAGTCAGCAACCCTTTTCGGATGCGCAAATTGCAGGCATTTTTTCTCACTGGACCAAAACCCGCGACCTGACTCAAAGAGAGGCGGAGGTTCTGAAATTTATTTTTGAAAAGCGCAAGCGCAAGGATATTGCCCAGGTGCTGTTTGTAACAGAGAGCACCATCAAAAAACACACCGCGAATATCTATAAAAAACTGGAAGTTTCCAACCGCACGGAGCTGTTTGAAAAGGCAGCTGTATATATCACAGAATAGAGAAATACCACAGCCCAAAAGCCTTCACTGAGGCGGCATCCCTCCCAGGTTCCTATGCCCCGGTGTGTGGGTTCGAGTCCCACTATACGCACCATAAAAAAGCACCCCTTCCGGGGTGCTTTTCCTGTTTATTCGTCCGCTTCCGGGGGAGTGAAGGCGGGGATCAGATAGCTGTATTTATCCAGGGAGGAATTCGCGTTCCAGGTCATATAGCCGCCGGTGCAGCCGGCGTCCCGCAGGCCCCGGATCTGGGCGGCAACTTCGCTGGGACCGTATTTGGTATAGGGCTCCCGGATGGCGTTGTAGGCCTGGATCCAGGTCCGCACCGCCGCCGGTGTGGCAGTCTCTTCCTGCCGCTGCATCACACACTGGCCCCAGCTGAAGAGAGTCTCGTAGGGATGCTCCCAGGGCTTCCAGGAGCCGGAGGCACCGAAATGATCCGGGTAGGGCATGCCGCTGACTACATCCGCCACGTTGCTGATCGCAGGCCAGTACTGTCCGTAGGCGGTGACGTAGGTGTAGGCGCTCTCACCGTAGACATCGGCACTGACATAGGCCCCGTGCTCATGGAGAATATCCGCGGCATACATGATAAACCGCTGGATGGCCTGGGCCTTGGTTTCCCCGTAGGTGTTGCGGAAATCAATGTTTCCGGCCTTTTCATAGCGGCGGGTATTGTCCGGAAAACGCATATAGTCAAACTGGATCTCGTTGAAGCCCATCAGCTCCACCGCCTCCACAGCCAGATCCACCTTGTACTGCCAGACACTGCGGCTGTAGGGGCTGGGCCAGTAGGCGCCGGCCAGTTTCAGGGGCGCTCCGGCCGCATCCGAGATGGCGTATTCCGGGTGATCCTGGACAAAATAGGAATCGTTGAAGGTGGTGATCCGTCCGATGACGTAATAGCCCGCGTCCTTGATTTTTTGGATCGCCGCCCGGTAATCCTCCACCGTGTTGCCCGCCGCCCCGGCGCCGGAGGGGCAGTATTCCTGCATCACGGTTCCGGCGTAGCCGATGGCCCCGCCGTCCACGATGTCCACCACGAAGGCGTTGATGCCGCTATTGTTGGCAATTTCCAGATAGGCATCCAGTTCCTCCAGACGCCAGTTCACAAGATAGAGCGTCCGGCACTCCTGGGGCATCTCATTGCCCTCAATGGGGCCCTTTTCCCGGGGGAAATAGTCCAGATCCGCCGCGCCGCCGCCACCGTAGCGGTTTTCCCGGCCGGCGTGGGTGGCGTAGTGGCCGTTGTCGTAATTGGCCAGGGCCGCTTCTTCCGTGCTTTCCAGGTACCAGGGCAGAATATAGCCCTCTTCATCGCCCAGACTGACCCGGTACATGTGCACATGGCCGTCCTCTTTCAGGTAGTCACAGCCCGTCACTTCCACTGCCATTCCTTTTTCCGCCAGGGTCTGCAGGAGTCTGCCGTCCATATCCCGCAGATTCACGGCGGACCGGACATAGAGAGTGTGCGCCGGAACGGCATCCGACGCATCCGCGACGACGGCCGTCCCCTCCTGCAGATAGGCAACGGTGTCGCCCAGATTGACCGCCAGACGCCCGTCGGGGGCAGTCTCATATTCTACCCGGGTGCCCCGGGTGAGCGTACCCAGAACCGCACCTGTCTCGTCGCAATAGGCGGCTTCTAAATCCAATGTGGATATATAGCCTGTCTGCCAGTTATGGGGCGGTTCCGTCTCCACCACCGCCGTTGTTTCCGTAGGATCGGAAGCAACCGTCGCCGCGGTGCTTTCCTCCGGTGTCTCCGGAAGCACGCAGCCTCCCGCCAGGAGGGAAACCGCCAGAATCACCGCCGCCGCTTTCAGCTTTGCTGTTTTCATAAAAACCACCCCCATTTTTCTTTGTTACGCTATTTTACCCCAACCGAAAGCATATTGCAACGAATTTCGACATTCTGTATTTCCAAAATCATCCCATGGGGTTCAAAAAAGGGAGGCCCGCGGCCTCCCTTTTTGACA
Organism: Faecousia sp.; assembly: GCA_045539075.1. Lineage (GTDB taxonomy): Bacteria > Bacillota > Clostridia > Oscillospirales > Oscillospiraceae > Faecousia. Next base: position 21,364 of record JAZQEP010000070.1, on the reverse strand, counting down.
TTATCCTCGTTTTTTCAGTTCTGTCAGTGCCATATCCAGCTCCTGCTTCAGCCGTTCCACTCTCGCCCTTTCCAGCCGGAGCTGATTTTTGGCGTGCTCCAGCTCCCGGCCCAGGGACTTCAGTCTCTGCCGGACCTCCGGCGGAGGTTCCAGGTGCCACATGTCCGCCTTGATTTTCTCCACCGTCTCCTTCAGATACTGCTCCAGGGCCCGCTCAAAATCTTCGGGCTGGGACTCCCGGTAAAATTGCAGCAGGGTCAGCAGTTCCCGGGCCCGGTCCAGCCGCTGGTGGACTTCCATATCCGGCACCGATTCGGGACAGAGCACCTCCTGCACCAGGTTCAGCAGCTGCCGGTACAGTTCGCTGGCGGGATTTTCCGGGTCCCAGCAGGCAAGCCGGCCCAGATTTTCCGCCAGCCGGGCATAGCGGCTGTTTCCGGTGCCCTCATAGGCAATACTCAGACAGATCCCCTCCTGGTCCAGATACCGGAAAAAATCCAGCAGGAAATCCAGCACATCCACCGCCCGGGGCGGCTCGTCACGCATCTGGTCCAGAGTCTCCAGCAGTGTGTCCATATCAATGTTTCCGTAACGCAGCGACTGCTCCATGTTTGTGCCCCCTTGCTTTGGTTAAGAGGATTATACCCCGAAACCACCCCGGGCGCAAGGCCGAAACGCGCACAATTAACATTTCTCCGTATACCCCAAAGCTTGCATTCAGAGGGGCTTTTTAGTAAAATAGGATCAGATAAAAGGGAGGAGGTCGAAAACATGCAGGACAACCCGAAAACCAAGCCCTCTATGGAATTTGTGAATTTCTATCAGGACGAAACCATCCGCCTCTATGGCCACTGGCGGGACAAGCGGGTGGATGTGGTAAAGCACAACGGCCAGGAATGGCTGGTGGTCACGGGTCTTGACCAGGACGGACGGCGCAAGGCCGCGGAGCCCATTCACTTCATGCCTTTTTATGAAAAGATCAGTGAAGAGGTGGACAGTGCCCGCCGCCAGGGCGAATTCAACAACCGCCTGGCCCCCCGGATTGGCATGTATCCCTCGGAGCTGAGCAATATGATCTCCCCCAGCGCGAAAAAGAAGAATTACCAGGGCGTGATGGTGAACATTTTCCTGGAGACTCCCAAAATCCCCACCGCCCGGGAAGCTGACCACACCCTCATGATGCTTCGTCAGCCCTGCCTGTATCTGGACAGCTACAATGAGCAGATCAACCGCCGCAACTGTGTCATCCGTCTTGTGCTGGACTACGCCGCGGAGCAGACCGCCGGCGGACACCGGGATGACCGGAGTTGGGTGCTGTTTCTGCAGGATGTGCTGACACAGTTCGATCTGCCCCTGACCTGGCGGCCCGCCCTGAAGGACCGGGCAAATTTCGCGAAGACACGCAAACCCTTTTCCCCCACCGGGGATGACCTGGCACTTCTCGATCGGTGCCGGGAGGCTCTCGCCGGGGTCCATGCCCAGGACTACACCAGAAACCGGACCATCCTCCGGGAAAAATACAGCCCCGCCGGCATGTCCGTCAGCCGCTACAGCCAGCTGCTCTATGAGCGGATTGCCCAGTTTGACCGCTATGCCCTCAGTGAGCGGACCGTGGCTTCCTTCTTCGCCGGCAATATGGACGCGGAGCAGAACAAGTGCACCCGGGAGGGCGTCATCGACATTGCCGTTGCCATGGGCTGCACCCTGGAGGAGGTCAACCGGCTGCTCCAGGATATCAATGAAGCCGTGCTCTATCCCAGAAGCAGCTGGCCCGAGGACCGGCAGTATGTGGACTGGATCCTGAAGCACCCCTACAAATAAAGCGTCTTCTCCCCGGGAGAGGACTTTCCTAAAGATTTGAGAGGAGGAAATCCGTATGAAAAACATCGTTTGGGATGACGATATCGATGATATCAAGCAGCCCCAGAATCCCCCCGTAACCGGCGACGAGGACGTAAAGAGCTATGAACCCGGAAAAAAGTCCGGCGGTCAGAAAAGCGCCGGCACATCCGCCTCCACCGTCCGCTACGGTAGCGCCGGTGGGGACAGCAAGCTGCAGGAGAAGATCAACGGCAGCTCCATCAAGCTGGGCGGCGGCAAGCTCTTCCGCTACACCGATGCCAACGGCCTGCACCGGGTGGGCTTCGCCGTCAGCGGCATGGACGACAAGGAGGCTGAGGGCCTGTGCGGAAAATATGAGACCCTCTGTGACGATTCTTCCGTTGGTTTTCTGGCCTTTGACCGTGCTTTCCGGGTCAACGACCAGTGGGTCTTTGCCTTTAAGCTGCCCTATGACGACAAAAATGCCGTCTGCGTCTACGATATGGTCCACGGTGTCGGTGAGGGCCCCGTACTCTCCGGTGACCGGATGCTTGCCCAGCTGGTTCAGATCCTGATCAACCACCGGAGCCGTTTTACCGAGAACGAGTACATGCCCCTGCGCTGCATCAGCCCCCATACCGTGTTCCTGCTGCGCTCCCCCCGGGGCCAGGTCAGTGTGCGGCTGCTGCCTCTGATCCTCTCCGGCAATTTCCCCGGCCAGGTGCCCAACGACAGCAAGCCCGATGTGACCACCGATGTCTACTCCGCCTGCTATCTGGCCTGCGAGGTATTGAGCGGCGGCTTTGCCGACGAGGGTGTGGCCATCCGGGAGCCCAGCGAACTGATCCGCAGGGCCATGGCCCCCTTCCCCGGCTGGCGCCCCGGCCTGAAGGCCTTTGCCGAGGAGCTGGAGCTGGACCATGTAGGGCCCCTGCCCCGGAACAAAGAAAAAATCTATAACGAAAAGAGCGACGGCTACGGTATTTTCACAGGGCTGAGCCAGATGTTCAGCGACCTGTTTTCCCAGAACAAAGCTGATCATTCCGAGCACCATACACCCACCTGGAGAGATGAAGCATGAATCACACCATTACTGCGATCACCGACAGCGCGATTTATTCCACGCCCCATCGCCGGGCTGAAAATCAGGACCAGGCCTTCCAGCTGACCCTCCAGGAGTGCCCCGGTGCCACCGGCGGCATTTGGATGGGCCTGTGCGCCGACGGCACCTCCGACAGCAACGGCCGGGAAGCCGCCCGGCTGGCTATGCATGTGGGCTGCTCCGGTGCCGCCCAGCTTCTGGCCCGGCTGCCGGAGCTCTCCGACGCGGTGGATGCTGCCAACAGTTACGACGAGATCCAGAGTGCCCATGAGAAGATCATATTCCCCATCCTGCGGGAGATGATCTTCTCCGCCCACCGGGTCCTGGAGGCCCAGCCCCTGTGCGCCTCCACCATCTCCGCGGCGGTGATCTGCGACGGCGTGGTCTACACCGCCAACGTGGGCGACAGCCCCATCTGGCTGCTGAGCCCGGATGATCTGGGACAGTGGCAGGCCCAGCGGCTCTATACCTGCCATAATAAGGCCGGTGAGCTGGAGCGCTCCGGCAAGCCCTCTCAGGACCCCCGGGATGCCAGCCGGCTCCAGGGCTGGATCGGCCACCGCCGTCCCCAGGACAAGCCCTTCACGACAGACTCCATCGCCATCGCCGCCCAGGTCCTGCCCACACAGAGCATCCTGCTTCTGGGCAGCGACGGCGCCCTGGATATGCACATGGATCCGCTGACACTGGATCTGGCCGCCAACTGCCATTCCATGGATCAGCTCGTCCGGCAGCTGCTGAAGAGAAAAGAGGACGATATCAGAGCCACCGATAACTTTACCCTCATCGCGGCGAGGGTCTACGTTTCCGCGTAAGGAAAGAAAGAGAAAGAGAAAAGGAGTGAATGACCTTGGAAAAGATCTCCTATGTCTGCAATAGCAAGAGCTACACCTTCCGGGGTGAGTGCATCTACCCCGCCCCGGGTCAGAATGATTTCGGCAAGCGCATTTACAAAGGCAATTTTGTGGGCGCGAACCCCTGTCCCAGCCTGATCTTCCCGGACCGGGAATATATGCTGGTGGAGATCAACGTGGATTCCGGTGTCAGCCAGCCCTCCGGCGCGCCCCAGGCCCGGCAGTACTGGGACGTGGCGGAATTTGAGGGGGACCACCTTCGCCAGGTCCTCAGCCGGAGTGATTCTGCCCAGCAGCTGGCTGACGAACTGCAGAAGAACAGTCTCCCCACCAACGGCAGATACCTGATCATCGAGCCGGTGTATCTGCCCGCGGCGCCCTACATCCAGCAGATGAGCCCCTACGAAAAGCTGGATCTGGCGCTTCAGGGCTGCCAGGCGCTGGAGGAGCTCACCTCCTTCCACTATCCCAGCCGGGTCCTCTGCCACCGGGATTTCAAGCTGGCCAATCTGATGATCGAGCCCATGGCAGATTTCTTCCGGGTCCGGCTCATCGACTTCGCCTCCCTCTGCCGGGACGGCGGAGACGGCACCATCCACGGCGCCGTCTCCCAGGGCAACACCGCCCCGGAGGTGGTGTATCTGGAGGATACGAACTTCCGGGTCTGCGACCGCACCGATGTGTTTGCCCTGGCCGGCGTGCTGGGTGAGCTCTTCGGCAGCTGCAACCCCATCTTCCTGTGGACCCAGGAGTGCTGGCCCACCACCACGGAAGACCGGGAAGCATGCATGGACCGGCTCCGGGCCGCCTACAGGAACGCCCTGAATAAGTACCCCTACCACCCCGGCGACATCAGCTGGCTGGAGCGGGATCTCAAGGGCCGCGTCTTCCGCTGGAAAAACACGCTGCCCCAGGATCTGATGGATCGGCTCATTGCCCTCTTCCGGCAGATGATCCCCATCGACCCCAGGGACCGGATCTCCCTGGAAGAGGTCCGGGAGGTCCTTACCTCTCTGATGCGGGATATGGAGAAGCGGAATCTGGCCGTCCGCAGCTGCGGCGGACTGTACCTGCGGACCACCGCCCTGGTCTTTGACCGGCGGCTGCTGTCCCGCCACCGCAACAGCTACCTGCCCGCCATCAAAATGATCCACGACAAGGCCCTGAAACAGGCCAAAAACGCCCATTGCGGCGGCGTCAAGTTCACCCTGCTGTCCTACGGCCACACCGATCTGGTGGGAAAGACCTCCATCGAGCGGGAGTGCTCCATCGGCGAAGCTGCCGGCGTGGAGCAGGTCAGATCTGAGCTGCAGGGCATTTCCGACGCGGACCGGGGCCGCTACAATCTGCTGCCCCAGGCGCTGACCGCCGCGGGCAGAGCCCTGCAGGGCTGTTTTCAGGCCGATACCACCATCCATGTCTTCGCCCCGGATGACAGCGTGGAATGTCCCGGAAAGGATGATCTTTCCGACGCCATCGAGAAGCTGAACCGGGTGCAGAAGTTCAATCTGGTCCTCCACAGTGTTAAGGCAGAGGGTGACGAACACTGGTATCACTACCACGACAAATTGAGTCCTCCCCCCGCCCTCTGGGATACGGTGGACCAGGACCGGGAGGCCCCCGGCTACGCGCCGCCCTATGTGATCAGCAAGGGCCCGGACGCCTGGTTTATTCTCCGGGACGGCCGGAAAATCTACGCAGGAAGGAAGGTGTAACCTATGTCCCAGGAAAAAAAGCCAACCAATCTTTCCCGCAGCAAGTATCTGGAGCAGCGCTTCTCCGATGCCTTTGACGCACTGATCATTCTGATTCTTGCCGGTGCATTCCTGCTGCTCAAGTGGGACCGGACCGTCTTCCTCTGGCTGGGCAAGTTATTTTCTTACATTCCCCTGCTGAAGCTAATCCCCCAGGAAACCTACACCGTAATCCCCCAGATTCTGGACGCCGGCCTGTTCGGTATTGTGATTTTTAGCATTTGGGACCTCATTGGCTGTCTTGGCGGAGCCATCGGCGATGTCATCAAGACCTCCTTCGCCAAAAAAACCGAGCGTTACTGGAACTTATTTTTCATCTGTGTAAAGTTCTGCATCCCGGTGATCTTCCTGCGGCTGGCAATGAATCCCAATCTGTTTTCTGTTCTGTGGCTCCGGGAGCTGGGAGATTATGCCCATGAGATTTTCTTTCTGGACCAATGGGGTGCCGCGTTTTCTGATTTTGTAGACTCCATTCTGCTTCTGCTCCAGGCAGCACTGCAGCTGGCCCTCTGCTTCACCGGTGTGTTCTTTCTGCTGGCCATGACCGCGGTGTGCTTCTCCTCCCTCCGGGAGCTGATCCAGAATCCCAAGCCCCGGCCTCCCAAGGCACCGAAGGCCCCCAAGCAGGCAAAGCATATGCCCAAGCTGGGCACCTCCGGCCTGCGAAAGGATGTGGCCCAGGAGGCCGACTCCCGTCTGGCGGAATTTCTCTCCGCCCAGGATCCTCCGGAGGCGGATGACTCCTGCCTCCGGGTCCAGATCCCGGATCCCCGGGAACTGAACCGGGACCGGCTGTACCAGTGGAACGACCGTGACCAGATCCATCTGGTCCTGGCAAACTACGAGCTGACATTTCTGCGCCAGGATGACAGGGCTTATCTTCTGGGCAGCGAGCAGCTGGAGCTGCTGCCCAACGTTCCGGAGGTGGTCTGGCTGGAGGGACGTACCAAGAGCCAGAAACTGATCCTGACCTACATCGTGTAACTTAGGAGGACGAGATTATGCTCAAATCCAAACATGTGCTCTGTCCCGTCTGCGGCGAGATCTTCACCGAGGCCTGCTACGGCAATCACAAGCGCCGGGAGCGGCTGATCCTGAAACACAACATGCTCCAGGAGTTCTATGTGGAGCCCCTCAGCGGCGACACCGCCACCAGCTATAAGCTGCAATCCCACAAGATGGATATCAGCGACGGCATGCCGGAGCGGATCCGGGTGCAGGTGGACGAGGGAAAGCCGGAGGAGTTCTCCCGCTGCTGCCCCAAGTGCTCCACGCTCACCCTCATGCCCCGGTACTGGGGCAAGGTGCCCTCCTTCGTGGTCTGCGTAGCCGCCATGCCCGGCGAGGGCAAGACCTGCCTGTACACCGCCATGGCCACCAGCGGCAATCTCAGCGCCCTGGCCAGCGCCGGCTATCCCTGGCGCCTGACCACCACCCAGATGGAAACCGGCGTAAATATGACCGCCGCCCACACCCCCATGGACTCCATCGGCGCCACCAAGGTCTTCCACATCCGTGCCCGGGAGGATCTGGACGAAAATCAGCCGCCCCTGGCCAACATCCTCTTCCGGGACTCCCCCGGCGAGCTCTTTGAGAGAGGGAAGGGCAATTCCGACAACGCTTTCTTCAAATTTCTGCAGAAGCACGATGCTTACCCCGGCCCGGACGCACTGATCTTCCTCCACTCCGCGGAGAAGTCCGATGACAGTCTGGTCCATGTCTACGCCACCCTGCGCGACAGCATCCCCAAATGGCCCCCCACGGCGGTGGTGGTGACCCACGCGGATAAGATCCGGAATTGGACCCAGGCCGCCGGAGACGGCACCCAGGTGCCCCTTCTGACGGAGCATACCTTCCCCGTGTGTCAGCCCGGCATTGCCGGCAGCGGCTACTACGCCCCCAGTCAGGTGAACCGCCGCCGGACGCTTCAGGATTCTATCATCCGCCGCCACTATTACAGCATGTTCAATAAGGATTTCCCCATCATCGGCGACCACACCCGGTGTTTCCTGGTGAAATCCTGCTACCAGGACGCCGAGGGCAAGCTGCAGTATGACCTCCCCATCAATGTGATGGACCCGGTCATCTGGCTGCTCAACGACTGTCTGCTTCAGCCCCGGGAGGAGATTGTATGATCCATATTGCCATTTACGACCGAAACCCCGCCGTAGGCCTGGAACTGGGTGACGTGAGCCCCGGATTTCCCGAGGAATACCGCAGCCATATCCAGCAGATCAGCGAAGCCTTCGGCACCCCGGAGGATTCCGACATCCATCAGCAGGATGCCCTGCGCTACACCCCCCTGGGAGATCGGTATCTGCTGTCCTTCATCCAGCGGATGCGTGACAGCCGCCGCTACAACCGGATCGTCCACTATCTGATGGACCGCCGTGAGGCGGAAGCAATGCTCAGATGCGATCTGCGGGCGCTGATGGCCCGTCTGAAACAGGAAGCCGGAAACAGCGCCCAGGTCCAGCAGGAAATCATCTGCCGGGACGGCTGGACAGATGAACTGCCGGTTCCCGGAAACCAGACCCCCAACGAAGCCCTGCGCCACGCCCTCTACGCCGGCGCCTGCCTGCCGGACAGCACCAAAAAGGTCCGGCTGGTGCTGCCGGAGGGGGAGGAGCTGTCCCTGCAGCTGATGGGGTGGCTCTTAAGTCAGCTTCCTCCGGCTCTGCGCCTTCAGGTCCGGTTCAACACCAATGTCTCCATCCCTCCGGAGGGCAACGGCTGCTGCCTGCTCTTCTGCAGCCCGGAGGCCAACCAGCTCTTTGAGCGGGGCGTCTCCGGCGGTGAGCTGGCGGATGTTTGCGTTTTCTCCCTGCGCGACGGCTGCGACCAGTCCCTTCTGCGCCAGGAATTTGAATTTGTCCTGCCCCTGCTGGAAGCTTCCGCGGCCAGCCGCAGAAATGCCCAGGTCCTCTTCGGAGAAGAGGGGGATTGGGACAAATACCTGGCCCTGCTTCAGATTCCCTACCAGTCTCCCAGAACCGAGCTGAAAGAAATCGCGGCCCTCTGCGGCAGTGCTGCCGCGGCGGATCACCTGGACAAGCTGGGTTATCCCCCGGTTCAGCTGGAAATTCTGGCCCGGAATGCCCCCGGCTGGCTCCGGGAGGACCAGATCCTGTACCAGGCTGTGCAAAAATACGGACCTGCCCCAAAGATCCGGCGCTCCGTAAACTCCGAGCCCGACGCCTCCTGGGACGTTCCCGGTTCCACGCCCAGGGATCATATCCCGGCAGAGCCTGTGCATGTCTCGCCGAAGCGGAAGCGGCCCTCCCCCAGGGGACCCGGCGCGGCCATCGTACTACTGCTGTGCGCTGTGGTGATCGTGCTGTTTGCGGTGTCCGTAAAGCTGATACTGGGCGCTCTGACGGTGGCGGACCGGACCGTGACTCTGATGATCGCGGAGGATGCCTACCACTACCTGCTGCGCAGCGCGGCGCTGGCAGTCAGCTGCACCGCCCTGGGCGCGGCTCTGACGGTCCTGCTGCAGCAGCTTTACCGCCTGCTCCGTCCCCGCCGCAGAGGCAGACGCAGCTGATCCATTCCTACTCTTTATACCTCAACACCTTCCATACGGATTAACATTTCTCCGTGTGGAAGGTGTTCTTTTTCTGTGTTACGATGATTTCAGAAAGAATCGACAGAAAAGGAGAGATGAACATGTATTGGATCGCGGCTTTCTTCGCAATTTCCGCAGGCCTGCTGATGTTTCTGGGCAGCCGCCGGGAATGCCAGGCCCGGGCCTGGCACTACCGCAATTTCTTCGGCACCCGCATTGAGCTCCAGGAGCCCGGCCAGGCGCCCAAGACCCATCAGATCCTCTACGGCCACTATGTAATCGGCCGCTGGAAGCGCCGGGCGGACCTGCATATTTCGGACCCCACCATTTCCCGGCCCCACTGTGTTTTGTGGTTTGACAAGGGCAATTTCCATATCAAGCCCATTTTTCACCGCCGCCGGGGTGCCCAAGGCTCTTATTACAGCCAGGTCCGGGTCAATGAGAAATTCGTGCCGCCCCAGGGTCAGCGTCTGAATTACCTGGATGATGTCCGTCTGGGCTCCGTCCGGCTGACCCTGGTCCCCGGCAAGCCCGACCGGAAGGTCTTTGTTCCCCAGCTGCTGATCCCCCTGTGTGTACTGATCTTCATCGCCGCCATGACCATGTATGTCTGCGACCAGGCCCCCGCCGTGGGGCTGGAGGTGGGCCGGTTCCGGATCGGCAGCATCTGTATCGGCGCATTTCTCCTGGGTTTCACCCTCTGGTCCCTGGCTTCCGGCACTCCCATGCTGTCCTTTGCCGGCGCTGTCAGCCTGCTGCTGATGATGCACAACAGCTACATGCTCTTCTTCCAGGGTGAAAACCGCAACACCCAGGACTACCTGGTGCATATGCTGATCTTCATGGCTGTGATGGTCCTTGCCTTCCTGGTGCTGCGGCATCAGGCCTTCTTAAACCGCTTCGACTGGCTGTTCTACCTGCTCTGCGGCGGCATCGTGGGGCTGATGCTCCTGAACTATTTCTTCGGCACCGGCAGCGAGCACTCCTCCGCCAAGCTGTGGATCCGCATCGGCAGCGTTTCCCTGCAGCCCGGTGAGTTTATCAAGCCCATGATCGCCCTGGCGGCGGCCATGAGCTACCGCAACCACAAGCGTTTCTGGTGCTACTTCGCCGTTACCGGCTTCAGCTGCTGCGTGCTGGTGCTGCTGCAGGATTTCGGCACCGCCTTCGTGATCTTCGCCACCCTGCTTCTGATGATCTATCTGCTTTACGACAATCTCCTCATTTCCGGTCTGACCATTCTGGCCTCTCTGGCTGCCTTTCTGATCCTTCTGAATCTGGTGCCCTACGCCCGGACCCGCTTCGGAAACTGGGGCAACGCCATGTTAAATCCCGACTCCCTGCAGCAGAGAAAGATCATCATCTCCGTCCTCAGCGGCGGTCTGGACGGTCTGGGCATCCCCAATCACCAGCTGGCCACGGGAATCTTTGCCGCGGAGTCCGACAGCGCCCTGGCGGGCATCTTCGCGGTCTACGGCCTGCCCATGATCCTGGCCACCCTGCTGGCCTACGGCAGCATCGTCTTCCAGTCCTGCTCCAACCGCTCCGTGTTTCCCATGGGCAATCTGCTGCTGGTCCAGGCGGCCCTGGTGGTCTTCGCCCAGGTGATGCTGAATTTCTGCGGCAGCCTGGATATCCTGTTCTTCACCGGCATCGTTGCCCCGCTGATCAGCTCCGGCGGCTCCGGCATGCTCAGCCAGGCCGTGTTCATGGCCATGATCGCCGCCTCTCTCCACCCCGCCGTTCCCCGGGTGGATATGCACGAGTAAAGGAGGTACGTATATGCACCGCAGTGAAAAGAGAAACGCCTTTATCGGCTGGCTCATGGCCGCCCTTCTGATTTTGACCATCCCCGCCGCCATGCTCCGGCTTCACCTGGCCCGGGAAGAGGTAAATGCCCGGGATGTGATGAAGCTCACGGACAAGTCCGGCCAGATCCTGGACCGGGAGGGCACCGTTCTCTTCGCCGAAAACCGGGTCTACTACCAGGATGTGCTGGGCTCCGTCATCGGCTCCTTCGGCCAGGAGAGCACGCTGCTCGGCAGCCACAGCCAGTTTCTGGTGCCCCGGATCCCCGTATTCGGGGGTATTGAAAAGGCCAGCAATGACAACACCATGAAAACCACCCTCATGGACCCCGCTTCCCAGCGCGCCATCGCAGAAAGCTTCGGCCCCAAGGGCGGCGCCTGCTTCGCCTACGACTATGTGACCGGCGAGATTCTGTGCCTGCTATCCGTGGACGGCGAGACTGCTTTCACCGGAGGCAACCGGTGTCTCACCGGCCTGTATACCCCCGGCTCCACCATGAAGGTAATCACCTCCATCCTGGCTTTCCGGGATGACCCCGGCTTCCGGGAGAATTTCAGTATCAACTGCCAGGGGGAGGAGAAGCTCCCCGGGGGTGTCCGGGTCAAGTGCGCCGGGTACCACCAGCATACCGACGCCCTGGAGGCCCTGGGCCAATCCTGTAACATCGCCTATGCCCACATCGCCGCCCACGCAGACCCCACCACTGTACGGCAGGGACTGGAAGCGCTGGGCTTTAGCCTGAACAGCGACGACTACGACACCACCGAGACTGTCTCCGGTCTTACCAAAAGCCGCAGCACCACCGAATATACCGGCGACGGCTCCTATAATTCCATCTGGGGTCTGGTGGGTCAGGGCAAGACCAGCGTCAACCTCATGGACATGGCCATGATCGCCGGCGCCGTGGCCAACGAAGGCCAGGCGGCGCAGCCCTACCTGGTGGAGGCAGTGATCAACCACCGGGGCAAGGCCGTTTGGAAGGGCGACAGCTGCCAGATGAAGCAGCTGATAGACCCCGACACCGCCCGGGCCATGGACGACTTCTGGACCGATGCCTACAATACCTACTACGGCCAGGGCAGCCGTGACCTGTGTGAAATCTACACCTGCGCCAAAACCGGCACCGCCCAGCTGGGCAGCGGTCTGGAGAACAAGCTGCTGCTGGGCGTATCCAAAGAATATCACACCGCCTTTATGATCGTGGTGGAGCACTACGAGTCCGGTGACCCCACCCCCAATCAGATCGCCAACGCCCTGGCGCAGCAAATCATCCTGCTGAAAGGAGAAATGAACAATGAAGAATAAGATGATTCCTGAAATGCCCGCTTCCAACATGGTGGAGGTGCAGCTGGAAACCGCGGCTGAGCTGGTCTACGTATCCATTCTGGCGAAGAATCCTCTGATCAAGAAGTGCACCGTGATCAACCACAGCGATGAAAAGCTGGATAACCTGGCGCTGAAGATTTCCCTGGAGCCCGAGGCGGCATCCACCGTCACCCGGAATTTCTCCCTGGGCCCCAAGCAGAAGCTGACCTTCACCGATGTGCAGCTGATCCCCATTCTGAGCACTCTGCATAATCTGAACAACAAGTGCACCGGCAGCATCCAGGTAAAGGTCTTCCAGGGTGAGGAAGAGGTGTACGCAAATTCCCAGCCCCTGGACATTCTGCCCCTGGACACCTGCCCCTTCCATTCCGTGGGTCCTCAGGCCTATGCCTGTTTTGTCTGCCCCACCTCCCAGCTGGTCAAAATGCTGAACAAGAAGGTCCCCGCCATTCTTTCCAAGGACCCCAACCACTTGAACGATCCCTCCCAGCCCAGCTACTTCTGGAAGGATCCCAAATATGTAGATAACGTGGCCCGGGCCAATTACATCGCCTTCCAGAGCGAGGAATTTACCTACAATAAGAGCACCCCGGACCAGGAGTACGGCTCCCAGCGGGTGCGGATGTCCCCCACGATTCTGGAAAGCCGGAACGTCAACTGCGTGGAGTGCAGCACCACTTACTGCGCCCAGCTGGTAAGCAGCGGCCTGCATGTCATCCTCATCGGCGTCAAGGGCCACATGCTCATGGGCTACTGGCGCTACGCGGACAAGCTCCACTCCTCCGCCGTCTGCCGGGATGTGAATGTGCTGCTGCAGCACATGGCCGCGGGCAATGTGACCGTGGTGGATCCCACCAACGCCACCGCCGGCAGCCAGGTCTCCTTTGAGAAGTCCGTGGAATCCGCTGAGAATCAGATCAAGAAGCCCAATAATTTCGAGTACTTTATCGATGTCTACTACGCCCACCACCACGGCTTTACCCCCATTCCCGATCCTCTGGAGGCACAGGACACCCAGCCCGTTTCCCCGGAGCCCGATGATTCCGATGAGGAAGAAGACGGTATCGTCACGGAACCTCTGGTGGTGCTGCCCCTGGATCCCGGCATCGACCTGTCCCAGCTGTCCCCCGAGGACGCCAAGCTGAAGCGCTGGGAATACGAGCTGATGAACCTGGGTCTTACCAACCAGCTGCTGAATCTGAAGCCCAAGGGCGCGCTGCCCCTGTACACCTCCGGTCTTGAGAAGCTGGTGCTTACCCTGGGCAAGCCCTGCGCCCTGCTGCCCCGGCCCCAGGAGTGGGACAAGAGCCCCTGGGAGTACGGCAAGCTGAGCCTCTCCGGCGAGAACCGGAAGTCCCTGGACAAGGACCTGGACACCCACCGGCTCCGCAGCCCTCTGGACAGCGCCGCCCTGAATAAGACCGTCACCGATCTCGGCCGGGCCGCGGAGAAGTCCAGCCAGGCCAGCGGTATTCAGACCCTCTACCTGGCCGCGGGCTTCCTGCGCTGGGAGGACACCGACCGCAAGGGCGCTGAGCGCATCTGCCACGCTCCCGTGCTGCTCTATCCCGTGGAGTTCGGCCGGAAGAACAACCAGACCACCCTGTGCATCACCGGCCCCGGCGAGATCAATGAGACGCTGATCGAGAAGCTGCGCACCGGCATGAAGCTGGACCTGCGGGGCCTCACCGCCGCCGACGGCCCCAAGACCCCCGGCCAGATTCTGGATGTGCTGAAGAAGGCCATCGTGGGATTCAAGTCCGCCCTGGTGCTGGAGTGCGCCTGCGTGGGCAACTTCACCTTCCGCACCGACGCCCAGTACACAGAGCTCCGGGACAACCGGGAGGCCATCCTGGATCACTGCGTCTGCCGCAGCCTGGTCAAGGGCCAGCTGCAGTGGGATGCCCGCCGCCTGGCAGTGGGCGGTCCCGTGTCCTGGGACGCCGAGGAGCCCATCCTCACCCGGGACCTGGACGATTACCAGCTGCACGTGGTCAAGTACAGCCAGGACCAGCAGAGCTTCCTGGTCTTCGGCCCTCCCGGCTGCGGTAAATCCACCACCCTGGGCGCCGCCATCAAGAACGCCATGGCCCAGGGCAAGCGGGTGCTCTTCGTGGCCTACCAGGCCGAGGCCCAGGACGCCGTTTACAAGGAACTCCAGAAGGACGGCCTGGAGAGCTACGCTCTGGTGCTGCGCATGGGTGCCGCCGGCAAGCAGTACGCCCTCCGCCAGCTGAACAAGGCCGCCCAGCGGGAGAACATCCACCCCCAGGGCACCGATTACCAGGCACAGAAGGTGCGTACCCTCCGGGCAAAGGAAGCGGTCTCCGGCTACTACCAGGATCTGTACCGTGAGGGCGTCAGCGGCAAGAGCCTGTATCAGCTCATCGACAGCTTTGAGGATGTGCGCTGCGCCCGGAGCCTGCGCAAGGAACTCCTGGCGCAGGCCGACGTTCTGACCGAAGCACGGCTGGAGCAGCAGGAACACCTGCTGGACCGGATCCTCTACGCCGCCGGCCAGCTGAAGCCCCACAGCCACCCGCTGAAGGGTCTGAACCGCTCCGGCAGCACCCCTCAGGAAATCAGCGCCGTCCGGGAGGAGCTGGAAGGCTATGCCGCCGCCCTTACCGATCTTTCCAATGTCTGCGAAAGCTTCGCCCTCCGGCTGGACACCCAGCCTCCCAGAACCTACCAGGGTCTGAAGCGGCTGGTAAGCTTTGCCCGGGATATCCTGCCCTGGCAGGACCTGCCCCATGATTTCGGTGACAAGAATCCCGCGGATTACTACGCGCAGCTGCAGCAGCTGGCCGACGATTATGTGAAGGCAGAGCAGCTGCGCCGGAAGCTCCTGCGCTCTTACAGCCGTGACTTTGTCTACACCGACGCCCGGGAGCTGCTGGGCGCCTGGGAAGCTTCCGGCCGCAAGCCCGGCCGGAAGCTTCTGGCCCAGGTACAGAAATATACCTCCCAGGCTCTGACCCGGGATGCCATTGCCGCCCCTCTGGAGCAGCTTCGCCGGATCAGTGTGCTGGAGGACAGCTGCCGGGAGCGCTTCGCCCGCCACGGCGGTGCCCTGGGCCTTGAGGACCCCCGGGATGCCGACTGGGACCAGGTAAAGGCCCGGTTGGAGCGCTGCCTGGGCCAGTGGAACGTCCAGAGCGCAAAATATCCCCCTCAGATGCTCCGCTCCGCAGTGGAAAACTGCCACCTAGCAAGAGAATGTGTCCGGGCTTTTGATGCCGCCGATACCGGCTGCCCCGGCTATCTGAACATCAGCCGGGAGGGCGGCGACTGGATTCGCCAGAGCCAGAACCGCTGCCGGGAGCTCCGGGAGAACCTGGGACTGCTTCCCAAGTGGAGCGTGTGGAATGACCTGCGCACCCAGGCCCGGGAGCTGGATATGGAGATCATCCCCCAGCTTCTGGAGCATATGGAGATGAACCCCCGGGACATCCGGGGCGGCTACCATAAGGCCATCCACCGCAAGCTGATGGACCGGGCCATCTCCGAGAGCGATGCCCTGCGCAGCTACCAGGATGTGCTCTTCCAGCCCGCGCTGGAGGACCTGTTCACCGAGCAGGAGAAGCTGATGGCCCTGGGCCGGGATGAGATCGCCTGCCGCATCCAGCAGCGCATTGATCTGACCCGGGAATCCGTCAACGGCCAGGAGGCCGCCCTGTTCCAGCGCTGGCTGAAAAGCGCCGGCTCCATGTCCCTGCGCAAGCTCTTTGAGGCAGCCCCCAACATCGTCAAGAAGCTCTGCCCCTGCATCATCGCCAGCCCTGAGGCCCTGGCCACTTACCTGCCCTATATTCCCGGCGAATTCGATATGGTGGTCTTTGACGAAGCCTCCCAGCTGACCCCCGCCGAGTCCGTGGCCGCCATCTCCCGGGGCAAGGAGCCCGGCAACGGCGGCAGTCTGATCATCTGCGGCGACCCCCAGCAGATGCCCCCCAGCCGCTATTTCGCCACCTCTCAGGGCGGCAGCACCGAGGACCTGCGTCTGGTGGAGCTGGAAAGCGTACTGGACGAGGCCATCGCTCTGAACATGCCCCAGACCAAGCTGATGCACCACTACCGCTCCCGGGAGGATCTCATCGCCTTCAGCAACCACGCCTTCTATGACGGTAAGCTCATCACCATGCCCGAGGTCACCGCCGGAGAATTTCATGTGAAGCTTATCCAGGTGAACGGCCAGTACGGCCGTGGCGGCAGCCGCTGCAACCAGGCCGAGGCCGAGGCCATCGTAGCGGAGCTGAAGCGCCGCTGCCGGGACGAGCAGTGCAAGCACCGGAGCGTGGGTATCATCACCATGAACGTGCAGCAGCAGGCATTGGTTGAGAAGCTGCTGGCCCAGGCCTGCGCCGAGGATGCCGAGCTCACCGCCTGGCTCCAGAACGCAAAGGAAAAGCTCTTCATTCAGAATCTGGAGAGCGTCCAGGGCACCGAGCGGGATGTAATCCTGCTGTCTCTGAACTACGGTCCCGGCCCCGACGGCAAGCTGAGCCTGTCCATGGGACCCCTGACCCGGGAGGGCGGGTACCGCCGGTTCAACGTGGCCATCTCCCGGGCCCGGGAGGAGATGCTGGTATACGCCTCCTTCCTGGCGGAGGACATCTCTGAGCACAGGACCACCGCCCGGGGCATGCTGGCCCTGCGGGACTTCCTGCTCTACGCCCGCACCGGCGTCCTGCCCCCCAGCGAGGGCAGCGCACAGCTGCGCAAGCCCGGCAATATCAGCCGCAGTATCCACAAGGCCCTCACCGAGGCTGGCTACACCGTCCGGGAGGATCTGGGCAGCTCCGCCTTCCGGGTAAACCTGGCGGTGGTGGACAAGGATTATGCCAAGCGCTACCGTCTGGGCATCCTGCTGGACGAGCCCGACGGGCCCGACCGTGACAGGCTTGCCCGCCAGCTGGAAAGAAACGGCTGGCAGATCCACCGGATCCACGCCATGGACTGGTACCGTGGCCCGGAGCTGGTCATCAAGGAACTGCTGGAAAAGCTGGCAGCCTAATATAATAAAGAAAAGGCACCCCGGCGGGGTGCCTTTTCTTATTCCTCTTGCAGTGTGACGACCATCTGGGTCATTCCCCGGTCATTCAGGTAGATGATCTGATCCCCATCGATATTCTGGGAATACCGCAGCTTCACCCGCCAGATACCCGCATCCGGATCGTAGGCGATCTCCACGATGTTGTAGCGCTCTCCTGTCAGGGTATCCTGGGGAGGCATGGTGCATTCCTTGTCCGCCAGCCACAGGGCGTCCTCCATGGACTTAACAGCAGATTGCGCGGTGTTTTTGAAGCCGTCAGTCCGGGCATCGGGGTACTTTTTCTGATCCTCCGCCCAGGAGAACACGGGGGGCTTGCTTACATCCTGGCTGTCGATCAGCTTTTTGATCTCCTCCGCGTGAGTGTCCAGCACCTCCATGGAGGCATCCAGATGGTATGTTCCGTCATTCAGGAAGTCGGTCTTTTGAATGGATGCCAGGCTCCCGTCCTCCCGGAAAGTGAATTGGATCTCCGTTTCAGCCCGATCCATAGCGCTGCGGACTGTGATTTGATTTCCCTCTTCCGTAACCTGCACCACATGGGAATCGTATATTTCAAAGCCCCAGGTCCAGAGGTTGAAATTGGTCTTGTCCATGTAGTCCTCCCGCGTCCAGTTGGTCAGCGGTTTGGTCACATCATCCTGCTCCCAGGTGAGGGAATAGCCCTGGCCGGAGCGCAGCATAGCCCCGCCCACTGCTTCCGTTCCATCCTTCATCACCCTGTGCATACGATACATATGGTTGTCACCATACTTCCAGTACTGCTCGTTGGAGGTGTAGACCACCTCGGAGTCCATCAGCTCATAATATTCCACATGGTATGCCTTACCCTCCAGCAGGTCGGCAAAGGCAGTTCTGCACTTCTGGAGCAACATCTCCTGGTTTTCGTCATAAATGCGGAACTTGGCATAGCAGACCTGGGTATCCTCGCCCTTGCCCGGCAGACTGACGGTGTAATAGCGGCCCACCCGGTAGAAGCCGGGCTTCAATTCGCCGTAGCTGTCGGACCAGTCCAGGCTATAGCGGTCACCATCAAATGAGGTAACGGAAACAGAACGCACCTCAGCCGGGACTTCCTTGATATTTTCGTCTGCATAGCGCCACTGGCCGTCCTCAAATACCTCCAGCCAGAAGGTTTCTTCTGCTGTGGGCTTGACACTTGACTGCGTGGCTTCCGTGTGGAACACCGTTACGCCGGTGGGTGCGGGATTTTCACAACCGATTTTAAAGGAATATTCTTCTTGGAGGAAATACCAGCGCATCATGCCCGCGCCCAGGGCAAAGTCCTGGTCATACTGAGTCTTGTTGCTGGGAATCTCGCTGACCAGTTTATCCTGATAGCGGGCCTCTTCCAACTCCCCATGGGTAATGCACTGATCAGCCACAGCCTTGATGGCGGCATAGGTGGTTTCTTTATCCTCCTGCATAATCGTGATTCTGTCTTCCGTCAGAGCGGATTCCCCCTCCGGCGTGGCCAGAACGTAGGATCGTTCAATGTAGTTCAGAGTGCCGTCATGATTCAGATGGTAAGTCAGACTGCCGCGGTATTCGTAATTTTGCGCCAATTCATAGGGCCAGGCGGCTTCGTAGGTGACGGTGTTGCCCTTTACCTCCCGGGCGCTGACCTTCTTATTTTCCATGCTCCACCTGTTCAGCCAGTCGTTGGCGTTTCGGGTCGTTTCCTCTTCGTCCATAACCCAGAAATCACCGTAGAACGAGCCGTACTTGCCATCAAAGATGATCCAGTCGCCGATTCCCGGAATGCCTTCGGAATAAGTAGACAGCAGGTTATTGCCATGGCGGCGGTATTCGATGGTACCCTCAGATTCGGCGAGATATTCATAGAGAATATAGTAGCTTTCCGCGTTTTTCAGCTGCTCCAGGGCATCGGCGACAAGCGCATCCGCTTCCGCTTCGGTGATCTGAAACAGGTTTTCCTCCGGTTCGGTAACCGCAGGGGGGATTGTCTCATCGATTTCTGCCTGCTTACTTGTTTCGCTGGGGTTCGTGGCGCAGGCGGCCAGAACCGCGATGCAGACGATGGCTGCACAAAGCATTGCCCAGAAGCCGGGCTTTTTCCATTTTGCCATATTCATTACGCGACCTTTCGTGTCACCCTCGCCGAAGGCAAGGGGCGTCAGCGCAACGAAGCGGTGAGGTGTTGCAAGACGCAGCAGCGAGGCGGCGTACTCTGCCCGGATCTTGGGGCCGTACATGCCGATCACCGCTTCATCGCAGCTCATCTCCATGTCCTTGGCGGACAGTATAAATGCCAGCCACACCAGCGGATTGAACCAGTGGATGCACAGGGCGATATAGCCCAGCAGCTTCCACAGCGGATCCCAGCGCCGGATGTGGCAGCGCTCATGGGCAATGATGTATCTGCGCTCAGCTTCCGCCAGGGTGGAGGGAAGATAGATCCTCGGGCGGATCAGGCCCAGGACAAAGGGCGTGGGGATATGGTCCCCAAGGTAGATATTCTTCCGCAGCCGGACAGCCCCGGCGGTGTGTCTGCTGAGCCGGAGGAAAGCGTAGCTGTTGTATACAAACAGTACACCCATGCCCAGGAGCCATATGGTAACGGCATAACTGAGGGGCTCACGCACAGGCTCTGCAGCAGCCTGTTGGTCAACCGCGTCCGGGACCGGCGGAGACTCCACTCTGTTTTCCGGAAAAGACGGAGTAAATTCGGTTTTATTCTGTAGATTTTCGGTTTTTGCTTCATCCGGCAGGACCGGTGCTTCCATGTAGATGTCCAGAATCACCGGATGGTCCACCGTGGTCACCACGGCCCGGGGCTCCGCCACCGCCGCCGGCGTAAAATTCAGCACCGACAGGGCCGAGGAGACGGACACCGGGCATAAAAGCCGGAACAGCACCGCCGCCCAGAGGACGTAGGAGAACACCTTGGGTGCCTTCCGCAGAACCAGGCGCATCAGCAGCACGAAAAGGATCACATAGCTGCCGGTGAGGCTCATATTGAGAACTGTGGAGAAAATTTCCTGCAGGTTCATGTTTTCATCCTCTCATGGTGTCAATAATCTTCTGCAATTCGTCAATTTCTTCGTCGGACAGCTTCTTCCGGGAGCCGAAGGCAGTCAAAAACGCGGGCAGGGATCCCCGGAAGGTCTCCTGCACAAACTGCTCGCTCTGCATGCCCTCGAACTCCGCCTTGGACACAACGGCGGTGACCACACTGTTTTCCGTCCGGAACAGACCCTTGTCGCAGAGCTTTTTCAGCACCGTGTAGGTGGTGGTGCGCTTCCATTCCAAGGTTTCCAGGCACAGCTTGGTCAGCTGATTGGTGGTAATGGGCTCGTTGGCCCAGATCATTTCCGCAAAACGGGTCTCAATGGGACCCAGCTTGATATCGTGCATAGCTTCTCCTCCTTGTCTATTTCCAATAGACAATTATAGTCTATCGTGAATAGACAGAATTGTCAAGTACCTTCAGAAAAACTTAAGAAAGCCGCGCCGTGTTTTCATTTGTCGGAATTTGTTGAAAGTTTTGGCAGGTTATGGTATGATTTTCAGTATCAAGTCCGCCGGTTCCCCGAAAACCGGCAGAAGGAAGGTCACCATGGAATTACCCGCCGCGCTGAAACAGGAGATCGAACAGCGGTGCGCCGCCCATTCCCCCCAGACGCTCTCCGCCGCCGCCCGGGCCCTGTCGGAGCGCTACCGGAAGGAGAGCGGACAGGGCAAGCGGCTGCTCACCGCCGATATCGAAGCTCTGGCCTATGCGGTGGTGCGCATGAGCGCCACCTACGGCGCCGTATACACCGCCCTGGGTCACGCCCTGGCCTCGTTCTCCGGAGAGATCCGCAGCGTTCTGGACGTAGGCGCCGGAACCGGAGCCGCCTGCGATGCCTACAAAGATGCGTTTCATAGTGATCGACCTCATTTTCCTTGATTTTCTTCATTTTACCACAGGGGTCGTATCCCTTGCAACAAAAGGGCATCCGTTTACAGAAAAATGGCGGTATGCTACAATAAGGACAGACTTGTTCACCCAGGAGGACAGACATGAGAAAATATGATCTGATCATTTTTGATAAAGACGGCACGCTGCTGGAC
>JAZQEP010000069.1:0-13449 GCA_045539075.1 Faecousia sp. | reverse complement strand
GTATTCATGAAATGACTGCCAAAGACGCTAAACCAGGCGACATCTTACTGGTTCGTCCCGGAGACCGAATTCCTCTGGATGGTGTTGTGATAGAAGGCGAAAGCCGTATTGATACTTCCCCTATCACAGGAGAACCGGTTCCTGTTAAGGTTTCACCTCAAAGTCAAGTTATTTCCGGATGTGTCAACACTTCCGGTCAATTAAAAATCAAAGTGGAAAAACCCCTGTCCGAATCCATGGTGACCCGCATTTTGAACAGCGTGGAAAATGCCGCCGCCAGCAAGCCCCAGATCGACAGGTTCATCACCCGCTTCGCCCGGGTCTATACCCCCGTGGTGGTCGCCGTTGCTGCCGCCACCGCCATCATCCCCTCCATTGTAACCGGCGATTGGAATTACTGGGTCTATACCGCCCTTTCCTTCCTGGTCATGAGCTGCCCCTGCGCACTGGTTCTGTCCGTACCCCTGGCCTTCTTCTCCGGCATCGGCAAAGGCAGTAAGCAAGGCATCCTCTTCAAGGGCGGCGTGTCCATTGAAGCCATGACCAAGGTCAAGGCCGTGATCATGGATAAAACCGGCACACTGACCCGCGGCGATTTCCGTGTCCAGAAGATCGGCGGAGGCATCGACATTCTGAAGCTCTGCGCCTCCTGCGAGCAGCACTCCACCCACCCCATCGCCCAGAGCATTGTGGCCGCGGCAAAGGAGAAGGAAATGGAACTGTTCCAGCCCGATGAGCTGGAGGAGCTGCCCGGCAAGGGTATCCGGGCCAACGTGGACGGCAAGACCATACTCTGCGGTAACGAATCCCTGCTCCGGGAGGCCGGGATCAAGCTCAATCCCCTCTCCGACGAAACGGGCACCTGCGTGCTGGTGGCCGTGGATGACCGTTTTATGGGATATCTCGTGATTTCCGACACCATCAAGGAGGGCGCAGGTAACGCCATTGCCCGGCTGAAGAGCAGCGGTATCGCCGCCATCATGCTCACCGGCGACGCCTCCGAAGCCGCGGAGGCCGTGGCAAAGGCCGTGGGCATCGAGGAAGTCCACGCAAAACTCCTGCCCCATCAGAAGCTGGACCGGCTGCGCACCGCCAGAAAGGAAAAGGGCGCTGTCATGTTCGTGGGTGACGGCATCAACGACGCGCCTGTGCTGGCCGGTGCCGATGTGGGCGCTGCCATGGGCAGCGGTGCCGATGCTGCCATTGAAGCAGCCGATGTGGTGTTCATGACCTCCTCTGTGGATGCCATCCCCGAATCCCTTGAGATTGCGAAGCAGACCAATTCCATCGCCTGGCAGAACGTGGTCTTCGCTCTGGCCATCAAGCTGATGGTCATGATCCTGGGTCTCATGGGTCACGCCTCCATGTGGCTGGCAGTCTTCGCCGACTCCGGCGTTGCCATGCTGTGCGTACTCAACTCCATCCGGATCCTGTACAAGAAGTAATATTTACGCGGAGCGCCCAATGGGCGCTCCGCCTTTTTTGATAATTGCTGGTGTAAATTTGTTAATTATCGTTTATCTAATCGACAGGATCATATTCTTTTCTTGTGTCGGCAAGAAAAGAACCAAAAGAAGCCGCCCACTCCTATGTACCACCCCTCCTAAAATCCCAGAGTGATAAGCGGGACAATTTGACGCGAAAGTGTTCCGACTTTCTCTCTGCCGTCGCTCTGAGCACTTCCCGGCACCTTTAGAACGAAACACCCCGGTTCTTTCGAACCGGGGTGCAAGTATTTACCCTCTGTGCTGATATTTGCTGATATCGATATCGGGCCTGTCCCAGGGATCGATCTCCTTGCCGCGGCGGACATGGTGGACCGCCTTGTCCTTATGGCGGCAGAAGATACTCTGGGGGCACTCGTCGAAGGATTTCTGCCGGGTAGTGTAGCGGGTGGATTCCCGGGGTGCTGTTTTTGGCGCAGCACCCTGGGACTTCTTTACCGCCTGAACGGCAAACCAGACGATGCCGCCGAAGATCGCCAACGGAATCACCAGCATCGGCTGCGTGAAGAGCAGAACCAGCACCAGGCCGATCCACTTACCGCCCTTCTGCGGGCGCTTGTCGTCGTACTTGCCCATAGACGCAGTCTCCTTCCCTTTGATTTTTTTGATTATCAGACTTCCAGGTAACCTGCCAGGACCTTCAGGGTGTTGTGAACACCGTCGATATGGCTGCGCTCGTAGCCGTGGCTGGCATAAACGCCGGAGCCGATGAGGCCATGGCGAATGTCCGCGCCGGCATGGAGGGTGGCGCCCATATCGGAGGAGTAGAAGGGATAGATATCCACAGCGTAGTCCGCGCCGGTTGCCTTGGCAGCGGCGATGAGCTTGCTGACTACTTCATAGCTGTAGGGACCGCCGGAGTCCTTGGCGCAGATAGAGACCTGCTTCTCGGTGCACTGCAGGCCGTCACCCACACAGCCCATGTCCACGGCAATGGCCTCGGTCAGGCCTGCGGGAGCGGAGGCGCTGCCGCCGTGGCCCACCTCTTCATAGACGGTCACATGGACCCAGGTGCGGCGCTCGGGGACGATCTTGTTGTCAGACAGGTACTTGGCAAAGCCCAGCAGGATGCCCACGCTCAGCTTATCGTCCAGGAAGCGGCTCTTCAGATAGCCGGAGGGAGTGCGCTTGGTTCTGGGGTCGAAGCAGACGATATCACCCACCTCAATGCCCAGGGCACGGGTCTCGGCGGCAGAATTCACATCCTCGTCCAGCACGATCTCCACAGTGTCCCAGCTGCGCTGGGTGGAGTTGTAGCTTCCGTTGACATGGACGGAGGCGTTGGCCAGCTGGCAGGTACCCTCGATAACCTTGCCGTCCCGGGTGTAGACACGGACATTCTCAGTCTCGGCGTTGTTGGGGTTCATACCGCCAAGGCCGGTCAGCTGCAGGCGGCCGCTGCCCT
Source organism: Faecousia sp. (assembly GCA_045539075.1). GTDB lineage: Bacteria > Bacillota > Clostridia > Oscillospirales > Oscillospiraceae > Faecousia. The sequence continues at coordinate 10,539 of JAZQEP010000069.1, read as the reverse complement.
TGATGGCCCGGACCATTGCGCCCAGGGTGTCGGTGTGGGCAGCCAGCAGCAGGCCGTCGTTCTCATTCTTGCCGCCCAGGTCGGCAATGACACCGCCCTTGGTGGTGATGTGAGCGCAGAAGCCCAGCTTCTCGAAGGCTTCCTTGACCCACTGGGCAGCTGCCTTGGTGTAGCCGGTGGGGGAATCAATGGCCAGAAGGGATGCTGCCTGCTCCCAGGCAAAGTCCGCATAGAGTTTCTCAATCATTGTATTGTCCTCCTAATAAGATATAGTGCCAGACGCCAGCCACTTCCCGCATGAAGTGGTTGATCATCTGTGAAATACGGGATGTACGTGCCGGGATGCCCACGGCATCCACGCCGGAGTCCTGGGCAAAGAGCTTTGCCCGGAACAGGTGGTATTCGCTGGAGAGCAGACCGATCTTCTCCGGCCGCTGTCCGGTCCTCTCTTCAATCATGTCCAGGGTAAACCGGAGGTTTTCCCAGGTGGAGGTAGCTTCCTCCTCCAGCCAGATTCGCTGGGAATCCACACCCAGCTTTACAAGCTCCTCATACATGCACCGGGCCTCGGTCATGGGCTCGTCCGGGCCCATGCCGCCGGATACGATGGCCGTCACCCCGGGATGGGCCTCCATATAGTCCGCAGCCGCCCGAATCCGGTCCATCAATGACACTGAGGGGCCGTCGGGCCGGACCTTGGCGCCCAGCACCAGCACATATTCGCAGCTTTCCTGTTTGTCACCCAGGGATGCGTAGATGATCATGCACTCGGTGATGCCCGCCACCAGCAGGCCCAGGCACAGCAGAAATGTAAACACACGCTTCACCACCCTTACAAGCTTCGGATGCCGGTTCCTGGCCAGATAGCAGATATTGTAGAACATCAGCACGCCCATAAGGCACAGGCACACCAGGGCAGAAAAGCTGTACCCCGCCAGCTTAAAGGCAAAGACATACCCGGCAAGTCCCAGGGGGATCATTGCCAGCCAGCGAAGCAGATTGGGCGTTGCGCCGTTCTTCCAGGCGGCGGCCTTTTCCGCTACGGTTTTCTTCCGGTGCTTCGGGGGAGTCTGTGTTTTGCTGCTCTTTTTGGCTTTTTTCTGATTGCTGCCGGATTTGGAGGTTGTTTTTTTCGAGGCGGTGGCTTTTCCTGTCGGCTTTTTCATCCCGGCTGCAGTCTTTTTCTGAGCCGGTTTCTTCTCTTCCTTCTTTGTTTCCTTTGCCATATCCGTTCCTTCCTCAGTATTTGCTCCCATTTTACCATATCCCCCGGGATATTACAAGCATCGCTTTCCCCTGCCCGGGATTTTTAAAAATATCTTTTACTTGGTGGGAAACGTACCTTCCCCCTTGTCAAGCACACCCGTTTCCTGTAAAATAAAAGAAAATGACCATTTTCAGGAGGTACTGCCATGCTATTCAGCCTGTGTCAATCTTATTGGGAATTCACCCCGGAATGGTTCGACGGCTTCGCCCTGGGCGAAGGCACCGGCGAAAAAGTGCGGATCCCCCACAATGTAAAAGAAATGCCCCTGCACTATTCCGACCACGAGGCCTACCAGATGGTATGCGGCTACCGTCACAGCCTGACCCTGGATGCGTCGCTTCGGGGCCAGCGGCACTTTGTCCGGTTCGACGGCGCCGCCCATATCGCCACCGTCTACTGCAACGGCGTGGAACTTTGCACCCACCGCTGCGGCTACACCGCCTTCCGAGTGGACATCACCGACCAGGTCCGCTACGGCGAGGATAATATCATCGCCGTGAAGCTGGATACCACGGAGAATCCGGCAGTGCCCCCCTTCGGCTTTGTCATCGACTACCTGACCTACGGCGGTCTCTACCGGGAGGTCTGGGGCGAAAGCAAGAATCCCAGCCATATTGAAGATCTCTATCTGACCACACCCAGCCTCACCCGACTGAACATCCAGGTTACCGCCCTGAACGCACAGGGCTGCACCTATCGGACGGAGCTGCTTGAGGAATCCGGCTGCCCGGTGCTGACCCAGGAAAATCCCGCCACCGGCGCCCCCTTTGCCCTGATCTATCCGGAAGCAAAGCCCTGGGAGCTGGAAAACCCGAAGCGCTACATCTGCCGGGTGAGCCTGATCTCCCCCGAGGGTGAGGTGCTGGATACGGTGGAGGACAAATTCGGCTTCCGCACCGCCGAATTTAAAGCCAACGAATTTCTGCTCAACGGCAAGAAGGTCTTCCTTCGGGGCCTGACCCGCCACCAGAGCTATCCCTATATGGGCTACGCCGCCACGGAAAGCCTCCAGCGGGAGGACGCCCGGATTCTGAAAGAGGAGTTGGGCTGCGTCATCGTCCGTACCTCCCACTACCCCCAGAGCAAGCATTTCATCGACGAATGCGACAAGCTGGGCCTGCTGGTGTTCACAGAGATCCCCGGCTGGCAGCACATCGGCGATGAAAGCTGGAAGGAGCAGGCCATCGAGAACGTGAAAGAGATGGTTTTGCAGTACCGCAACCACCCCAGTATCATCCTCTGGGGTGTCCGCATCAACGAAAGCCAGGATGACAACGATTTCTATATCAAAACCAACGCCATGGCCCATGCACTGGACCCCAGCCGGGCCACCTCCGGTGTCCGCTTCATCAAGCACAGCCACCTGTACGAGGATGTCTATTCCTACAACGACTTCTCCCACACCGGCAAGAATGCCGGCGTGGAGCCTAAAAAAGCCGTGACGCCCGATCTGACCAAGGCCCTGTTGATTTCGGAAAACAACGGCCATATGTTCCCCACCAAGCCCTTCGACACCTGGCAGCGTCGGCAGGAGCATGCCCTGCGCCATGCCAGAGTGCAGAACGACGCGGCAGCGGACGGGGCTCACGTGGGCTGTATCAGCTGGTGTATGTTTGACTATGCCACACACAAGGATTTCGGCTCCGGCGACCGGATCTGCTACCACGGTGTCATGGACTCCTTCCGCAATCCCAAATCCGCCGCCTATTTTTACGCCGCCCAGCAGGAGAAATCTCCGGTGCTGCACCTGACCTCCTGCATGGACATCGGCGACTATCCCGCAGGCACCATCGGGGAAAGCGCCGTATTCTCCAACGCCGATGAGGTCCGTCTCTACAAAAACGGGGACTACGTAACCACCCTGCAGCCCGGCAATTACAAAGCCCTGCCCCATCCCCCGCTGATGCTGAATGACACCGTGGGCTGCCTGCTGGAAAGTAAGGAAGGATTCCCCAAGGAAAAAGCAGACCTTCTGCGCCAGTGCCTCAATTCCATTGCTACGCACGGTCTGGCGGATATGCCCAAGACCGATATGGCCAAGATGGGCTACGCCATGCTGAAATACAAGCTGGGCTTCAAGGATGCCGTGGCCCTATACGGCAAATATGTAGCCAACTGGGGCGGCGAAGCCACCGTCTGGCGTCTGGATGCCTGGAAGAACAGCCAGGTGGTTGCCAGCCGCACCATCTGCCCCAGTGCCAAGCTCCACCTGGAAGTTATCCCCAGCGCCACTACCCTCCGGGAGGGCCATACCTATGATATGGCCGCTGTCCGTATCCGGGTGCTGGACGAAAACGGCAGTCCTGCCCCCTACGCCCAGATTCCCGTGAAATTCACGGTAGCGGGCCCTCTGGAGTTGGTAGGTCCGGATGTTGCAGCTGCCGAGGGCGGAATGACCGGCACCTATGTCAGAACAAACTTCCACAAGGGCGATGCCGCACTCACCATCTCCTCCCCCGGCCTGGAATCCGTGACGCTCCGCTTCACGGTGGAATAACCCCTCACATATACAAACGCCGCTCCCAAAAGCGGAGTCCGAATAAGAAAACATAGATTTAGGCCATCTGCCTTTGGCAGATGTCCTAAACATATTCTTTGCCACGCAGAGCGGATTTTTCCAGCAGATCAGGGCATTTTTTCACCGTGCCACTGGATGTAACACCAGAAAAAATAACGCTGAGATGTCGGAAAAGGACCTCTGCGGGGGCTATGTTTTCTTGTGAGGACGCAGCCAAATGGAGCGGCGTTCTTCACTGCTTAACCCAGGGAATCCAGCAGGCTTTCCAGCTGATGTAAGTATTCGATCTCGTAGTCCGGCCGGATATCCTCCCGTCCCGGGGCATGGCCGGGGTTGACCCAGCAGGTTTTGATGCCGGCGTTGATGCCGCCCCGGATATCCGAGGTGAGGCTGTCGCCCACCATCAGACACTTGCTCTTATCGAAGCCCGGGATCTGGGCAAATGCAGCTTCAAAATACGCCGGAGACGGCTTATTATGGCCGATCTCCTGGGAAACGAAGACCTTTTCGAAGAAGCGGTACAGATTTGCACTGGTCATCCGGCCCTTCTGGACAGAGGCGGTGCCGTTGCTGGCCAAAAACAGCCGGTATTTTTTACTCAGACGGTCCACAGCCTCCTCAGCCCCGGGAAGGAACCAGTGCCCCTGGGAGAGGTTGCGCTCATAAGCCCGGGCGCAGAGGACTTTATCCGCCCGGACTCCCAGTTCCTCAAAAAGCATTCCGAACCGGTTTTCCAGCACCTCCGCGCGGGTCATTTTCCCCAGTTCCAGCTGCTCCCAGTGCCATTTATTGATCACATGGTAGCGGCTCAGCACCGTTTCGGTGGGTTCCACGCCAAAATCCCGAATGGTTTTGGCAATGGCCAGGCGCTCTGCCTTGTGGAAATCCAGAATGGTGTCGTCCAGGTCCAGGAAGAGAAATTCAAACATACCGCTTCTCCTTACCGTTGCTTAAACTTGACGATCTCATTGGCGATCCGGGCAAATTCGGGAATAGACAGGGTCTCGCCCCGGACATTTTCCGGGAAGCCGGCAGCGGCGATGACCTCCGCCGCGCCGTTCTTGCCCAGCTCCGGGAAGCCGGAGGCCAAACCGTTGCTCAGCTTCTTCCGGCGCATGGCGAAGCTGGCTTTCACAGTGCGGAAGAAAATATCCTCATCCAGAATATCCCAGCTCCGCTCCTTGCGGACCTTCAGCTGGATCACCGCGGAGGTAACCTTGGGCTGGGGCAGGAAGCAGTGGGCCGGCACATCGAAGAGCAGCTCCGGCTCCGCGTAATACTGGCAGAAGACTGTAAACGCACTGTAATCGGCACTGCCGGGGGCGGCCGCGATGCGCTGGGCCACTTCCTTCTGGACCATGACGGTGACGGACTCGAAGCATTCCGCTTCCAGCAGAGCGCTTAAGATGGGCGATGTGATGTAGTAGGGCAGATTGGCACAGGCCATGGGTCTTAAGCCCCCGAATTTCTCCGCCACCAGCCCGGGAACATCCAGCTTCAGCACATCGTTCCAGATGATCTCCAGATTGTCAAATTCTCCCACGGTCTTTTCCAGAATGGGCTTCAAGCGGTTGTCCAGCTCCACGGCGCAGACCTTTTTCGCCCGCAGACAGAGCTGCTGGGTCAGTGGACCGATACCGGGACCGATCTCCAGAACACCGGCTGTCTCATCCACACCGGCCTCTTCCGCAATGGACTGGGGCACCCAGGGGGCGATCAGAAAGTTCTGGCCCTTTGCCTTGGAAAAATGGAAGCCATGCTCGGCAAGCAGGGGCTTCATAATGTTGATGTCGCAAACATTGATCATAATTCTCACCTTGTTTTTTACAGATAAAAACACCTTTCTGCCGGCTATTATACCAGCAGAAAGGTGTTTTTGCAATAGAAATCCGATCAGTTGCTTCCCAGGAAGTAGATGGTACAGGTACGGTAGCCAAACTGGATGCAGTCCCATTTGGTGGGCATCCAAAGGTCGATCCGGCTGCCCACGATATTGCTGTCGCCGGCGTCTTCCGCGGTGGCGATTCCGTAGACATACTCCCCATCATCGGTGATGATGAACATCCGTGTACCGAAGGGAATAAACTTCGGATCCACAGCCACAACGCCCTCCTGGGCGGTGGTGCCGGTGGCGGTGGTGCCCCGGTTATAGTAGGCCGTTGCCCGGCCGGTGGTAGTTCCGGTATAGCTGAGTACTTCGCCGTTGGGCAGAATGATCTTATCCTCCGTGATGACAGGCATATCCGCATCGCTGGATTTTCCGGAGGTCAGGCCGGTACCCACGGCGATCACCTCATCCACCGCGCCCCGGGTTACAGTCTCACTTAAGACCTTGCGGCTGACTTCCCGGCTGTTAACATAGGTGACCGTGGCGGTACAGAGCATTTCTCCATCCATGCCGGGGGTGACCACCTCCTCCATGCCCTGGGGGAGGGAGGAATCGTAGCAGTAGCTTACACCATGGGGAATGCTGCAGGTATAGGTCTGATCCTCCCGGACCACTTTCTCCACACGCAGGTACATACCGTCGTAGGTATCGGCATTTACCGGCTGGGAAACGGTATCACCCGGCTCCACAACCATATTCAACCGGTTCAGCAGCTGCTCCACCGTTTCTCCATGGGAGGTAACGGTCATCTTTTCGCCGCAGTAGTTGATATGTATGGTCTGACTCCGGCGGACCGTGATCTCGGAAGAACCGATCCTTGCCTGGGTGGTATAGGTATCGTCATCGTCCAGTTCCAGTCCCGCTTCACCCAGAACAGACCGGGGGTCCGTCTCGGAGGTGGTGTAGGTAAAAACACGGTCACCGTCGGTGATCACATAGGTATTCTTTGCGAAAGCCGTCTGGGACAGCAGCAGGACCGTCATCAGAATGGGGACGATGACGGAGATTGAGCGGAAGAGCAGGATTTTTTTCATTGAGGCAGCGTGCCGAAATGCTTGCATAAAGCAACCTCCTTCTCCAAATAGTTACAAACATTGCAGAAATATGTCTATATGTGACATCTCTCATTCCCCATATTCCCGTTCTGTTTAGTTGTTGATATTATAGCAAAAACTTAGGAAAAGTCAAGCTTTTCGGTGAAATTGCCCATTTTCGACATAATTAAATCGCGCATTATGTCAATTATTTTATGTAAACCTACGCCCCAAATATAGGGGCCAGCAGGACAGTTTCACCCATATATAGTGTCAAATGGTTACGTTTTGTTAACATAAACAGTTTACGCTTCTTCCTTTCCCGACAATATGCGTCCCCCGCATTATGTTAACAACATCTGCATAAAAATCGCAAATGAATGCATAATCTCCGAAAGAAGGTGTTGACATTTTGTATAAAATATGCTACATTTTTTGTACAAAAAGGCTGTGATGAAGACATGCTTTTCCGGAAAGATTCCCAGAGAGGGTGCCACTTTGGTGCAAGGCATCCGTACCCCTGCCGGAAGGGATACCACTTCTGAGCTGTGTGCGCGGAAATGCCACACCGGGTGCGCCCGTTACAGTGCCAATGAGTGGCTTCTTAAAGAAGCAACCAGGGTGGAACCGTGGAATACTGCAAGTTACTGTATCCCACCCCTGATCTTTGTTCAGGGGGTGGGTATTTTTTATACCTTTCTCCCGAATCAGAAAAGGAGGAAAACCAAAATGGAAAACGAAAACCTGTACACCTTTGAAAATCGTGAGTACCGCAAGACCTACTGGCACACCAGTTCCCACATCATGGCCCAGGCCGTGAGGCGCCTGTGGCCCGAAGTGCAGCTGGCCATCGGCCCCGCCATCGACGAGGGCTGGTACTACGACTTCGACGCTCCCTTCTCCTTCACCCCCGAGCATCTGACGAAGATCGAGGCCGAGATGAAGAAGATCTGCAAGGAGCGCATTAAGCTTGAGCGCAGCGAAAAGCCCCGGGCCGAGGCCATTGCCTACATGGAGAGTCTCAACGAGCCTTACAAGGTGGAGCTGATCAACGACCTGCCCGAGGATGCCGTTATTTCCTTCTACACCCAGGGTGAGTTCACCGACCTGTGCGCCGGTCCTCATCTGGACCATACCGGCCGGGTCAAGCACAACGGCTTCAAGCTGACGAAAAGCTGCGGCGCTTACTGGCGTGGTGACTCTAATCGTAAGATGCTGCAGCGTATCTATGGCATCGGCTTCCCTAGCAAGGACGAGCTGGATGCCTACCTGAAGGCCCAGGAAGAGGCTCTGAAGCGGGACCACAACAAGCTGGGCCGTGAGCTGGAGTTCTTCACCACCGTGGAAGAGATCGGCCAGGGCCTGCCCATCCTGCTGCCCAAGGGCGCAAGAGTCATCCAGACCCTGCAGCGCTGGGTGGAAGATGAAGAGCAGAAGCGCGGCTACCTGCTGACCAAGACCCCCCTGATGGCAAAGCGTGACCTGTACCGGATCTCCGGACACTGGGATCACTATCTGGACGGCATGTTCATTCTTGGCGATCCCCACGACGAGGAGAAGGAGTGCTTCGCACTGCGTCCCATGACCTGCCCCTTCCAGTACCAGGTCTACCTGAACCGGGCCCGTTCCTACCGTGACCTGCCCATGCGCTTGGGCGAGACCTCTACCCTGTTCCGCAACGAGGATTCCGGTGAGATGCACGGCCTGATCCGTGTCCGCCAGTTCACCATCTCCGAGGGCCACCTGGTGCTCCGTCCCGATCAGCTGGAGGAAGAGTTCAAGGGCTGCCTGGAGCTGGCCAAGTACTGCCTGGATACCGTGGGCATGCTGGAAAACTGCTCCTTCCGTTTCTCCCAGTGGGATCCTGCCCGTGCCGGCATCAAGTACGAGGGCACCGCTGAGCAGTGGGAAGAGGCCCAGCGGATCATGGGTGAGATCCTGGATAACCTGGGTGTGGAGTATGAGATCGGCATCGACGAGGCCGCCTTCTACGGTCCCAAGCTGGATATCCAGTACAAGAATGTCTTCGGCAAAGAAGATACCATCGTCACCATTCAGATCGATATGCTGCTGGCCCAGAAGTTCGGCATGGAATACACCGACTCCGACGGCCAGAAGAAGACCCCCTATATCATCCACCGCACCAGCCTGGGCTGCTACGAGCGCACCCTGGCCTACCTGATCGAGCGGTACGCCGGTGCCCTGCCCCTGTGGATGATGCCCACCCAGGTGAAGGTCCTGCCCATCACCGACCGTGCCCATGGCTATGCCAAGGAGCTGAGCGATAAGCTGAATGCCCTGAACATCCACGCGGAGACCGACTGCCGCAGCGAGAAGCTGGGCTACAAGATCCGGGAGGCTCAGATGCAGAAGATCCCCTATATGCTGGTCATCGGCGACCGGGATATGGAGAACGGCACCGTTTCCGTCCGTACCCGCAAGGGCGAGGATCTGGGCGCCATGACTCCCGACGCTTTCATTGCAAAGTGCCTGATGGAGATCGCCACCAAGTCCAAGGAAGTCTAAAAAACGCGCAACAGGCCGCTCCCAAAAGGAGCGGCCTGTAATTTATATTTCTGCGTCCATGGTGGAGGTAATTGTCAGCATTTCCCCGGTCACGGGATGGGTAAGCCGGATCCGCCGGGCACACAGCAGCTGATACGTCAGCCCCATTTCCGCAGAGAGCGCGGTACTTTCCTGCGAATTGTACTGAGGATCTCCCAGAATCGGGAAACCCATGTGCATACAGTGCAGCCGCAGCTGGTGGGTCCGACCCGTGACAGGTTCCAGAGCCAGTTTACATAACTTTTCTTTTCGTTCCAGTACCCGGTACCTTGTCACTGAAGACTTTCCATCCTCCCGAATTTCCCGCAGGAGACTTGGCAAAGGCTTCCGGGCAATGGGGGCATCAATGATGCCGCTGTCCGTTTCCGGCCCTCCGAAGACCAGAGCGTGGTAGATCTTCTGCACAGACGTATTTTGCAGCAGGGTGTGGATATGAGCATTTTTCGCCAACAGGACCACGCCAAAGGTGTCCCGGTCCAGCCGGGTCATGGGGTGAAATGCGGATTTCTGGCCGGTCCGGGCGTAGTACCCGGCCACATAGTTCGCCAGAGTACCGGAAAAACAGCTTCGGGAGGGATGTATCAGCATCCCCGCAGGCTTATCCACCGCCAGCAGATAATCATCTTCATAGAGGATGGTCAGTTCTCCCTCCTCAGCCGGGTACTCCGGTTCCTCCTCATCCAGGCGAACGGTGACCACATCTCCCGGCTTCACCGGATAGTTGGTGCGCTGAACCTCTCCGTTGATCTGGATGGAATCTCCCCATTTCAGCTTGTTCATCAGCGAGGAGGACATTTTCAGTTCCCCCAACAGGAAGGAGGACAGCCGTCCCTCCCGGTTTGCCAGAATTTTTAGTTCCATGAGGGCACCATCCCACCTTTCATTTACAAAAAGGCCCTGTCGGAAATCCGACAGGGCCAACATTTGTGTAATTACAAATTACAGAGCAGCCTTAGCCTTCTCGACGACAGCTGCGAAAGCTGCGGGCTCGTTGATAGCCATCTCGGACAGGCTCTTGCGGTTCATCTCGATGCCAGCCTTCTTGACGCCGTTCATGAACTTGGAGTAGTTCAGGCCGTAGGGCTTCACAGCGGCGGACAGACGGGAGATCCACAGGCGGCGGTAGTCACGCTTCTTCAGCTTACGGCCGACGAAAGCGTAGTTGCCGGACTTCATGACCTGCTGCTTGGCCATCTTGAAGTGCTTGGACTTGGAACCCCAGTAGCCCTTAGCCAGCTTCAGGGTAGCGTTTCTTCTCTTGCGCGTC
>JAZQEP010000068.1:0-56978 GCA_045539075.1 Faecousia sp. | reverse complement strand
CGGTCCTCGGCCTTGTCGATGGCGGCGCAGTCGGTGCCGATGATCTTCACACCCCGGTCGTGGAGGGGCTGAGCCAGGTTGATGGCGGTCTGACCGCCCAGGGAGGCAACCACGCCCTCGGGCTGCTCGAACTCGATGATGTTCATCACATCCTCGGGAGTCAGGGGCTCAAAGTACAGCTTGTCGGCGGTGGTGTAGTCGGTGGAGACGGTTTCGGGGTTGTTGTTGATGATGATGGCCTCGTAACCGGCGTTCTTGATGGTCATGACGGCGTGGACGGTGGAGTAGTCGAACTCAACACCCTGGCCGATACGGATGGGGCCTGCGCCAAGAACGATGATCTTCTTCCGGTCAGTGAGGCGGGAAGCGTTTTCACCGGTGTAAGTGGAGTAGAAGTAGGGAATATAGGCGCCGGTGTGGCAGGTATCCACCATCTTGAATACGGGGAACAGGTTGTTAGCCTTACGCAGGTGGTACACATCCAGTTCCTTGCACTTCCACAGCTTGGCGATATACTTGTCGCTGAAGCCCATCTTCTTGGCGACGGTGAGGGTGGCAACGTCATTGACATTAACCCGCAGCAGCTCTTCCATGTCGATGATCTTCTTGACGGATTCCAGGAAATAGGGGGTGATCTGGGTGATCTCATGGATCTTTTCCACAGAAACACCGTGGTAGATCAGCTCGGCGATGGCGAAGATGTTGTCGCTGCGGAATTCCTTAATGTAGTCCAGCAGCTCCTCCACGCTCATATTGTCGAACTTGCTGAGGTACATGTGGTTTGCGCCGATCTCCAGGGAACGGATGCCCTTCAGCAGAGCCTCCTCCAGGTTGGCGCCGATGCCCATGACCTCGCCGGTGGCCTTCATCTGGGTGCCCAGCTTGTTGGTAGCGGAGGCGAACTTGTCGAAGGGGAACCGGGGGAGCTTGGCGATGACGTAGTCAAGCCGGGGCTCGAAAGCGGCGTTGGTATTGGCGATCTTGATGTCCTCCAGGGCCATACCCACGGCGATCTTGGCGGTGACCCGGGCGATGGGGTAGCCGGAAGCCTTGGAAGCCAGGGCGGAGGAACGGGAAACTCTGGGGTTGACCTCAATGAGGTAGTACTCGGAGGTGTGAGGATTCAGAGCAAACTGGACGTTGCAGCCGCCCTCGATCTTCAGCTCACGGATGATCTTGATGGCGGAGTCGTTCAGCATCTTCTCATCCTCTTTGCTGAGGGTCATGATGGGAGCCACGACCAGGGAGTCGCCGGTGTGGACGCCCACGGGGTCGATGTTCTCCATGCCGCAGATGGTGATGGCATGGTCATTGCTGTCACGCATGACCTCAAATTCGATCTCCTTGTAGCCCTTGTCGGACTTCTCGATCAGAACCTGGTGCACGGCGGAAAGTTTGGAGGCGTTGATACCGGTCTCGATCAGCTCTTCCTCATTGTAGGCAAAGCCGCCGCCGGTGCCGCCCAGGGTGAATGCGGGACGCAGAACAACAGGATAGCCAATGCGCTTGGCAGCCTCCTTAGCCTCCTCCAGAGAGTAGGTGATCTCGGAGGGAATGACGGGCTCGCCGATGCTCTCGCACATCTCCTTAAACAGCTCACGGTCCTCAGCCCGCTCGATGGAGGCGGAGGAGGTGCCCAGCAGCTTGACCCGGCACTCCTTCAGGACGCCCTTCTTTTCCAGCTGCATGGCCAGATTCAATCCCGTCTGGCCGCCGATGCCGGGAACGATGGCGTCGGGACGCTCGTAGCGGATGATCTTGGCGATATACTCCAGGGTCAGGGGCTCCATGTAGACCTTGTCAGCGATGACGGTGTCGGTCATGATGGTGGCGGGATTGGAGTTGCACAGCACAACCTCGTAACCCTCTTCCCGCAGGGCAAGACAGGCCTGGGTGCCTGCGTAGTCAAATTCAGCGGCCTGGCCGATGACGATGGGGCCGGAGCCGATGATCAGAATCTTTTTGATGTCCGTTCTCTTTGCCATTGGATATCTCCTCCTAAGATAATTGCATATGTCAAATCTGGATAGATAGATTTACGCTTGATAGACAATCTTGCCGTCGCAGACAGTAGCAATGCACTTGCCGCAGATCTGCCAGCCTTCAAAGGGTGTGGCTTTGCCCAGGGACAGGAAATCCGCAGGGTCCACAACATCGATGGCTTCCAGATCCCACACGGTGAAGTCATTTCCGCAGGGGATGCCGAAGCGCTCCCGGGGATTCTTCACCAGCAGGTCGATGAGCTTTTCCAGTGAAATGATGCCGCTCTTTACCAGATAAGTGTAACAGATGGGGAAAGCAGTTTCAATGCCTACCACACCGAATGCGCTTTTTTCCAGGCCCTTTGCCTTCTCCTCGGCGGAGTGGGGGGCGTGGTCGGTGGCAATGCAGTCTATGGTGCCGTCGATGATGCCCTGGATCAGGGCTTCCCGGTCCTCAGCGGAGCGCAGAGGGGGGTTCATTTTGAACCGGCCTTCCTCTTTTAAGAAGCTGTCATCCATTACCAGATAGTGTGGACCGGTTTCGCAGGTTACATCCACGCCGTCAAGCTTTGCCTTGCGGATGATTTCCACACTCTCTTTGGTGGAGATGTGGCAAACATGGTATTTGCAGCCGGTTTCCTTCACCAGCTCCAAATCTCTTGCAATCTGGGCCCATTCGCTTTCGGAGCAGATGCCCCGATGGTTGTGTTCCTTTGCGTAGTCACCGTCGTGGATATAGCCGCCCCGGAGCAGGTCGTTGACCTCACAGTGGGCCACGATCATCTTGTTAAGCCGCTTGGCACGGAGCATGGCCTGTCGCATCATTTCATCGGACTGAACACCTTTGCCGTCGTCGGAGAAACCGATGACGTTTTCTGCCATGCCTTCCAGATCCGCCAGCACTTCGCCCTGTTCGCCTACGGTGATAGCACCGTAGGGGAAGACCTTGATGCAGGCGCCCTCTTCAATGCACTTCAGCTGCTCGTTCAGGTGCTCCACGCTGTCGGGCACAGGCTTTAAATTGGGCATGGTGCATACGGCGGTGTAACCGCCCCGGGCAGAGGCTCTGGAGCCGGTGACCATGGTCTCTTTATAAGAAAAGCCCGGCTCACGGAAATGCACATGCACGTCACAAAAGCCGGGAAACACCGTATAACGGGGATCGTCAAACACAGAAAATTCGGGGGTGGAAATGGAGGCACGAATAGCGTCGGCAACAGCAGTGTCCAGGGAAGCGGTAATGACCTTCGCGTTAGACATAATTTGTCTCCTTTCTGCCTAAAAAAATGTCCTGCCGGTGACGGCAAGACGTTCATAAGGGGATCGCCGGGGATGCCCGGCTTGCCGCATTTATCTTTGGAATTATAGCACAGGATACAGTCCATGTCAATGGAAAAATAAGAAAATCCGTGCCGCCCAAAAGGCGGCACGGAGGGATTCAACGCTTTTTCCAGGTTCTGGTGCTGAACAGCACCAGAATGGGGAAAATTTCCAGACGCCCTGCCAGCATGGCCCAGGAAAGGACCAGCTTGCTCAAGGGGGAGAAAGCAGCAAAATTACAGGTGGGTCCCACGGCCTCAAAACCGGGGCCGATATTGTTGAAAGTACACAGCACCGCGGAGAAATTGGTGCCGATGGAGAAGCCATCAAGGGAGATGATCAGAAACACCGCAAAGATGATGATCACATAGGCGGCAAGGTAGGCATTGGTGTTGTCCAGGATCTTTTGATCCACGACGGTGCCGTTGTTGCGAACCAGTTCTACCTTCCGGGGGTTGACCACCTGGCGGATATTCCGGGCCAGGCTCTTGAAAATCAACAGCACCCGGGCCACCTTGATGCCACCGCCGGTGGAACCGGCACAGGCGCCGGAGATCATCAGCAGCAGGATCAACGTTTTGGAGAACGCGGGCCACAGCTCATAATCCGTAGTGGCGTAACCGGTGGTGGTGATGATGGAGCCCACCTGGAAGGCGGCATGGCGGAGGGTCTCCTCCAGAGTCGGATACAGGTGGCGGATATTCAGGCTGATCAGCAGGATGCTCAGCAGAATAATGCCGAAGTAGGTCCGCAGCTCTTCGTCTCTGAATACATTCTTAAACTGCTTCAGCAGCAGCAGGTAGTAGCAGCTGAAGTTGACGCCGAAGAGAATCATGAACACGGTAGTCACGTTCTGCAGGTAGGGGCTGTAGGAGGTAAAAGAATCGTTCTTCACACCAAAGCCGCCGGTACCGGCGGTGCCGAAAGCGTGGCACACTGCCTCAAACAGGGGCATATCCCCCAACAACAGGAACACGATATCCAAAACAGTCAGTACGATGTAGAGCATATAGAGGATACCCGCGGTCTTGCGCATTTTGGGGACCAGCTTGCCCACATTGGGGCCGGGAGATTCCGCCCGAAGCAGATGCATGGTAAAGCCCTGGCCTTTTTCACCGGTGAATGCCAGCAGGAACACCAGCACACCCATACCGCCTACCCAGTGGCTGAAGGAGCGCCAGTAGAGGATGCCGTGGGACAAATCCTCCACTGCAGGGACAATGGAGGCGCCGGTGGTGGTAAAGCCGGAGACGATCTCAAAAAACGCGTCCACATAACTGGGGATTTCCCGGGACAGATAGAAGGGCAGGCAGCCGAGAAGACTGAGAATGATCCAGCTGATGCCTACGCAAACCAGACCTTCCTTGGCGTAGAAAGCGCTGGGGGCACCCCGGCAGATCACATACAGAAGGACGGAAATGGCGATGATGATGCCGATGGACACGAGAAACGACTGTGCTGCTTCATATTCCCGGTAACCCAGGCTGATGAGCAGTGCGGGGATCATAAAGAACGCTTCCACGAACAGAATCAGAGAGACGAAGCGCCCCATCATTTTATAGTTCATAGATGCTCCTTTTATTCAAACGCGTCGTTAAGCTGACGGACGGTGCTGCCGCCACGGGTGACTACTACCACACTGTCTCCCAGATGGAACGAGGAATCACCGTTGGGGATTTCCGTCCAGGCACCGTGGGTGATGCCGGCGATCAGTACGTTGGCTTTGGGCTTCAGATTCTTCAGCGCGACGTCACAGTTCTTGGTATTCCGGTCCACGATGAATTCCATAGCCTCAACCTGACCATCGGCAATGGAGTGGACGGAAATGGCGGCACCGGTCTGATTCTGCATGGCCCGGACATAGCGGACAATATTGCTGACAACCAGATCCTTGGGACAGACCACACTGCCCAGGTTCAGCATATCGATGACACTGCGGTTGCCTGCATGGCCCAGCTTGGTGATGACCTGGGGAACACCTGCGCTCCCTGCGTAGAGGGATACGATCATGTTCAGCTCGTCCTCGCCGGAGAGCGTCACCAGGGCGTCGTAATTTTTCAGACCTTCGCTTTGCAGCAGCTCCATATCTCCGGCATCACCGGAAATTACCTCTGCGTCGGGCAGCAGTGTCTTGATTTCGGTGCACCGGTCCGGATCCTTTTCCACGATCTTTACGGAAATGCCGCTTTTCAGCAGGGAGGAGGACAGGTAGTAGCAGACCCGGCCGGCACCGCAGATCATCACGCTGCGGACCCGGCGGGTGATGATTCCCAGGTTCTTCAGCAGGGTTGTCAGGTTCTTGGTGGGAGCGGTGACAAAGACCCGGTCGCCTTCCAGGAACGTAAAATCGCCGGAGTTGGGGATCAGTGTATTGCCCTCCCGGATAACGGCACAGATCAGAACACGGCACTTGATGATGCCCGGCAATTCCATGAGTTTGGTGCCTACCAATTTGCTGTTGCGGTCGATACGCAGCTCCACGATCTCGGTGCGGCCCTTGGCGAAGACATCCCGCCGCAGGAAGCCCGGGAATTTCAGCAGTCGCTCAATTTCTGTGGCAGCCTGGCGTTCCGGATTGATGGTCATGGACAGACCAAAGATATCACGCATTTTGAAAATCTGCTCGTCGTATTCCGGATTGCGGATTCTGGCGATGGTGTGCAGCTTGGGATTGATACCGTGGGCGATGGTGCAGCACAGCAGATTCACCTCATCGGCGTTGGTGGCGGCGATGAGCAGGTCCGCGTCCTTGACACCGGCCTCCAGCAACGTGTCCATGGAGGCGCAGTTGCCCTGAACGGAGATCACATCATAACGTTCGGTGCTGGCCTGCAGAACCCGGGAGTTGGTGTCGATGACGGTAATGTCGTAGCCCTCGGAGGAAAGCTGACGGGTCAGCGCGGAGCCGACCTTGCCGTCGCCGGCGATGATAATATTCATAAGACCACCTCACATGTCGTAATGTTTACGAATTTACCCTACATTATAGCACTAAAAGCATAGCTTGACAATAGTCCTCTGCAAAGGATGGGCAAAAGAGAAAGTTAACACTGCTAACAAAAATGTTGACAAATCAAGATGCACATGCTACAATGCCAAAAAGTTGACAAGTCAACAAATGGAGGTTTATGATCATGTTAGGACGATTTGAGCAGTTTTGCAGTGCCATATCCAGCATCCACCTGTCCATTCAGCGCATTGAGCGCGCTGAAATGACCAAATACGGTTTGAAAGGTCCCCATGCCCAGTGCCTGCTGATGATGGGTCAGTATCCCCAGGGAATTACCGCGGCACGGCTGTGTGAGATCTGCGACAAAGACAAGGCTGCCATTTCCCGTGCCGTATCCGAGCTGGAGCAGGCGGGGATGGTGCTGCGCCGGGACCCGGAGGGTCGGCGCTACCGTTCCAAGCTGTACCTGACGGAAGAGGGCGCCGTTCTGGCGGATCGGATCAAGCAGCTGGTGCATGTTGCCGTTGCCCAGGCCAGCCAGGGCTATGACGTTCAAACCCGGGATACCTTTGTCAGCGTGCTGAACATGATCGCCGGCAACCTGCAAGCCATTTGCAGGGAAGGTCTGCAGGAAGAAATAAAGGAGTAAAAATATGTCTGTTAAAATTATTGCGGATTCCACTGCGGATCTGCTTCCGGAGATTGCCCGGCTGGTGAAGATTGTCCCCCTGACCATTCGATTTGGCAAGCAGGAGTATGTGGACGGTGTCACCATTGACAGCCGGAAGTTCTATGAAATGCTGGTAGAGAGCGACGAGCTGCCCACCACCAGCCAGGCCAATCCCGCCGCGTTTGAGGAGGCTTTTGCGGAAGCTGTAGAGGAAGGGTATGAGGTGGTTTGCGTTACTTGTTCCGGTAAGTTGTCCGGCACCTGTCAGAGCGCGGTCATTGCGGCCGAAAGTTACCCCGGAAAGGTATTCGTGGTGGACAGTCAGACCATCGCCCTGGGCAGCGCCATTTTGATTCAGTATGCCCTGGAATTGGCGGATCAGGGATACAGCGCGGAGGAGATTGCCTGGAAGCTTCTGCAGAAGCGGGAGAAGGTGCGGCTCATTGCCATGCTGGACACGCTGGAATATCTGAAAAAGGGCGGACGGATCTCCAAAACCGTTGCCTTTGCCGGCGGTCTGCTGAACATCAAGCCCGTGATCTGCATCGAGGATGGTGAAATCAAAATTCTGGGTAAGGCCCGGGGCTCCAGGCAGGGTAATAACCTGCTGGTCCAGGAGATTCAAAAGGCCGGCGGCGTGGATTTCGGCAAGCCGCTGCTGCTGGGCTACACGGGTCTCAGCGATACACTGCTGCAGAAATACATTGCCGACAGCGCGCAGCTGTGGCAGGGAAACACGGAAACGCTGCCTGTGAGTGTTGTGGGCAGTGTGGTGGGCACCCATGCAGGTCCCGGCGCTGTGGCGGTTGCGTTTTTCAGTGCGGAATAAACAAAGCCCCGAAGGCATCAGCCTTCGGGGCGATTTTCAGCCGGAGATGGTGTGCGGCGGGATTACAGGGCTGCCTTGATCTTCTCGATCATGGCGGCGTACTCCTCCTCGGTCAGCTTGGTAAGGCCGGGATTCATGGCAAAGGGAGTGCCCCACTCATACTCACCCTTGTACTTGGGAACCAGGTGGAAATGCAGGTGGCAGCCACCGTCGCCGTAAGCGCCGTAGTTGACCTTGTCGGGGGAGAATGCCTTGTGGATGGCATTTGCTGCCTGGGCCACGTCGGCGAAGAACAGGTTGCGCTCTTCCTCGGAGATGTCCACCAGCTCGGAGACATGGTCCTTGTAAGCCACGATGACGCGGCCGGGATGGCTCTGCTCCTTGAACAGGATCAGCTGAGAAACACGCAGGTCACAGATCTTGATGCCGAAACCGGCCAGGATCTCGCCGCCCATGCAGTAGCCGCAGTTGCAATCTTTCATAGTTCATTACCTCTTTCAAAAGTGATGTATGGCCCGAAAGCCTGAAATTTCTGTTGAAATTATCCAATAAAAATTGTATCACATGAAATGCGGTTGGTCAAGTCGCTGTTGCAAAAACCCATGATGATGTGATACAATCGTTACAAGAAAGGAAGTGACGCTTATGTCTTATCTGTTTGCGGCTGTGGCAGGGTACCTGGTAGGCTGCTCCAATATGGCCTATTGGATGAGCTTGCTGCGAAAAGTGGATATCCGCAGCCAGGGTTCCGGAAATCTGGGCGCGTCCAATACGGCGGTGCTGCTGGGCTGGGGAGCCGGTATTGTGGTGGCGCTGCACGATATCGGCAAGGCGGTGCTGGTTGTGCTGCTGGCAAAGCTGCTGTTCCCGGAGGCGGAGGCCGTAGGTGCCGTGGCGGGCGTAGCCTGTGTGCTGGGACACATTTTCCCCTTCTATCTGAAATTCAAGGGCGGCAAGGGCCTGGCTTCCTTCTGGGGGCTGGTTCTGGCGCTGAACTGGAAAGTGGCCCTGGCCATGCTGCTGCTGGGCCTGGTGATCACCGTTGTAACGGACTACATCTCCCTGGCAGCACTGAGCATCAGTGTCAGCGCCCCGGTGGGCCTCTGGTTTACAGATGGCGGATGGCTGGTGCCGCTGATCCTGTGTGTGGCCACGCTGGTGATGATCTTCAAGCATGTAGAGAATATCAAGCGTATCCGCAGCGGCAGTGAGATCGGTCTGCGAAGCACTGCCAAAGGAGAAAACAGAGTAAAATAACGGAAGGCCGCCGGGGTTGACCGGCGGCCTTTTTGGTGCGTTTTATTCCGCTTCCGGGAGGATCAGATCCACACCCTGCTGCAAAATATCTTCACTCATGGCACTCATATAGTAGGCGGTCAGATTTCCCTCCGCGTCAATGAAGAAGGTCAGGGGAATGCTGCTGGCGCCGTAGGTATAGGCACCTGCGGAGGTGGCGTCGAAGTACACCGGGAAGGTGTAGTCAGTGCCCGCCATAAAATTCTTGACGGTATCGATACTGTCATCCACACTGACCAGGAGGAAGTGGATATCCTCACCGTATTTTTCATAAAAATTCTGGAGCTCGGGCATCTCCATCTTGCACGGTCCGCACCAGCTGGCCCAGAAATTCAGAATGATGGGCTTGCCGAAGAAGGAGGAAAGAGTCACCTCGTTGCCGTCCATGTCCAGCATGGTGAAGTCCGGGGCCATATTGGCAGGAGGCTCCGTGGGCTGGGTGTCGGCAGCAACTGTCGGGTCGTCCGGGACGGATTCGGTGGCAGGCTGCGTCTGAGGCGGTGTGGTGGCCAATCCACCCAATTGCACATCGTCCGCCAGGGCATTGTAAAGTCCCGCCGCAGCGATCATCAGCGCAACGAAAACCAGACAGACGACCAAAAGTGTTTTCTTGTTCATAGGTACCTCCTTAACTCAACACATTCAGCAGCCGTCCCAGGGTTCCGGTGGCCATGGCAATGCCCACCAGGATCAGCGCAACGCCGCAGATCTTGTTGATGATATCGTAGTGTGCCTTCACCCAGTTGAAGGCCCCCTTCAGCTGGTCCACGAGCACGGCGCTGAGCATGAAGGGTAGGCCCAGACCGGCGCTGTAGCACAATAGCATCAGAATTCCCCGGGCCATGCTGCCCTGCTGGGATGCCAGCATCAGCGCGGAGCCCAGGAAGGCGCCCACGCAGGGAGTCCAGCCCACGGAGAAAATCACGCCGAAGAGGAAAGCGGAGAAGAAGCCCAGATCACCGGTGTTTACATCATGCCCCCGGCCACGGAACAGGTTGAACTTCAGGATGCCAAGATAGTTCAGTCCGAAGAAAATAACCGCCGTACCGCAGAGGATATTCACCAGAGTCTGGTATTTGCTTAGCAGGGAACCGATGGTGCCGGCAAGGGCGCCCATGGCCACAAATACGGCTGTGAAGCCCAGCACAAAGCCAAAAGCGCCCCGGAGGGTTTTGGCTACGCTGCGTTCGCCGCCGCCGGCGAAATAGGAGATATAGATGGGAAGCATGGGCAGCAGGCAGGGGGATATGAAGGTAATAATGCCTTCCAGAAAGGAAACCAGGTATTCCATGAGATCGCTCCTTTTGTTTTTCTCCAGTATAGTCTGAAAAAAGGGAAGTGTATGTGATATTGTTACATTCCCACCGCATAAAAAGGCGGCGTGGTGTTCCACGCCGCCTTAGTGACCAAAACTTAGTTGGTGTAGTTGTCGAAATAGCCCTGGACCAGGATCACGGGAGTGCCCTTGTCGCCGGAGCCGGAGGTCAGGTCGCACAGGGAACCGATCAGATCGGTCAGGCGGCGGGGAGTGGTGCCCTGGGAAGCCATGGAGCCGGCCAGGTCGCCCTTCTTGCGGATCTCTTCCTCAATGGCTGCCTTCAGTGCGTCGCCGGAGAGATTGGCGAAATCGTTGTCAGCCAGATACTTCAGCTTCAGCTCGTTGGGAGTGCCCTCCAGGCCGGGGGTGTAGGCGGGGGAGACCACGGGGTCAGCCAGCTCCCAGATCTTGCCCACGGGATCCTTGAAAGCGCCGTCACCGTAGACCATGACCTCGACATGCTTGCCGCAGGCATCCTTGAAGCGCTTCTGGATATCCAGAACCAGGTCAGTGCACTCCTTGGGGAAGAGCTTGATGGTGCCTTCGGTTGCCTTGTTGGAGCCCAGCAGGCCGTACTTTTCGTTGTAGCCGCTGCCGTCCACACTTTCATTCAGAATGTCATCCAGACCGCAGACACGCTCGCCGCCGTTAGCCAGCAGAATCCGGTGGGTCCGGGCGCGGGTGTGAATATCGCAGTGCAGCACGTTCTTGGTGTAGTTCAGGATCACACGGGGGTTGTTGGCGAAGATGATCTCAGCCTCGGCGCCCTCCTCCCGGATCAGGTCGCCGTAGTACTTGACGTAGTCCACCAGGGTGAAGGGGTGCAGGTTCTCGCCGAAGAGCTTGCGGTACTCCTTCTCGGTCAGCACATCGGAGTAGGGGTACACACCGGCCTCGTCCAGCTTGTCCAGAGAAACCAGCTCATTGCCCACCTCGTCGGAGGGGTAGGAGAGCATCAGGATGACCTTCTTGGAGCCCCGGGCGATGCCCCGCAGGCAGATGGCGAAACGGTTACGGGAGAGGATGGGGAAAATAACACCCACAGTCTCGCCGCCCAGCTTGTTCTTCACATCCTTGGCGATGGCGTCCACGGATGCGTAATTGCCCTGGGCACGGGCCACAACGGACTCGGTGACAGCGACTACGTCACGGTCACGCATCTCAAAGCCTTCGGAGGCAGCGGCTTCCAGAACGGAAGACACCACGATGGCAGCCATATCGTCACCCTCACGGATGATGGGGCAGCGGATACCTCTGGAGATCGTACCGACATTTCTTGCCATAAAAGATACCTCATTTCCCCGGCCGGAATACCGGTCGGATTAAAATCAAAAATCACACATTAGTTATACCGCAGTCGGACAAATTTTTCAACGATTTTTTTATGGAAATTTCTCCGACTAGGGATTATTGTGAAAATTCACAACACTTATGATGCCCCAAAAGGGAAAAAAGCCGCCTGTGCAGGCGGCTTTTTCTCAAATTTCATGATTTTCGGTGACAGCACCGGAGCGATAAGCTTCCAGCAGATCCATCAGATCATCCACCTGGGTCTGAAGTGCCCGGCCTTCGTCTGTTTCCGCGATCTTCATGCGGTTCTCGATCTTTTCGATAATGTGCTGATCTCCCTCAATGTCCTGGTTTTTGTGCAGCGCGTTGTACTTTCCGGCGAAGGGCTGGTGGGCCACGATCCGGAAATACCGGGAGGAGAAGATCAAGGTGTATCCGGCAATGCCGGAGGTGGGCTGATAGGCTTTGCTGAAGCCGCCGTCGATGACGATCAGCTTGCCGCCGCCCTTAATGGGGCTTTCGCCTTTCTTTGCCTTCACGGGCACATGGCCGTTGACGATATGGCAGTGCACACCTGCCAGACCGAATTCCTTCAGCAGCATGTCACAGACCTGGGGATCGTGATAGAACGCGTAGTAGGCGTTCTTGGGCTCGGTCCAGGTGCTTTCATCAGAAATGAAGCGCCGCTCGAAGGTGGTCATCCGGTCACGGCCGAAGATGGGACTGTTCCGGCCGGCCCACAGCCACCAAAGGAAGTCCATGCCGAATTCCCGCTCGGGGGTCCCCCGCTTGGCGTAGTAGGCTTTCCGGGCGGTCTGATCTGCGTAGTCCAGGAATTCCCTGCCCCGGCGTTCCTTGCCGCCAATGGTGAAGGTCAGAAGCTCGCCATTTTCGGTCATGGGAATGCAGCCGTGGAACAGGAGATTGCCGTTGTGGACCTTGTACAGGGCGCCCTTGGAATAGAGGAACCGGGTGTGGCGCTGGAGCTTTTCGGAATAGCGGAAGGAGTCCGTCAGCTGATCAATGACATGATTTTCTTCTTCCGTCAGTGTATAGGGATCCTTGGGGTCCACGGTGGGGAAGTCCCAGTCCGTCAGAGGGTAAACCGTGCCGTCCAGGGTG
Organism: Faecousia sp.; assembly: GCA_045539075.1. GTDB lineage: Bacteria > Bacillota > Clostridia > Oscillospirales > Oscillospiraceae > Faecousia. Next base: position 44,201 of record JAZQEP010000068.1, on the reverse strand, counting down.
ATGGTCTTGTCCTCGAAATTGATCCGGTGCAGCAGCGCCCGGTCCTCCATACCGTATTCGGGCCGACGCAGGACCTTCTGACCCTCCAGCTTGAACAGGATCATGGTGATGGCCTTGTACATCCGGGCGGAGAGGAGCTTATCCTTCTCGGTGTAGTGCTCCGCGTCATGGCCCGTGAGCTTCACCTGGAAACGGCTGGTGTCCGCATCCTTGTACACTTCGTTGGCGAAGATGGAGAGGGGACGCAGGGAGATACCGTAGCCGGTCTCAATGACATCCAGATTGTTGTAGCGGATGGAATTGCTCAGCACTGTGGCGACCAATGTCCGGGAGCCGGAGGCCGCGCCCATCCAGAGAATATCATGGTTGCCCCACTGGATGTCTACGCTGCGGCAGCTCATCAGAGAATCCATGACGATATCCGCCCGGGGGCCCCGGTCAAAGATATCGCCCACTATGTGCAGATGGTCGCAGGTCAGTCCCTTAATCAGATTGCAGAAAGCCCGGATCACATCTGTAGCCTGCCCGATGGCAATGATGGTATCGATGATATTCTCAAACTGGATCCGCTTGGAACCGTCCGCGTCCCGCAGATGGATCAGTTCGTCCAGGATCTCTTCGTAATCCGGATCCATACAGGAGCGGACATTGTTGCGGGTGTGCTTGATGGATACGAAACGGCAGATCTGCACCAGCCGATGGATGGTGATCCGGTACCACTCTTCTAGCTCCTCTTCCTGGTCGGCGACCAGCTCCAGCTTGGCCTTGGGGTAGTAGATAAGCGTAGCCAGGTCGTTGCGTTCCCGGGTAGACAGGGTGGTTCCGAAGACTTCCTTGATTTTTTCTTTTACCTCGCCGGAGCAGGAGTTCAGAATGTGCAGAAATGCATCGTATTCTCCGTGGATATCGGACATGAAGTGCTCGGTGCCCTTGGGCAGATTCAGAATGGTCTGCAGCTTGATGATCTTGGTGGATGCGGCCTGAACGGTGGGATACTGTGCGGAAAGCAGCTGCAGATAGTGCAGCCGTTCCGGTGTAAACTGAATTTTATTGTGCATTGAAACCTCTTTTCCAGAAAAACGGTGTTTATATTTGAATCAATATAAAATGGTCATAGATATTTATATTATACCGGGACCTTCTTCCGGAAACAACCCATTTTTGGAAAATCTGCAAAATAGACAAAAACACCCGCAGAAATTTTCTGCGGGTGTTTTAAAAGAATCATTCGCCCACGGCCTTGGTGGTCAGCATGGTGATGGACATTTTGGCGGTGGAGGGCTTGCCCATGTGGGTGGGCTTTTCCCCAAGAATCATGGAGCCCTTGGCACCGGCGTTCCAGACAGGATGCCCATTTCCGGCGGGGGTGCCGGAGGCTGCAAAGGCGCACAAATACTCAACCATCTGACGACTCAGATCGAAGTCCTTCTTTTCCATAGGCCGCCAGCAGTTCTCCAGTGTGCCGAACCAGTACCACAGGTCGGAGGAATGCCAGGCGCCGTTGTTGTCGCCGGGAAGTTTGCGGTCAAAGAACCAGCTGAAGCTGGGAACCGGCTGGACAGCGCACCAGGAGGCGGACATATTGTAGAGAATGGGCACCATCATGTCATGGCTGGTGGAGCCAGCCATATAGGGAATCTTGTGCTGCTTACCCTGCTCCAGAGCGTCAAATCCACTCATGACCACCAGTTTTCCATCGATACAGGGGGAGCACATGCCGCCTTTGGTGGCCTTTTTGGTAGTGGTCCAGGCTTCAAAGAGCTTATCCGGCGCAAGCGCGCGGAACTGCTCCAGATTTTCGCAGCCTGCGTTCTTCATGCAGGTCTGCCAGAATTCGTAGGTCTTTTCCGCGGGTTGGGAGGCCAGCATCTTGCTGACACCGCCGCCGCTGGACATGACGGCCTTCTGAAACAGACCTTCAGTCAGAGGACTGCACACATGCTGCTGGACGCTCATAGCACCGGCGCTCTGTCCCATGATGGTAATGTTTTCCGGATCACCGCCGAAGGCAGCGATGTTATCCTTCACCCAGCTGATGGCGCAGACCTGGTCGAAAAGACCGTAGTTGCCGGTGATACCGGCCTCTTCCTTCAGCTGAGGCAGAGTCACAAAACCCATGGGGCCCAGGCGATAGTTGATGGTGACGCCAATGACGCCCCTGGTGGGCCATACGGGGCCGTCGAAATGCTTCTCATGACCGCAGCCGCCGGTGAAGCCGCCGCCGTGGATGTAAAGAAGGACGGGCAGCTTCTGGCCTTCCTTTGCCGTATCGGGGGTAAAAATATTCAGGAAGAGGCAGTCCTCGCTGTAGGTGTAGTGCTCACCTTTGCGGAACTCATTGTAGTAGAAGTATTTCTTCTTGTTCTGCTCCTCGTCGTAGAAAGCCCGGGGCTGGTAGGAGCAATGGCCGTAGCGGGTGGCATCATAGGTGCCCTCCCAGGCAGTTACCTGCTTGGGGTATTCCCACCGGCCTGCGGTGGCGTAGCGGATGCCCTTGTAGGCTACGGTTCCGGCAACCCGGCCGGGACCACCCTGAACAGGGCCGCAGGGGGTGTTCACGATATAGTTCATGGGAATCTTCCTTTCCTGCTTTTTCTTTGATTATACAAGGAAAGAAGCAGAAATGCAAACAAAAAAGAAGGGTATGGCCGAAGCCATACCCTTCAGTTTTAGTTAGAATGGAAATCTCAGTGTGAGATTAGCCAGCCTTGGCAGCCTTCCACTCAGCCATCTTAGCACGGACATCCTTGTTGATGTTCCAGATGAAGGTGAAGCAGGAGAAGGAGCCCAGAGCGGCGATCATGGGGAAGCCAACGACCATGACCTTGATCCAAGCCTCAACAGAGGGAGCCTGAGTGCCGCCAGCCTTGGACACAGCAGCGTCGAAGCCGATAGCAGCGATCATCAGGACGGACAGGGAGGAGGAGATGGTGGAGCCCAGACGGCGGGACAGGGAGAAGAAACCATAGATGGTGCCTTCGTTACGCTTGCCGGTCAGGTACTCGTTGTAGTCGATGGACTCAGCCACCAGACCCCACTGCATCTGGACGGACATGGTGATGGCACCGTTGCCCAGAGACATCAGGATCAGGAACAGCCACTGGTTGAAGTTGGGAACCAGCAGGATGTAAGCCAGGGTAGCGCCGCAGATGACGGCACCGCCCATCAGGCAGGTACGGATGATGACAACCAGATCCCACTTCTTGGTCAGAATGGGAGCGGCAGCCAGGATGCAGATGATCAGGATGGAGCCGATGGTGGAAGCGTAGCCCTGCATAGCAACGTTCTTCATGACGTCGATGTACAGGTACTGAGCAGCGCCGGAGCCCATAGCCTGAACAGCGCAGATGCAGATGGAGTGCAGGACCAGAGCCAGGAAGGCGCGGTTCTTGGTGACGATGTTCCAGATGTCAGTGATCTTGAACTTCTCGGCAGCCTTCTCTTCCTCGGTCTTTTCCTTGACCTGGTCAGCGGGAACCTTGTTGCGCTCCTCGGTCCATGCCCAGTGCAGGAACACGGTAGCACCGCACATGATGGCCAGGACGATAGAGGTCTTCAGGTAGCCGTCGTTGCCGACGCCCCACTTGTCCAGCAGCAGGGGAATGGTCATACCGCCGATCAGCTGGCAAGCAGTGGAGCCGAAGCCACGGGCGGAAGCCAGGGTAGCGCGCTCCTGGTCGTTCTTAGCCATGTTGCCCAGCAGGGAGCCCATACCAATGTTCATCATGGTATAGCCGGCCTCGAAGACGATCTTCAGGATGAAGGCTGCAGCGATCATTGCGAAGCCGCCGCCCAGCATGGGGGGAACTGCGTAGAAGGAGACGATACCGACCATCATGATGGGGATAGAGGCCAGGATCCAGGGACGGAACTTGTCTGCGCCGGGCTTAGCCTTGGCGAAGCAGATGTCCATGATGGTGCCCATCAGGGGGTCATTGACGGTGTCCCAAACGTTCCAGATCAGCAGCATGGTAGCCAGAATGCCTGCGTTGACCTCCAGGTTAACCTGCAGGAAGCGGGACATGTTCATGGCGACCATGTACAGACCGAAGCAACCGCCGCAGTCGCCGGCGCCGTAGCCAATGATGTGCTTCAGCGTCAGCTTGTCAGTTTTTACTTTTGCCATTGTGATTCCTCCGTAAAATTTTTTGCGGGGAAAGATTTTGACATACAATCCCCACACGTTGCACTTAGATTTTAACAAAATATGAATGCAAAATAAATTGCAAAATCCGTAATTAAGATTGCAAATCTGACAAACATGTAGTATAGTATAAACAAATTGGAAAAGTAACCGGAGGAAAATTTGTGAAATTAGAAGAGTTAAAAAATTTGTCATCCCAGCTTGAGGAAGAAGGTGCCGACTTTTCCGTGATCAAGGCCGAAGAATACCTGAAAAACTCCGGAATTGAGCCCGGTACCATATACCAGGAACTGGAAATGCGCTCCCGCTATGTGGATACCCACCAGGATGTGACCCTGTCCAACGCCCAGGTGAACCTGCATTCGCACAATTTTTATGAGATCCTCTGCTGTCAGAATACCGGTGGTGCGGAGTATCTGGTAGGAGCTGACCGCTACCGGCTGCAGAAGGGGGATGTGATTCTGATTCCCCCGGGTGTGAGCCACCGGCCGCTGCTGCACGAGACCATGAACGAGCCCTACCGCCGGGATGTGCTGTGGATCAGCACGGAGCTAGTGGACCAGCTGGAACAGCAGGTCCCCCGGGAGAACCGCATCGAGGCGCAGAAATCCTGGCTTCTGCGGACTGCCGGAACCCGATGGGAATTTCTTGGGGACCTATTCCGCCACGGCGTCCGGGAGTATGAGGGTCAGCTGCCAGGCTGGGAGGAGATCGTCCTGGGCAACACCATCCAGATCCTGGTCTATCTGCGCCGGGCCATTCAGGACCGGTCTGCTGCACCGCTGAAGGCGGAAAAACCGGAGCTGCTCGATCAGGTGCTGGCCTATATCGAGGAACATATGGCGGAGAAAATCAGTCTCGGTGAGATCGCCAAGCACTTCTGGGTGAGCCAGAGCACCATTTCTCAGACTTTCCGAAATAAGCTGGGCGTCAGCTTTTACCGCTGCGTCACCCAGCGGCGGCTCATTGCCGCCAAGTCATTGATCATTGAGGGAATCCCTCTGGAAAGCGTAGGCCAGAAGGTGGGTTTTTCCGACTATTCCTCCTTCTACCGGGCCTTTAAGCAGGAATTTGGCATTTCTCCCAGGCAGTTCCGAAAGAAGCAGGATGGAAGTGACCATATTTATACGTCTGTTACATAAATAACACGAGCCCCTTCCGCACCGGAAGGGGCTCATGCTTTCTTACAGGGTGGAACCGCTGGTGGAGACCATCAGGCTGATCTCCCGGACACCTGCGATCTTGCGAAGGCTGTTGATGGCCCGGGGATTGTTGTCCTTCAGCCGGACCTCACCCACCAGTTCGGTGTAGTCACGGGTCATGGACTTGTTTTTCAGGGTGAAGCCGGGCAGCTCCATGATCTTGTCCTCCACGGGGGAGTCCGCGTCGTAGCGGGCCACGATCATGTAGGAGCCGAACTTCTGCTTTCTGCTCATCACGTGAATCAGCACGAACAGCAGACCCAGCAGCAGGGTTGCCAGAATGGCCACAGTCACATAGCCAGCACCGCAGATAATGCCGGTGGCCAGGGCCCAGAACAGGAACGCGGTGTCAGTGGCTTCCTTCACTGCGGTACGGAAACGGACGATGGACAATGCACCCACCATGCCCAGGGACAGCACCACATTGGAGGAGATGACCAGAATGACGATGGTGGTGACCATGGAGAGCATCATCATGCAGCCGGCGAAATTGGCGCTGTAATTGACACCCGCGTAGGTCACACGGTAGATGAATACGATGAACAGGCTCAGCAGGAAGCTCAGGGTAATGGCCACCAGCACCTCGCTCATGGAGATGGCGGAAAATTCCTGAATGAATTTACCCTGAATAACGTCGATAATATTGATCATGTTTGTGACCTCTCTTTTACAGAAGATTCATGCAAAGGGCGAATTTGGATATGGCCAGATTGACCTTTGGGATGTCCCGCAGGGCGTCGCTGAGATAACCCGGGAGAAAATCGTCGAATTTGACCTCCAGGATCACCTGGTTCCGGTCCAGCACCGGGATCATTGCCGCGGGAGACGCCAGAAGGTTGGCATCGTGGGGCCGGGTCCTTAAGTTTTCGTCCAGGGTGATGCGGGTGTTGCCGTCCCGGCAGATAAATGGGGTCCGGTCGTAATCCACCAGCGTTGCCGGACGAAGGCCTCCACAGCGGATCCTGAATGCCAGCTCATCCGTAAGGCTTTCTCCCTCCGACGTCTGGGGGATATTCAGATACTGCAGGTCCATAGCCTGGCGGAGCGTGACGGTCTGGGCTGTTTTCTTGGTGAGGGAGCCCAGCTTTTCCTTTTTCTCCAGCTTGAGGAAATCCGGGTTGTAGTTATACATACGGATGCGGTATTTGCTGCGCTTGCAGATGCCGTCTTCCTTTTCATCCAGGGCTCTGTGGTTCAGATTGTCGAAATACAGGCTGCGGATGGTGTAACGGCCGGTCTTGCCGGCGTGGGGATCCGGCTCCATGATGTGCCGCAGACGGAGCTTCAGAAGCCTTGCGTCGGCGGCGGAGATCAGAAATTTGTATTCGTGGCGAAGTCCGTCTGTCAACTGATCCACCTCCCGAAATAGGTCTGGGCTTCCTGCCGGGTCAGGCCGATAAAGGTGTAGAGGTTGTTTACCATCTTTTTCAGATGATTGTTCTTCAGGAAACTGCGCATCTCCTCTACACGGCCCTGCCAGGCTTCATAGCTGCCGCCCCAGCGCTCCCGTTCTCTGGGAACCTCCGCGTCCAGCAGATTGACATAGTAATCGATCCGTCCCAGCACGTTTTCCTCACTGAGGGTGGTGTCCATGAGATAGCTGAGCCGGGCAAGGAACTTCTGCCGGAATTCCGGATTTTCCATAAAGGTTTTGGAGATTCCAAGATGCTGCCAGGTGACGTTGGGGGAGAGCACATGGCTGAACTGGGCATTGTAGTACCAGCCCCAGTCGATGTCATAGAAGGCGAACATCCACTTGTTGTCCATCTCCGTGCTGCGGAAATAGCGCAGATTCTGCTGCACGTCGGTATTGGTGGAGAAACCCTCCATGATCATCCAGTCGATGAGGCTGTCCACATCCACCTTACTGGAGGCGTATTCCCAGGCCTCCGCGTTGCCTAAGTTTTCCCGCCAGCAGTACTTCATGAATTCAAACATCTCGGTATCTGCGTCCACGGGGGCCTGGACGATCTCCACGCTGTCCTGGCTGACGCCGTAGTGAGTGGCGAACATGGTCTCGCAGAAGGCTTCCTTCAGACAATAGATGCCCCAGTAGCGGCCATTGATGTAGAGAATGCAGAATTTGTCCTCCTGCGCCAGTACATTGTCGCCGATATCCCGGCACAGGGAGGTGAACAGCTCATCCCGGAAGATGGTGATGGGGTAATCCTGTCCGGAGCGGATGACCAGGGAATCGTAGTACTGGGGGGCGTCCTCGCCGTAGACGGGGTAGTTGAGCAGATCCTCGCCGTAGCGGCCCCGGAAGTTGACCTTGAAGCTCTTCTTGGGATTTTTCAGGCCCATGTGGCCGAACATCTTGATGCCGCAGTCGATACTGAAGCCCTCGCCGTTCTCAAAAAGCTTCAGGTTGCACTGCACTTCATCTTCAGTCCAGTACCGGGTATGGATACCGTTGCCGCCGAACATGTCCGCGTTTTCCACGGCCACGCTGATCACCGGCAGGGAGTGGTTCTCGTTGATGATATAGGCGGAGGTGATCACATCACTGGGAAGCTTTCCGTCCTCGAAGGAGGCGGCCCGGATCACGGTGGTGGCAGTAAGGGGAATGGGACCGGTATAGAGGGTGGACTCCGCTGTGGGAACGTCGCCGTTGAGGGTGTAGCGGATCTCGCCGGCACCGGAGATGACCACATCCACCTGGGACACATCGTTGTAGATGCCCTCGCGGGTCTCAAAGCTGGGATTATCGGAAATAAAGGCAACCCCGGTGCCGTTTTCGGTACCCGGGGTTGGCTTGGTGAAGTAGTAGGTACCGTTGTCACCGGTAACCCTGCCGACACTTCCCTGGTAAGGCACATCGTAGATGTGCATGAAGTCGGAGAAGCCGCCGTTCAGGTTGACCACATATACCCAGCTCTCCTTGCGGCTCAGGGTAAAGGGCGCGTGGATGGTGGCACCGGTGAGGTCCGTATTGCCGGAGCAGATGATCACGATCCGCTCTCCGGGCTCCAGGATCCGGTCGGGAAGAGGCATCATTTCCGGGTAATCCGGATCGTTGCTCAGACCGAAGTCCTGCAGGTTCAGCGCTGTATCGGAGTTGTTGATCAGCTCCACCCAGTCGTAGTATTTTCCGTCGGACTGCTGCAGGTACAGGGCGTTGGAGGGCATGACCTCACTGATCATCAGAGGTCCGAAGGACGCGGGCTTGGAGCTGAGGTAGTCGGCTCTGCCCTGGTCGGTGTTGGGATAACCGGGGGAGGCGTGGGCGGAGGAAATATAGCTGCCGTCCTCCAGAAACATCCAGCTGCGGTCATCCTCCAGCGCGGGAACATCCAGCCGGGTCAGCACATTGCCGGCCGGGCCGGTGAGTATCAGACTGCAGCCGCTCTTTTTCAGAGAGAAGGTAGCTTCGCCGGGGGCTGCGCCGCTGCCGCCGCAGAGGATCAGTGCGGTGTCGCCGGGCTGGATCACCAAATTGGAGATCCGGTACTGGCTGCGCTGGTCCGGATCGTCGCTGAGGAAGCAGCCGCTGAGATCGGCGGGGGTGCTGCCGATGTTTTTCAGCTCGAACCAGTCACACAACTGGCCTGCCGCGTTGGTCACCGTGCTGAAATTGGCAGTCATGACCTCGCTGAATACCACCTGGATATCCGCGGGGTTGATCATTTCCAGCCAGCGGCCGTAGCCGTCGGCGTCGTTTTCAAAGCCAGGAGTAGCCTCAGGGCAAGCTTTGTAGGTGCCGTCGGCCTGCAGAGCCCAGGAATTGTCCCGGTTCAGCTGGGGGACATCTGCCTGGCAGATGGTGTTGCCCATAGTTCCGGTGAGAACTACGGTGCAGCCGGAGCGGGGCAGAGCAAAGGTAGCCTCATCCTCTTCCGCATCGGCGCCGGCGCAGCGGATCACGACGCGCTCGCCCGCCTGCAGGGTCAATTGGGGAATCTGCCATTTGAAAGCATCCAGGGGATCGTCGCTGAGATAGGCACCGGTAAGCTCCACGGTGGAATTTCCGTTATTCCACAGCTCAATCCAGTCACAGACGTTGCCCTCGGGATCCAGCGCGGTACATTCGTTGGCGGTCATTACTTCGCTGATCACCACGCTCACGGAATCCAGGGCCCCCATGTCTTTGAGCCAGCTTTCAAAACCGGCGGCGGTGTTTTCGAAGCCGGGAGTGGCCTGGGTGCCGGTGCTCCAGTCGCCGCTGTCGCTGCGGACCAGAGGCATATTGGCGTTCATCCGGGGGATATCCACACTGTCCACCATCACGTTGGCGCTGTTGTACAGGAAGATGGTATCACTGCCCTTGCTGGAGATACCGAAGGCGGCATATTCACCGGTTTCACAGGTCTTGTCGCACCAGACGGCGATGTAGCCGTAGGCCGGCAGGATTGTGCCCGCGGGGAAGGTATAGCCGATGGAATCCAGCGCGTCGGAGAGCATATAGCCGGAGATGTCCGTGGGGGTGGCGGTGATATTGCGCACCTCTATGAAATCCAGGTATTTGCCGGCCCGGTTGGGGTAGGTCCGGTTACTGGTCAGAATCTCGCTGAGGACGATGTGTCCGGTTCCGTCACCGTGGAATTCACCCACGTCGTCCCGGGACAGGAAAAAGGAAAGCATCAGTGCGGTGAGAAACAGCGCCAGGCACAGCAGCAGCGCCAGAAACTTTTTGAATTTGGACATGATGTTTCCTCCTTTCTTTTTGGGTCGGAATTTGTCGTTTCAGGTAACTTATTTATAGTAGCACAGAGAATGGAAAATATCAATTCCTAACTTTTCCAATTTTGTAGCGCCACAGCCGTGCCTGGTCCTCCTTGCTTGCGTAACCGATGCCCACCCGGGTGTCAGTCTCAACGCTGCAGCGGTACCCGTCATCGCCGATCCACAGGTCCGGGGTGTCCAGAATGGACTTGCGGTTGTATTCTCCCGTGATGCCCAGCGCCTTGGTCAGCTTTCCTGGTCCCGGTGCCTCCAGGCACGCCCGGATCAGCACCGCCTGGGGATCTTCCTCGTCCCCGGTGACGATGTTTAAAAGCCAGTGGATGCCGTAGCAGAGGTAGACATAGATGGTGCCCGCGTCGGCATAGAGTACCTCAGTGCGTTTTGTCCTGCCCTTATGGGCATGGCAGGCGGTATCATGTTCACTCCAGTAGACCTCTGTTTCGGAGATCCGCAGGCTGGTTTCACCCCGGACGATCACCTTGCCAACCAGATCCCGGGCCACCTGGTCACAGGGACGGTGGAAAAATTCATAGGGAAGACGTTCCATATAATCAACTCCTCTTGTGGCCAGTATAGCATGTTTTCCATTCTCTGAAAATCCCCAATGGTGGAAATGACGATTTTTGGCAGGATGGAAGCGGCTTTTCTGTTGGTTTGGTATATGGATTTTAATCGATAAAAGTGTTACTATATGCATACGACGCACATATGTGCGCTGCATACGGAAAGTTTTAGGAGGAAAACGCTTATGTCCAGAGTATACAATTTTTCCGCAGGCCCGGCCGTATTGCCGGAGGAGGTCTTGCAGGAGGCAGCCGCAGAGATGCTCGATTACAAGGGCTCCGGCATGTCCGTTATGGAGATGAGCCACCGATCTAAGACCTACCAGAATATCCTCAATGAGGCTGAGGCGGACCTTCGGGAGCTGATGAACATTCCCGATAACTATAAGGTGCTGTTCCTTCAGGGCGGCGCCAGCCAGCAGTTTGCCATGATTCCCATGAATCTGATGAAGAACGGCGTGGCGGACTATATCATCACCGGTCAGTGGGCTAAGAAGGCCTGGGCCGAAGCGAAGATGTATGGCAAGGCCAACGCCATCGCCTCCTCCGCTGACAAGACCTTCTCCTACATCCCCGATTGCTCTGACCTTCCCATCTCTGAGGATGCGGATTATGTCTATATCTGCGAGAATAACACCATCTACGGCACCAAGTTCCACACCCTGCCCAATACCAAGGGTAAGATCCTGGTCTCCGATGTGTCCTCCTGCTTCCTGTCCGAGCCGGTGGACGTGAGCAAGTACGGTGTCATCTACGGCGGTGTCCAGAAGAATATCGGCCCCGCCGGTGTGGTCATCGTCATCATCCGGGAGGATCTGATCCGGGAGGACGTACTCCCCGGTACCCCCACCATGCTGCGCTACAAGACCCACGCAGACGCAGGCTCCCTCTACAACACCCCTCCCGCCTATGGCATCTATATCTGCGGCAAGGTGTTCAAGTGGCTGAAAAATAAGGGCGGCCTTGCTGCCATGAAGGAATACAATGAGAAGAAGGCCAAGATCCTCTACGATTTCCTGGACGAAAGCAAGCTGTTTAAGGGCACCGTGGAGAAGAAGGACCGTTCCCTCATGAACGTTCCCTTTGTCACCGGCGATGAGGCACTGGATGCCAGGTTCGTGAAGGAAGCGGAAAAGGCCGGCTTCGTAAACCTCAAGGGCCACAGAACCGTTGGCGGTATGCGGGCCAGCATCTATAACGCCATGCCCATCGAAGGTGTGGAAAGCTTAGTAGCCTTCATGCAGAAATTTGAGGAAGAAAACGCTTAAAGAGGTATATCCCATGAACCATATTCACTACTTAAACAAGATCTCCCCCAAGGGTACTGCCCTGTGGACAGAGGATTATTCCGTCGCGGAAAATATTGCTGATGCCGACGCCCTGTTGGTCCGCTCTGCCAACATGCACGAGATGGTCCTGCCCGAAAAGCTGCTGGCCGTGGCCCGTGCCGGCGCCGGTGTCAACAATATTCCTCTGACCAGCTGTGCCGACCAGGGCATCGTGGTCTTCAATACCCCCGGTGCCAACGCCAATTCCGTCATGGAGCTGGCTCTGTGCGGCATGCTGCTGGCCTGCCGGGATATCGTGGGGGGCATCAACTGGGTCCAGACCATTAAGGGCAGCTCCGAAGTTGCCAAACTGGTGGAGAAGGGTAAGAGCCAGTTCGCCGGTCATGAGATACGGGGCAAGAAGCTGGGTATTTTCGGCCTGGGCGCCATCGGCGGACCGCTGGCAAACCGCGCCCGGAAGCTGGGTATGGATGTCTGCGGCTTCGATCCCCACATCTCCGTGGAAGCGGCCTGGCACCTGGACCGCCATGTCCAGCGGGTCAAGACTAAGGATGAGATCTTCACCTCCTGTGATGTGATCACCCTCCATGTGCCTCTGATGGATGCCACCCGCCATATGATCGATGCTGAGGCCATCGCCAAGATGAAGGACGGCGTCATCATTCTGAACTTTGCCCGGGACGCCCTGGTGGACGACGATGCCATGGCCGAGGCTCTGGCCTCCGGAAAAGTTTCCAGATACGTCACCGACTTCCCCAACCAGAAGACTGCCAATATGCCCGGCTGTATCGCCATCCCCCACCTGGGCGCCTCCACCGAGGAGAGCGAGGACAACTGCGCCAAGATGGCTGTCCGCCAGGTGATGGACTATCTGGAAAACGGCAATATTGTCAACTCCGTCAATTTCCCCAACTGCGACATGGGCATTTGCACCAAGGCCGGTCGTGTCTGCATTCTCCACAAGAATGTGCCCAATATGCTCTCCCGGTTCACCACCATCGTGGCCCAGGACGGCATCAACATCTCCGACCTGGTCAACCGTTCCCGTGGCGACTATGCCTATACCATGCTGGATCTGGATTCTCCCACCGACGCAGGGTTTGTGGAAGACCTGAAAAAGGTGGAGGGCGTCATCCGCGTCCGGGTCATCAAGTAAATTCGAAAAGCAAAAAAGCGCCAGCCTGTAGAAGGCTGGCGCTTCGTTTATACAAAACGGAGTAAATACTCCACAAATTCCTCCAGTGTAGGTTTATCCCCTTTATGGGGATGAACTTCCATCGCATCTGGACCATCGGGTCCGGATTGGACATACCCTCCTCCATCGCCAACTCCATTTCTGCTCGAACCTGTTCTTTAGAAATGCCATGTTGTTGTCCAATAATTTCAAGAACATTTTCAAAGTTTACTTCTGACACAGTATCGCCCCCTCTATTCCAGTATAGCATATTGTGAATAACTCCACAATACTGATTTTTCGCTTTTTTACCTATAATAGAAGTATCTTAAGCGGAAAGATGGTGAAGTTATGCTGGATTATTCCCCTCTGTGGGAGACGATGGAACGCAAGGGAATTACCCAGTATCGCTTGCTGAAAGAGGGTATTGATAACAAAACTCTGGATGCAATCAAGAAAGGGAAGAATATCACCCTTCTCACACTGGAAAAACTTTGTACAATCCTGGACTGTACCCCCAATGATGTGATTCGCTTTCAAAAATAACACCGCCTCAGTTGAGGCGGTGTTATTTTATTTATTCACCAAACTTTTCAGCGGCGCTCTTCAGCATCTGCCGGATGGGCAGGCCGTAGGGACAGCGCTTCTCACAGGCGCCGCAGCCGATGCAGGCAGACGCCTTCACAGGAAGGGTGGCATAGCGGCCCTTGGCCCAGTCAGCCAGACCATAGCGGGACAGGTAGCCCTCGAAGAGGAATACGCCGGAAATATTGATGCCGGCGGCGCAGGGCTGGCAGTAGTTGCAGCGGCGGCAGAAGTTGGTTCCCAGCTCCTTGACCACCTTCTCCATGGCAGCCTTTTCAGCCTCCGTCAGGGGGGAGGTGTCGCTGCAGGCGGCGATGTTCTGGTCGATCTCCTTCACATCTGCCATGCCGGGAATGGTTACGGTCACATTACTGTTCGCGCAAATGAACCGCAGAGCCAGGCTGGCATCCTCGATGGCACCGCCGGCCAGGGGCTTCATGTCGATAAAGCCGATATTCTTTTCCGTGCACTTGGCAATGAGCTCGGCACCCTGGGTCTCCACAATGTTGTAGGGGAACATGATGGTCTCCACCCAAGGCAGTTCCAGGGCCTTTTCAAACACATCCAGGGCGTGGGCGGTGATGCCGATGTGGCCGATCTTGCCCGCTTCCTTGGCATCCTTCAGGGCTTCCAGGGCGCCGCCGGGGGCGATGACCTGCTCCAGCTGAGCCAGTGTGGGGTTGTGGACCTGGTAGAGGTCGATGTAATCGGTGCGCAGGTTGTTCAGACTGGTGTCGATGTCCTTCGCCATACCTGCTTTATCCCGGGCCATGCTCTTGGTTGCCAGGATGAAGCTGTCCCGGATGCCCTCCAGAGCCTCACCCAGATAGCTTTCGCTGACCGTATAACCCCGGGCGGTGTCGATGTAGTTGACGCCGGCATCCTTGAGCTTCAGCATCAGCTCCCGGGTACCTGCGGCGTCGATCTTCTGAATGGGGATGCCGCCGAAGCCCATTCGGGAAATATTCAGGCCGGTCTTGCCTAAGATTCTGTATTCCATGGTAGTTCCTCCAGGTGTTTTTCTTTCATTATACATGAGGTGTCGTAGGAATACAACTTATTTTCCCAATTCTTTATTCCGGTTGCATGTGGCGATCACCGCGTCCATAGCCGCGGCCCGGAAACCGTGATTTTCCAGAGCCCGGACACCGGCGATGGTGCTGCCTCCTGGGGAGCAGACCGCGTCTTTCAGGGCACCGGGATGCTGGCCGGTGGCCAGTACCATCTCACCGGCACCGATGACGGTGGCGGCGGCGTACTCCAGTGCCTTAGCTCTGGGAATGCCGCAGGCTACTGCGCCGTCAGCCAGGGCTTCGATGAACATATACACGTAGGCGGGGCCGGAGCCGGAGATGGCGCTGCCCGCGTCAATGAGCCGCTCTTCCAGTTCGTCCAGTTTTCCGGAGAAGCGCAGGTCGAAGAGGAATTCCTTCAGCATTTCATCCGTGACCAGTTCGTTGCGGCAGTACTGGATCACACCCTTACCAATGGCCACGGGGGTGTTGGGCATGATCCGGATCACAGGCAGACTGCACCCGGCAAATTCTTCGATCTGTGCCATGGTCAGACCTGCGGCCATGGTGATCAGCAGGGGCTTTTTCTCAGCCAGAATTGACTGTAAGGGTGCCAGAACGCCCTTCATCATGTGGGGCTTCACGCCCAGAAAGATATTTTCGCAGCTTTCCGCGATTTCGGGACAGGACAGATACCCACAGGGGATCTCTGCCGCCAGCGCGATGGCCTTGCCGGAGCGGTCGGTAATGGCAAAGTCCGTGCATGTTTTGGACAGGGCTCTGGCAATGGCACCGCCCATATTTCCGCATCCAATGAAACCGTATTTCATTCTTTTTGCTCCTTTTTATCGGATATGACCGTTTCCGGTGATGACATATTTGTAGGTTGTCAGCTCTCCCAGACCCATGGGGCCCCGGGCGTGGAGCTTCTGGGTAGAGATGCCCATCTCACAGCCCAGACCGAATTCACCGCCGTCGGTGAACCGGGTGGAGGCATTGACGTATACCGCCGCACTGTCCACACCGCTGGTGAAGATGGACTTTGCTTCCTCGCTGGAGGTAATAATGGCTTCGCTGTGGCCGGTGGAGTGGGCGGCGATGTGGGAAACCGCTTCCTCTGCATTTTCCACGCACTTGACGGCCAGAATGTAGTCTAAAAATTCCGTGTCGAAGTCATCGGGACCGGCGGGGGTGCCGGGGATGATTGCCTGGGCAAATGCATCCAGCCGCAGCTCTACCTGGGGGATGACCTTTGCCAACTTGGGCAGGAATTCGGCAGCAATGGCCTTGTCGACCAGAAGAACCTCCTCCGCGTTGCACACGCTGGGGCGGCTGGTTTTGGCATTCTTAATAATCTTCAGCGCCATTTCCTGGTCGGCACTTTTCTCCACATACACGTGGCAGATACCGGTGCCGGTGGCAATGCAGGGCACCGTGGCGTTCCTGACACAGGCGTTGATCAGTCCCGCGCCGCCCCGGGGGATCAAAAGGTCAATGTAGCCATTGGCGGTCATCAGCTCCGTGGCGCTGCTGCGGGTGATGTCCTGGACCAGATTCACGGCATTTTCCGTAATGCCCGCAGCCTTCAGACCAGCTTTCAGAGCGTCTACAATGGCGTTGGCGCTGCGGAAGGCCTCCTTGCCGCCCCGGAGGACACAAACATTGCCGCTCTTCAGTGCCAGAGCAGCCGCGTCGGAGGTGACATTGGGCCGGCTTTCGTAGATGATGGCGATGACGCCCATGGGCACGGAAACCTTCTTGATTTCCAGACCGTCAGAGCGGATATAGTTATCCAACACCCTGCCCACAGGATCCGGCAGGCCGATCACATCCCGGATACCCCGGGCCATGCCTTCGATCCGGGCGGGGGACAGGGCCAGCCGGTCCAGCATCACATCGGACACGGTGCCCCTGGCGGCCTCCAGGTCCAGCTTGTTGGCGTCCAGAATGGTATCCCGGTGATCCAGCAAAGCCTGGGCCATGGCCTCCAGCGCAGCGTTTTTCTGTTGGGTGGTCAGACGGGAAATTTGGGATTTGGCCGCTTTTGCGGCAGTGAGCATATGTTTCATAGGCTTTTCTCCGAAAATTTGGTGCCGACCTGCTTGCCGTCCAGTATGTCGTAGATCAGATCGGGATTGCGTCCGTTGGCGATGACCATATCGCAGCCGCACTTCAGGCAGATCTCCGCGGCCCGGAGCTTGGTGACCATGCCGCCGGTGCCCAGGGTGGTGCTGCTGACACCTGCCAGAGCCATGACCTTCTCATCCACTTTGCGTACCCGGTGGATCAGCTCTGCGTCGGGATTGGTGTGGGGATCGGCGGTGTACAGCCCGTCGATGTCGCTCAGCAGTACCAGCAGATCGGCGTTCACGCTTTCGGCTACGATGGCGGCCAGGGTATCGTTGTCGCCGATGACGATCTCATCGGTGGCGATGGTGTCATTTTCATTGAGGATGGGCAGAGCCCCCAGCTCCAGAAGTCGGTTCAGCGTATTACTGAAATTGATGTGACGGGCCTCGCAGGCGATATCCTCCTTGGTGATCAGCAGCTGAGCTACGGTGTGGTGGTACTCCGCGAAGAGCTTGTCATAGGTGTACATCAGTTCACACTGGCCCACCGCCGCGGCGGCCTGCTTTGAGGGAATATCCTTCGGCCGCTCCCGGAGTCCCAGCTTTCCCACGCCCATGCCAATGGCGCCGGAGGAGACCAGGATCAGCTCATGGCCGGAATTTTTGATATCGCTGAGCACCTTGCAGATATGTTCCACCCGGCGGATGTTCAGATGGCCCGTGCCGTGGGCCAGGGTGGAGGTGCCGATTTTCACAACGATGCGCATGTGCATCCCTCCTTGCGGATGAATATTGCACTATTATAGCACAAAACTGTCCTCGGGGGAAGCGCAAATGTGCACAAATAAAACACCATCCCGGAGGAAAATACCTCCGGGATGACGAAATTATTTCTTGAGTTTCTCCAGAACCTTTTTGTAAGGTCCGATCATGCCCTCGTTCATGGCGTTGCCGATTTTTGCTTTCAGCTTGGGATTTGCCAGCAGGGCGCCTACGGCGTACATTTTGAGCATCGTGGGCCACTGCTTCTGAGGGAAGTCGTACTGGCCGTGGGATTTATAGAATTTGTGGTCTGCCTTCATCATACCCTGCATCAGCCAGATCAGATCCCGGAAGACCTTCATGCCGCCGATGCCGTAGAAGTTCTGGGGCGGCACATACTTGTGCTCCAGAGCGTAGCACAGCCGGGCACAGAGCTGGTCGATGGCCGCGTCGGGGGTTTCTTCATCGGTAGCGACACCGGCCAGGAAATTGCTGCCCACCTGGGCGCGGGCTTCCACAATGGTCTGCAGATTGGCTTCTTCGGAATAATTGCCGCTGATCAGATAGCCCACGGGCATGCCGATGGTGACGGTCCGGTGGCCGTTGCAGAAGTTCCGGTCATCGTACATCTTGAACCGGGCACCCATGGAGTGATCCTTGATGGAGAATGCGTAGACGATGGATTCCGCGGTCTGGATGGTATTTCTTAAGTAGTCGTCAAAACCGTCGGTGTAGATGCATTTGCCGGTAATGGCACAGTTGAAACAGCCCAGACACCCGCCCCGGAGGGGGTATTCCCGGATATTCTCCACCCGGGTTTTCCGGGGACACACTGCCTGGAACCTGGCGATCATATTCTGCAGCTGGATGTCGTCCTTTTCACAGTCCGTGACGATGACGATATCGCCCTCTGTCTTTTCACCGGCTTCGGGGATGGTGACGGGCATGTGCCTGGGCTCGGTGGAAACTGCGGAAACCGGCTCAAAGCTGACCTGTTCCACACTCCAAAGGAGGTACCGGAAGAAATCCTCCGCCTGCCGCTGCCCCGCTTCTTTCAGCAGGTCATCCATGTCGGCGGACAGTCCCCGGACATAGCGCAGGCCCAGATCGCCGCAGATGTCCTGGATATAGCGGTGGGCGGTGATATCGTAAAAATGCTTGGAGGTGGTCAGCTGGCTGGCCCATTTGCCACTTACATCCACCTTATGCTCCTTCATCAGCTCGATGAACCGGTGGAGCTGGCAGGGGGCCACAAAGGTGTACACCGGATAGGAAAACAGCAGAAGATCCGCCTTTTCCAGAGCGTCCAGGGCAGGGGAGAAGTCCTTTTCCAATGCCTTAATCCGCTGCCCCACATGTAAAATATCAAAGCTGTGCTCAGGATACTGGGCCTGGAGATAATTCACCGTCTGCAGTGTAATGGAATAATTGCCTTTGGGGCTTCCGTTCAAGACCAGAATGCGCATATCATCCGCTCCTTTTTCTGAATCAGTTCACAATATTCAGTATACCGAAGCACAGAAAAAATGTCAAGAATTGGCAGTTCTTGCTTTTACTTTCCCGATAGGGTATACTGAAAAGAAAAGGAGGAATTTCCATGCTCTTTGAAAAGAAGGTAGTCGATTTTGTCCTGGGGCAGCTGCTGACCCGGCAGGATAATCCCTATGGTATTTTTTATTTCACCCCGGAGGATTTCCCCGGCCTTGGGGCCCATCCCTACGGCTTCGTATCCCACAAGGGTCACGAATTAAATGGTTATTTTTACTGCTACGAGGGAGCGGACCCGAAAAAACTGGTGGTTTTCGATCACGGTATGGGCAACGGCCACCGGGCCTATATGCGGGAAATCGAGACCCTTTGCAAAGCGGGCTTCCTGGTCTATTCCTATGACCATACCGGTTGCATGGCCTCCGGCGGCAAGCACATCGGCGGTTTTGCCCAGTCCCTGGCGGACCTGGACGACTGCATCAAGCATCTGAAGCGGGAAAAGGCGCTGTCCGGCCGGGAGATCTATGTGGTGGGCCACAGCTGGGGCGGTTTTTCCACCATGAACATCGGCGCCATCCACCCGGAGGTGAAGAAGATTGTGTCCATGTCCGGCTTCATCAGCGTGGAGCGGGTGGTGAAGCAGATGTTGGGACCCCTGAAAGCCTATGCCCCTGCTGTTGTGGCGGTGGAGCAGCGGGAGAATCCCCGGCACTCCCGGTATAACGCCCTGGAATCCCTGGAAAAGACCCAGGCAAAGGTGCTGCTGATCTACTCTGAGGATGACAAGACGGTGCTGAAAACGGAGCACTACGATCCTCTGTACATCAAGTTCTGCGACAGTGACCATGTGCGCTTCCTGCTCTTAAACGGCAAGAACCACAATCCCACCTATGAAAATGAATCCGTCATCTACAAGGACGATTTCTTCGCCCAGTTCCAGAAGGCAATGAAAAAAGGCCTGCTTTCCACCACCGAGGCCCAGGCGGAGTTCTTCGGCAAATTCGACTGGTGGTTCATGACCCGGCAAGATATGGAGGTCTGGAATCAAATCACAGATTTCCTCAATACATAACTCTCTGCACAAAAAAGGAGCGAACCGAAGTTCGCTCCTTTTATTTTTGGATCTTATGAACTTAGTTGGAGTTGGCAACGGTGACCTTGCCGGCGTTCTTGTCCAGGGTATCCCACACGCCCAGCATGTACATGATGCCCAGAGCGCGGTCGTACAGACCGTAGCCGGGACGGACGGTACCGGGGCCTTCGTTCCACAGGTGACGGCCGTGGTCGGGACGGATGTAGCCTTCGTAACCGGCCTCGTGGTAAGCCTTGATGATGTTGACGATCTGAGTCTCGCCGTCGCAGTCGCGGTGGGAAGCCTCGGAGAAGTCACCATTGTCGAAGTGCTTGACGTTACGGATGTGAGCGAAAGCAATGCGGTCAACATGCTTCTTCACGATGGAGGGAACGTCGTTGTTGGGATCGGCGTTCAGAGAGCCGGAGCACAGGGTCAGGCAGTTGTAGGGATGGTCAACCATGCTGAGGAAACGGTCGATGTTCTCGGCGTTGATCAGCAGACGGGGCAGACCGAAGATATCCCATGGGGGATCGTCCATGTGGATGGCCATCTTGACGTCGCACTCCTCACAGGTGGGCATAATAGCCTCCAGGAAGTACTTCAGGTTGGCCCACAGGGTCTCGTGGTCAACGGAAGCGTAATCCTTGAACAGCTGGTCCAGCTTGGCCATACGCTCGGGCTCCCAGCCGGGGAAGGACATGTTGTACTTCTCGGTGAAGTCCAGAATGTACTTAGCCATGGCGTTGTAGTCGTCCTGGATCATACCCTTTTCATAGAACAGAGCGGTGGAGCCGTCGCCGATCTCATGGAACAGGTTGGAGCGGGTCCAGTCAAAGATGGGCATGAAGTTGTAGCAGATGACCTTGACACCGAACTTGGAAAGGTTGCGGATGCACTGCTTGTAGTTCTCGATCAGGGCATCGCGGGTGGGCTTGCCGATCTTGATGTCGTCGTGGACGTTGACGGACTCAACGACGTCGCCGTTGAAGCCGTAAGCATGGAGCTGGTCCATGACTTCCTTGATCTCATGCTCTTCCCAGATTTCGCCGGGCATCTTGTGATGCAGAGCCCAAACGATGCTGGTCACGCCGGGGATCTGCTTGATGTCGGACAGCTTAATGGCATCGTTGCCTTCGCCGTACCAACGGAAACCCATGTGCATAGGCATAGTGAATTCCTCCATTACGATTATAGTGTGCCTTCCCCCATAAACACAGGGGGACAGTTTTGGCTAGAATGATTATATCACAAAACCGTTCCGTATGACAACGAAGTGTTTCGGGGAATATTAAACAAAAAATAAGGCGAAAATTTAGATACTAAACCAGTTGACGGAATTTTGGGAATAAACTTACGTTACAGCCAGGTGACCAGCTCGCTAAGATCCTTGCGTTTCTTTTCCCGGAGCTTGTCGTTTTCGCCGGGATAGCCCAGGGTGACCACGAGGCGTACGGGCTGGTCAAGTCCGCAGATTTTGCGTATTTTCTCGTCGTCAAACCAGCCCAGGATGCAGGTGCCCAACCCCTGGACGGCGGCCTCGGCGGTGAGATAGGCGGTGGCAATGCCGATGTCCATGGAGCGGTAATCGTTATTCTTAACCTTGGCGCCCAATGCGGCGGACTTTACATAGGGCTTCTCAGAGATGACGATGAGCACCGGCGCATCCACCGCGAATTTGTTCATGCCGCCCATCCCCCGGGTCAGCATGGCAACTTCCCTGGCGGCATCGCCCCGGCAAACGGTGAAGTGGTAGGGCTGGCCGTTGCAGGCGGAGGGGGCAAGCCGCGCCGCACTGAGGACTGCATCCAGTTTTTCTTTCTCCACCACCCGGCAGGGATCATAGCTTCGGCAGGACTGGCGGACAAGGGCGATTTCTGTAAAATTCATGAGATGACCTCCAAATCGTTTTTCTTTTATTTTAACGAAGGACCTCCGCGAAGTCAATGAAAAGCAATACGCACGGCTTTTTTGACGCGCCCAGCCCCCCCAAAAAGCCGAAAAAAACTTAAAAATACCAACTCTACCCGCGGTAGAGTGCTCTACTTATGCGCAGCGGCGGGAAAACGCCTTGACGAAAACCGGCGAAAATTGATATAATCAACACAACAAAATCAGCCAAAAGGCAGAAACCCAAGGAGTTTTTATGAGTATCAAGATCGTATGCGATTCTTCCTCCAATTTTTACGCACTGGAAGGTGCAAACTATGCCACCGTGCCCATGAAGATCCGGGCTGGGGACCGGGAATTCGTGGATGCCCAGGGCCTGAATTTGCAGGAGATGGTGGATTTTCTGAAGGAGCATAAGGGTAAGTCCGGCTCTTCCTGCCCCAATGTGCAGGAATGGCTCGATGCCTTTGAAGGGGAGGAGTTCATCTTCGGTATCACCATCACCAAGCACCTGTCCGGCAGCTACAATGCCGGGCAGCAGGCGGCTAAGGTGTATATGGAGGAGCACCCCGGTGCAAAAGCCTTTATCATCGATTCTCTGTCCACCGGCCCGGAGATGATGATGGTTGTAGACAAGATCCTGCAGCTGGAAGCCCAGGGCCTGGACTATGATACCATCAAGGAATGCGTGCTGGAGTACAGCAACCACAACCATACCCTCTTCTGCCTGCAGTCTATGAACAATCTGGCCCGGAACGGCCGGGTCCATCCCGCGGTGGCCAAGATCGCCGGTATGCTGGGCATCCGGGTGGTCGGTGATGTGAAGGGCGGCGAGATCACCCCGGTTCACAAGCCCCGGGGCGATAAGAAGGCTATCCAGGCACTGGTGGAGATGATGGGTGAGCGGGGACTGCAGGACGGCAATCTGGTTCGTATCGCCCACTGCTTCGGCGAAAATACCGCCAATGCGCTGGTGGACGCAGTGAAGGAGAAGTATCCCAACTGCAGCTTTATGGTGGAGCCCACCACCGCGCTGTGCAGCTTCTATGCTGAGGAGGGCGGTCTGATCATCGGCTTCGAGGGCAGCTTCAATGCCGCCAATGACAACAGCAAATTCTGATATTGAGTACTTAAAAAGGCTGTTTGACGAAAGTCAAACAGCCTTTTCATATGTCAGAGATTATTTTTTGCGCTTTTTTGCATAGCCGACCACGGCGATCACGCCGCAGATGCCGCCGGCGATCAGCAGCAGAGTGGAGAGCCAGTTTCCGGTGACAAAGATGGCGGTGGGGCCGTCGGCACCGCCGATGATGCCGATGGAAGTATCTTCAGACTCGCCCAGGATGATCTCTGTCATGGGTTCCTGGGAAAGCTCAGCGGCCTTCACCAGCACCAGCGCGGAGATGGGTTCTGCGGTGGCTGTGCCGGTGGCAGTGCCCAGAGAGGCAATGCCTGCCTTATTGCCGCTGATGCAGATTGTCCAGTCTCCCTCAGGCAGCGTCACAGTGGAAGAGGCGGCGTTGGGATTGAATACCACGATCAGCTCGTTTTCTTCCCCGTTGGCTCCCGCGGCGATATGGAAGCCCAACACGTTGAAGTCCAGGCCATCCAGCTTGGTGATCTTTTCCGCCACTTCCTCAGCGGTGGTCATCCGCAGGGCAGGATGGGCCTTCCGGAATTCAATCAGACCCTGGTAATAGCGGTTGGTCAGGGCGTATTCCTCCCGGCTCAGATCGGCCCACTTCAGATTGTTCACCTCATCGGAGGAGCGATAGCTGTTGTGGTCGAAGGTTCCGTCCTCCAGGGGCTTGGACCGGAGCATCTCTTCACCTGCGTGGATGAAGGGCACGCCCTGGCTGGTCATGACGATGGCGGCAGAGAGATTGTTCATCTTCACCCGGTCGGAGAAGCTGCTGTCGGGCGTGGACATGGTGATCCGATCGAAGAGGGTGTGATTATCGTGGCAGGAGGCGTAGTTAATTGTCTGGGTGGGACTCTTGCACCAGGCGGGGGCACCCAGGAAGCAGTCACTGATATTGCCTGCAAAGCCACCGGTATTGGCTACGTAACCGGGTTTACTGTTATTGGAATTGCCGCCCCGGATGGCGTCACGCAGGGTGTCGGAGAAGAAGGCGAAGCCGGGAACCTCCTGGGAGTTGACCTGGGTGGTCAGTGTGTAACCCTCTTTGGTCAGCTGGGTGGACATGGTCCAGCCCTCGCCGTAGAAGATCACATGAGGATGGGTCTGGTGGACCTGCTCCATCACTTCGTTGATGGTCTCGGTGTCGATGAGGCCCACCAGGTCCCAGCGGAAGCCGTCGATATGATACTCGTCGGCCCAGTATTTCACGGAATCGACAATGTACTTCTTGACCATGGCCCGCTCAGAGGCGGTGTCGTTGCCGCAGGCGGAACCGGCGGAGAAGATGCCGTCGGCATTGACACGGCTGAAGAACAGGGGTACGATCTTGTTGAAGCAGAATTCCTCGCCGGAGTAGACGTGGTTGTACACCACGTCCATGATGACCTGGATGCCGTTGTCGTGGAGGCCCTTGACCATCTGTTTAAACTCCTTCACCCGCACCTCGCCGTTGTAGGGGTCGGTGGAATAGGAGCCCTCGGGGACATTGTAGTTCACGGGATCATAGCCCCAGTTGAACACGTTGTCCTCAAGCTGGGTCTCGTCCACGGAGCCGTAGTCGTAGGAGGGCAGCAGATGGATATGGGTGACACCCAGGTTCTTGATGTGGTCCAGACCGGTGGGGATGCCCTCGGGGGTGGTGGTTTCCTGTTCAATCAGACCAAGGAATTTACCCTTATTGGTGATGCCGGAATTTTCATCCACGCTCAGATCCCGGACGTGGAGCTCATAGATGATGGCGTCGGTGATGCTGGCGGGGACGGGAGGAACGTCCTCAGCCCAGCCCTCGGGGTCGGTGGCGTCCAGGTCGATGACCATAGCCCGCTTGCCGTTGACGCCCACAGCCCGGGCGTAAGGGTCACAGGCCTCGTTGGTGACGCCATCTACATCCACACTGTAGGTATAGTAGGTGCCGTTCAGGTCACCCTCCACGGTGGCGGTCCAGGTGCCGTTGACGTCCGGAGTCATTTCCACCTGCTCGATCAGGTCATCCACCCGGTAATCACCGGTTTGGTACAGATTGATTTTCACTGCTTCGGCAGTGGGTGCCCAGAGACGGAAGAAGGTCTCCTCCTTGCTCCAGTTGGCACCCAGATCGTCACCCTCGTAGGTATACAGGGCTTCAAAGTCACTGGTGGAGTACCAGATGGGCATGGTGACGGCCATTTCACTGCCCCGGTAGTGCAGAACATATTCCGCAGTGACATCCGGCGCCTCGGCGGGAACCAGTGTATAGACATTTTTGCCGTCGTCGGTGCGCTTTTCGATGGCGACCTCACCCTGGGGGCCGGTGACGGTCAGTTCCGTGGGGTCAATGGGGCCGGTCATGGCAGCCCGGAAGCCGATCCCCTCCTTGTAAACGGTCTGCCGGATGGTGGCATCGGTTTCCGTCGCCAGCGCCATCATGGGCAGCAGACCCAGCACCAGAGCGCCCAGCAGCAGGCAGGCGATGATGCGTTTCATCATTTGCTGATTCATGGTAGATCCTCTCCTGTAAATGAATTGGGTAACTGGTAAAATTATACCGTATAACGTTTCCAGTGTAAAGAGAAAAAGCGAAAAACGCCCCATCCCTTGACTTTGCACCGGGGTGTGCTATATTGGGCATAGGAAATCATCGGAAATGAGGAATCCATTATGAAGAATCGAATTGTAAGTGCATTGCTGGCACTGGCAGCGCTCCTTTCTCTGGCAGTACCGGCAGCTGCGGAGGAGACTCCGGTTCCCATCCATACGGTAGAGGATCTGATGGCCATGGAGAAGGATCCCGCCGGGGAGTATATCCTCATGGCTGACCTGGATATGGCCGGCGTTGCCTGGAAGCCCCTGGATTTTTCCGGCACCCTGGACGGAAACGGCCATGCAATTCTGAATCTGACAATTTCTGTCCCGGGCGATGAAAAGGCGGATGCCTGCGACGGCAACAAGAATCTTTACGAAGCCACCTATTTTGGTATGTTCGGAACCCTCCGGGATGCTGAGGTCAAGAATCTGACCCTTCTGAATGTCCGGGCGGTGATCCAGTGGGACACGCCGGTATTCCTGGGGGCCATTGCCGGCTACAGCGAGAACAGCAAAATTGAAAACTGCACTGTCAGCGGCACGCTGGAGCTGCGTGCCCACGACAGGATCTTCGGCATCGCCGGCCTGGTGGGCTACGGCAGCGGCCGGGTAGAGGATTGCAGCGTGGATGTGACGCTCATCAACACGGATACCGATCCGGATACCAAGGATGAGCAGTATCTGGGCGGAGTCTACGCCACGGGCTTTATCAATGTCTACGACTGCGACATTAAGCTGGACGGCTATATTTCCGACTATGGCTATGTCCATAGCGGCGGCGTGGTGGGCATGTTCATGGAGTATCCTCTGGCAGAGGGCCAGAAGGGTTACATCAAGAATAACCATGTCAGCGGCAAAATTACTTTTTTTGAGAAAAATGACAAGCGCCGGGCTTACTGCGACCCCTTCGTGGGAGAATCCCTGGTGGCCCGGTGGTACTTGGACGGCAACAAGCAGGACTTCACCCGGGATGAGCGATTTGAATATGACGCGGAGCTCCGGCCCGAGATGTGCGCTGCCCCGGCCTATCTCCGGGAAGTCACGGAGCCCGGCTGTGACAGCTTCGGCTTCACCGCCTATACCTGCCATGGCTGCGGGTACTCCTACACGGATCAATATACCCTGCCCGCCCATCGGGTGCAGAGATGGACATTGGTGAAGGCCCCTACCCAGGAAGAGGAGGGCTTAAGCACCGGTATCTGTGACTGTGGTCTGGAGCAGAGCCGTGTGGAACCGGTGGTGGTTCCCGTGGAAACTACCCTGCCTGCCCCGGAGGCACCGACGGAAGCACTCCTTCCCGAGACCCCGGACCGTACGGAAAAGGCGGATTCCCTGCTGATCGGCCTGCTGGCTGCGGAAGCGCTGCTGGCGGTGGCGGCGGTGGGGCTGATCCTGGCACTTCGCAGGAAACGCCGATGATAATTCAAAAACCCAGTCCGAAAGGACTGGGTTTTTTCATAACAGATACCTTTGGGCGTTGCCCCAGGTGATGGCTTCCAGATAGGCACTGTCTTCTGACAACTCTGTTTTCAGCCAGCTGAGGCCATCACGGATATTCGGAGGACGGTCCAGTGTGTTGTGGGCATCCGTGCCCAGAAAATCCACCAGTTTTTCCCGGATGAGGCTTCTTGCCACTTCCCGAATCCGGCTATCCGCCGCATCGGTCAGACTGTCCAGGTTGATCTGAATGGTACAGCCCTGCTCTTTCAGTTCCCGGGCCAGGGGGCAGGTCATAGCCTCATAACGCTCCCCATGGGCAATAATAGGGAGAAAATCCCGTTCGACCAAAGCCTGCACGCACCAACGCATCTCGTCTTCGGGAATATTGGCGGCAAATTCCGTCAGCACATACCGTGTGCCGTTCATGGTGGGCAGACTGCCGGACTGGAGGTCCTCCAGGAAAGACATATCCAGGGCAGAGCACCGGACCTCGCAGCCCAGGAAAACGGGCATTTTGATACGGTAGCGTTCCAGCATCTCCCGCATAGCCTGCAAATTGACCTGCACAGCTTCCGGCCAGGAGAGAAACGCGCTGCTGTGGGGTGTGGCGAATATGGCGCGGCCACCCTGGAGCATACTCTGAATCACCATGTCCTGGGCCATTTCCAGGCTCATGGCGCCGTCATCCACGCCGGGAATCAGATGTACATGGATATCACAAAACCGATCCGACAAGAAACATTCCTCCTTAGGAGATACCGGATTTCTTTCGTTTAATATGCAGCTGCAGGCCGGTGACGACGCTCATGACCGAGGCGCAGCAGATAATGCCCAGGGCAATGGCACCGGCCTCCAGGACGATCTGCTTCGCGAAGCGGAGAAAAGCGCTCTGATCTCCATGGACCAGATTGCGCATCATATTGTACAGCGTGCCGCCGGGGATCAGTGGAATCAGAATGGGTACCAGCAGCATCAGCACAGGCGCCTTCACCACCCGGGCAAAAATTTCACTGATCAGTCCGGCGATGACCGTGCCCCAGAAGGTAGCCCAGAACAGATTGCTGCCCAAGGTCAGACAGACAGCGTAGACCAGCCAGGAAAGAGCGCTGGCGGCGGCAATCAGGGGGAGCTTATCCTCACGGACATTGAACAGAACCGAAAAGCCCACTGCGCCGATACAGCCCATGACCATTTGCATCAGATAGTTTTCCATGTTAACCTCCCGTCAGCATCAGCAGTGCGGCAAAGCCGATGGCTACAGCCAGGGCCCGAAGAACAGCCTCGCACAGGCCGATGAGACCTGCCAGGGTATCGCCGTTGATGATATCCCTCAGCGCGGTTGTGAAGGCGATTCCCGGGATCAGGAGCATGATATTGCCCATGCTGATCCGATCCGGGTGGGAACCAAGACCCAGCCAGTACAGTGCCACAATGGCGATGCCGGTGATAAAGCTTGCCAGAATGCATTGCAATGTGCCATTCAGATGCAGCGGCTTGGTCAGCTGCAGGGCCTGGAACAGCACCAGACCGGAGATTCCGGCGGCCAGGGCATCCAGCAGATTGCCTCCAAAGAACAGGCAGAAGGCTGCGGAGATGATGATGTACATGATCCGCTGTGTCCGGATGGAATAGGTGCCGGAACGGCGGATCTGGGATACCTCCCGCTGAAATTCCGCCAGGGAAGCAGGTTGCGCGCACAGTTTCCGGGACAGGGCGTTGACCTTCTCCACACGGCCCAGGTCCGTGTCCCGGGCCAGGATCCGCCGGGTCTGGGTGAGGATCCGGCCGCCGGGGGTCCGCACGGTGAGCACGATACTGGAGGTGATGGTGAAGACATCCACCCGGACGAAGTCGTAAACCTTGCACAACCGGTTGACGGTGTCCTCCACCCGGCGGATCTCCGCACCGCTGGTCAGCAGCATTTCCCCCATATCCAGGATGCAGGTCAGCAGCGCTTCCTCCCGGGCAAGAAATTTCTGGGATTCCCAGTTATGTTTGTCAGGCATATCTGAAACCTCACTTATTTTTGCGGTGTATGATATGTTCATTATAGAAGCTGCGCATATTTTGTCAAGCCACTCTTATGCGGGAGAAACACGCTTTAATTCTGTTGTGAAACCTTTGATTATCTGATATACTGAAGAAAAAACGGGAGGTTTGTTTATGAATTACTACCATCGTGCCCGAGAGCTTTATGAGGAAACCGTGGCCCACCGCCGCTATATCCACGCCAATGCGGAGGTTGGTCTGGATCTGCCCGGAACGAAGGCCTATGTGGTGGAAAAACTCCGGGAGGCGGGGATAGAGCCCAGGGAGTGCGGCCATGGCATCACCGCCACGGTGGGCTGCGGCGGTAAGTGCATTCTCCTCCGGGCGGATATGGATGCCCTGCCCATGCCTGAGCACAGCGGGGAGAGATTTGCCTGTGCAACCGGAACCGAAGCCCACACCTGCGGTCACGATCTTCATGCGGCCAGCCTGCTCACTGCCGCAAAAATGCTGAAGGAGAACGAGGCGAATCTCCGGGGTACGGTGAAATTCATGTTCCAGCCGGCGGAAGAGACCTTTGAGGGTGCTTACGATATGGTGGACGCAGGTATTTTGGAGGATCCCAAGCCTGATGTTGCCATGACCTACCATGTGGGCTCCGGAAAAATGGGCCCGGGCTCCTTCTCCTATAACCACTCCGGCACCATGATGTTCTCCGTGGACGGCTTCAGAATTCTGGTGACCGGCCGGGGTGCCCACGGCGCCTATCCTCACGGATCCATTGATCCGATCAACATTGCGGTACACATCTACCAGGCTATGCAGTCCATCATTGCCCGGGAGGTAGATCCCCAGAAGGCATGTATTATGACGGTTTGCACCTTCCACGCCGGCACTGCCAATAACATCATCCCTAACGAGGCGGAAATGACCGGCACCATCCGCTGCAACGACCAGCGCAACCGGGAACTGATGAAGAAGCGGCTCACGGAACTGGCAGAGCAGACCGCAGCAGCCTACGGCGGCAGCGCTGAAGTGGTCTGGACCTCCCAGGTGCCGCCCCTGGTCTGCGATCCCAAGCTGGTTGATGATATTGTCCGGTACATGGGTGAACTGGAGATTCCCGGTATGCAGGGCAGGGAAGGCGTGGTATCCTGCGCCTCCGAGGACTTCGCGGTACTGACTTCCCGGATGCCGGCTTCCTTCATGTACCTGAGCGCCGGATTCCCGGAGGCGGAAAATCCTGCTCCTGCACACAATCCTGCCGTGCGCTACAATGAGGGCACACTGCCCATTGGTGCCGCCTGCTACGCCCAGTGCGCCACACGGTGGCTGGAGGAAAACCGATGAACCCATTACTACAGGAGGTGAAAAAGCTTCTGCAAGATGCCTCATTTTCATGGGCGGTCTGCGGCGGGTTCGGGCTCGAGCTGTTCCTCGATGCGGAAATCCGCACCCATGGGGATATCGATATCTGCGTGTTTGAGAGGAACCGGGAGACGATCCTGCGGCATATGCTGGAAAGGGACTGGGAAGTGTATGAATTTCGCGGCATGGGTAAAGTACGTCCCATCCGGGATGCCCAGGCAAGTGAGCCGGGACGGAACGTGCTGTGTCTGAAGGAGGGCTGCGAACTGATCCGGTTTTATCCCTGCGACGAACAGGATCAATACCACCAATTCTTTCATACCGGCATCCGGGAGCTGAATTACGTGGAATTTCTGTTCAACCGGGCGGAAAATGGTGCGTTTGTGTTTGATCTGGGAAAGGAAATCCGGAAAAACCTAACCGAAGTGATCAGATTCCGTGAAGGCATACCTTATTTGGCACCGGAAATTGCACTGCTCTACAAGGCTTCGCGCTGGGAGGAAGAACAGAACCGGCTGGATTTTGAACGGGTGTATCCCTGCATGGAAGAAAATCAACAGAACTGGCTGATGCGCAGCCTGGAAACGCTCTATCCCCAGGGACATCCCTGGATTCTATAAAAACATAGAAAAGGGGCCACGGCGAATGCCGTGGCCCCAGTTTTTA
The DNA here is from genome assembly GCA_045539075.1 of Faecousia sp. Lineage (GTDB taxonomy): Bacteria > Bacillota > Clostridia > Oscillospirales > Oscillospiraceae > Faecousia. The sequence goes on along the minus strand of JAZQEP010000068.1, from coordinate 13,101 downwards.
GTTGATTAGGCCATCTCGACTTTGTCAGCCTTCTCAGGCAGGAAATACTTATCCATGTCGTAGATGTCGTAACCGGAGAATTCTCTCTCGAAGTGACCGTCCTTGCAGAAAGTACGGATGAAGCGGCGGCCGTCGATGCAGCACCAGTTCTCCATATTCCAGGTGAACTGATCGTAGTCATCATGCTGCAGCTCATTGAAGTACAGATTCACCTGACGATTCTTATACTGAATGTAGTCGATGAGAAAGTACTTCTCCTCTTCGTATTCGAAATTCTTGATCTTGTCGTAAACAGTAATTAACATACCAGCAAACGTCCTTTCCCAGGGATTAGCCGATGTAACCGGCAGCCTTCAGCAGCTCTCTGGACTTCTCCAGATTTGCGGGGCTCATCATGACCAGAGGACCGGTGCAGCCCATGCCGGATTCGGCGTAGATGCCGGCTTTCCACAGGACCTTCACGGCGTCTTCCAGGTCGATAACATCGATACCGGGGATGGAAGCGGTGACAACCTCAGCGGGAGGAGCCTTGACCTCTTCGACAGCGGCGGCGGGAGCGGAAGCAGCCTTGCGCTCGGCCAGAATCTTGCTCAGACCGGCCTTCTCGGCAGCGGCGTACTCAGCCTTGGCAACCTCAAAGACCTTACCCTTGACCAGCTGGGAAGCGAACTCCAGAGCGTTGGCGATCAGGGGAGCGCCGGAAGCACGGGAGACGATCAGCACCAGGTTCTCGTAACCCTGGCCGATGCCGGGGCCGTAGCCGTAGCCGGTGGACTCGAAGGTGCCGCCGGTGGTGAAGGAGGAGAGCATCTTGACCATCACATTGCCGGTCAGGGAGTCCATGACCATGATGTCGGGGGTGCCCAGCAGAACGTCGTTGCCGCGGAGCACGGAGCCGCCGTCGGAACGGGCAGAGGTAGCCCACTTGAAGTCATAGCCGCCCTCGCGCAGCTTGTTCAGAGCCATCTCAGTCTGACGGGAGCCGTCCACGTTCAGGATACCCACAGTGGGCTCGGCGATGCCGCAGGCCTTGGCTGTGATGATGCCGGCGATGGTATTCTTGATCATACCCTCGATACGGTCGGTGGAGGAGGTACCGGTGGTGTTGGCAACAAACATCTGCTTGCCCTTGGCGGGAGTGATGACACGGCCAACGGTGGAAACACCGATTGGGAAGGGGTAGTGCATGGTGACGGCGCCGTCGACCTCGCCGGAAGCGAGCATCTCGTCCATCTTCTTGTGGCCCTCGTCCTCGTCAGCGACCTTGACGGTGGTGACGCCGGGAGCCTCCAGGGTGCCGATGTAGTACACATCGACGCCGCGGTCAGCAGCCATCTTGGCAGCGGCGATGGAGTTGACTTCGCCGTGCTCGGAGCCCATACCGGTCAGAGCGATCTTGGGACGGCGGCCGAAGGAACCGGTCTCCAGACCCTGTGCCATTTCCAGGAAGGTATTGGCAATGACCTTTTCAATATTCGTCATGGGAGTCCCTCCCTTATTCAGCTGCGCCCAGCAGGGTAGCGGCGAACTCGCGCAGGGACTTGGCGATCATCTTCTTGACCTCGTCCTCGGAGACACCGGCGGGAGCCTCGGGGCCGGAGTTGGCCTGGATAACGAAGGAAGCACCGTCGAACAGGTTGGTCATACGGCCCAGGAACAGGGAGCCCTTGCCGATGATCATGGCGTTCTTGATGTTGCCAGCCAGGATTTCGTTGCGGACGTAGCCGATAGCGGGAGCGCCGGAGGGGATGTGGCCCTGAGTGGGAGCCCAGCCCATCTCACCGTGCTTGGAAGCGAAGGTAGCCAGGTCTGCACGGCCCAGCTCGCCGCGCTTGACGGCCAGAGCAGCGATCATCTTGTAGTTAGCAGCGGGGACGTCACCGGCGCCGGCGGGCTTGGTGATGTCGGGGTTCTGCATCTCGGAGAAGTACTTGTCGATGTCGGTGATCTTCATGCCGTTGCGGTCCAGGGACTCGGTGACCAGAGCGGAGATAACAGCCTGGGGAGCGGAGCCGGTGCCCACAGTGTGGCGGCCGACGATCTGCAGGTTGATCTCGGGGGAGACACCGTCATCAGCGGTGATAACAACAGCGAAGCCGCCGATCATGTCTTCCATGATGGGCAGACCCTTCTTGACATGGTCCTTACCGTTCATACCCAGCTTAGCGGTGCAGCCGCCGGCGGTGACGACAACGGTCTTGAAGGTGCCGGCTGCAACCAGGGAAGCAGCATCGATCAGAGCGTGAGCGGGACCTGCGCAGAAGCCACGGACGTCGGAACCGGTAGCGTTCATCAGACCGGCGATCTCAGCGGTAGCCTTGGCAAAGTTGCCGCCACCGCGCTGGTTCATATCGCCGCAAGCCTCTTCACAGCAGTCCACAACGTACTCAACATCGTTCTTGTCGATGCCGGCGTTCTTCAGAGCGGACAGCATAGCCAGCACGGAGGAAGCCTTGGAAACCAGGTTCTCGTGCATGACGTGAGAGCTGAGGTTCACGTCGATGTCGTGGGCGCGGTTGACGCAGCCGACCAGAACATCGTTGTGGTACAGGCCTTCGGAATGCTCTTCAGCAACCAGACGGGCGATCTCAGCGCCGTCGATGCCGTCGTTGATACGCTTCAGAATGGACTCGTCCACCAGGGGGTTAGCCTCCAGAGCGGGCTTGTTGGCAGCAACGAACTCCTTGTCCAGCTTGACCAGATCAAAGACGTCGCAGGCCTGCATCATCAGGATGAACTCTTCCTGGGGCATCATCTGGCCGAAGGGGCCGAAACGGTCGTTGATTTCACAGGTCTTGTCGAACCAGGGCTGGGGAATGGCAGCCAGATCAGCGGGGGTCTTATTGCCGATGTAGACCTGGTTGGGGTAGTAAGCCAGGACCTGCTCCCAAGTACGCAGGTGAGAAGGCAGCTGCTTCAGGTAGTCACCATCGGGGTTAACGATACGCTCGGTAGTCTGAGTGGTGCCGTTGTGCAGGACCATGTCAGGGGTATGGGCCAGGAAATAACCGGCACCTCTGATAACACTTTTCATGGGAAATCGTCCTCTCTGATTAAAATTTTATAGAGTTTCCTCACGGAAACGTATTTTTATAGACAAAAGCGATAAAATGCCTTGAAAATTGAGAAAATGGGGGGCGGCTACAGCCGCCGCCCTGCGTGCACGTAAGTTATCCGAAGATTACAGATACTTGCAGAAATCATCACGGATGGCGGTCATTTCGCCTGCGATATCGTCGATATCCAGAACCATTTCCATCATGCCGCACTGCTCGTCGTAAACAGCGGGATCAACTTCTTCCTTGATTTCAGGCTCGCACACGTGATAAACCGTAAGTCCCAACTGGACTCCTGTCAAGGGACCTGCGAAGGTGGGGTCACCATTGGTAACCGTCTCAGCAGCCAGTCCGGAGGCTTCGCCTTCGGCAGCACCGAGCAGAACAACAATGTTCTCTGCACCGTGCTCCTCAGTCAGAGCCAGGACGCGCTTCTGATTCTCCAGGTCCATTGCACCAGCGGCGGTTCACACGAAGCACTCCGTGGAGGAGAACACCACCTCAGCACCTGCGCTCTCAGCGCAAGCCTCGATGGCCTGTCCAGGAATGCCGTCACGGTCACCGATGATGATGACCTTCTTGCCAGCTAAAATTGCCATGTCACTTTTCCTCCTTTCTTCAAGGATAAATATATAGTCAGCCTTTCGGCGAACTAACTAGGGTAGGATCGACTCAGCAATTAAGCGTGAGCCTTGATCATCTCTTCAACGGCCTCGGGAGTAGCCTCTTCCTTGACCTTGGAGTCGATGATGACACCGTTCTCGTAGATAGCGATAACGGGCAGGCCCAGGATCTTCTGGCTGATGGCCAGACGGCGAGCCTTGGTGGTGTTCAGGGAGCAGAACTTCAGAGTGGTGTACTTTTCAGCAAAAGCGTGGACATGGGGCATCAGAGCAGCGCAGGGAACGCAGCCATCGCCGTAGAAGTCAACAACGACCTTGCCGGTAGCTTCCAGAACTTCGGGACCAAAAGTATTCTTATCGACGTCGAGAATCATGTTAATCAGTCTCCTTTAAATTAAATTATATCAGAGGGAGGATTACTCCATCTCTGCGATATACTTTTCGCACTGCATAGCAGCGATAGCGCCGTCAGCAGCAGCGGTAACGACCTGACGCAGGCTCTTCACGCGGATATCGCCGGCAGCGTAGACGCCGGGGATGTTGGTGCGCATGTTGTCGTCGGTCTTGATGTAGCCGCGGTCCATGTCGATGATGCCCTCGAACAGGCCAGAGTTGGGGATCATGCCGATGAAGCCGAACAGACCGAACAGGCCGTCATCTTCGTCAGCCTCGTAGGTGGTCAGCTCACCGGTCTTGGTGTTGCGGATGATCATGGAGTTCAGCAGCTCGTCGCCGTTGACTTCCTCGACCACGCTGTCCCACATGAAGAACAGCTTGGGGTTCTTGAAGGCCTTCTCCTGGATGGACTTGGCAGCACGCAGCTCATCGCGGCGGTGGATAATGGTGACCTTCCGGGCGAACTTGGTCAGGTACATAGCTTCCTCAACAGCGGAGTCGCCGCCGCCAACCACGAAGACCTCGAAGTCCTCGAAGAAGTTAGCGTCGCAGGTAGCGCAGAAGGAAATGCCCTTACCAACGAACTTGCCCTCGTTCTTGCAGCCGATGGGGCGGGGGAACGCACCGGTGGCCAGGATCACGGTCTTGCCCAGGTACTCGCCCTTGGCGCCGACCAGCTTCTTAACTTCACCCTCCAGCTCGACGGACTTGATCATGTCGGAGACACGCTCAGCGCCGAACTTCTTAGCCTGCTCGGTCATACGGGCAATCAGGGAAGGACCGCTCTCGCCCTCGACGTTCTGGCCGGGATAATTTTCGATTTCATCGGTGATGGCGATCTGACCGCCATCCTGACCCTTCTCAATGATCAGGGTCTTCAGGCAGCTGCGGCCGGCGTACAGGCCAGCAGCCAGACCGGCGGGGCCGGCACCCAGAATAATCACGTCATAAATGTTGTTCATTGGAATCACTCCTATAAATTATATTCCGGGTGCCCCCACGGCCGAAGCCGCGGGGGTCCGTTTAATACGAATGAGAGATTAGACGTCGAAAACGGTCTGCTTGTCGACCTCGACGGAGAATGCCTTGATGGCGGCCTCGGTCAGCTTGTAACGCAGTGCGTACTCGTCTTCCTTGGTCAGGGCGGGGTTGCCCAGGGGGTGGGGGATTGCGATGGTGGGGATGATACGGTTTGCGCCAACCGTCAGGGAAATGGGAGTAATGGTGCACATGTGCACGACAGGAATACCGACACGCTCGATTTCCTTAACCATCGTTGCGCCGCAACGAGTGCAGGTGCCTCATGTAGAGGTCATGATAACGGCGTGGACACCATCACGCAGCAGCTTCTGAGCGTACTCAGCAGCGAAAGCCTTGGAGGATGCAACAGCAGTACCGTTACCGACGGTGGTGTAGAAGTAGCGATGCAGCTTGCCGATCTTGCCTTCCTTCTCCATCTGACGCAGAACGTCGACGGGCAGGACGCGGTTGGGCTCGTCGTTGGCATAGACGGGGTCGTAGCCGCCGTGAGCGGTAGCCCAGCCCTCGGAGGTCAGGGTCTCAACGCCCTCAATGTCGTACTCACCGTAGTGAGAAGCGGAGGAGGACTCAATGTGGTCGGGGTTGCCCTTGGGGACAATACCACCGGAGGTACACAGAGCGACGGTAGCCTTGCTCATGTCAGCGATAGCCTTGCCGGGCTCGACGCGGTCGAAGTCGGGCATGGGGAACTCGGTAACGAAGGGCTGGTCGTTCAGCTTAGCCAGCAGCATCTTGACAGCGCGCTTTGCACCGCGCTCCTTCTCGAAGAAGTTGCGGCGGATGCCGTTGGGCAGGTAGCCGTCCACGCAGGAAGCAGCCAGCTCCTCGCCCTTCATCAGCTTCATACCCAGCTTAGCCATGGTGGGAGCAGCCTTACGCATGCCGGCTGCGGAGTTGGCGGTCTCGACGATCAGGATCTTGTCCTTCATGTCAGCGCCGGGGTTCTCCTTGTACATACCGGTCAGGACGGGGATGCCCAGAGCGGTCTGAACTTCCAGAGCGATGTTGGCGCAGGCGTAGCCGTAACGGCCGGCGTTGAAAGCGGGGCCGGCGATGAACAGGTCGGGCTTGATCTCCTTGACCCAGTTCAGGACCTGCTCCTTGGCTTCCTTCTCGTGCTCAGCAAAGTAGGAGTCGCCGCAAACGATGGTGTTCACGATGACAGCCTCGCCCTTCCACTGCTGCTCGAAGGCCATGCCGGGGCCGACCTTGCCTTCCCGCAGTTCGGGGGCGATATGAGCCATTTCCTCGCCGCCGATGTTGGCAAAGAACTGGTTGATGTAATGTACTACACGATAACTCATTTCGTCAAATCTTCTCCTTTCTTAGGATTATCTTGCGCTCATGCAGTTGAAGCCCATCTCGTTGGTAGCACCAGTGATGATCTGGAGCTCAGCCTCGATGGAGCCGTCGGGACGCAGGGAACCGGCATGGCCGCCGGCGACGACGTCGACGAAGTCCAGGGTGCCGATGACCTTGTCCATGGGAGGCAGAACGACGACCATGTTGGCGTTGCCGCCGGAGACGACAGCGTTGGCCAGAGGATCGGAGTCAGCCAGGGACTGGGACTTGCCGTCCTGACCGGCGTACTCGTCGGTGATCAGAACAGTCTTGATGCCCTGCTTCTCGTTCTTCACGCAGTTCATGATCAGGTCAGCGTCGGGGTTGCCGAAGCCTTCCTCGGAAACGATGACAGCGTCCAGATCCAGCAGCTTGGTCAGCTTGGCAGCCCAGTCGGAGCCGCGCTGCTTGTCAGCCAGGTAGACGTTCTCATTGGTGATGATGTTGCAGACGTAGTTGATGGTCTTGCCGTGCTGCTCGAACAGCTCAGCAACCACGGGGTTGTTCAGGTGATGGTAGGTGGTGTTCTTGTCGCAGGCAGACACGCAGTTGCCGGACAGGATTGCACCGTCCATGGTTTCGGTGGGGTTCAGCAGGGTAGCGACAATGCGCTTTGCGTCGACGCCGTAAACATAGGTGTCGTGCAGCAGGCCCTGGGTCTGCAGCATGTGCAGGTAACCAACGCGGGGCAGGCCGGGCAGCTTGTTTGCGCCTTCGATGACACCGTAGGTCTCGTAGGTCTTGGTCTCGTCGGGAACCAGGGTGCGGCCCAGCTCACCGATGAAGGTAGCGGCACGCAGGCCGGCAAAACGAACAGCGCGCTCGTAGTCGTGCTGCTTGGTGCCGGGAACGGGCTTCACGACCAGAACCAGGTTCAGGGTCTTGGAGAACGGGGTGTACTGAGCGCCAGTGCCGGTCATGTCGATGATGCCTTCCTGGAAGCCCACGATCTTACCGCAGGTAACCACGGCCATACCCTTCAGAACATGGGTCTTGCCGGAACCGACAGTGTCGACCTTGGAGATGACGCCGGGGAACACGCCGCCGGGGCCCTCAACCTTAACACGGGGCTCGATGACGTCCTTGACGGGGGTGATACGGACGCTCTCACCGGGCTTTGCGATATCGAGTTCGATGGACTCGATGTAGGACTTTACGTCGTCGTTGTCGTAGACGAAAGCCTTCACGTCATCAGCGTTGACGTACAGGACGCCGTCCTTGACAGCACATTCGTTTGAAAACTGGATGTCCTTGATCTGAATGAAACCAAGCTCTAATTTCAAAGCGAATTCCTCCTCCTTTTAATAATAAATTTAATTTTGCTTAGGGTAATTTACTAAGACCCGCCGCGGCGTCAAAGTCCAATGCACCAGCCAGCAGGGTATAGTCGATCAACTGGAAGTCCTGCAGGATCCGCTCCGGCAGGGTCCATCCAATGGGCGTGAACTTGTCGAAGGTGATGATCGCGGCCTCGCACAGTTTGGCGTACTTGGCGTAATCATCGTAGTTCTTGACGAAGTCAAGCTTCTTCTTGCTCAGCACGATGGACTTGTAGGGGGTCTCATTGGGTTTGACAGAGCCTGCGATGGGGTGGGTGCGAAGCTCATAGCCTTCATAGACCAAATCCCGTACTTTCACCAGGATCTCCCGGAAGGAGATTTCGTGATACTCAATTTCGTAGTAATCGCTCAAACAGCGAACCACCAGGGGATTGTTGGTGATGATTTTAATATCCAGTCCGCTCTTCATGCGTTTACTCTCCTTGACTATCCGGTAAAAAAATAAACAGGACCTGGTCTGCGTAATAAAATTGTTACGCATAGCCTAGCCCTGTATCTGAACCTGAGAGATTCCTCTTGCGAGTTGCTCCTTCGGTGCTTACGCTTTCCAGAGTTGTGTCAGAGCACAGTCCTTTTGCCTGAAATGTTCATGCTACCGCGGCAAGCTGCAGCACTTATTCCTTCGGCCCCGCGTAAGCGGCGTCTCCAGTACTCTTCATCCACCGGTATGAAATTCTCTCGGGTTCCATAGGAACCTACTATCCACGCCTATATTAAAACCTATTTTCAACAAAAAATCAAGCATAATTTTTTACTATTGATTTGATGAATCAAAGGTCGAACATTTATTACCATTTTTATCGATTGACTTGAGACGATTCAATGAGTGGAAATGGTAAAAATGACTATATTTGTGCAAAATTACGCATATTTAGAAAATTGAAATTGATAACATGGTCAAAACGCAAAAAAACATAACGATATTTTGGTAATTTGCACAAAGTTGGAAGTTGCGCATCATAGAAAAAATCAATGCCCCTCGCCGCAGGGCGAGGGGCATCTGGCGGGAATATGTGGGAATCGAACCCACCCGGGAGGTTACTAGCCCCCCTCACCGGTTTTGAAGACCGGGGGGCACACCAGCACCCAGCTACTCCCATATGCCCGTACAGTATAGCACAGGGCAATTAAAAATGCAAGCATAAATTAAAATTCTCGTTAAAATCGATCAAAAGGGACTGCCAGGCGGCGAAGATCGCCATCTTTTTTGGTAATTCGGTTCTTGTCGTAGTATTCCAGCACTGCCAGGGTGTATTTTCTGGAGGAGTTCAGCAGATCCCGCAGCTGGCCCAGTGTCAGAGTCTCGTTTTCGTCAAAATGCTGCTGAACCACCTGGCACACATTTGCGTATACGTCCTTGTACCAGCAGATCTGAGGCGTCAGCATGACCAGATCGCCGGATGTGACGATGCTCTCCAGCACCTGCTTGGCGTCGGTCTTTTCGTTGGGAGGGAAGGACGCCATCACATCATCGGTGGCAGGAGACTCAAGACCGGCCTTCTTGTAGGTCTGAATCAGTTTTTCGCGGATATTTCGCTGCCGCTTGGTCAGAGTGATGACAAAGTCCGCCAGCGCGTATCGGTCAGAAACCCGGGTGACCTTGCCTTCGGCCCGGAGGGCGGCCAGCAGCGCGTCTGCGGAGGCCTGGTCCATATTCTTGAAGAGCTTTTGACGAAGTTCAGCAGCTTTCATGCCGGCATGCAGGGGATTGACCTTGTGGTACTGGCCCAGAATGTCCTTGCATTCCAGCCAGATTCTGTCCATCACGGATGCGGCGGTGAACTTACCTGCCATGGGCTCCAGTGCCCGGCCCTGGATCACCAGATCCCGGACGGCCTCGGCGGCCTCGGACTCGTCGCAGCGCAGTTTTGCTGCCAGCTGCGCCGCGGTGGGCAACTGGGAGCCGAACTCGGCCAAAACCTGGATCATCTGGTCGCTGCCGGAGCCGCTTTCCTTGATCTTCAGAGCTTCCACCACACCGGTTTCGCTGCGTTTGTGGCGCTGGGGGCAGTCGTCCAGGATCACACCGCCGCCGATGGTCTCCAGGGGGGAATAGAACCGGATAACAAACCGGTCGCCCTTCTTGGTGGCGATTGGCTCGCTGAGGCGCAGCTGGGCATAGCCGCTTTCACCGGGAAGCAGCTGATCCTGTCCCAGCAGCACGATCTTGGCCAGCAGCACCGTGGCGCCGTGGTACAGGTGCACCTGCATATCGCTTTGAATGATCCGGCGGGAGGAGCGGAGATTCTGCAGCTTCACATCCAGCATCCGGCTGGTACGGACGGAATCGGGCTTGGCTACGCTGTCGCCCCGCTGGATGTCGGTCTTTTTCAGACCTGCCAGGTTCACGGCCACACGCTGTCCGGCATAGGCGGTGGTCACGTCTTTGCCGTGGACCTGCAGATTCCGGATTCGGGTCTGTACACCGGAGGGAACCAGCTCGGCAGGATCACCCTCGTGCATGGAGCCTTCGATCAGGGTGCCGGTGACCACGGTGCCGAAGCCGTCCACGGAAAACACCCGGTCCACGGGCAGACGGAAGGGAACACGCATGCTCTTTTCGCTGGCCTTGTGGACCAGCTGCCGCAGGGCTTCCTTCAGTTCGGGGATGCCCTGGCCGGTAAAGGCGGAGACTGCCATAATGGGCTTACCCTCCAGGAAGGATCCCTCCACCCGCTGGTGGATCTCCTCCTGCATCATTTCCAGCCACTCGGGGTCCACGGTGTCGGCCTTGGTGATGACCACCATACCGTCCTTGACGCCCAGCAGGGTCAGAATATCCAGATGTTCAACGGTCTGGGGCATAAAGCCGTCATCCGCGGCCACCACCAGCATAGCCAGGTCGATACCGCCGGCACCTGCCAGCATATTCTTGATAAATTTCTCGTGGCCGGGCACATCCACGATGCCGGCCTGGGTTCCGTCGGGCCAGTCCAGATGGGCGAAGCCCAGCTCGATGGTGATACCGCGTTTCTTTTCTTCCTGAAGACGGTCGGTCTCAATGCCTGTCAGAGCCTTAATCAGTGCGGTCTTGCCATGGTCAACGTGGCCTGCGGTACCGATAATTACATGCTTCATGCCAGCGCCTCCTTTACTGCCCGGACGATGGTGGGGAAGTCCTCCGCCCAAAGCGTGCGGGCATCCAGCAGGTAACGACCCAGGTTGATGCGGCCCACGATGGCGTTTTCGCCAAGACGAAGCTTCTCTTCCAGGGCTTCCACGTCGCCTTCCAGAGCCACTGCCCAGGAGGGGATGGTCTGGGTGGGCACGGAGCCACCGCCTACCTGTCCTTCCACAGCAGCAAGCTGGGCATGAATACCGGCCTGATTCAGCATATCGCAGAGGATACCGGCCTTTTCCTTCAGCTCATTATTGGAGATGGAGAGCATGGCCATGGTGGGGATATCGCCCCAGGTGCCGTTATCATAGCTGCGCAGAGTGGATTCCAGGGCAGCCAGGGTCATCTTGTCCACCCGCATAGCACGGGTCAGAGGATGCTTCTTCATCTTGTCCACGTATTGCTTCTTACCAATAATAATACCTGCCTGGGGGCCGCCCAGCAGTTTATCGCCGGAGAAGGAGACCACGTCGACACCGGCCCGGATGGAATCCTGGACAGTGGGTTCGTCGTGGAGGCCGAACTGCTCCAGATTTACCAAACTGCCGCTGCCCAGATCTTCAATGACGGGCAGGTTATACTTGTGACCCAGTTCCACCATCTCTGCCAGGGTGGGCTTTTCGGTGAAGCCCACGATCCGGTAATTGCTGGTGTGGACCTTCATCAGTGCCTTGGTCTCGGCGCAGATGGCACGCTCGTAATCAAACAGATGGGTCTTGTTGGTGGTGCCCACTTCCTTCAGCTGGGCGCCGCAGGCTTCCATGATGTCCGGCACCCGGAAGGAGCCGCCGATCTCCACCAGCTCGCCCCGGGACACGGGTACCTGACCGCCGGTGGTCATGGAGGAGAGAACCAGCAGAACAGCAGCGGCGTTGTTGTTCACCACCAGGGCGCTTTCCGCGCCGGTGAGACGGCAGATCAGCTCTTCCACATGGGTGTAGCGAAGGCCGCGGCCGCCGGTGGACACATTATATTCTAATGTAGAGTAGCGGCGGGCAGCGTCGGAGGCGGCGGCAGCTGCTTTCTCAGACAGGCAGGCACGACCAAGGTTGGTGTGCAGCACGATTCCGGTGCCGTTGATGACTGTCCGCATGGAAGGACGGACATCCCGGCGGATCTGGCCGGTGATATTCTCGACCAGGGCTGCCTGGTCGGGGAGTGTTTCGATTTTTTCGCTGAGGATATCCTGCCGCAGCTGGGCAATGACCTGGCGTACGGCATCGGTGACAGTCTGCTCCGGATACTGGCTGCGGAGCGCTTCCAGTTCCGGTGTATGCAGAAGCTCGTCCACCTTGGGGAGCTTTCGCAGAAGCTGCTGATTCATTTCTGTGTCCTCCTGTAATATACATTTGAATTATCATAATCGATTTTGCGCCGCTTGTAAACCGATTTCCGGAAAAAGTTCCGGCGAAGTACGTTGGAAACGTTCTTCTATAATAGAATTTTTCGATAGTATGCATTTTTGCACATAAATACGAAACATTACCGTTGCGAAACTATCGATTCTTTAGTATCATATAAGAGATGGTAAAGATTCCTTTGCCGGACTGGGTCAGAAGGAAGGACTGTACCCACTTTGGCAAGGGTGATAGATCATCCACCAAGCCTTGTTTTTACATGGCATCCCCCAACTTTTCCCTTAATGATAATAAGGAGAGAGGAAAACAAATCAAGGAGGAAAAACTATGGAAAACCTGAATGCAACCTTACTTCCCATTGTTCAGAAGATCAATGGCTATCTGGCTGACTACGTTCTGATCTTCCTGCTGCTGGGCGCCGGCCTGTGGTTCACCATTAAGACCGGTTTCGTACAGCGTTACATCGGCCAGGGCCTGAAGAGCATCTTCGGCGGCCTGAAGCTGAAGGGTGACAAGCAGGAGAGCGGCATGAGCTCTTTCCAGGCTGTGGCCACCGCCATCGCTGCACAGGTCGGTACCGGCAACATCGTCGGCGCTTCCGGCGCTATCCTGACCGGCGGCCCCGGTGCCATCTTCTGGATGTGGGTCATCGCCTTCCTGGGCATGTCCACCATCTACGCTGAGGCTGTTCTGGCTCAGAAGACCCGTATCATCAAGGACGGCGAAGTCCTCGGTGGTCCCGTGTACTACATCACCCACTTCGTGAAGGGCGGCTTCGGCAAGTTCCTGGCCGGCTTCTTCGCCATCGCCATCACCATCGCACTGGGC
>JAZQEP010000067.1:0-23658 GCA_045539075.1 Faecousia sp. | reverse complement strand
GCCGCTCGGTATCGTCACATTTACCCTAAAAAGAGGATAATTTAGGAAGTAGCGAATCGGGAGAGCCCAATGGTGTAACGACAATTGCCGGCCTCCCAGGCTCGTCTTGTCAGCGGCGACTCGCCGCTAAACGATAATTTAGCTTACCATTAGGAGCTGATGAACATGATCCGAATTGCCACCGAGGCGGATATTCCCGCCATTCTGGAAATTTACGCCCCATTCGTCGAAAATACCACCATCACCTTTGAATATGATGTACCCTGCAAACGGGAATTTATGCAGCGCTTCTACACCATCACGGAGCAGTTTCCCTGGCTGGTGTGGGAGGAAAAGGGCGAGATCCTGGGCTACACCTATGCAGCCCGTCCCTTTGCCCGGACGGCTTACAGCTGGATCGCCGAGCCCTCGGTCTATATTGCGCCCCGGGCCCAGGGCAAGGGCATCGGGAAAAAACTCTACGCAGCCCTGGAGCAGATCCTCAGTCTGCAGGGCTATCAGACCCTCTACGCCCTCATCACCGAGGAAAATGCCAACTCCCTTGCCTTCCACCGGGCGCTGGGTTACAAAGATCTGGCCCTATTCCCCAGCTGCGGATTAAAATTTGGCCGCTGGCTGGGAGTTTACTGGTTGGAAAAGCGCTTAAAATCTGTCGAAATTCCCAACTCCTTCCCCACCCCCTTTCCACGCCTTAGGCAGGATAACCAAAGAATTTCTGATATTTTATTTAATTTGTCCCTTTCATAAATGTCAAAATTATGGTATGTTATGAACGTGGAAAAATGTGTGTTGTTGCGCCCATTTTTCAGTGCTATCGTAGCATCCAACAATTTATATAAGGAGCTGTGACCATGTATTTTCAGAAGAAACGTGTAATCGCCATGCTGCTGGCCGGTGGCCAGGGCAGCCGCCTGTATGTCCTGACCCGGAAGACCGCTAAGCCTGCGGTTCCCTTCGGCGGCAAGTACCGCATCATCGACTTCCCCCTCAGCAACTGCGTCAACTCCGGTATCGACACCGTCGGTATCCTGACCCAGTATCAGCCTCTGGAGCTGCACGAGTACATCGGCAACGGCCAGCCCTGGGGCCTGAACAAGACTCACAGCTGCGCCCAGGTCCTGCCTCCCTACGAGCGTAACGACAAGAAGTCCGGCTGGTACGAGGGCACCGCAAACGCCATCTACAAGAACATCGACTTCGTCGACCGCTTTGACCCCGACTATGTTGTTGTCCTGTCCGGTGACCACATTTACAAGATGGACTACAACGCCATGGTGGAGTACCACATCGCCAACAACGCCGCCTGCACCATCGCAGTGCGTAACGTTCCCCTGGCTGAGGCTTCCCGCTTCGGTATCCTGAACACCAACCCCGACAACTCCATCTACGAGTTCGAGGAGAAGCCCGCTAAGCCCAAGTCCACCAACGCCTCCATGGGTATCTACTGCTTCAGCTGGAAGGTCCTGCGCGACGCTCTGATCGCTGACGAAGCTGACCCCAACTCCTCCAAGGACTTCGGTAAGAACATCATCCCCAACCTGCTGGCTGACGGCCACAAGATGATGGCTTACAACTTCGACGGCTACTGGAAGGACGTGGGCACCATCGCCTCCCTGTGGGAAGCCAACATGGAGCTGCTGGGCAAGGAGCCCGAGTTCCAGCTCCGCGGCGGCAAGCGTGAGACCATCTACGCCCGTAACGACGCCCATCCCGCTGCCTACATCGACGACGATGCCAAGATCATCGACGCTCTGGTGGCTGAGGGTACCGAAGTCTACGGCACTGTCAAGCACTCCGTCATCTCCGTGGGCTGCACCATCGGTGAGGGCGCTCTGGTTGAGGATTCCGTGGTCATGCCCGATGTCGTCATCGAGGCCAATGCCATCGTCCGTCATGCCATCCTGGGCGAAGGCTCCAAGGTCGGCAAGGGCGCAGTCGTCGGCGGCGCATTCGCTGAAGGCGACGAGAAGAAGATCAGCGTTGTTGCCAAGGACGCTGTCGTCGAAGCCAACACCGTGCTGCTGCCCGGTGAAATGCTGTAAGCAGTAAGCAGTTAAGGAGGATATTCGCAATGAACGCAATGGGTCTTATTTTTACCAATGACGCAAGCCTGGGTGAGCTGACCAACAAGCGCACCATGGCTTCCCTGCCCTTCGGCGGCCGTTACCGCCAGGTGGACTTTGCTCTGAGCAACCTGTCCTGCGCCGGCATCAAGCACATCGGCATCATCTCCCGCCACAGCTATCAGTCCCTGATGAACCACGTGGGCGACGGCGAGGAGTGGGGCCTGGAGCTGGAAGAGGGCGGCCTGGAGTTCCTGACTCCCTTCGCTCACTCCACCGTGGGCACCTACCGCGGCAAGCTGGAGTCCATCGCCAACGCCATGGATTTCCTGGAGTACGGTGACGAGGAAGACTACGTCATCATGATCGACTCCGCTGTCCTGTGCAACATCGACCTGAACAAGGTTCTGGAAGCTCACGTTGCTTCCGGCAAGGACGTGACCGTCGTTGCCAAGAAGCAGCCCTGCAACGGCGAGAAGAAGGTCGACCTGGGTCTGGCTGTTGAGAACGGCGAGATCACCGAGATGGTCGTCGACTACAACGCCGACGGCAAGTACATTCCTTCCATGGACATCTTCGTGGTTGGCAAGAAGTGGCTGATCCAGTCCGTCAAGGCTCTGGCTGCCCGGGATAAGTTCCACATGGACCGTGACCTGGTCATGGGCGGCTGGCGCCGCGGCCTGGTCTCCGTGAACGTCTACGAGCACGAGGGCGTGGCTCTGTTCAACGAGTCCGTTGAGGAATACTTCGCAAACTCCCTGTCCCTGATCTGCAAGGAGACCAGAGCCGACCTGTTCGGCGCTGCCCATCCCGTTTACACCAAGGTCCGTGACCGCGTTCCCACCTACTATGGCGCGAACTCCGAGGTCGAGGACTGCCTGGTTGCCGACGGCTGCATGCTGGACGGCGAGGTGGAGAACTCCATCCTGTTCCGTCAGGTCACCGTGGAGAAGGATGCCGAGGTCGAGGACTGCATCATCATGAACGACACCGTCATCGGCGAGGGTGCCAAGCTGAAGTACGTCATTCTGGACAAGAATGTCACTGTCTCCGCCGGTGCCAAGCTGTACGGCACCAAGAAGGCTCCTGTTTACATCAAGCGGGGTGACACCGTATGAAAATCGCAGTCTGTGCTTCCGAAGGCGCACCTTACGCCAAGTCCGGCGGTTTAGGTGACGTGATGGAGGCTCTGCCTGCCGCATTGTCCCGCATTGAGGGCAATGAGGTGGTTCTGATCCTCCCCTACTACAACAAGATCAAAGAGAACAAGAACTATGTCACCGAGCTGGTGGCACAGTTCCGGGTGCAGCTGGGCTGGCGCCAGCAGTACGCCGGTGTCATGAAGCTGACCAACCGCACCGATGGTGTCACCGTCTACTTCATCGACAACGAGTACTACTTCGGCGGCCGTACCGGCGCCATCTACGGCGATATGGATGACGGCGAGCGTTTCGCCTTCTTCTCCCGTGCCTGCCTGGACGCCATGGCTGTTGTGGGCTTCATCCCCGACGTCATTCAGTGCAACGACTGGCAGTGCGCCCCCATCCCCACCTATCTGAAGGCTCTGTACCATGAGACCTTCCCCAACACCCGCTGCATGTACACCATCCACAACATCGAATACCAGGGCTGGGCAAACGCCTCCTTCTTCGATGATGTGCTGGGCCTGCCCTGGGAGTACCGCAGCACTCTGGATATGAACAACTCCGTCAACGTGATGAAGGGCGCCATCGAGACTGCTGACCTGGTCACCACCGTCTCCGAGACCTACGCACGGGAGCTGATGTATCCCTACTATGCCCACGGTCTGGACGGCATCCTGGCCAACGCTGCCTGGAAGCTCACCGGCATCACCAACGGCATCGACACCAACACCTTCAACCCCGAGACTGACAAGGCTCTGCCCGCCCACTACAACGCTGAGACCTTCGCAGAGGGCAAGGCCGCTGTGAAGGCTGCCCTGCAGGAGGAAGTGGGTCTGCCCGTGAAGCCCAACGTACCTCTGATGGTCATGGTCACCCGTCTGGCCGGCCACAAGGGTCTGGATCTGCTGTGCTACATCGCCCGCCGCCTGCTGTGGGAGGAGGACTGCCAGCTGCTGATCCTGGGTACCGGCGAAGCTCAGTATGAGACCTTCTTTAAGGAGCTGCAGGAGCAGTTCCCCGAGCAGGTCGCTGCCAAGATCACCTTTAATCTGAACCTGGCTGCCCGGATCTACGCCGGTGGTGACATCTATCTGATGCCCTCCAAGAGCGAGCCCTGCGGCCTGAGCCAGATGAACGCCATGCGTTACGGCACCGTCCCCGTGGTCCATGCCACCGGCGGTCTGAAGGATACCGTGCCTCCCTGCGACGAGAACGGCGAGGGCGGCCTGGGCTTCACCTTCCAGAGCTACAACGCTGATGACTTCCTGGCCGCTATTAAGCGCGCCCTGAATCTGTACAACCAGCAGCCCGAGGCATGGAAGTCCCTGATCAAGAAGGAAATGGAAATGGACTTCAGCTGGGATGTGCCCGCCGGCCGCTACATGGAGCTGTTCCACAACATGTGCTCCTGGTAAGCAGACACGACATATACCGTATGAAATACCGGCCCTTCGGGGCCGGTATTTTTTACTTTCCCCGGCATTTCGCCGGAACTAAAACGTTTTCGCGTTTGGGTACTTCCATTTTTGGCAAAGATAGGGTATAATACATCCGGACGAAGTCCCACAGATGCAAATCACATATCAGGAGAGCCAAAATATGCGTATTCTGTTCGACAGCAAGCAGACCCGATTCAAAGATCCCTTCGGCACCCTGACCCCCGGTCAGCAGTGCACCCTCACCATCCACATTCCCTCCGCCGTTCAGACCACCACCGTCACCGTGATCCTCAATTACGAGCACGGTGAAACTGCCCAGACCTTCACCCTGGGCTATCAGCGGACTGAGGGCCCCTATGATATTTTCCAGGGAAGTTTTTCCATTCCCTATACCGGCCTGTATTTCTACTATTTCCGCATCGACAACCGGGGCGGTTCCTTCCGGCTGTTCAAGGAGGGAGACGACACCAATATGGAGGCCGGCGACCTCTGGCAGGTCAGCTGTGTCCCCGAAGCCTTCCGGACCCCCGACTGGGCCAAGGGCGCCACCATCTACCAGGTCTTCCCGGACAGGTTCCATAAGTCCGGTGAAACGGACCTCACCGGCAAACTGGAGCCCTATACCCTCCACCGGTACTGGCACGAGGAGGTGGAGTGGAAGCCCACCCCCGAGGGTGTCGTGCTGAACAACGATTTCTTCGGCGGCAATTTCCGGGGCATCACCGAAAAGATGGATTACATCGCCGATATGGGCGCTACCATTCTCTACCTGAATCCCATTTCCAAGAGTTTCTCCTCCCACCGCTATGATACCGGCGACTACAAGACCCCCGACCCGATGCTGGGAACCATGGAGGATTTTAAAGCCATGGTCAAAGCCGCCCACGACCGTGGCATCAAGGTGATCCTGGACGGTGTGTACTCCCACACCGGTTCCAACAGCCTGTATTTCAATAAGGACGGCGCATTCTCCGGCCAGCAGGGCGCCTATCAGGCCCCGGACTCCCCCTATCACAACTGGTACACCTTCTACAACTGGCCCAATTCCTACCACTCCTGGTGGAATTTCGACACACTGCCCACAGTGAATAAAATGCATCCGGATTTCATCAAATACATCATCACCGGAGAGGACAGCGTCATTGCACACTGGCTGGGCGCCGGTGCTGACGGTTTCCGCCTGGATGTGGCCGATGAACTGCCCGATGATTTTCTGAAACTGCTCTACGACCGGGTAAAACAGATCAACCCCGACGCCTATGTGCTGGGCGAAGTCTGGGAGGACGCCTCCAACAAGCTGGCGCACAATGTACGCCGGAAGTATTTTACCAATGCGGAGCTGGATTCCGTCATGAACTACCCCTTCCGCACCGCCATCATCAATTTCATCCGCGGCTGGGACGCCGGCCAGGGTTTGAAGCACACGGTCATGTCCATCGTGGAAAACTACCCCCAGGAAGTGGTCCACTGCAACATGAATCTGCTGGGCACCCATGACACTCCCCGGATCCTCACCGCGCTGGTGGACGATTTTGACGGCAGCCGGGAAGAAAAGGCCAAGCGCCGTCTGTCCCGGAACCAGTTTGACGTGGCCCGGGAACGACTGCTGGCCGCTTCCTTCCTGCAGTACACCCTCCCCGGCAGCCCCAGTCTGTACTACGGCGATGAGGCCTGCATGGAGGGCTACCGGGATCCTTTCAACCGCCGTCCCTACCCCTGGGGCCGGGAGGATCCGGAATTTCTGGAGCATTTCCAGCGGCTGGGCAAGCTGCGCAAGAACCATCCCGCACTGCGGCTTGGCAGCATCGCCTTCTTCGAGGCAGGAGACAAGCATGTGGGCTTCACCCGCAGCTACGGTGACGAAACGCTGCAGATTTATGTGAACCGCAGCGGCGATGCCTGGGAGATCCCCGCAGGCAAGATCGTACTGGGCTACAACCTGCAGCTGGTGACTGAGGACAATCTTACCATCGGTCCCAGAGGCTTTGTGATCGTAAAAGATTAAAATATGGCCCCGGGTAATGATACCCGGGGGCTCGCTGTATTCTGTAAACAAAAACGTCCTCCCGTTTGGGAGGACGTTTTGCATGTACTTTACTTGACCACGGCGTCGGGGTTGTTCATGGAGTGAACAGTGCCGGGATCGGGCAGGTTCTCAACGTTGGAGTCCTTGATCAGCTTCTTGGGGCACACGGTGGCGCACAGGCCGCAGTTGGTGCACTTGGAGTAATCGATGACAGCCAGGTTGTTGGTGACGGTGATAGCACCCTCGGGGCAGATCTTCTTACACAGACCGCAGCCGATGCAGCCCACGGTACAGCCACGGGTGGTGACAGCGCCCTTGGCCATGGAGTTACAGGCGATGACCACGTTCCGGCCGGGTTCTACAGGCACGATCAGGTTACGGGGGCAGGCAGCGGCACAGGCCATACAGCCGACACACAGATCCTCGTCAACCACGGCAACGCCGTTCTTGACGGAGATAGCGCCGTACTTACAAGCCTTGGTGCAGGAGCCGTAGCCCAGGCAGCCGTACTTACAGGCCAGGGGGCCGTGACCGCCGACCTTGGAGGCAGCCAGACAATCCTTGAAGCCTTCATAGGTACCCTTGATCTTGGCACCGGAGACCAGGTTGCCGTCCTTGTCGTAGGTCTTTTCGCCGGAGCAGCGGACCAGAGCCACCTTACGGGTGACGGCCTCAGCCTTGATGCCCATGATGGCAGCCATGGCCTGAGCGCACTCGTTGCCGCCGGAGGCACACTTACCGATGGGAGCTTCGCCGTTCAGAACACCCCCGGCGTAGCCGCCGCAGCCAGGGTAGCCGCAGCCGCCGCAGTTGGCGCCGGGGAGGCACTCGTTCAGCTGGTCCAGACGGGGGTCGGTCTCCACATAGAAGACCTTGGATGCGGCAGCCAGAACCAGACCGAAAATCAGACCCAGACCGCCCAGCAGTGCAAACGCAATTAAAATATCCATTCTTTTGCCCTCCTTAGAAAATGCTCAGGCCGGAGAAGCCCATGAAGGCCAGAGCCAGCAGGCCGGCAGCGATCAGGGCAATGGGGTAGCCCTTGAAGCACTCGGGGGGATTGGCCTTGTCCACGCGCTCACGGATGGAGGCGAAAAGAACGATGGCCAGGGTGAAGCCCAGACCGCCGGCAGCGCCGTTGACGACACTGATCAGGAAGTTGTAGCCCTCCTGGACATTGACCAGCACCACGCCCAGAACGGCGCAGTTGGTGGTGATCAGGGGCAGGAACACGCCCAGAGCCTTGTACAGGGCGGGGACAGCCTTCTTCAGGAACA
Source organism: Faecousia sp. (assembly GCA_045539075.1). GTDB lineage: Bacteria > Bacillota > Clostridia > Oscillospirales > Oscillospiraceae > Faecousia. The sequence goes on along the minus strand of JAZQEP010000067.1, from coordinate 15,708 downwards.
TCTCAACCACCTGCACGATGGAGGCGATGACCAGGATAAAGGCCACGGTCTGCATGTACTGCAGATTCAGCTCCACCAGGATCCAGTTGACCGCGTAGCAGGCTGCGGAGGCCAGGGCCATAACGAAGGTAACGGCCATGCCCATGCCCAGAGCGGTGTCGATCTTCTTGGAAACGCCCATGAAGGGGCAGATGCCGTAGAACTTGACCAGAATGAAGTTCTGGCTCAGAAGGGCAGCGATAAGAATGCCCAGAATCTGTGTTGCCATTACTTTGCAGCCTCCTTCTTCTTATTCTTCTTCTCCAGGTAGGTCATCAAAGCCTGGGAGCCTGCGATGACGAAGCCCAGCACCAGGAAGCCGCCCACGGGCATGACCATCTGCATGGCGGGGATGCCCTCGGGGATGATGCGGATGCCTTCGCCGCCGTTGAGCAGACCGCCGCCGAAAGTACCGGAGCCCAGCAGCTCACGGATGACACAGGTAATGACCAGCGCCACGGTGTAGCCGATGCCCTGGCACAGGCCGTCCACTGCGGAAGCCAGGACGCCGTTCTTGGAGGCGAAGCCTTCAGCACGGCCCAGGACCATACAGTTCACGACGATCAGAGGGATGAACACGCCCAGGGACTCGGACAGGGGCGGAATGAATGCCTTCAGCAGCAGGTCGACCACGGTAACGAAGCCGGCGATGATGGTGATGTAGGCAGCGATACGGACCTGGGAAGGAATGACCTTACGCAGGGCAGAAATCAGAACGTTGGAGCAGATGGTGATGATGGTAACGGCCAGACCCATGCCGATACCGTTGAACAGGCTGGTGGTGATGGCCAGCGTGGAGCACATACCCAGCAGCTGCACGGTAACGGGGTTCTTGGTCAGCAGGCCTTCATTAAACTGTTTCTTGAAATTCATTTAGAAGTACCTCCTTAACCTAAGCCTGCCACGCAGTCCAGAGCGGCGTTAACGCCGACACAGATGGCGCGGGAAGTGATGGTGGCACCGGTGATAGCCTCAACGGAGCCGCCGTCCTTGGTAACAGCAACGGAGCCGGAAGCGCCCACGAAGTTGCCGCGGAAAGCTTCACCTGCGGAGGTCTTGGCAGCAGCCACAGCACCCAGACCGGCAGTCTCGGTGTGAGAGACGATGGAGATACCCAGGACCTTGCCCTCATTATCGACACCCACCATCATGGTGATGGTGTTGTCGAAGCCGGCGGGCTTGACTTCCAGTGCGTAACCGCTCTGGCCCTTATAGACCTTGGAGACCAGACCAGTAGCATCGGCATAATCGGCGATCTCCTGATCAAAGCCTCCGGGCAGAACTGCTTCGATGGCCTTCTGGGTCTTCTCAGCGTTCAGCTGATCAATAACAGGCTTAGTGACCATATTAACAGCCGCCAGAGCCAGCGCCACAACACCCGCGATCACAAACAGGATCAGGGACAGGCGCAGAACATACTTGACAGTGGATTCAGTCTTCATTACTTAGCCGCCTCCTTCTTGGGTGCGCCGTACTTCACAGGCCGGCCAATGCGGTCCAGCAGCACGACACAGGCATTCATGACCAGGATTGCGTAGGAAACGCCTTCGTTGTAGCCGCCGAAGTAGCGGATCAGCACGGTCAGCGCGCCGCAGCCGATGGCGTAGACGATCTGGCCCAGCTTGGTGATGGGGGAGGTGACATAGTCGGTAGCCATGAAGATGGCGCCCAGCATCAGACCGCCGCCGAACAGGTGGGCAGCCATCCACTGGATGGGAGGATTGCCCATGGGGAACAGGACGGTGAGCAGAGCCACGGTGCCCATGTAGACCAGGGGGATCCGGGCAGAGATGACCTTGCGGTACAGCAGGTAGACGAAGCCGATCAGCAGAAGCAGAGCGGAGGTCTCGCCGATGCAGCCGCCCACATTGCCCAGGAACATATCCATAACGGATGCCTCGGGCATCATGCCCTGGTGCATATTGGCCAGGGGGGTTGCCTCGGTGACGATGTCAGCGGTGGAGAAAACGGAAGCCTGGTTTCCCCAGCCCACCTTGACCCAGGTGGACATGGCCACGGGCCAGCTGAACATGAATGCACGGCCGGCCAGGGCAGGGTTGACGATGTTGCGGCCGATGCCGCCGAAGAGCATCTTCACCAGGATGATGGCGAACAGGGCACCCAGCACGATCTGCCAGTAGGCGATGGTGGGGGGGCAGACAAAAGCCAGCAGCACGCCGGTGACGCAGGCGGACAGGTCATAGGTCTTGTCATTCTGCTTCATCAGCTTGCACCACAGCTTCTCAAACAGGAAGCAGGCCAGGACAGAGACTGCGGTAACAGTCAGAGCCCGGAGGCCGAAGAAGTAGACGGAGCCCAGCAGGGCGGGAGCCAGAGCGATCAGCACATCGCGCATGATGGTCTGGGTGGTGACGGGGGAATGTACATGGGGAGAGCTGGAAATCGTCAGCTCATAGTAGTATTTCATCTGTGCCATTTAGATCTCCACCTCCTTATTTCTTGGCCGCGGCAGCGGCGGCGTCGCGGATTCTCTGCTTGCCGGAGCGGAATGCCAGAACCAGAGGCACGCAGGCGGGGCAGTTGTATGCACAGCAGCCGCACTCGATGCAGTCCATCAGGTTGGTAGCCTTCATCTCTTCGATATCGTTGGTGTACAGAGCCTTGTACATCAGGACGGGCATCAGGCGCATGGGGCACACGTCGATGCACTTGCCGCAGCGGATGCACTGGGAGTCCTCTACGGAGAACTTGTTCTTCTTGCCCAGGACGGTGACGGCGTTGCAGGCCTTGATGGTGGGAACGCTCAGGTCATACTGGGCAGCGCCCATCATGGGGCCGCCGTTGAGGACCTTGTAGGGGTTCTCGGAGTGGCCGCAGGCCTCGATCAGATCATTGTAGCTGGTGCCGATGGGAACCAGCAGGTTCTTGGGCTCCATGAGGATATCGCCGGAGACGGTGACGATACGCTTAATGAGGGGCATGCCCTCGTAGACAGCGTCATGGATGGCCTTGCAGGTGGCGGCGTTGAACACAGCGCAGCCCACAGCGGCGGGCAGACCGCCGGAAGGCACCTGGCGGCCGGTGACGGCCTGAATCAGCTGCTTCTCAGCACCCTGGGGGTACATGGCGGGCAGCACGTCCACGATAACACCGGTGTCGGCCACGTTGGCCTTCAGGGAGCGGATGGCCTCGGGCTTGTTATCCTCGATGCCGATATGAGCTTCCTTCAGACCCAGGATCTTCATGATGACCTGGATACCGGAGATCAGCTCGCAGGGCATCTCGCGGCACAGCCGGTCATCGGAAGTGATGTAGGGCTCGCACTCGCCGGCATTGACGATGATGGTATCCACCTTGCCGATACCGCCGGAGAGCTTCACATGGGTGGGGAAGGACGCGCCGCCCATACCCACGATGCCAGCCTCGCGGATGATATTGATCAGTTCCTCGGGAGACAGAGCATCCACTTCTTCCTTGGTGCGGGGTTTGACGGACTCGTCCAGAGTGTCCAGGTGGTCATTCTCGATGACGACACTCATCATGGTGGTGCCGCTGGAATGGGCTTTGGCCTCAACAGACTTGACCTTGCCGGAGACGGGTGCATGAACCGGTACGCACAGGCCCTGGTTGTCGCCGATCTTCTGGCCCTTCTTGACCAGGTCGTTCTTCTTTACCAGGGGCTTACAGGGGGCGCCGATATGCTGGGACATGGGCACGACCAGAATGTCAGGCGCAGGGAATTCCTGGACAGCCACGTCACGAGCGTAAGACTTATTTTCCGCGGGATGCACACCGCCGAAAAAAGAAAACGCCATATTTCTTCACCTCTTTCAAAATTTGCGGAGGTTGTCCGCATTATCTATCATATAATAACGCATTATTTTCGTTTTGTCCACTTACTTTTGACGTTTCGTACAAAATTCACAGAGAAAATAACTTTCTATCGATATAAAACCACGGAAATTTCGTCATTTTTCCAATCTTTCGATCCTCGATGGATTCCGGCAAAGAAAACCCCCGGAATGGAAACGATTCCATTCCGGGAGAGACGTTTTATTCAGTTTAGCTTTCCATCTGGCGGCCCAGAAAACCCGCCGCGGTCCGGGCCAGACTCTGATCAGCAGCCTGGAGGGGATCGTCATGTTCCCCCAGCAGCAGGAGCACCGCACCCATCAGGTCGCCCTGGCTCAGAATGGGCGCCGCCGCGCCCAGGTGGTACTTTTCCATCCCCTCGGAGGCGGGGATGGGCGTGTCTCCGGGCTGGAAGAGGTAATTGGTTCTGGCCTCCATCAGCTTTTCCAGTTCCCGGGAATTGGGCTTATCCATCAGTTCCCGCTTGGGTACACCATGAAGGGCAATGATGGCATCCCGGTCCGCCACCGCGGCGATATGCCCCGTGGCGGTGCCGATGGATTCGCACATGGCGGCGGCAAATTCCTGCAGGTCCCCCATAGGGGAGTATTTTCGGAAAATCACGCCCCCGTCCTTCTCAGTGTAGATCTCCAGGGGGTCACCTTCCCGGATGCGCAAGGTGCGTCTGATTTCTTTAGGAATGACGATGCGGCCGAGGTCGTCAACGCGTCTTACGATGCCAGTAGCTTTCATATATACTCTCTCCTCGTAAATGTCGAATTACGATGCTATTATTTGTAAGGCAAGGAGAATTATACGCAGGGAATTCCCGCTTTTGTCATGCCCCAAAAGGATTGACATAGCCTTTCCGGGCAGAAAACGGAAATCAACATCAAATTCAAGAAACTTTTGTTTCAAGCAACTGCATATCAAAAACCATCGGAGTGAACTTCACTCCGATGGTTTTGCCGCAGGCGCAGCTTTATACCGCATAGTCTGCCAAGAGTCTTGCCCGACTGGGATGGCGCAGCTTACGGATGGCCTTGGTTTCGATCTGGCGGACCCGCTCCCGGGTCACGCCCAAGGAAGCACCCACTTCCTCCAGGGTATGGGTTTTCCCGTCGTACAGGCCAAAGCGGATCCGAAGTACATAGGCCTCCCGCTCGCTCAGGGTATCCAGAACCTCCCGCAGGTCTTTCTCCAGCGACTTTTCGGCAAAGGCCTCCTCCGGCGCCTGGATCCGGTCGTCCTGGACGAAGGAGCCGATGGCGGTGTAGTCTTCCTCTCCCACGGGGGTATCCAGAGAGATCGTATCGGCGGCGGCGCGTTTGGCTTCCAAAACCTTTTCCACAGGCAGCTTCAGCTCCCTTGCGATTTCCTCCACGGTGGGTTCCCTGCCCAGGGTCTGGAGCAGCCGCCGGCTGCAGCGGGTCACCTTGTTGATGACCTCCACCATATGGACAGGCACACGGATCGTTCTGCCCTGATCGGCAACGGCCCGGGTAATGGCCTGCCGGATCCACCAGGTGGCATAGGTGGAGAGCTTGTAGCCCTTCTGCCAGTCATATTTATCAACCGCCCGCATTAAGCCCGTATTGCCCTCCTGGATCAGATCCAGCATCTGCAGCCCCCGGCCGGTGTACTTCTTGGCAATGGACACCACCAGCCGCAGGTTGGCCTCCACCAGCTTATCCCTGGCCGAGCGGTCACCCTGGGCAGCCCGTTTTGCCAGCTCCACTTCCTCTTCGGGGGACAGCAGCTTTACCTGGCCGATCTCCCGCAGATACATTCGAAGCGGATCATCCAGGGAATATTCAGCAGCCAGGTCCACCAGATCCACCTGCTCCTCATCCGGATACATCAGGTCCTCATCACCCGGCTCAGACCCGTCATCTTTGTCCAGTTCCAGCTCGTCGGTGACGATCTGGATGTTCATGGCCTCAAATTTGGCGTAGACCTCCTCGATCTGTTCGCCGGTCAGCTTCAGCCTCTGCAGCCCGGCCGCCAGGACTCCGGCATCGATCCAGCCCTCCTTTTTTCCTTTTTCCATCAGCGCCCGAATCTCCGCGCCGTAGTCAATACGCATATTTCTCTCATTCTTGCCCATAGTGCTCCACCTTTCTCTCTGTATCATATAACTTCCGAACATCTTTTTCTTTGCGATCCAACGCAAGCACGTTCACCCACCAGAAAATCTTCCGGGGCAAATTCACGGACACGGTCACCCGAAACCGGGGCGGAGAAAGTCATTTGGCAACATACATTGCACAGGTAATTTATCCTGGGGTTACCTTCCGATCATATCCTACCATTGCAATACACAAAAAAACAGAACCGCAGGGGGGGTAAAAAAATGGGCAGATTTTGGGAAATAATCCCTTTTCAACGTATGATCCGCTTTTTTATCCGTTTGCCTTTATTTTGCGTCATTTTGTACAGTTCTTCCCCCGGACACGGGAATGGAGTTATGAAAAACTAACATTAATAATATCTATAGTATTCATTTATCATCGTAAACAGAGATAGTAAAGGTGGTTTTTGCCCTTTGGTGTGATTGAAGCCAGAAAATGGGTGTGCTATAATAAAACAGTCGGAATCCGTCATCCGCCGGATCCGGTGCGGCAGGCGAAACGCCTACGAAACGCCGCAACAATACATTAGGAGGAAATACAAATGAAGAAGATCCTTGCTCTGGTTCTGGCTCTGGTTATGGTTCTGTCTCTGGTCGCCTGCGGCGGCGAAGAGAAGCCCGCCGAGACCAAGGCACCCGAGACCCAGGCTCCCGTGGCTGAGAACCCCGTGGAGACCGAAGCCGCTCCTGTTGAGAAGAAGCCCGAAGACTACACCGGCAGTCTGGTTATCTACTCCCCCCATGACCCCAGCCCCCTGGAGGCAGGTGTCGCTATGTTCATGGAGAAGTACCCCAACATCGAGGTTACCGCTCTGAGCATCCCCACCGGCGAAGCTATCCAGCGTATTGCCGCTGAATCCGAGAATCCCCAGTGCGACGTCCTGTGGGGCGGCGGCGCTGACACTCTGGCCGGCCAGGTCGACCTGTTCCAGGCATTCGTTTCCGTCCACGACGATGTCATCGGCGACGCTTACAAGGATGCCAACGACATGTGGATCGGCGAATCCCCCCTGCCCATGTGCTTCATCTACAACAAGACTCTGATTGATGAGGCTGACGTTCCCACCACCTGGGAAGGCCTGTGCAACGAGGCTCTGAAGGGCAAGATCGCCTACGCCAACCCCGCCAAGTCCGGCTCCGCTTACACCCAGCTGTGCACCATGCTGTTCAGCCAGCCCACTCTGGACGAGGGCTGGGCTCTGGTTGAGAAGTTCATCGCCAACCTGGACGGCAAGCTGCAGGACGGCTCCTCCGCCTGCCACAAGCTGGTCGCCTCCGGCGAGTACGTCCTGGGCGTGACCCTGGAGAAGTCCGCTGTTCTGTATGCTGACAACCCCGACATCGGCTTCATCTACCCCGAGAAGAACTCCGCCGTTCCCGACGGTATCTCTCTGGTCAAGAACTGCCCCAACCAGGAAAATGCTGAGCTGTTCATCAACTACATGCTGAGCCTGGAAGTCCAGCAGGACCAGAACGTCTCCTGGAAGCGCCGTCCTGTCCGCTCCGACCTGACCCCCGAGGGCCTGTGCGAGCTGTCCACCCTGGATCTGGGCGACTACGACTTCGCTTACGCCGCTACCGAGAAGACCAACATCATCGACAAGTGGAACGAGCTGCTCGTCGGCTAATACCTTGCTTTTTTGGGAGGGAGTCCCCTTGGGGACTCCCTTTTCCAGGATTAAAGGCTGAACAAAGCCACGGGATATCCGCGGTTTTCTTGAGCCTTTTAGTATAGATAAGGAGAGGATTAATTATGAGCAATGAAGTCATCATCCGGGACGCGGTAAAGCGCTACGGTGATTTTACCGCCCTGAACGGCGTTTCCCTGAATATCAAGGAAGGTGAATTCTTCACCCTGCTGGGCCCCTCCGGCTGCGGCAAGACCACCCTGCTTCGCATGATCGCAGGCTTCAATTCCATTGAGGGCGGCGATTTCTTCTTCGGCGAGAAGCGCATCAACGATGTGGCCGCCCACAAGCGGGACATCGGCATGGTGTTCCAGAACTACGCCATTTTCCCCCATCTGACCGTGAAGGAGAACGTGGCCTACGGTCTGAAGGCCCGGAAGACCCCCAAGAAGGAGATCGAGACCCGGGTGGCCGAGGCCCTGGAGCTGGTGCAGATCTCCCACCTGGCAGACCGGAAGCCCAACGAGCTCTCCGGCGGCCAGCAGCAGCGCGTGGCCCTGGCCCGCGCCTTCGTCATCGAGCCCAGCGTGCTGCTGATGGACGAGCCCCTTTCCAATCTGGATGCCAAGCTCCGTGTCCAGATGCGCACCGTCATCAAGAAGCTCCAGCGGCGCCTTGGCATCACCACCATCTACGTCACCCACGACCAGGAGGAGGCCCTGGCCATCTCCGACCGGATCGCCGTCATGAAGGACGGCAATATCATGCAGATCGGCACCCCCAGCGAGATCTACGCCAAGCCCCAGAACCCCTTCGTGGCAGGCTTCATCGGCGTCAGCAACTTCCTGGACTGCGAGGTAAACGGCGAGGATGTGAACATCAAGGGCGAGCTGTCCATCAAGATCCCCGTCCGGAAGAACTTTGTGGGCAAGGGCCAGATCTCTGCCCGTCCCGAGCAGCTGTTCATCAGTGAGCAGGGCATGCCCGGCAAGATCCTGATCTCCACTTTCCTGGGTGACTTCATCGAGTACGAGGTGGTGCTGGACAATGGCCAGAACCTCATCGTCAACGAATACACCAAGGATACCTCCGCCGTCCACGCCGACGGCGAGCGCGTGTGTATCAGCTTTGATCCCAACCGGGTCAGCCTTTACGTTGCCGAAACCGGGGAGGTGCTGTCCAAGTGAAACAGAGACTCGGTCAGCTGAGGAGACCGGATTTCTGGACCTTTGTGAAATTCCTGGTCATTGCCTCCATGTGTTTGTTCATCGTCTACCCCTTCTATACCATCCTCACCAAGAGTATCTTCTCTGACAAGGTGGAAGGCGTAACCCTCTATAATTTCACCCGCTTCTTTACCAAGAAATATTACTACGAGCCCCTGATCCGCTCCATCGTGGTCTGCTCCACCACGGTGCTCACCTCCACCCTCATCGGTGTGCCCATCGCCTATGTGCTGACCCGGTACAATGTGCCCGGCAAGCAGCTGGTGCACATCCTGATTATCATGAGCCTCATGAGCCCCCCCTTCATCGGCGCCTATTCCTGGATCATTCTGGCAGGCCGCCAGGGCATCGTGGCCAAGCTCTTCACTGCCCTGGGCCTGGGAGCCCCCACCATCTACGGCAAGGGCGGCATCATCTTCGTCTTTACACTGCACCTGTTCCCCTACGTCTATCTGTACACCTCCGGTGCCATGAACTCCATCGACGCCTCTCTGGAGGAGGCCGCGGAGAATCTGGGCATGAGCAAGCTGAAGCGGATCTGGACCGTCACCCTGCCCGTGGTGCTGCCCTCCATCCTGGCCGGCTGCGTCATGGTGTTCATGACCTGTCTGGCTGACTTCGGTACTCCCATGCTGATCGGTGAAGGCTACACGGTGCTGCCTGTGCTGGTGTACAATGAGTACATGTCCGAAAGCGCCACCAACCCCTACATGGCTTCCGCCCTGTCCGTGGTCATCGTGTCCTGTTCGTTGCTGGTGCTGGCATTCCAGAAGCTGGTCATCGATAAGCGCAACTACCAGATGAGCTCCCTGCGGCCCCCCAAGGAGACGGAGCTGCACGGCATCAAGCGCTTCCTGGTGTCCCTGCCCATCTACATTGTGGTATTCCTGGCATTCCTGCCCCAGATCGTGGTCATCTGCCAGTCCTTCATCGAGCGCAGCTTCTCCGGCATGGTCAAGGGCATCAACTTCAAGAACTACCAGTTCATCAGTGCCAAGCTGGCAGATAATATCAAGAACACCTATCTCTTCAGCATCATCGCCATCGTGTTCATCATCATCGTGGGCATTCTGGTTTCCTACATTCTGGTGCGCAAGAAGGGCAAGGTGGCCAACGCCATCGACACGCTGATCATGTTCCCCTACGTCATCCCCGGCTCCGTCCTGGGTATTGGCCTGATCATTGCCTTCAACCGCAAGCCCATCGTGCTGGTTGGCACCGCCGCCATCATGATCATCTCCTACGTCATCCGTAAGCTCCCCTACACCGTCCGGTCCGGAACCGCCTTCCTGTACCAGATGGACCCCTTTGTGGAGGAGGCCTCCATCAACCTGGGCGTCAGCCCCCTGAAGACCTTCTTCACCGTCACCGCCCGTATGATGCTCCCCGGTGTCATGTCCGGCGCGGTCATCAGCTGGATCACCTGCATCAACGAGCTGTCGAGCTCCATCATGCTCTATTCCGGCAAGACCTCCACCATCGCCATTGCCATCTACCAGGAGGTCACCCACATGAATGACGGCCCCGCCTCCGCCCTGGCTACCATCCTCACCGTCACCAGCATGATTTCTCTGATCATTGTCTTCCGTCTGACGAAGGGTAAGGTGAAGATCGTTTGATCCGAAATGTGTTATTCGACATGGGAAACGTGCTGCTGTACTTCGACCGGCAGCGGTTTCTGAACCGTCTGGATGTGACGGAAGAAGAAAAGCAGCAGCTTTTGCGTCGGGTGTTCCTAAGCACCGAATGGGTGCAGATGGACCGGGGCACCCTGGATGAGCCCCAGGCGGAAGCACGGATGTGCGCAGACCTGCCCCAGCACCTCCACGACGCGGTGCACGCGCTGGTTTCCCTGTGGGATGATCCCATCCTGCCGATCCCGGGCATGTACGAGCTGGTGGAAGAGCTGAAAGCCAATGGTTACGGCGTGTACCTGCTATCCAACGCCAGCCACCGGCAGCACGAGTATTGGCAGAAGGTCACGGTTTCGCCCCTTTTCGACGGCACCATTATCTCCGCCGACGAGGGCGTGCTGAAGCCGGACTGTGAGTACTTCCTCCGGGCCCTGAAGCGCTTCGGCCTTAAGGCAAATGCGTGCTTCTTCGTGGACGACCAGCCCGCCAACGTAGAGGGTGCTGCCTACTGTGGTATCCCCGGCGCGGTGTTTTACGGCGATGCCAAGCTGCTGCGGCAGCAGCTGAAGGACGCCGGCGTAAAACTGGCATAACCCAAACAAAAAATCCCGTGGTGAATGTTCACCACGGGATTTTCTTTATCAATCAAGTATAGTCAAATTGGGCAAAGTCCGCGCCGGCGGCCAGAAGATCCTCCTCCCAGCCGTAGAAAGCGGAATTCTGACCGAAATACCGGTCCTTGTCGCTGCCGTAGCCTGCCACGATGTAAATCAGGCCATTGCCCTTCCTCCGGTCGAAGAGCATACCGCCCAGCAAGCCGTAGGCGTCCGCCGTATGGCCTGCGAAGGGCAGCGTCTGCGCTGCCGACACCCGGTCACCCTTAGGCAGGTTGGTAAAGATATGGGGGCCCATGCCGTAGCAGTTCATCATGCCGCCGTAAGTATCGCCGTTGGGATTCTGAGGGTCGAAACTCCACACGGGGGTGAACATCCGCTCCACCGTCTCCGGCTTCAGAATCTGCACGCCCCCATAGCTTCCGCCGCCGCAGAACATTCGCAGCAGGATACTCAGCTCATTGAGGGAGACCCGCAAAGAGCCCATGGGGCCGAAGAGGGAGCCGTTGGTGCCGATGACATAGTCCGCGTAATCTTCCGTGGGATAGCCCCGGGAAAAATCGTCGCACTGGGGCACCCAGGTACCCTCCGCGGGGTCATAGTTTCCTTCCGCGTCCAGCTTGCGGTAGAGCGTACCCACTGTCGCCTTCACTTCCTCCGGCATGGCTGCCACGTTGAAGCCGCAGCTGAGGCCCAGAGGGGCAAAAATATGATTCACCATGTACCGGTCGAACCGCTCTCCGGAGACATTCTCGATAATGCTGCCCAGCAGGCAGTAGTTCATATTGCAGTAGGCGAAAAACTGCCCGGGCTTTTCCGCCGGGGGTGCCCAGCAATAGGGGTTGTGATAGGGCTTGCCCGGGGTGAAGAATTCGGAAATATGGTGGCCGTAGGGAATATTGTAGGTGCCGGGCTTGCCGCCACCCTCCCGGATGGAGGAGGTGTGGGACATGAGCATCTTCACGGTGATGGGGATATCCGGCCAGGCGGGGTTTCTCAGACGGAATCCCACATAGTCCGACGCATCGTCCTCCGGGTCGATGCGGCCCTGCTCAATGAGCTGCCAGACGCCCAGGGCGGTGATCAGCTTGGAGATAGATGCGATACGGAATTTGGTATCCGTCTCCGCCCGGAAGCCGGGGAGCTGGCCGCTCGTCACCGCTTCGGAAAAGAGCACCCGGCCATCCTTCACCACACCCAGGCCGCAGGCCACCACAGGATGCTCCGGATCGGAGATGATCTGCTTCATCCGTTGACGCAGCTTTTCTTTTTCCATAGGGGATTCCTCCATTCATGATATGTGCGGGGTCTTATTTCTCTCCCGGGCGATGATCAGCGCTTCGCCGATGGCCACGCAGAGCACCGTGCCGACGGTAATGGGCAGCACCGACGCCAGGGTTTCCGGATCGAAGGACATGGGCACCGCGCAGAAGAGGATGCTCACCAGGATCAGCCCCATGGGCACATAGGCGGTCATTTTCAGCATCACAGAACCGCCGGAGACCCTAAAGGGCCGTTCTGTTCCGGGATCCGTCCTTCTCAAGCGCAGAAATGCCGGGAAAATAGGCAGATAGCTCATGAGCAGCAGCACCATATTCAGAGCGAAGAAGGTCCAGAACAGCTCCGATTCCGGCGCCACAATGGTCATGACCACTCCCAGCAGGCAGATCACCGCCGCCACGATCCCGTTCAGGATGGCAGCGCCCACGGGCATTTGATTCCTCCTCCAGCGTCTGGCGAAGGGTGCGGGCATATCCCCATGCTCCGCTGCGTAGCAGGCGGTGTTGTTGATACCCAGGGACCAGGAGATCATATTGCCGAACAGGGTCACGGTGAAGAGCAGGGTGACGACTGCGATGAACACGCCGCTGTCCCGGCCGCTGATCAGCATCACCGCCTCGATGAGGCCGGCTGCCGCATCCACTTCCTCGGCGGGAATCACGGCGCTGATGCCGAAGCCGCCCAGCAGGTAGATGCCCGCGATGACCAGTCCGCCGGCGATGATGGCCTGGGGGATCTGCTTTTTGGGGCTCTCCATATCATCGGAGAAGGTGCACACGACCTCAAAGCCCAGCATGGTAAAGATGATCACGGAAATGGACGACAGGCTGTCCAGATTGAAGCTGGGCAGAAAGGTACGGAAGCTCATGTCGTTGGCAAAGCCGTTGCGGCAGGTAAAGTAAATACCCATGCCGCCCACCAGCAACGCAAGACCCACCTTGATCACGGCGCAGACATTGAGAATGATCACGCTGTCGCAGACAGGAAAGCAGGCAATGAGGGAAACGGTGAAGATAAAGGCCAGCTGGATGGCAAGACCCGTCCACAAGCCGATCTCAATGCCGAAGGCCATGGACAGCAGGTCCGGCACCATCACCGCCAGAGAGGCCATCCACAAGGGGAAATTCAGCCAGTACCACCAGGCGGCCCGGGCAGCCCAGCGCGTTCCGGGGAAGGCCAGATGGATCCAGTCGTAGAGGCCGCCGTTGCCCCGGTAGGCCGTGCCCAGTTCCGAGGAGATCAGACCGTAGGGAACCAGAAAGGCTCCGATCATGAACAGCCGCCAGAAAAACTGGCTGTTGCCCAGCACCGCCACCGGCGCGGTGGCCTCCGCCACGAATACCACACAGATCACGCTGAGGATCACATCAAAGAGTTTGATTTTCTTCTGCATACACACATGCTCCTTCCAGAGCCGGAAAAAAGTTTCGCAATATTCGCCATAATTGGAAGAATACCGGAATTTACTGAAGTTTTCCAGGAATAAATCCCGTATACCCATACTATACCACTTTTTTCCGTGCCCTGTCAACGGAACTTTCTTTCATGATGCACTTCCTCAAAGCAAAACCCCGACTGTTGCCAGCCGGGGTCATTCCGTTTATTTGCCGGGACCGGCGGTATCGGCGCCGTCGCCGGTGAGGCCAAGGCGCGCAGCCGCGTCCTGGCGCATCTTGTACTTGAGGACCTTACCCGCGGCATTCATGGGGAAAGCATCCACAAATTCAATGTACTTCGGCACCTTGTGCCGGGCCATACTGGCCTTGATGTAAGCGGTCATCTCCTCCACGGTCATGGAGCCGGGCTCCTTGAGGATGATGCAGGCCATGATCTCCTCGCCGTAGCGCTTATCCGGCACGCCGATGACCTGCACGTCCTTCACACCGGGGTGGGTATAGATAAATTCCTCGATCTCCTTGGGGTAGATATTCTCGCCGCCGCGGATGATCATATCCTTTAAGCGTCCGGTGATCCGGTAGGTACCGTCCGCGTCCCGGCAGGCCAGGTCGCCGGAGTGGAGCCAGCCTTCCGCGTCCACCGTATCCCGGGTGGCCTCGGGCATCTTGTAGTAGCCCTTCATGGTGTTGTAGCCCCGGGAGCAGAACTCGCCGTTGACGCCGTTGGGGACTTCCTCGCCGGTCTCCGGGTCGATGATCTTGCACTCCACATGGGGGAAGTCGTAGCCCACGGTGTTGGTCCGCAGGTCCAGAGGGTCCGTCCAGGCGGACATGGTGGAGCCGGGGGCGGATTCGGTCTGGCCGTAAACGGACACGATACCCCGCATATTCATCTCGTCCGGCTGGGCGGCCCGGCGCATCAGCTCCGGGGGGCAGCCGGCGCCGGCCATGATGCCGGTGCGCATGTAGCTAAAGTCGGTCTTACGGTAGTCCGGGTGGTTGAACATGGCGATGAACATGGTGGGAACGCCGTTGAAGCAGGTAATCCGCTCCTGGTTGATACAGGCCAGGCTGGATTTCGCGGAGAAATAGGGCAGGGGGCACAGCGTTGCGCCGTGGGTCATGGAGGAGGTCATGGAGAGCACCATGCCAAAGCAGTGGAACATGGGCACCTGGATCATCATCCGGTCGGCGGTGGAAAGTCCCATCCGGTCGCCGATACACTTGCCGTTGTTGACCACATTGTAGTGGGTTAACATAACACCCTTGGGGAATCCGGTGGTGCCGGAGGTATACTGCATATTACACACATCATCGGGGTGCACATTGGCCGCCAGCCGGCGGACCTCCTCGATATTCACCATCTCGCAGCGGTCCATGGCCTCGTCAAAGGTCAGGCAGCCCGGCTGCTTGAAGTCCACGGTGATCACGTTGCGCAGGAAGGGCAGCCGCTTGCAGTGCAGGGGCGCGCCGGGCTTGCTCCCCGCGATCTCGGGACAGATCTCGTTGATGATCTTGCGGTAGTTGGAGTCCAGGGCGGATTCGATCATCACCAGGGTGTGGGTATCGGACTGCCGCAGCAGGTACTCCGCCTCATGGATCTTGTAGGCGGTGTTCATGGTCACCAGCACCGCGCCGATCTTGGTGGTTGCCCAGAAGGCGATATACCACTGGGGCAGGTTGGTGGCCCACATGGTAACATGGGTGCCGGCCTTTACGCCCAGCGCCACCAGCGCGCGGGCAAATTCGTCCACGTCGTCGCGGAACTCGGAGTAGGTGCGGGTATAGTTGAGTGTGGTATATTTGATGGCCAGCTGGTCGGGGAATTCCGCGACCATGCGGTCGAGGACCTGGGGGAAGGTCAGGTCGATCAGCTCATCCTTCTTCCAGACGTACTGACCGGTACCGTCATGGTTGAAGTACAGCGTCTTTTTCTTGCCCCGGG
>JAZQEP010000066.1:0-50658 GCA_045539075.1 Faecousia sp. | reverse complement strand
TCAAGGTGCCCCTGTTCATCAACGAGGGCGACAAGATCCAGATCGACACCCGTACCGGCGAGTACCTGGGCCGCTCCAAGGCCTAATTTGCAGGCATTGCCGTAAATTATGCATTCACAACAGGGGACGATTGAAATACATCGTCCCCTCTTTTCAAAAAGGAGTATCACTATGACACTGTCTGAAAAGTCCGCATACCTGAAGGGCCTGATGGACGGCCTGAAGCTGAGCACCGAGACCGACGAGGGCAAGATGATTGCCGCTATCGTGGATCTGCTGGGCGATCTGACCAAGAAGGTCACCGACATCGAGGATACCACCATCGCCATCTCCGATGAGCTGGACGAGATCGAAGAGGATCTGGACGCCATCGAGGATTTCATCATGGACGAGGAAGACTATGATGATTTTGAGGACGAAGAGGATGAGTGGGACGACGAGGAAGAGTACGAAGAAGGCTTCGACTTCGGCGACGATGATTCCACCATCTACGAGGTGGTTTGCCCCGTCTGTGACGAGATCGTGAACTTTGACGAGGAGACCCTGGAGAAGGGCAGCATCGTTTGCCCCGACTGCGGCGAACTGCTGGAGTTTAGTCTGGACGACGAAGACGAGGACGAGGAGTAATTCTCAAATGAGCTGCCGTGGAGATATCCACGGCAGCTTTTCCGGAACTTTCCGAAAGAAAGGCTTGACAGAAGGGAGAAAAGGTGCTATAATACCGCTCGTGGTGGTCATGAGCCATCGTTATGGGCCTTTAGCTCAGTTGGTCAGAGCCTCCGGCTCATAACCGGATAGTCCCGGGTTCAAGTCCCTGAAGGCCCACCAGATTATCCAAGGCCTTCGCCTTTCAAATAAATATAGGGGTATAGCTCAATTGGTAGAGCGGCGGTCTCCAAAACCGTAGGCTCTGGGTTCAAGTCCTAGTGCCCCTGCCAAAAAAGTCCTCCGTCTTTTGCCGACTAACTTTTTTGATAGTGAAACGGGACTTGAAAGGCCGCCCCCCAGTGTGCATACTGGGGTAAAAACAGTCCGGTGGACTGTTTTTAGGTCATGGGAAAGTCCTGTGGCACGCAGAACGCACCCCGTACAAGTGCGGGCTGCGGGGCACTATAATTGCAGCAGCGTGCAAGAATATGAATACGCATGATTGATTTCTTTGGCGGATTGGAATATACTATAATTTAAGTATGTTTTGCTGAACAGGAGGATTCGTATGGATTTGGGAGAAATTTGGGAAATTTCCAAGGCAATTATACTGAGTTGCGGCGGCGCTGGTGTGATCATTATCGGAATATCCTCATTGTTGGCGAAAATGTTTCAGAATCAGCTGGAGATAAAGTATAAACAGCTTCTCGATAAGGAAATGGAAGCCTATCGCCAGGATTTGGGCAAAGAGATGGAAGTGTTTAAACAGAACCTCCAGAGGGAAATGGAATGCCATAAATCAGATCTTGAGAACAAGCGGTATATTACGAAAGCACAGTTTGACAAGGAATATGAAATCTACGGACAACTGTCCAAAGCATTTGGAACAGCCAGATCTCATCTGGCGGCGATATCGTATCGATCATTCATTGATGATTATGCGTCAGACGATCAGCGCATGCGGTATATTTCCCATGTGCATGATATGCTGGTTGTGGATGTGAAAGAAACACAGGATCTTCTCTATGAAAATGCACCCTTTCTGCCCAAAGACATTTTTGAACGGTATGATAAGGTCTACGAGCTGATCCTGGATCAGTATTTGGCCTTTGAAAAGAAATACGAACTTCTCTCAGCGGGAAAAGAACATTTTGACAGCCTGTGGGACCAGGAGTTTGAAAATAGCTATCAGACGATTTACATTCACATGAAAAATCTAAACAATACTCTCCGGGAATATTTGAATACCCTTACGATCCGTGAATGATGACTTGCCATAATTTGTCGACATAAAAAATAAGGAGCGAACACCATGTCCATATCCACCATTTTATCTACCGCTGTCAATGCGGTGGCACCGCTGATTCTGACGATACTGATTGGCTATTTTCTGAAAACCAAAGGATTTTTTACCAAGGATTTTCTGAAAATCGGCAATAAGCTGGTGTTCAGCCTGTGTCTGCCGGCGATGCTGTTTGTGAATGTGTATGATATCGAGGGCTTTTCGGCCATCAACTGGGATATCGTCATCTACAGCGCCTTTGCAATCGTGCTGATCTTCGGCCTGGGCCTGTTTTCTTCCGTGGCCGCAACCAAGGTGCCGGAACGCCGGGGCGTCATCTGGCAGTGTACCTTCCGCAGCAATTTCGCCATCATCGGCTTGTCCCTGGCCGGAGCACTGGGCGGACAGGGGGCAGTGGCAGTGGCTGCCATCGTATCTTCCTTCACGATCCCTCTGTTCAATGTGCTCTCGGTGATTGCGCTGAGCGTCTTCGTAGACAACGGCAAGAAGACAGACCTGAAGGGCATGGTGCTGAACATTGTCAAGAATCCTCTGATCATTGCCGTAGCCCTGGGCCTTGCCTGCCTGGGTATCCGGGAAATCCAACGTTCGGTTTTTGGAGAAGTGGTCTTTGCACTGAACGACCAGATGCAGTTCCTGTATAAGACCGTGAGCAATCTGAAAGCCATCGCGTCTCCTTTTGCACTGATCGTCCTGGGCGGCCAGTTTGAGTTCTCCGCCGTGAAGGGCCTTCTGAAAGAGATCGTCACCGGTACGGTGTGGCGTATTGTCATTGCGCCGGTGTTGGGTATTGGCTTGGCCATCCTGCTCACCGCAAAGACGGATCTTCTCCACTGCGGCGCCAATGAATACCCTGCGCTGATCGCCATGTTTGGCTCCCCCGTGGCAGTGTCCAGTGCCGTCATGGCGGGAAACATGGGCGGCGACGAGCAGCTGGCTACACAGCTGGTGGTCTGGACCAGCATTTTCTCCATCTTTACCATCTTTGCCGAGGTTTGCATCCTCATGGCCCTTGGGTTGATCGTGGTTTGATTTGGAGTCCCTAAAATCCCGAAAGAAAAGCGGTGAAACTATGAAAGCAAATTATCATACCCATACCTGGCGGTGCAATCACGCCTCCGGCAGGGAATATCAATATGTGGAAAACGGAATCCGCGCCGGATTGGAAATTCTGGGCTTTGCGGATCACACACCCTATGTATTCCCGGAGGGCTATTACTCCTCCTTCCGCATGGAACTGTTGGCGCTGGATGACTATGTGCGTACCATTCTGCGGCTGCGCAAGCAGTATGAGGGAAAAATTCAGATCCCACTGGGCCTGGAGATGGAGTATTACCCCAAGCATTTTGGCGAGTTGACAGAAATTCTCCGGGACCACCCCATTGACTATATGATCCTGGGCCAGCATTTTGTGGGTAATGAGTACGACGCGCGCTACAACGGCCTGGCATCCAGAGATGAGGGCCTGCTGCGGCAGTATGTCCATCAGAGCTGTGAGGCTATGAATACAGGCCTGTTCACCTATTTTGCCCATCCGGACTTGGTGCATTTTCTGGGAGATCCGGCTGTTTTTCGGCGGCATATGCGCGATATTTGCCGGGAGGCAAAGAACTGCGGTATTCCTCTGGAATTTAACCTGCTGGGACTGGCAGGGGAGCGGCACTATCCCAATCCCCATTTCTGGGAAGTGGTTGCGGAAGAGGGCTGCGACGTAATTCTGGGCAGGGATGCCCACACGCCGGAGTCCCTGCTGGACGGCAGAACGGAGACACAGGCGGTTCGGATTTTGAAGGAGCTGGGCATTGTGCCCCTGGAAACTGTGAACCTGCGTTCCATTCATGGATAATTAGATGAGCCGGCAGCTTCAAACGGAAGCTGCCGGTTTTTTCCATGCATCGGTATCCTTTGCGGGGTTTCGACAGGAGGAAAGCCGTATAATGCATCCATAGACAGGAGGGATGCATATGGGGCGGAAGCTGATTGGAATTCTGACAGGAATCGGGTGCTTGGGTGCGGCTGCTGCGATAGCACTGTACATAAACATGTGGTTTCAGGAGGCTCGTGAACAGCAGGAATACCTGCGCAGACTGCAGGCACAGGTATCGGAGCTGGATGAGGAAAGCCTGAAGAAAAACAGAAATTTGGCACGGTGGTATAATTACAACCTGGAAAATGGTATGCGGAAAACGGATGCATACCCATCGATCCTCTCCTTCGGCGGGGATATAGGCTGGCTGACCCTGCCAGGGGAGCAGGTAATTCCCATCCACCACGGGGGGAAGGACGATTCCTGGGGAGCGGTTCATGATCCGGAAAGTGATTTTCCTTTGGGTACTGCAGGGGAGTGCACGGTGCTGCGCCTTGCACAGCCTCCGGGGCGGGCTATGGAACAGGGGGATATTGTGACAGTCAACTGTCTGAATGAGATTGTCCTGTACCGGGTGGAGAAAATCCGAGAAAGGATCAATGGAGACAATAATCGGACAGAGGGGACAGGGTTAACACTTCTGGTTCCGGAAAAGGATTTGCTCACGGTGGTTGGGTGCAGCCGGATTACACGGTGGGAGGAACCGGAGAAACAGGAAGCTCCGGAGCAGTCCGCAGAGGAACCTGCAATGGCGGCTGTGGGGGCGGTTACGCTTCCGGCAGCGGTGTGGGGCCTTGGGGAAAGTATCCGGAAGCTGTCGAGAATGTCAAAAAAACAGGGTAAAATCGATGAAAAACCAAGAAAAAACGGAAAAACAATAAATAAGTCCGGAGTTTCTCAGAAATAACAGTTGTAAAATCCTTAAGATTGATGTATAATTAAAGGGATATGGCTATAATTACCTGTAATCGGGGGAACCACGACTATGTCTATTGAGAAAACTCTCTCATCCTTTATGCAGCCCGGCTGTCATGTCCACCTGGTGGGCATCGGCGGTGTGTCCATGCGCCCGCTGGGCCTGGTGCTGAAGGGGATGGGGATTCACGTTACCGGCTCGGATATGAATGCATCTGCCTCTACCCAGGAATTGGAGGAGGCGGGAATTCCCGTGGCCATCGGCCACCGGGCTGAAAATATTGAAGGCGCCAGTGCCATCATCCGCACCGCCGCCGCACACAACGATAATCCTGAGATCGCCTTTGCCAGAGCAATGGGCATTCCCGTGTTTGAACGGGCCCAGGCCTGGGGCGAGATCATGAAGTCCTACCGCAATGCCATCTGCATTTCCGGTACCCACGGCAAGACCAGCACCACCTCCATGATGACCCATATTCTCATGGCTGCCCAGGCAGACCCCACCGTCATGATCGGCGGCTACCTGCCCCTGCTCCATGCTGGCCACCGGGTGGGCCATGGCGATACCATCGTGCTGGAGAGCTGTGAGTACTGCGACTCCTTCCTGAATTTCTTTCCCACCATCGCGGTGGTGCTCAATGTGGAGGCCGACCACCTGGACTATTTCAAGGACCTGGCGGATGTGCAGGATTCCTTCCACCGCTTTGCCCAGTTGGCTACCGGCGGTGTCCTGTCCAACGGCGACGATGAACATACCGTGGAGGCTATGGCGGGAATCAATCACATTACCTTCGGCCTGAAAGAAGGCAACCGGGTCACCGCGAAAAATATCAGCGCCGACTGGCAGCATTTCGACGTCATCTGCGACGGCGAATTCTACTGCCACCTGGATATGGGTGTCCTGGGCAAGCACAATGCCCTCAACGCCCTGGCAGCCTCAGGCTGTGCCTGGATGATGGGTATTGACGGTCAGGCTGTTACCGAGGGCCTGGCGTCCTTCCATGGTGCCGGACGGCGCATGGAGTTCAAGGGCGTGTTCAATGGCGCCGATGTCTATGATGACTATGCCCACCACCCTGATGAGGTCCGGGCCACCATTTCCGCGGTCCGCGCGTCCATGCCCGGCCGCCGCCTGGTGCTGGCTTTTCAGCCCCACACTTATACCCGGACTCACGCGCTGTTTACTGACTTTGTCCGGGAACTGAGCCAATCCGATGTGGTGCTGCTGGCGGAGATCTACGCTGCCCGGGAGCGCAACGATATCGGAATTTCCTCCGCCGATCTGGCAAGACAGATTCCCGATGCCATCTATTGTCCCATTCTTCCTCAGGTCACCGAGGTGCTGCGGCGCGTTGTCCGTCCCGGTGATGTGGTCATCACCATGGGCGCCGGCGATATCTTCCGGGCCGGAGAGGCACTGCTGAAGTAAAAAACAGGCTCCCCCAAAGGGGGAGCCTGCCGGAATCAATCCTCCAGAACCAGATGGTCCAGCCCGGAAATCTCAAATTCCGACATATACTGTTCCATCCTGCCCAGAATCTCATCGTAGTTTTCCGGTGTGATCTCCGGGTAGTTCATATCCCGGCGGGAGAGCTCCTCTGCCAGGATTTCGTAAAATACATTATCTTCGTAATAAGCGATGGCTTCGTGGATACCGCCCTCGGTGTATGCTTTGGATGGAACCACGGTGCCCTGATAAGTCTGGGCAAGCACCTTCATCCCGCATTCCCGGGCTTTGTCGAAGAGCTTGCTCTCCAGGTCGTCGTAGATCTGAAACCGGTCATCTCCCCGCAGGGAGTTGAGCACCCAGTTTCCGATGTAAACCATATCCAGCAGATTGCGCAGTTCCTTGTTCGTCAGTTCGATCTGCATGGGAAACCTCCTGATCGCGCGTATTTTCGCTTATTATATCACTTGAAAACAAAATTTCCAGATGGAAATTGTAAATATATCAGTAAAAAATTGCCTTTGTGCAAAATGAGGTTATTTCGATGAAAAAAATGAACGTATGCATTCTCTTCGGCGGCATCAGCCCCGAGCATGAGGTATCCCTGCGCTCTGCCGAATCCGTACTGAACAATATTGATAAAGAAAAGTACAACATTTTCCCCGTGGGTATCACCAAAGACGGTGACTGGATCCTCTTTAAGGGCGATGACTACTCCATGCTGCCCAAGGGCACCTGGAAGAATCATCCCGACAACCGCCAGGTTGCCCTCTCTCCCGTCCGGGGACAGGGCCTGCTGAGCTTTGAGGGTGACTGCGTGGTGCGGGAACTGATCGATGTGGTGTTCCCGGTGCTCCACGGTGAGAACGGTGAGGACGGCGCTATGCAGGGCCTGCTGCAGATGGCAGGCATCCCCCATGTGGGCCCCCATGTGGCCGCATCCGCGGTGGCTATGGACAAGACCTTGACCAAGCTGGTGGTGGACCACGCCGGTGTGCCCCAGGCTGCCTGGAAGCTGGTGCGCCGCAACGATGTGAAAAACCACCTGGAGCAGACCGTGACCGCTCTGGAAGATACCTTCGTCTACCCCATGTTCGTCAAGCCTGCCGGCACCGGCTCCTCCGTGGGCGTTTCCAAGGCCGCAGACCGGGAGGCTCTGGAGAAGGCACTGGACTTTGCAGCTAAATACGACGATAAGGTGCTGGTGGAGGAGTTCATCCACGGCCGTGAGATCGAGGTTGCTGTCATGGGCAACGACAGCCCTGTGGCTTCCATCGCCGGTGAGATCGACTCCGGCGCCGAGTTCTATGACTACGACGCCAAGTATGTCACCGACACCTCCGTGGCCTATATCCCCGCCCGGATCCCTGAGGATGTGGAGGAAATGGTCCGGGAGTATGCTGTGAAGGTCTACAGCGCCATCGGCTGCAAGGGTCTGAGCCGTGTGGACTTCTTCGTTACCTACGAGGACAACCGGGTGGTCTTCAATGAGATCAATACGCTGCCCGGCTTTACCTCCATCTCCATGTATCCCAAGCTCTTCGCCGCCAGCGGCATCGAGTATACCGACTTGATCGACGAACTGCTGAAGCTGGCAGTGGAGGCCTTCGCATGAGAAAGCAGGATGTGATCCTCTCCATCCGGGGTACCCAGAAGTACGAGGACCAGGAGCCGGAAGTGATCGAGTTGGTCACCGAGGGCACCATGGAATTCCGTGACGGAGGCTGGGATATTCGCTATGAGGAGAGTGCTCTGACCGGCCTGGAGGGCGTTACCACCACCTTCCGGGTGGAGCCGGGTAAAGTAACCCTGGAGCGAAGCGGCCGCTTAAACTCCCGCATGGTCTTCCAGCAGGGCGTGCCCCATGACTCTCTCTACCAGATGGAGTTCGGCGCGCTGATGATGACGGTGGAGGCGAAATTCCTCTACTTCGATATCGTCCCCGACGGCGGTACCATCGATCTGACCTACTCCATTTCCATTGAAAATACCCAGGCGGGCCTCATCGACTACCACCTGGATATCCGGGCCAAGTAAAAATTAAGCGGATGCGCCATTGGGCGCATCCGCTTTTGTATGTTATGGGTTTCGGCTGATCTGACGGTAGAAGGCGGCGTAGGCGGCGTTTTCATAGGGGGTGACAAAGAGAGCGCCGATACCAAAAGTCAGCCCGGCCAGCAGATTCCAGCCGATGAAGCTGAAGCCCAGGCAGAAAAGCTCCCATTTGTGGCCCTGCATCAGGTCCTTGGAGGCGCCCAGAGCTTCGGAAGCGGTCATGTCGGGATTCTCAGCCATAATAAAGGGGGCCATGGCGTAGCTATAGGTGGCGATGATGCCGGGGATGATCAGCAGCAGCGTCCACAGGAAGATGAACACACCCTCCAACAGCCGCAGGCAGAAGCCGTCGCCGAAGCGGTGGAATTGACTGAACAGGTCGCCAATTTCTCCTTGCTCGCCATCCTGCTGCTTCAGAAGGTAGCTGGCGTAGCCCTGGCGGATGACACCGCCGATGATGAAATTGACGATGGTCAGAATAGCTCCGATGCGAAGGGCGGCGATTAACCAAGCCTGGACGGAAGGAATATAGATACTTACGTCCTCACTGACCTGGATATCGATGCTGGCGTTGGCAGTGGCAATCAGACCGCCCAGGAACCAGGCAATCAGCGCCACGATCACTGCGGTCTTCCAGTTGCCAGCCAGCTTTTCTCTGGCAATGGCGCGATAATCACTTGCTCTCATGCTGTTACCTCCGTTTTCTATATTATTCACGGATGAGCAGTTGTGCCATCCGCTGAGCCCATTGTTCCAGAAGATAATGATCTTCATGCCGGAGTCCCACATTTGCTTCTACCAGAACATTACCTTGGCGCAGCAGAATGGAGGGATATATTTGATTATAGCAGAGAACTTCCTCCACCGCAAGGGCCGGTGGGTCAAGCTCCACAAAATGGTGTTGCTTTCCGGCATAGCGGTACAGTTCATCCATCAGTCCCTCCGCCAGCCAGGTATAGCGGGTCTCGTAGTAGGTCACATTCAGAACGCCGGAATAAGTGGTGCCGTCGGGGAGGGTAATTTCTCCGTATTCCTTCCATTCCATAACCGTCGGCGCGAAAAAGGTGGATTCGACGCGATACGAATTGTATCCCTGCAGGAAGGACTGGGTTTCGAAGCTGCCTTCCGGCAGGATATCCCCGGCAGTGATGAAGGGGGGATCGCCGGGATAGTCGGCGGTGGCGATGCGATCCAGATCCATGCTCCGGGAGCAGGAGCCGAAGAGCGCACCGAAGAACAGGAATATCACCAGCACATAGGCAAATTTGCTGAATATATGGAAAACGGCACCTTTGCGCCAGGGCTTCCGGTGGTTCAGAGAAATATTGGCCTTCAGCTGCCTTTGCAGCTTCCGCAGGTGATGCCATTGAAGGAAGCTGTCCACACTTACCCAGACCAGCGCCAGCAGGTACATCATATGGTAGCCCATACCCAACAGAACAAGGCTATGGCAGGGCATTTGCAGAAGCTGTCTGAAAAAATAGTTCAGCAGAAACACGTCCAGAAAGACTGTGATCATGGACTGGCGTCGACCGGCTTTCATAGCTGCTGCCTGAACCTGCAAATCTGTGTTCATCTCCCGGAAATCGGCCCGGGTGGAGCGGTAGATGAAGAAATTACCGTAGCTGTCCACGTATTCCCAGCCGTATTCACCGCACAGTTCCCGGAAGTCCTGGTCCGGCACATCGCCGAAGCCCTTACTCGGTTCTTTGGTCTCCAGGCGGTACGCCACAGACCGGGGGGCATCCTGTACGAAGGACAGCCAGCCGAAGATTTCGCCTTCCTTTTCCAAGATCCAGCCCTCTTTTGCCATGTCCGTCAGCCAGGATTCAATTTTTTCCACATCGTAGGCTGGGCAGGGGGCGAGTCTTCGGATTCGCTTGACTTTCATGTCAATTCCCTCCTTCCGCGTCCAGAACGCACTGTTTCAGCCGATTCAGTTCCTCACGATAGGCCTCGAAGCCTTTTCCGGTGATCTCATAGGTGCGTTTTCGGCCCTCCACAGAAGTTTCCCGGATGTATTTCTCTTTTTCGAATTTTCCCAAGATGGTGTACAGAGTGGCGGGACCCATCTGCAGGCGGCCTTTCGTGCGTTTTTCAATGAAGTCCGCGATGTCGATACCGCACATGGGGCCCTTCATCAGAGCCATGAGCACGTAGAACATGGACTCAGTTAGAGTATCCATGGATTTTCTGGGCATGTACTGCACCTCCTTGCAATATCGTAACATGATATCGTCTAATGATATTATAGGGAATAATATGTGAGAAGTCAAGAGGATATAAAAACCGCCGATGGGTCACTTCAGTCACCATCGGCGGTTTTGCGGTTATCAAGTGTTCTCGCTCTCGCCGCCCTCAGCGGGGGGCTCATTTACCGCACCGGCATCCGGCTGTGCAGGAGCCTGGGTTGCAGGAGGCTGCGTTGCAGGAGGCTGAGTAGCAGGGGGCTGCGTTGCGGGAGGCTGAGTTGCCGGAGGCTGGGTTGCGGGGGGCTCAGTGGCAGGAGGATCTGTGGGCTTGGGCTCAGTGGGTTCTGCCTCCACCTTGACCACGATCTGATCTTTCTTGACGTAGTTAGAGGTTGCCTCGTAGTCACGGGAAATCAGCTCGTCGGTTTCCTTGTCGTATTTGCACTTGTAGGAGTAGACAGTGTAGCCGGTGACGCCCTTTTCCAGCACCTGGCCGTCCTTGTAGCCCTTTGCCTTGGCTTCCGCGGCGGTGTAGGTTTCTTCGATGGTCTGGGGTCTCAGGACCTCCACGGTCTTGGCTTCCATCTTGACATAGTAGTCCTTTTCATCGGTACCCAGCAGCTTGATCTGGACCTTGCCGTCGGCCAGCTTAGCTTCAATACGGATGGGATAGTTGGTATTGTTCTTGAAACGGAAATCGGGGCCGCCCCAGCTGACGGTGGCATCCACACCCGTCATGGGCATGTAGGAGGAGGGCAGGGAGTGGGAACGGCGGGTGACGATTTCCAGATCCGCGATCAGCGTGCAATAATACATAGTGGAGGAAATCTGGCAAATGCCGCCGCCGACCTCCGTGGTGCTGGTGCCGGCACTGAGGGCGCCGGCAGGCTTGAAGCCCCGCTCCTCAGTGCGCTCGCCAAGGACCTTATTGTAGTCGAAGGTGTCGCCGGGCATCAGAATATAGCCGTTGACAGCATCACAGGCCAGCTGGAGATTGGTGTTACGGTTCTTATCGCTGGTGTGAGGCGTCCCACAGGCAGCCAGTTCGTCACGGAAAAGCTTCTCGGACAGGTCGGCGCTGAGCACCTTGGGGATGATGTACGCCATGGGAATCTCCACGGTGGTACCGTACTCCAGAGGCAGCAGCTCCTTGGCCTTTTCCAGGTCGAAGGTGTAGCCATAAACCTCCGGCGTGACTTCGAAAGTGTCCATATCCATGGCGGCATCCACAGCGTCGGTGTGCAGCATTTTGTGGATCTCATCCAGATCCAGCGCCTCGGGCATCTGTTCCTCGTCGGTCATGTTGGTGCGGACCTCGAAGTGGTTCATGCTGTAAGCGTCCAGCACATCATTGTAGACCTGATCGATGTCCACGTAGCGGCCGGGCTGGCCGGGGATCAGAACCAGAGTCTGGGGTTTGGCATTTTCGTCATACTTGTCGGCTTCCAGCTGGGGCATCTGTCCCTCCAGCGTCCAGGAGGAGGCCTCGTAGTCGCTGTTGAAGTACGCACCGTATTCCTCCAGCTGTTCCCGGATGAAATCGGTATTCAGATTCAGATAGGGAAGCAGAGCGATGGTGTGGTTGCTGACCAGAGACTGGGCCTGTGCCTGCTTGTTTTCTTCGGCGGTGCCGGTACGGCCGTAGTTGAAGGCGGCTTCCACAGCGGCATTCACATCCAGCTTGGCGCCTGTGTCCTTGGGAGACAGCTCCAAAATGGTATCGGGCAGGTAGATGACCATGTTCTCGGTGGTGAAGGTCAGATCGGTAACCCGGTGGATAGCCGCGGAAGCTTCCTCGGGGGTCATGCCGCCGATGTTGACGCCGGCAACGGTCACATTGTTCAAGATCAGGCCGTCATCCTTATTGGCGTTGATAAACATCATCACGGCAGCGCCGATGACGGTCAGCAGCAGCAGCGTTACCACACACAGGCTGATCACCAGTGCTTTGCGCACACGGCTTTTCTTGCGTTTGCGGCCCTTGTTGCCGGATTTGGCAACGGGCGGCTCGTCTTCGTAATACTCCTCCTCCGGATCATCGGTGGTTTCTTCACGGAAAATCTCTTCTTCGAAGGAAATCTCCTCCTGGGAGACGGCGGATACGGGAGGGGTCTGGGCGGCGGTCTCGCCGGTCACGGGGACGAATGCGCCGGTCAGCAGCATGGTCTCCTCCAGCGTGCTGTCCCGGACAGGCTCCGGTTCGGCAGCGGCGGGCTCCTCCGCGGGGATTTCGTACAGATCATCCAGCTCATCGGAATCAAATCTGGGCTTCCGGGGCTGGGAAAATTTACCCTTAGCTATGATAATCATCTCCTTTGCAAAAGATGGGTAATGAAAATGGATGTAAATTCATACTAGCACAGAATATGTCAGAATGCAATGAATAAGCTGTGAACATCGACCTTAGGATACCGTAAAGCTGCGGTAACGGGCAATGAAGGCCTTGCACTGGCGAAGGCTGTCCAGCTTGGGCACCAGTTTCAGCTTCAGTGCAGGCTCCTTGGCATTGGCCAGGAAGGTGACCCGGGCTTTATAGTCCGGATCGGCGCAGAGGGCACCCACAGCATCGAAGTTCAGCTGATGCAGAGTAAAGAGGATCTCGCCGCCCTTCTGCTTGATATCCGTGATGCCCAAGGCCCGGGCATTGGAGCGGAGCAGGGCGATGTCGATGAGGTTCAGCACACCCTTGGGCGGCTCGCCATAACGGTCCACGATCTCGTCCAGCAGGTCGTCGGCATCGGCCTCGGTGCGGATGGCCGCCATGCGCCGGTACAGATCCATCCGTTCCTCACCCCGGGCTACGTAGGATTTATCCACATTGGCGGTGACGTTCAGATCGGCGGTGCAGTCGGGCATCTTGGGGGCCTTGCCCTGCTCCTCCAGGACTGCTTCGTCCAGGAGTTTCAGATACATATCATAGCCCACGCTCATCATGTGGCCGGACTGCTCCGCACCCAGCAGATTACCCGCACCCCGGATTTCCAGGTCACGCATGGCGATTTTAAAGCCGGAGCCGAATTCCGCAAAGTCCCGGATGGCGGAGAGTCGCTTTTCCGCCACTTCCGTCAGATTCCGGTCGGGCCGGTAGGTGAAATAGGCGTAGGCATGGCGGGTGGAGCGTCCCACGCGGCCCCGAAGCTGGTGCAGCTGGCTCAGGCCGAAGCGGTCCGCATTCTCGATGATCAGTGTATTAGCGTTGGGAATATCCAGGCCGGTCTCGATAATGGTGGTGCACACCAGAACCTGGATCTCGCCCTCGTTCATGGCCTGCATCACGTCGCCCAGAGCGTCCTCGCCCATCTGGCCGTGGGCAACGGCCACGGTAATGCCGGGAATTCTGCGGCGCAGGGCGCCTGCTACCTGGTCTATGGTCTCCGTACGGTTGTGCAGATAGTATACCTGGCCGCCCCGTTCCACCTCCCGGCGAATGGCGTCGTCTAAGATGGCGTTGTTGTGCTCCATGACAAAGGTCTGCACCGGGTAGCGGTCAGCCGGGGGCTCTTCCAGGGTGGACATATCCCGGATACCGGAGAGGGCCATGTTCAGCGTTCTGGGGATGGGGGTTGCGGAGAGGGTCAGAACATCCACACCCTTGGAGATCTCCTTCAGACGCTCCTTGTGGGTGACACCGAAGCGCTGCTCCTCGTCGATAATCAGAAGACCCAGGTCCTTGAATTCAATGGTCTTCTGCAGCAGCTTGTGGGTGCCCACGATCAGATCCACAGCGCCTGCCCGGAGCTTCTGGACGGTGGCTTTCTGCTGCTGGGGGGTGCGGAAGCGGCTGAGTACATCAATATTCACCGGGAAGCCCCGGAAACGGGCCACAGCAGTCTGATAGTGCTGCTGGGCAAGGACCGTGGTGGGCACCAGGATCGCCACCTGTTTGCCGTCCATGATGGCCTTCATGGCGGCCCGGAGGGCAACCTCCGTCTTGCCGAAGCCCACGTCGCCGCAGAGCAGCCGGTCCATGGGTGTGGCAGTTTCCATGTCGTGCTTGATATCCGCGATGCAGCGCAGCTGATCGTCCGTTTCGGGATAGGGGAAATTGTCCTCAAATTCCTTCTGCCAGGGGGCATCGGGAGCAAAGGCATAGCCGGGCTGCCGCTTTCGGGCGGCGTAGAGCTGGATCAGCCCACCGGCCATGTCCTTGGCGGCCTTCCGGGCCTTGGCCTTAGTCTTCTGCCAGGCATCGGAGCCGATCTTGTTCAGACGGACATTGGCATCCTCACCGCCGCCGCCGATATACTTGCTGACCATATCCAGCTGGGTGGCGGGGACGAAGAGAGTATCGCTGCCCTGGTAGGCGATCTTGATATAGTCCTTCACGGCCCCATCCACTTTGATCTGCTCCATGGCAACAAAGCGGCCGATGCCGTAATTCTCGTGGACCACCAGATCGCCGGGGGTCAGGTCCGTAAAGGAGTTGAGCTTCTGTCGGTTGGTGGCGCCGACCTTTTTTCCGGCTCTGGCCCGGGGCGCGGTCTTGGCGATGAGCTGCCCCTCCGTGAGCACGGCAATCTTGCTCATGGGGTACTCCATGCCGAAGGGCAGGGTGCCCTCGCAGAGCAGAATCTGACCGGGCCGGGGCAGAATGGTCATGGGGATGCACAGGAAGGCGGAGAGTCCCCGGTCACGCAGCAGCTTCTGCAGAATCTCCGCCCGGTGGCGGCTGCCGCAGAGGACCATGCTGCCGAATTCCACCTTCTGATAGTGTTTCAGGTCGGAAGCCGCGGTGTCCAGGTTTCCGCCGTAGCTGGGCAGCTGCTTGGCGGTCATGGGCAGCAGGATCTTGGGCGGGCAGCTTTCGGGATAGGAGGTGCCGCCGAAGGCGTCAAAATAGACAGCGGTGCGGCCCTTGAGGGAGTAGGTAAAATCATCCCAGGTGGCGGTAAAATCACTGAGCTCGCCGGCCAGGGTGCCATTTTGCAGCAGGCTGTCCAGCAGCATGCCCATCTCATCGCTGCGGGCGATGGCGCTGCGGCGGATGCTGCCTTGGTCACAGATGGCAACCAGCGCGTTTTCCGGAATATAGTCCATGGCGGTGGCCATATCGGGATAAATGAGGGCCATATACCGGTCAGAAGCCGGATTGCTCAGACCGTTTTCGTATTTTTCCAGATCCTTGGTCAGCGTGGAAATGAGGGCCTCGTTGACATTTTTCCGGCGGCGCTGCCGGGAAATGAGGGCATTCAGGTCTTTGCACAGGCCTTCCAGTCCGTTGGGGTGGAGCATTGGCTGGGTCTCGCCGATGGGAAGCACCACAAGCGAATCGGCGTTTTCCGTACGACGCTGGGTGGCAGGATCGAAATAGCCCATGGTGTCCAGCTCATCTCCGAAAAACTCAGCCCGGATGGGCTTGTCGGAGGCGGGGGAGAAGATATCGATGATGCCGCCGCGCAGGGCAAACTGGCCGGGACCCTCCACCATGCCGCACCGGCAGTAGCCGGAGGCGGTGAGCCGGGCGGTCAGTTCCTCCACGGGATACTCCTTGCCCACTTCCAGGGTGAAGGCGGCGGAAAGCAGAGTCTGCCGGGGCATGGTCCGCAGGCTGAGAGCTTCCCAGCTGAAGATCACGAAATCCGTTGCGCCGGTGGTCAGGTCGTAGAGCAGCCGCAGACGCTTCTGCTCCCAGGCCCGGGAAACTACAGCAGTATCATACAGCGTCAGCTCCCTGCCGGGCAGGATAGGAACCGTCTGTCCCAGGAAGCATTTCAGCTCCTCCTGGAGGCGTCGGGCGGCCATTTCATCCTGGCAGATCAAAACCAGGGGGCGCTTGCAATCCCGGCGCAGGCCGGCGATCATATGGGATCGGTTGATCTGACCGATGCCGGTGATGGCGGCGGACTGATTTTCCGCCACGGACTTGACCATGGCGGCATATTCGGGGATGGATTTTAATAGAATGAGAAGCTGTTCCATGGGACACCTCCGTTTCTGAGGGAACAGGTAATTTTGCGGGGACGCAGGAACGCGGAAAGGGGAGTATACCTACCCCTTTCCGTAATATGTGACAGTATTCTTAGGCGTGAGTGCCGTTAAAGCGGTTGGCAGCCTCGGGAACGCCCTTGTCGATGATAGCAAGAGCCGCGTCGGCGCCGTTCTTGAGGGAAACGGCCAATGCCTTTTCCTCACTGGCGGAGAAGCCGGAGAGCACATGGTCCGCCAGATCCTGGTCCGGATGGGCCTTGCCGCCCACGCCGATCTTCACCCGGGGGAACTGCTGGGATCCCAGCTCCTGGATAATGGACTTGATGCCGTTGTGACCGCCGGCACTGCCGTCGGGACGGATGCGCAGCCGGCCGGGCTCCAGGGAGATGTCGTCAAAGAGGACGACGATCCGGGCAGGGGGGATGTTGAAGTAGGCGGAAAGCTGCAGAACAGACCGGCCGGAGAGGTTCATATATGTCTGGGGCTTCAGTAGGAAGAGCTTTCTGCCATTATAGTTTACCTGACCGTAGAGTCCCTGGAATTTCAGTTTATCCACTTTGCAGCCCAGGTTATCCGCCAGAATGTCCAGGCAGCGGAAGCCCGCGTTGTGGCGGGTGTGGGCGTAGTCCTTACCGGGGTTGCCAAGACCCACAATGAGCCAGCTTTCATTTGTCTTTCCAATCATAATTAACGCCTTTCTGCGAGAAGTCCATACTAAACCTATTATACACATAATACCATAACTTTTGGTCGAAATGCAACTGGTATTTATAGAGGAAATGTGGGGAAATCTTAATAATTTATTTATGGAAAATACAGACGTTATTTGGTACAATATGGTCAAAAGCCGGAAAAGGAGCGTGATGTTATGAAAAGAGCAGTATTGATTGTTCTGGCGGTGATTTTGCTTGGGGCCGCAGGATTCTGGCTGTTGATCAGCGCCAATCCGGATCTGGCGGCAGAACTGGGACTGGCCAGCGGCCCGGGTAAGCCTGCAGAATATGTCGGCATGAATGACATCATTGCCAACGCGCCGAGTATCACGGGCATCGTGAAGAATACCGGAGATCGGGCAATTCTGATTGAGAATGGAAATGGCGAATATTGGGTGTCCCTGGATGTGGCGTGTAAAGAAAGCATGACGCATTTTAACATCGGCGATGAAGTGGTGGTTTATTTTGATGGTATGGTGGCGGAAAGTTCCCCCATGCAGATCAACAAGGTCTATGCCATCACCCTGAAAACCCCGGCGGACAGAAGAGAGAACGATAAACCTTAACGGACAGGTAAACTTGAATTTGATGGAGGAGAATAAATACTATGATACGGCATGCAACAATCGCTGATG
Source organism: Faecousia sp. (assembly GCA_045539075.1). GTDB lineage: Bacteria > Bacillota > Clostridia > Oscillospirales > Oscillospiraceae > Faecousia. The sequence continues at coordinate 32,955 of JAZQEP010000066.1, read as the reverse complement.
CGTCGAGAATAGCAGAGATATTGATTTTTTCCAAAAGAATGAACTATAGAACTATTTTTCGCAACGATGCCGTGTCATTTGGAGAAATGCAAGTATACCCATTAGCCAAATGGTACATTGACAATCCGCAGGAATTAGACGAAATATGGGTTTATGATGATGAATTTGTGAAAGGTATGATTCACATTTCTGAAAATCAGATTTTAGAATTGTATGTTGATTCTTTCTTTGAGAATCAAGGTATTGGAAGCACCCTCATTCAATTTGCCATAGAACAGAAATATTGTAATTATTTATGGGTTCTTGAAAAAAACAGAAAAGCAATACGATTTTATCAAAGATATGGTTTTACTATTACGGAAGAGAAGAAATATCAAGATGGAACCGCCGAATTTATCGTTAAAATGAATCGATAAATTCCAGCTTGTCGAACTGTATATATGGAATCATCCCCTTGCCTGAACCTGGGCAGGGGGATTTTTAATTAAGCGAAATTATGTTTGAATTCGCACTTGTGTAAATAACACATATGTGGTATAATACTGGGTAAAGAATTTTACCATGAGGAGCCGAATATGAACGATAAAATCCAAATTCTTGGCGCCAGAGAGAATAATCTGAAGAATGTGGACCTGACCATCCCCAGAGACAAGCTGGTGGTGTTTACGGGCCTCTCCGGCTCCGGCAAGAGTAGCCTTGCTTTCGATACCATCTATGCCGAGGGCCAGCGGCGGTATGTGGAGAGCCTAAGTTCCTACGCCCGGCAGTTCCTGGGCCAGATGGACAAGCCGGATGTGGACTCCATCGACGGCCTTTCTCCGGCCATTTCCATCGATCAGAAAACCACCTCCAAGAACCCCCGCTCCACCGTGGGCACCGTCACCGAAATTTACGACTACCTCCGCCTGCTCTGGGCCCGGGTGGGTATTCCCCACTGCCCCAAGTGCGGCAAGGAGATCAACCGCCAGACCATCGACCAGATCGTGGACCGGGTGGAGGCACTGGGTATGGGCACCCGCTTTGTGGTGCTGTCTCCCATTGTCCGGGGCAAGAAGGGCGAGCATGTGAGAGTCATTGAAGATGCCCGGAAGCAGGGCTTCCCCCGTGTCCGGGTGGACGGGATTCTCTACGACACGACGGAAGAGATCAAGCTGGAGAAGAACAAGAAGCACAATATTGACCTGGTGGTGGACCGACTGGTGCTGAAGGAGGGCCTGCGCCGCCGGCTGACCGACTCCATCGAGACCGCCTGCACCCATTCCGGGGGCCTGGTCACCATCGAACTGCCCTCTGCGAAGGAGGAACTGAGCTTCTCCCAGAACTATGCCTGCGAGGACTGCGGCATCAGCCTCACCGAGCTGGAGCCCCGGATGTTCTCCTTCAACAATCCCTCCGGCGCCTGTCCCAGCTGTACCGGTCTGGGCTTCCAGCTGATCGCGGACGAGGACCTGGTAATTCCGGATAAGTCCCTGTCCATTTTTGACGGTGCCATCCAGGCCTCCGGCTGGCGCAGTGCCCGGACGGACTCCATCTTCAGAATGTATTTTGAAGCCCTGGCCCAGAAGTACCATTTCTCCCTCACTGCCCCTGTGGAGACCCTCAGCCGCGAGGTAATGGATATCATCCTCAACGGCACCAAGGGCGAGAAGCTCCGGATGACCTATAACCGGGGCAATGGTATGGGTGTGCTGGAGCAGCCCTGGGAGGGTATCTTAAACAATATTTCCCGGCGCTACCGGGAGACCCAGTCCGACGCCGCCCGTAAGGAGCTGGAGGAGTGTATGGCTTCTGCTCCCTGCCCCCAGTGCGGCGGCGAACGGCTCAGCGATATTGCCCGGGCCGTCACCGTGGGCGGCATCGGCATTATGGACTTCTGCCGCATGAGCATCCGGGATGAACTGAAATTCATGAACGAACTGAAGCTGGAAGGCAATATGGCCATGGTGGCGGAGCAGATCGTTAAGGAGATCAAATCCCGCCTCCAGTTTCTGACGGATGTGGGACTGAGTTATCTGACCCTGTCCCGGGCCAGCGGAACCCTCTCCGGCGGCGAGAGCCAGCGGATCCGTCTGGCCACCCAGATCGGCTCCTCCCTCATGGGTGTTCTCTACATTCTGGACGAGCCCTCCATCGGCCTGCACCAGCGGGACAACGATAAGCTCCTGGGGACATTGAAGCACCTGAGGGACATCGGCAACACCTTGATCGTGGTGGAGCACGACGAGGACACCATGCGCGCCGCGGACTTCATCGTGGACGTGGGCCCCGGCGCCGGCAGCCGGGGTGGCGAGATCGTCTGCGCGGGCACCATGGATGAGATCATTGCCTGCCCCGAATCCATCACCGGCCAGTATCTGTCCGGTGTGAAGAAAGTCCCTGTTCCCACCGAAAGACGAAAAGGAAACGGCGAATTCCTGACAGTTTCCGGGGCAACGGAGAACAATCTGAAAGATATTGACGTGTCCATCCCTCTGGGGACCCTGACCTGTGTCACCGGTGTCTCCGGCTCCGGCAAGTCCAGCCTGGTCAACGAGGTGCTGAATAAGACGCTGCTCAACAAGCTGAACCACGCCCGGACCCGGCCCGGCAAATGCCGCTGTGTGGAGGGGCTGAAGAACCTGGACAAGGTCATTGACATCGACCAGAGCCCCATCGGCAGAACTCCCCGGAGCAATCCTGCTACCTACACGGGATTGTTCAACGACATTCGGGACCTGTTCGCCTCCACCAATGATGCCAAGATCCGCGGCTACGGCCCCGGCCGTTTCTCCTTCAATGTGAAGGGCGGCCGGTGCGAGGCCTGCTCCGGCGACGGTCTGGTGAAAATTGAGATGCACTTCCTGGCAGATGTGTATGTGCCCTGCGAGGTCTGCAAGGGAGCCCGGTACAATCGGGAAACCCTGGAAGTCCAGTACAAGGGTAAGAACATCTCCCAGGTGCTGGATATGACCGCTGAGGAAGCGGTGGAATTCTTTGAAAATCTGCCGAAAATTCGCCGGAAAGCCCAGACCATGGTGGAAGTGGGCCTGGGTTACGTGAAGCTGGGTCAGTCCAGCACGACACTCTCCGGCGGCGAAGCCCAGCGGGTGAAGCTGGCCACGGAGCTGGCCAGAGTATCCACCGGCCGCACCATCTATATTCTGGATGAGCCTACCACGGGCCTGCACACCGCCGACGTCCACAAGCTGATCCAGGTGCTGCAGCAACTGGTGGACCTGGGCAACACGGTGCTGGTTATCGAGCACAACTTGGACGTGATCAAGGTGGCGGACCATATCATCGATCTGGGTCCCGAGGGCGGCGACGGCGGCGGCTATGTGGTTGCAGCCGGTACACCGGAGGAGGTAGCGGCCGTAGAGGGCAGCTATACCGGACAGTATTTGAAAAATTACCTGTAAAACAGAAACCTGACCTGCTTTGCAGGTCAGGTAAGAGATAACTTTATTTATCGGTGAGATACAGCTCAGCCGGAAGAACATCGGACAGCTCAATGAGCCCGTGATCCTGTTCGCCGGCATAATCGATTCGCAGCTGCGGAGAACGGAGATTGCCCGAGGTATCATTTCGGATTTCCATCGTCATGGTGACACGGGTGCCGGAACCATCCGGGTGATCGATGAGCACCGTGCCTCCGTGACTGGCGGCAGTGCTGCGGATCAGAACCATGCCCAGCCCGATGCCGAAGCGGGAATCCTCCAACCCCGGATGGCGCAAATAGCGGTTGTGGATCGTACCGCGAATCCCATCCGGAATACCGCTGCCACTGTCCTGGATGGACAGGTACAGCCGGTTTCCGGTTCTGGTCAGCCTGGCATCCACAGTACCTCCGGCGGGGGTGAATTTGACTGCGTTGGAAATAATATTCAGCACAGCACGCTCCAGCTTTTCTCTGTCCGCGAGGGTGACAATGCTCTGACTGAGCGCTTCATAACGCAGAGCTAATCCTGCGTGGGCCACCAGATCCTGCGCTTTTTCAAAGAGCTCTTTGAGAAACGCACAGATATCCAGCACTTCCTTCTGGGGCCGGGAGGAGATATAGCGTGATGTGTCCGACATATTGCCGATGACCCGGAGCATTTGATACAGCCCACGGTTCATCCGGGTGACCTGTTCCCGAAGAACAGGGTCATCACTGAGGGCTTCCATGGGGAAGAGCTGGCTCGCAGTGGTCATGATGCTGGCAAGAGGTTTTCTCAGCTCCCGGGCTGCCAGTGCCATGGCCTGAAGCTCCCGGTGATCCGCGTCCTGTTCCATAAGAAAAATATCAAAGCAGCCCACACGGGTGACAGAAGCGTCCAAAAGAATGCCGGAAACGGTCAGCGTCAGAAACAGGCATCCTTCTGAAAAATTCTGGTACTCCTCATGGCCCACAGCAATCAGCTGGGAAACCGGCGTGCCGGGACACAGCAGCATGCCCTGGGCGGGAAGGTTTACTTTCTGAATGATGCCATCCTGAACGCAGAATCCGGGCTGAATCATCAGATCCAGCAACTCGAGCGCGTTTTTCTGTTGTTCCATGATGATCCTCCTCCATGCGGATTTAGGATGTGCAGACCGGCGCAAAACAAACAGAGTGTTTTTCGACGGTTTTCGACTACGCTCTATTCTAGCGAATTCCTGCGAAAATAGCAAGGGCAAAGAGACAAGAGGTGAAAAATATGTCCATTCATGATGGTCATCGTCAGCGGATGAAAGACCGCTTTCTGGAAGAAGGGCTGGACCATTTCAGCGATGTGCAGGTGCTTGAGATCCTGCTTTACTATGCCATCCCCAGAAAGGATACAAATCCCATTGCCCATAGCCTGCTGGAGCGGTTCGGATCATTGTCCCAGGTGCTGGAAGCACCGGTGGAGGAACTGGAAAAGGTCAGTGGTGTCAGCCGGAACGCGGCGATACTGCTGAAACTGGTTACGGATATGGGGCGATATTATCAGGTAAACCGTGTTACCCAGTCCTCAGTTCTGAAAACCATCCGCGAATGCGGGGAATATCTGAAATCCTATTTCTTTGGCAGGCGAAATGAAACGGTATTCCTGCTGTGTCTGGATGCCAAGTGCAAGGTGCTTTGCTGCCGGGAAGTGGGAGAGGGGAGCGTCAACTCAGCCAATGTGCCCATTCGTCGGATTGTGGAAATAGCTCTGGGCGCCAATGCTACATCGGTTGTACTGGCACACAATCATCCCAGCGGTCTGGCGCTTCCCTCCGGGGAAGATATTGCCACCACCCAGCGGGTGGCAGCCGCCCTGCGCACTGTGGATGTCAATCTGGTGGACCACATCATTGTGGCAGACGATGACTTCGTATCCCTGGCACAGTCCGGAATTCAATTTGAAGACTGAATCGCAAACTGAAATTTCTGATAAGAATTTGGAAAGGATCGAAGGCTTATGGGTGAACAGTTTACATACCCCCAGGTGAAGATTCTGAATAAAGTGGTATCTTCCGACTACCATTGTGCCGATGCAATGCTGGTGAAGGTGGAAGAGGGGACGGAGGCCCTGGCCTTTGAATCCTGGGGTAACGGCACTGCGGTGACGCTGAACGGGGAGAGTTTGTTCAGCGTCAATGAAGAAAAGTTTTGCCCCACCTGTGGTGGATATCTTTACCGGGGCTATGGCGAAAGAAACATCTCCATGGAGGAAGCCATGGTCCTCGGTGGCCAGCTCAATGAACCCTACGCCGGCATCCGCACTGCCGTGGAGCGGATGCGTCCGCTGCTGGGCCTGCTGAAATCGGGACACTATGTAGTGGCGGACTATGAACTGTTTCCCTTTGTGGAGAATACCCATTTCTGGAACTACCTGGACATCCCGGAAGTCTTTACAACCTGGGGGTACCGAATTGGAGTCCAGGGCTATGCGACCCGGGTTTGCCCTTCCTATATGATTCCCAGCCAGCGCCCTGCGACCTGCAATCCGGAGCGGATCGATCACTATATCCGGCTTCCGGATACACAGGAGTATCCCCGGGCGATCGGTCTGTATGCTTCCGGCAACATGGTACTGCTGCTGGACGGACATCATAAGGCTGCCGCCTCCGCATCCCAGGGAAAAATGGTCAAGTGCCTGGTTATCATGCCAGCACAGCTCGGGGAGGAGGCGGATAAAACGGTGGGCTCCGGGACGTTACTGTACTTCGAAGGCGGCCTGATGAACGACGCGGGAAAACTGGTTGGTTGGGTGTATCCCTGCCTGAACCGCCGGCTGAAAGACAATAGCGACAATTGGGTGCGCAATGACGAGCAATTCGCGCAGTGGGGCAGCGTTCCGACGAAATATGTACCGGATCAAAGTGTCTATGACCATATTCCGCGCCAGGAAATGATGGAATGGATCCACTTCGGAAAGCAGGACTCCTATGCCATCGCCCGGGATACATTCCGCAACTACTATGCTGAGCCCAAATCGAAAAAGAATGCGTGGAACTGGCTCCGCTGGCATCAGGCGCAGTTTGACGCCCTGTCCGGGGGCGCCATGACACCCTGGCAGATGCCACTCCTGGAGAGAAAGCAGTTCAGCCAGCTGCTTCGCGCGGCCAGAAATTTTGGAATTGACCGGGATCCCAAAACCGCCAACGCGGTATACGGTGTGTTCAGCTTCCTGCCCGGACAGCGGAAGGTCCTGGATATTCCGCAAGTGCTGGAGCATAAGGTGAAGAACGAAGCTATCAAAACTGTGCTGATCCCCAATTCCGTCCGGGAAGTGGATGCCGGAGTTTTTGAGAATTTCCCGGATCTTGAGAATATTGTTCTGGAAAAGGGAAATCCCAAACTGCGTCCGGAACCTTTCCGGGCAATTGCCAATCAAGCCAAGGAGAAGCGGAAGGGTGAACTGCATCTGAAGCAGTATCCCTTTGCGGATCTGGCGGAGCTGCTGAAGAAAAAGCAGGAAGAGGAGCGCTAACCACCCCTGCAAATCCTGTGGGGTGTTGGAGGACATTCTATGGATAAATTTAAGCTTGTTTCCGAATTCAAGCCCTCCGGCGATCAGCCGGAGGCGATCGAAAGTCTGGTAAATGGTGTCAACTGGGGACTGCGGGAGCAGACCCTGCTGGGTGTCACCGGCTCCGGCAAGACCTTCACTATGGCGTCGGTTATCGAAAAGCTGAACCGACCCACCCTGGTCCTAGCTCATAATAAGACGCTGGCAGCCCAGTTGTGCAGCGAGTTCCGGGAATTCTTCCCGGACAACGCGGTGGAATATTTTATATCCTATTACGACTACTACCAGCCGGAGGCCTATATCGCCCACACGGATACCTATATCGAGAAGGATGCCTCCGTCAACGAGGAAATCGACCGGCTGCGGCATTCTGCCACCTCCGCCCTGTTTGAGCGGCGGGATGTGATCGTGGTGTCCTCCGTGTCCTGCCTCTACGGCCTGGGTGACCCCATCGACTATAAGTCCATGGTCATCTCCCTCCGGGTGGGACAGGAGTACCCTCTGGACGATGTGCTTCGCAAACTGGCGGAGATCCGCTATGAGCGCAACGACCTGGACTTTTCCCGAAACAAGTTCCGGCTCCGGGGCGACACCCTGGAAATTTACCCCGCTTATTGGGCGGGAAAGGCCATCCGGGTGGAGTTCTTCGGTGATGAGGTGGACCGGATCAGTGAGATCAATGCCGTTTCCGGCGTGGCGGAGCGGTATATCGACCATGTGGCGATTTACCCTGCCTCCCACTATGTGGCGTCCAAGGAAAAACTCCACCGGGCCATGCAGGAGATCCAGCTGGAATGCGATGCCCAGGTGCAGTATTTCCGGGACAATGACAAGCTGATCGAAGCCCAGCGGATTGCCCAGCGCACCGCCTACGACCTGGAAATGCTAACGGAGATCGGCTTCTGCAACGGCATTGAGAACTACTCCCGGGTGATCCAGGGCCGTGCCCCCGGCACTCCGCCCACAACACTGTTGGATTATTTCCCGGATGATTTTCTTATGATCATCGATGAGAGCCACGTGACCCTGCCCCAGACCCGGGCCATGTACGCCGGTGACCGCAGCCGTAAGGATGCCCTGGTGAACTACGGCTTCCGTCTTCCCTCGGCCTACGACAACCGCCCCCTGAATTTCCCGGAATTTGACAGTAAGATCAACCAGGTGATCTATGTTTCCGCCACCCCTGCCGAATACGAGCGCACCCGGTCGGGACAGATCGTGGAGCAGGTGATCCGGCCCACAGGTCTTTTGGATCCTGTGGTAGAGGTCCGGCCCATCGACGGTCAGATCGATGACCTCATCGGTGAGATCAACGCCAGAACCGCTAAGAACGAGCGGGTGCTGGTGACCACGCTGACCAAGAAGATGGCGGAGGATTTGACTGTGTACCTGCAAAAGGCAGGCATCAAGGTCCGCTATATGCACTCGGACATCGGCGCCATGGAGCGGATGGAGATCATTCGGGACCTTCGCATGGCGAAATTTGATGTACTGGTGGGTATCAACCTGCTCCGCGAGGGCCTGGACCTGCCGGAAGTGAGCCTGGTGGCCATTCTGGATGCGGACAAGGAGGGCTTCCTGCGCAGTGAGACCAGCTTGATCCAGACCATCGGTCGTGCCGCAAGAAATGCTGAGGGCCGGGTGATCATGTACGCGGACACGGTGACACCCTCCATGCGGGCCGCTCTGGACGAAACGGAACGCCGGCGGGAAATCCAGGATGCCTACAACAAGGCCCACGGCGTGGTACCCAAAACAGTCATCAAATCCGTTCGGGATCTCATCGAGATCTCCTCTCCCACCGCCGAACGAAAGAGCCGTACCGGCGTGAAGATGACCAAGGCCGAGAAGGAACGTGAGATCGCCCGCCTGGAAAAGCAGATGAAGGAAGCTGCCCGGATGATGGAGTACGAATATGCCGCACTGCTGCGTGACCAGATCATTGAACTCCGGGGCAACGGCTTGAAATAAGAGGTGGAGAATGTACAAACTCTGCAAAAATGACAGCTCTCAGCAGCGCCAGCGGGAACTGGAGCAGGGACTTCTCCGGGCCATGCTTCGGCGGCAGTATGAGGATATCTCCGTCAGCGACCTTTGCCAGGAGTTGCAAGTACCCAGAAAGTCATTCTACCGCTATTTTACCGGGAAGGACGGCTGCCTGTACGCCCTCATCGACCATGCAATGATGGATCTGGAAGTTACGATCCCCTGGGAGGAAACGACATCCACGGAAGATCCCCTGAGGTATATGCAGTTCGTTTTCTCCTATTGGAAGGGTCAGAAGAAGCTGCTGGATGCGCTGCAGTACAGCGGCATCAGCGGCCTGCTGGTCCAGCGGGCCATGGAATACGCCAAGGAAACAGAACTGTGGCCTATTTTCCTGCAAAGCCCGGCAGAGCAGCAGCGCAGAAGCTTTACGATGCTCTTTACGGTCTGCGGCCTCATGACCATTATTACCCAGTGGCATCATGAGGGTTTTGCGGAGAGCGTGGAGGAAATGGCGGAAATTGCCCTGCGCCTGGTCAGCGAGCCGCTGTATGCCAATGTGAAAGTATAAATAAAACTCCGGTTTTGTGTGATTGTGCAAAATCGGAGTTTAATTTTTGGAAACGCAGTGTCACAAATGTGACATTCTGGTACTCCCGAAACGGAATGAACATGCAGTATAATGATTTTGTATGAGTAAAAACTCAAATTCCGATGAACAGGAGATTGATTTCAAATGGCTGAATCTGTAAAACTCCAGGCATCCGGCCTGGATATGATCCGTGAGCAGAACCCTATGCTGACCTCCTACAACGTGGAGATGACCGAGGTCACCGGCGGTACCTTCTGGAAGGCTTACACCGATGCCCAGGTGGACGGCACCGAGGAGGTTCCCGTTCCCGATTTCTCCAAGGGTATGGCCGCCATGCACCAGTGGTATGATCCCATCGACACCACCAATCCCCGCCTGATCAAGCTGGCTAAGGCTCTGGGCCCCAAGTGGATCCGTGTCTCCGGCACCTGGGCTACCCGCACCTACTATGATTTCGATGGAAAGGGCATGAAGGAGGGCTACTTCAACCACCTGAAGAAGGATCAGTGGATCAGCCTGTGTAATTTTGTCAAGGCAGTGGGCGGCAAGCTGAAGATCTCTGTCGCCAACTGCGATGGCCTGCATTCCCACGACGAGCCCTGGCATCCCGAGCAGGCAGAGAAAATCTTTGCCCTGTCCAAGGAGCTGGGCTGTCCCATCGAGGCCGTGGAGTTCGTCAACGAGCCCAATATGCTGAAGAACACCGGCTTCCCCAAGGACTACACGCCTGCCGATTTCCGCCGGGACCAGGATATCTTCCATAAGTGGGTCCGGGAGAACTATCCCGAGTGCCTGATCGTCGGCCCTTCCGACACCGATCCCGGCGCCATGACCAAGGACGCCTGGGGTAATCCCCATCCCTGGGTGGGCGAGGGTGCTGCCGATACCGCCGGCATCGCAGCCGCACTGGCCTACTGCTCCACCGCCGATCTGATGGATGGCTGCACCGAGAAGCTGGATGTGTTCAGCTACCACTACTACAACGGCGTTTCCGAACGCATGAAGGCCATGATGCCCTCTGCCTTTACCCCCGCTGAGGGTGCTCTGAGTGAGGAGTACCTGGGCGCCGCCGCCCACACCGGCCGCTGCTTTATGTCCTATCGTGACAAGTACTGCCCCGGCGGCGAGATGTGGGTCACTGAGTCCGGTGACGCCGGTGCCGGCGGCCACACCTGGGCTTCCACTTACCTGGAAGTGCCCCGCCTGCTGAACGAGTTCGGTGATTTCTCCACCGTTACCAAGGGCGTCATCTTCCACAATACCCTGGCTTCCTCCGATTACGGCTGGCTGAAGCACGGCACCTTTGTGCCCCGTCCCAGCTACTTCGCAACCCTGCTGTGGAACCAGGTCATGGGCGACAGCGTGTATGCCTCCGGCGAGAAGATCCGCGAAGGTGCACATGTCTATGCCCACAGCCGCAAGGACGGCAAGCCCGGCAAGCCCGGCTACGCCTACCTGGTGATCAACACCTCCTGGACTGACAAGACCGCTGTGGAACTGCCCGGTGAATGCGACGCCTACATCCTCACCGGCAACGGTAAGCTCCGCTCCCGCACCATGCTCTTAAACGGCAAGGAGCTGGTCCTGGGCGAGAATGACGAGATTCCCGCTCTGGAGGGCGTGAAGGTCTCCGGAACCGTGGAACTGGAGCCCGGCTCCTGCGCTTTCTTCCTGGTTTAAGTTTACAAACAGAAAATCCCCTGCGTCAGCAGGGGATTTTTGCGTTATTTTCGCAGTTTTGACAGAAAACCGCCGGGTTCAGTTGAACCCGGCGATATGTGTATAGGTTATTTGCCACGCTGGTTGTTCAGAACTTCCTTGACGTTGAAGTAGTTGGAGAACATATCGGGCTTGGCGATCATCTGCTGACCGGTGACCATGATACGGCTCTGGCGGACGTAGTTCACAGTGACCTCTGCGTAGGGGGAGTTGCCGGAGCTGACGAAGTAACGGAAGCCGGCATTTTTCAGCACGTTGTACTTGCCGCCTTCATAGTTGCCGTCGGCGCTGATATCGCTGGCCTTGGCGTAGACCAGAATGGGTACATCACCCAGCACGGGCTTGACTTCCTTCTTCCAGTTGTCCAGGTCCACCTCGATCTTGGTGGCGCTGAGCTGGCCGTAGGAAACGTTGGCGTAGGTGTAGCAGGCGATGGTGTAGCCGGCCTCGCGCAGAGCGGCGGCGATCTTCTTAGCGCCTTCCACCTGGCTGTTGTAGTAGTCTTCACCCTTCTTTTCCTTCACGGAGTTCATGATCCGATAGCCGAAGACACCATCTTCACCGGTGACGGCCAGAGTTGCTCTGGCGCCCTGGTAACTGAAGTCGGGATGCTCTTTGATGAAGTTCTCCAGAATGGGAACCAGATCATAAGCGCCGTAGACGGTGTTGCCGTTGGCGTCCACATACTCGTTGACGATGTTGCCATTGTCATCCACCACCAGCTTGCTTGCGAAGCCGTCGCCGCCCTTATCAGCCTCGCCGTCGCCATCGGAGTCGATGGAGAAGGTCTCATAGTTGACCAGGGTCTCGGTAAGCATCAGAGGCTTCTTGCCATCGGGCAGGAAGATGGGCTGGGTGGAGTAGGTGATCTTGCCGTCCTCACCCTCGGATTCCAGAATGAAGCTGTCAAAGTCCACCAGAACATAGCCCTTGGCGTACAGCTGATCCAGAATCTTGGAGAACTCGTCAATAGTCACGTAGTTCTGATTGTAGGATTTGCCCCAGTCCTTGTCGATGAAAGCGCGGGTGGGGTCAGCGATCAGACAGTGGAAGGACAGGTTGGGGATCTGATTGGGGTCGTCCACGGGCTTGACCTTATCCTTTGCCTGGGTGATGGTGTTATAGGCATCCAGCAGTTGCTGGTATTGGAGCTTATCCGCGGAGAAGGAGTCCAGCTTGGCCAGAGCGGCGTCGTAGTTGTAGCCTGCGGCGAGAGTCAGAGCCTCCTGAGCCAGCTGATTGGCTTCGGCTTCCAGTGCAGTAGAAACGGCATCCTTGGAGGCCTGGATGGCTTCCTCCCGCTCCTTACCGGTCTTGACGGCCCGCCCGATGGCACCGCCGATGAAGGTGATCAGAAGAATCGCGGTCAGAAGCAGAATGGCGGGAGGCAGGTAGACCTCCTTGATGGTGCGCTCCATGCTCATCTTCTTGCGGCGCTCCTGCTTGCGTTTTGCAAGCTGTGCCTGCTTTTCCTCCTGAGAAACTTCAACCACAGGAACGACAGCCTGGTCATTTTCATCCTCCTGGGCAGAGGGGAAGTCCTTTTCAAAGGCGGCGGTGAATTCCTCTCCCAGCTCGGATTCTACATCAAAGGCGGGGCCGGGCGCGGCGATATAGGGCTGCACATCCCGGTCATCACCGTCATCCTCCTGGAAGACGGCGAGGATATCCTCGCTGGAGATCAGCGCATCGTCGGTATTTGCTTCTTCGCTGACTTCATCCTCAGCTTCCGTGTCAGCTTCAGCAGTCTGCTCGTCGGAGGACTCCCCCTCGGTGTATTCCTCGCCGGCTACATCATCATCCGCATCAAGGAGTTCGTTAAATTCATCGATCTCTTCCTCAGCGGGATCTTCTTCGGCGGAATCCTCGTCGCTCAGCTTGCTGCTGATGCCAAGACTTGCCAGAAAATCATCACTTAAAATATCGTCAAGATCGGAATCGTCAACAGTGAGAGCTTCGAGGGATGACAGCAGATCAGATCCACCGTCCGTTTCGTCATCCAGAATCTCGTTGGGATCAAAGTCATATTCGGGCTCGCGATCAAATTCTTCGCGTTTATCCATAGCATATCCCTGCCTTCATGGTATAGTCGTTGATATTCTATCATTATCCGTCGTAAAATGCAAGCCATATCTGTACAAAAAGCTGAAAAACCACTGGATAAGGTGATAGGATATCAAAATTTGCTTTTTCTTGCTTTTCCCAATGGGGTATGCTATGATGAAACACAAAGATAAATTACAGGAGGGCATATGGAAAAAATTACCAGTTTTACCATCGACCATATCAAGCTTCAACCCGGACTTTATGTGTCCCGGAAGGACAAGGTGGGCGACCGGACCATTACCACCTTCGACCTGCGGCTGACCAAGCCCAACGGCGAGCCTGTCATGAATACCGCCGAGATACACACCATGGAGCATCTGGCTGCCACCTATCTTCGCAATGAACCTCACTGGAAGGAACGGGTCATCTATTTCGGCCCCATGGGCTGCCGCACCGGCTTCTACCTGCTGATTTCCGGGGACCTGGAATCCCGGGATGTGCTGGATTTGGTGAAGGCTTGCTTCTGCTTTATCCGGGACTTCCGGGGGGAAGTTCCCGGCGCTTCTGCCCGGGACTGCGGCAATTATCTGGATATGAACCTGCCCATGGCCAATTATTGGGGCAAGCGCTACGCTGCGCTGCTGGAAAATATCACGGCAGACCGGCTGGTCTACCCGGAATAAGGAGAAGAGAATGAAAAAATTAGGTATTATCGGCGCCATGAGCGTGGAAGTGGCGCTTCTGAAGGAAAAAATGGAAGACATGGTCGTCTCCACCCATGCGGGTATGGAATTCTGCGCAGGGCGGCTGTGCGGCGTGGATACCGTGGTGGTCCAGTGCGGCGTGGGTAAGGTCAACGCTGCCATGTGCGCGCAGATCCTGTGCAGTGTCTTCGGTGTGACATGCCTGGTGAACACCGGTATCGCGGGCTCTCTGAATGCGCAGCTGGATATCGGTGACCTGGTGGTAAGCTGGGATGCCATGTACCATGATTTTGACTGCGTCCATTTCGGCTATGAGATGGGCAAGGTGCCCGGCATGGATGTGGTTGCATTCCCCGCGGACAAAGCCATGATGGATTTGGCCTTTGCCGCCGCTGAGGCCGTGAATCCTGGCCACACCAAGGTGGGCAGAGTGGCCAGCGGCGACCTGTTTGTGGCTAGTAAAGAGGCCAAGGAGGCCATTATTGCCAAAACCCAGGCTTACTGCACCGAGATGGAGGGTGCTGCCATTGCCCATACCGCCTACCGAAATCAGGTTCCCTTTGTGATCCTCCGGGCTATCTCCGACAAGGCTGATGACTCCGCTGAGATGGACTACCCCACCTTCGAGGCAATTGCGGCTCAGAGATGTGCCAATGTGGCCATGAATCTGGCAAAGAATCTGGCGTAATAAAATGCGTGCGGTGATTTTTCACCGCACGCTTTACATATCTCCGGAAATAACGGGAAAACTGCCTCCGGAGGGATGGACATGACAGATAAACAGTATAATGCCCTGGTGCGGGAGATGAGCCCACGATCGCCCATCTGGAAGGACTGTCTGAACGCATTCTGGATCGGCGGGCTGATCTGCACTCTGGGCCAGATTTTTGTCAACAGCTACACGGCCCTGGGCCTGGAAAAACAGGCGGCATCCGGGGCAGCCAGCATGACCCTGGTGGCGATTTCAGCCTTTCTTACAGGACTGAGCCTGTACGATAACCTTGCCAAGATCGCCGGAGCCGGAACCCTGGTGCCCATCACGGGCTTTGCCAATTCCATTGCCGCCCCTGCGGTGGAGTTCAAGACCGAGGGATTTATCTTAGGCGTGGGTGCGAAGATGTTTACCATCGCCGGCCCGGTGATTGTCTACGGTGTGTCCGCAAGCGTGGTGTATGGATTTATCTATTGGATTTGGACACTGTTGTAAAGAACAGGGCTTCTCGTAATGGGAAGTCCTGCTTTTTCTGTGTATGCGCTTCTTCGACGGATTATTCTGCACAGCCCGTGTAAAATAACACAGAATGCAGGAAAGGAGCGAAAGCTGTGACAGAAGACAACTATCAATTTCGGACGAGCCAAGCAATGCTGCGAAATCAATTTGAAGGTGAGGGTATATTTCAAACTCCAGTTATTCCAAAAGCGGTTTTTACGGATAAGGATTTCGAGAATCTGCTGCTAATTGGATTTGACCGTGCCCGTGCGGATGACGAGAAGAACTATGATCGTATGGTACACTTCTTTCTGTACGACTACAAGTTTGAACGGGTATGGAAGGATGCGGGAAAAGGATTTGGAAAGACTGAAAAATTACCGGGCTGTGCTATAACCGGATTTCAGCATGTATAAGGAAATGAACCCAACCATGCAGCTTTATAATACCTTTCGGAACCGCTGGTGCGGGGCATACTGGGCTGACAAAGGACTGCGTGTGATCCCCACAGTCAGTTGGGGAAATGAGAACACTTTTGCGTTCTGTTTCCTTGGGATTCCAAAGGGCAGCACCGTTGCGGTATCTACATACATGGTCTCGGAGCATGATAACCACTGCGATCAAAAGGATTTCTATATGAAGGGTTACCGGGAAATGCTGCGCAGAATCGAACCGGAGCGTATCATCTGCTACAATACCCCCTTCCCGGAGATGGAAGGAAATATCGTATTTGTGGACTACGAACTCTCTTCATGGAAATATCAGGAGAAGGGATACGAACCATCTCCATATGCAAAATATATCGTTGGAGAATTGCCTTTGCCCGAGAACAGTGGTATTATTATCAAAAGGGGATGCCTGATCTCCACAAACAAAGGCATGGGCAGTGCATACGGCGCACAATGGAAGCCGAATCCCAATAAACCGCAGGATATGGTCTTTGTGGGTCAGCCAAATACGATTCAAAGAATATATATCCCTACGAAAGGCGGCGGTTATTGGGCTGTCTCCAAAATTGGTGATGATGGTTGGGCAATTGCGATTCGCCACGAAACGGAGCATAATCCAAATGAGAACCACTCAAATTCCCATGATCATTATCCTGAGGCATATGATCCACATACCCATGCGCCAGATTGGAAAAATACACCGGAAATCAACTATTGGGATTCGGTAACGGAGTTTAAATATAGAAAGGAGAGAGACAACATGATAAATTGGGAACATGTTGACAAGGTTATTACTGATTTTGTCTACGACGAGGAAGCCATGCAATTCAAAACTATTTCGGAATTCAAGTATTGTCTCTCTCGCGGTGCGGAAATAGTCATTGAATGGGAAAATGTGAGATACGGTATTTTTTGGGATCATGCCAGCAAGCGCTATTACATTGGACATGATTCTCCAGATACCAATGTTTTTTATGACACTCCGGATGAACTGTTGGAATACCGGGTCGGTAACGATCGGCTCCGTGATGTGATCACGAAGGTAACTGTGATTGATCGGACATTGTAATGATGTGAATCCCATTATTCTCTGCCTTGCAAAAGAAAATGGGTCCTAACTTGACGGCAGAAGAGGGCTTCGTTCTCGGGGGCGGCGCGAAGATGTTCACAATAGCAGGGCATGTTACTGTCTATGGAGTGGCAGCTTCTGTGATCTATGGCTTCATTTACTGGCGGCAATTGTCATTTCAT
Source organism: Faecousia sp. (assembly GCA_045539075.1). Lineage (GTDB taxonomy): Bacteria > Bacillota > Clostridia > Oscillospirales > Oscillospiraceae > Faecousia. The sequence continues at coordinate 16,057 of JAZQEP010000066.1, read as the reverse complement.
GAGGGAAACAGAATAACCAAATTGTAAAAAGCACATCCACCGATAAGCAGTGGATGTGCTTTTTATTTTTCACCATCAAGGATACTGTCTGCATGCGGTTCTAGGCTTGAGCAACCCTCCACTGTGCCGCTGCGGTCCAAACAGTAAGTATGGAACAGCGTGTTGCGGCAGTAAACTCTTCGGCATATTCGTGGTATTCCGTAATATTGCGGTGCATACAGCACAAATGCTACGGGAAAACGACGAAGACAAAATGATTAAAGAATCGATTTTCGCATTAGAATTAAGGACAATTGTCCTTGAATCGACAGGAAGATTATTGGTAGTATATACACAATAGGGGTGCTGTCTGCAAATATAGGTTTACGCTGATGGATCATTTGTGAACTGGCAGTTATTTCAGTGCTTTCTTTTGAAAAAATAATGGACATCTGTGGAGGAAACAACATGACTGAGCGGCAGTTATTTGATAGATTTCCAATACTCAAAGGGCTTCCGGAAGAAAAAAGACAGCAGGTATATGCACATTTTGAAACAGCTCCTGAATGGCTGCTGAATCATATTACGGTTGTTTCGTTTCCGGCAGATACTGTTTTTATCCGAGAGGGGCAGCCTGCCCATAGCATTTATGTTGTAGCAAGCGGCTCTATAAAAGCAATTGAATACAGAGTCCTGGGCGTGCAATATGACTTTATCCAATTTACCAAGGTCTACTCAATGGGTGGCATGGAAGTGCTGATGGATCTGCCCTTATACCGTACGACATTAAAGACCATGGAACCCTGCATCGCAATACAAATCAGCAGAGAACAGTTTGAAAAATGGCTGATATCTGATATTTCAGCCATGAAATATGAAGCAAAACTGATGGGCGAGTACTTGCTGGAGCAGGGTCGCCTTGCCCGTGAATATATGTTCCTCCCCGGCCCGGAGCGAATTGCAAAACTCTTGATTCAGAAGTATGACAAATATTCGGAGGATGGTGTGCTGACCATCCGTTCCAATCGCCAAACCCTGGCAAATGAAAGCGGTTTTGGAATCAAAACCGTAAACCGTGCAGTGAAATCACTGGCAGACGGTGGATACATCACCAAAAATGAGCGCAGCATTGTCGTAACCTACGATCAGTATCTCAGTCTGAAACGCTTGATTGCAATGATCATTGCGCCTGAGACGGAAAACTGAGTTGCCGCTGATCCAGCGAATAATCGGGAATAGCTGTAAAAAACAGTTATCCATATAAAATGAAAATTAAGACATTGGAGGAACAAAAATGAAAAAGATTCTGGCACTGCTGCTGGCAATCGTCATGGTCTTCTCTCTGGCTGCCTGCGGTGGTGAGGAAACGACCGAAAGCGCCGAAAGCACCTGGAAGGTTGCTATGATCACGGACTACGGCGAAATTACCGACCAGTCTTTCAATCAGACTACCTGGGAAGCTGTCACCAAGTTTGGCGTCGATTACAGCATCGACACCAAGTACTACCGTCCCACTTCCAACGATCTTGCAGGTCGTGTTGCGGCTGTTGATCTGGCCGTTGCAGAAGGCTACAATGTGATCGTCCTGCCCGGTTTTGCCCATGGCTCTACCATCGCTGAGGTTTCCGAGCTGTACCCCGATGTGAAGTTCATTGCTCTGGACGTGGCTGCCGGTGACATTCTGGAAACCGCTGTTGCGAACAAAGGCGAGAGCTATGACTATAACCCCGACAACTGGAATCTGACTGACTATGTTTACATGGATAATGTCTACTGTGCTATTTATCAGGAGCACTTGGCCGGTTACATGGCCGGTTATGCCATTGTCAAGCTGGGTTACACCGATATCGGTTTCCTGGGCGGCATGGCAGTTGGTTCTGTCATGCGTTACGGCTACGGCTTCGTTCAGGGCCTGGATGCCGCTGCTAAGGAACTGGGCATCACCGTTGACCTGAAGTACGTCTACGGTAATCAGTTTGTTGCAGATGCTGACATTACAGCTTTCACCGACACCTGGTATGCAAATGGCACCGAGATCGTATTCTCCTGTGGCGGCGCAATCTGGCATTCTCCTGCGGAATCCGCAAAGAAGTATAGTGGCAAGCTGGTCGGTGTTGACGTGGATCAGGCTGCAATCATTGATGGCACCTATGGCGAGGGCATGACTGTCACCTCTGCGATGAAGGGCCTGGGACCCTCCACCTACGATACTCTGGTAGATGCAATTATCAACAACAACTGGGCAAAGTACTCCGGTAAGATCGAGGCTCTGGGAATTATCTCCGAGGAACCCACTGCAAACTATGTCCAGCTGGCTGGCAGTACGCAGTTTGTAGACGGCAAGTTCACCGAAGAGGACTACAAGGCAATGGTTAAGGCCATGTTCGATGGTTCCATCGTTGTTTCTGACGATACTTCCAAGGAGCCTACAACCGCAAATGTCAACGTCATGTGGCTTGGAACTGTAAAGTAATTTCTTCAGGTTTAGGAGGGTGAGAGATTCTCACCCTCTTTTTCAGATTAGATATTATTCTGGGGTCGGAACCGTTTGAGGACAGATGGCCTCGAAAAAATCAGATATAGCTGTTATACTCTTTTTAGAATCAATGGTAAGCTTGCACTTCAGTATTCAATTTGCCCGTTTCATTCTTCCATTGGCGCATCTCGCTTTTTTGTGGGATGCGCCATACCCTTTAGGAGCTGAGTAAAGCATATGGTGCTCCTGAAAATCTCAGTACGTTTAGTGGAACTGAATCCACATCTCAGCAGAAATAGTCCCCTAATAGAACGCGAAGGTATGGGTCCTAACTGGACAGCAGCATAAAACTTACCGACATGGGGTAGCTGCCGTACAGGGTGCAGCAATAAAAAAGCGTGATACTTCAGCTCCAACAGCCGGGTATCACGCGTTTTCTTTTTGAAGATTATCTGTGAATATACATCCGTGTCATATCGGGTTCGCCATCGCCCTGGACCATGCACAAAAATTCCCATCCGTACCGTTCGTAGAAGCCGGTGTGGTCGGTCACAAGATAGGCAGGAGAAATGCCCGCGGAACGCAGATTTTCCACAGCCATGTTCAGAAGATTACCCGCAATGCCCTGACAGCGATGACTTTCTTCCGTGTACACGGCGCAGACATTGGGAGTCAGATCAGGCCGGTCGTGGAAGTCATTTTCGATCACACCCAGACCGCCAACGATTCTGCCGCCATCCAGGCAAAGAAACCAGCCCAATTCGGTTTCCCGTTTCAGATAGGCTTCCATGCATTCCAAATAGGCCTCCCGGGGAACGCCCCACTTGCTGTGGAACCATTGCGCGGCCATGTTCATGAGTTCGGGCTTTTTTCTCAGTGTAATGTATTGAAATTCTGCCATTGTCTGCACCATCCTTTTCGGTTTTCTTTATGCTATCACAGAAAACGGCATAAGGCTATCCCTATAATTTTTTATGAAATATCATTTTCCGGACAAGGATTTTTTGTAAGAGAACTTGTGATTGCAAAATCGGGAAGACTGCCGTATATTGTTGGGTGGAAACAGAGAAAAGGAGGATCGGCCCTTTGATTCGTTATGTAATGGTTGCATAAGCGCAGGCTATGCAGATAAAACGGAATATTGATTTTGTATAGCCCCTGCGCTTCCTGGAAAGAAGCAAATTAGGAGGCAACCGTGAGCTATATAAAAGCAGAGAAGATCCTGCCGCAGGAGCTGATCCGGCAGATTCAGGAGTACGCCGACGGTGTATGTATCTACATTCCCAGAAAACCCGGCACCCGCCATGCCTGGGGTCAGAAGACCCCCTACAAGGCGGAACTGAAGGAACGGAACGACCGGATCCGCGGTGACTACGCCGCGGGGATGGATATCGGCACACTGACACAAAAGCACCACCTGTCCGAAAAGAGCATCCGCAGGATCCTGCACAATTCATAAGCAAGAGCCGGGAGAAATCCCGGCTCGAACTGTTTTCCGCAAAATCGGAAATGCGTTCATGCCCTTCCTGTGCTATGATATAGGCGTAGCTACAAACGTCACAAGAAAGGAGGGGTGGGATGGACAACCGGAAGCTGATCCAGCAGAGTCTGGACTATATCGAAGAAAATCTGAAAACTGACATCACGGCGGCAGAGCTGGCGCAAATGGCGCATATTTCTCTGTTTCACTATTATCGCCTCTTTCAGCAGGCTACCGGACTGCCGGTAATGCAGTACATTCTCCGCCGCAGATTGCTCCATGGAGTCTACGCCATGAAGCAGGGAATGTCCAAAACCGATGCGGCATTATGCTATGGTTTTGATACCTACGCAGGATTTTACAGAGCGTTTTGTCGGGAATTCGGTGCCACACCCTCGGATTTTTTGGCCTCCAGCCGGGCAAAACGGCCCTGGAGGATCAACCTTTTCAGGGAGGAACATAGGATGATTACCCATAAAAAAGCGGCGCGTATTCTGGAAAACTGGAATCTGGAGGGCGAGAACATCCGGGATATCTACTACGAAGGCACCGGAAATCAAAATGAAAATGCCTGCTATGTGGGCGAGGATTATATTCTGAAGTACACAGCCAATTTGGGAAAGCTGAAAAAGCACACGGAGGTTTCGAAAGCGCTGGCGGATGTGGGCATGCTCTCAGCAGTGCCCATTCCTGCCGCGGACGGCTCGGAATATGTGCACGATGGGGATGTGTATTTCTATCTGACCCGCCGCCTGCCGGGAAAGCAGCTGGTCCCCCACCGCTTCAGCGGGGAGGAAGGCAGGTTCGTGGGCGAGATCATCGGACAGCTGCATTTGGCACTGGAGAAAATCGAGGACTGCGTCAGCGAGGCAGATCTGCTTTCCACAGTCCGGGACTGGGCACTGCCCGCAGCGAAAAGCGTCCTGAATCTCTCGGAGGGATTCTGCAGAGAGTATCTGGAAGCCTTTTCGGAACTGTATCCCAAGCTTCCCCGGCAGATCATCCACCGGGATCCCAATCCAGGCAACATCATCTGCTCCGAGGATCAGTGGGGCTTCATCGACTTCGACCTGGCAGAGCGGAATGCCCGGATCTATGACCCCTGCTATGCGGCAACCGCGGTGCTGTCGGAGACCTTCGGGGAGGATCACGAACAGTGGCTGGATATCTGCCGGGACATTGTCTGCGGTTACGACAGCGTAGCGGGTCTGACGGAGGAAGAAAGAGAGGCCATTCCCTACATTATCCTGGCTAACCAGTTCGTCTGTGTGGCCTGGTTCTCAGAACAGGAGCAGTACGTGGATATTTTAGAAACCAACAAGCGGATGACCGCCTGGCTGATCAGCAAATTTGAACAATTGCGTGTACTGTCATGTTGATAGGTAATCAAAAAGCCTGCAGCGTATGCTGCAGGCTTTTTCTTTATGCGGTTTTCCTGGCTTCGATCCGGTCGAAATTGTGGATCCAGTCGGCTTTCAGCAGGTAGATCAGGAAGATGGTACTGCTGAGGATCCAGGTAATGGGATATGCCCAGGAGACGACGCTGAGCTTATTGACAAATTTCAGTGCGATGGTGATATAGGTGATGCGGATCAGACACCAGCAGGCCAGCATCGTGAACATAGGAACCGTTGCCTTGCCCGCGCCGCGCATGATGCCTGCGACACAATGGGAGAAGGCCAGCAGGCAGTAGAACAGACAGATGATGCGCATGTGCTGAACGCCGTAAGCGATGGATTCGGGAGAATCACTGAAGAACCCGATCAGCTGGGGAGCGAAGAGGTAGGCGAGAACGCCGATGATCTCAGCCATAACGCAGCTGCAGACAATGCCGAAGCCCGCACCCTTCTTCACCCGGTCGTGGCGGCCGGCACCCAGATTCTGGCCCACGAAGGTGGACAGGGACTGGCTGAAGCAGGTGACAGGCAGGAAAGCAAAGCCCTCCAGCTTGGAATAGGAGCCGCAGCCGGCCATGGCGGCCTTGCCGAAGCTGTTGATATTGGCCTGGACCACCACATTAGCCAGGGCGATGACACTGTTCTGGACACCGGAGGGGAGACCAAACCGCAGAATATCCAGAAGGCTCTGCTTGTGGAAACCGATCTGTCTCACGGACACCTTGTAGGGTGCATCAATGCGCAGCAGGTGGATGAAGCAAAGCAGTGCGCTGGTACCCTGGGAGATGGTGGTGGCCATGGCAGCGGCACCCACACCCATGCCCAGCAGGCCCACAAACAGCAGGTCCAGCACGATATTGACGCAGGTGGAGAAAATCAGATAGTGCAGGGGGTGCTTGCTGTCGCCAACGGCGTGAAGAATACCCACGAAGATATTATACATCACCGTGAAAGTGGCGCCGCAGAAATAGAAGCGGAAATAGCTGATGGACTGGGGAAGCACCTCCGCGGGGGTTCCCATCCAGCGCAGGATGGTGGGAGTAAAGACCACACCCACCACGGTGAGCACCAGGCCGGTGACCAGACCGAAGCTGATGGCGGTGTGGATGGCCTTGCTCATGGTGTCATAGTGCCGGGCGCCGAAGTTCCGGGAGATGACTACGCCGGCACCCATGGCAACGCCGTTGAAGAAGCTGATCATTAGGAAAATCAGACTGCCGGAGGAACTGACGGCGGCCAGGGCCTCATCGCCGATGAAGAAGCCTACGCACCAGGCGTCAAAGGTGTTGTAAAGCTGCTGAAAGATATTACCCATCAGTACAGGGAGGGTGAAAAGCAGCATGCATTTCCAGATAGGACCCTCTGTCAGAGTCAATCGTTGATGGTTCACGAAAAACACTTCTTTCATGATAGGATAAATTCATTATACGCCGATGAAACAGAAAGTCAAGCCGTCCGTGTTTTGCTGAATATACATCAGAAACTGAGAGTCCGCTCACAAACGCAGACCTGGATTTTGAAGGGAATTTCAGTATAATGAAGTCAGAAGCTTCTGAAACACACGGCAAAGGAGAAGTAAGATGAATTCGTTCAGCAAAAATTTAAAAAGACTGCGCCAGGCAAAAAAGCTGACCCAGGAAGAGGCTGCCGGGAGTCTGGGTGTCAGCGCCCAGAGTATCTCCCGGTGGGAGTGCGGCACCACATTGCCGGATGTGACCATGCTGCCGGAGATCGCGCGGCTGTACTGCGTCACCATCGATGATCTATATAAGGAAACTTCCGTGGCATATGATAACTATACTTCCCGCCTGTGCAGCGTCTTTGAAGCCACAAAACAACCGGAGGACTTTATCCGGGCGGATCGGGAGTATAAAAAGCTGCTGAAATCCGGGAACTATACCATGGAGGATATTCGCTCCTACGGTATTTTGCACCAGTATATGATGCAGCTGTGCATGGAAAAGGCGGAGGAACTTTTCGACCGGGTGCTGAGCCGGGGCAAGGATGAGAATCCGGAGCTATACTGGCGTGTCCGGCGGCAGAAGGGGTATTTTCTCTGGCAGGTGGGCCGGAACCGGGAGAATATCGAGGAATTTCTTCCCCAGGTGGAGGCGGGAAGCGGCGAGCTTCATGCCTGGATCTGTATGATCCAGAGCTACCAGTTCGCTGAGGAATACCAAACTGCCATGGACTGGGCAGAAAAGGCGGCGCAGAAATTTCCGGAGAGCGCCGCGCTGCGCATCTATATGGGTGATCTGCTGCGGGCTATGAAGCGCTATGAGGAGGCATTCCAACACTGGCGCAGGGCGCTGGAAATGGAGCCGGAATGGCTGGATGCCGCCTACTCCATGGGCTGGTGTTATGAGGAACTGGAGGATTATGAAAAAGCTGCCGGGGTTTGGAATGATATCGCCGACCGTCTGGTAAGCCGGGGCTATGTGGTGGAAGCTGCCTGGCCCCGGGACCGGGCCCGGGAGTGCAGACAGAGAACGGAACGCTAAAGGGACAGTTACCGAAGCAAAAAATACCGCCGCCTGAAATTCAGGCGGCGGTGTGGTATCAGTTGGTCACCAAAGAAATCTCCAGCTTTTCGTTCTCGTGCTCACTGTCCCGCAGAACCCGGAGCAGTCCGGCGGTGGGGAAGGGCAGTGCGGAAAAGTGCAGGAAGGTGATGCTTGTTTCTTCGCAAAGGGCGGTCAGACAATCGTGGAGAGCGTCCAGATTTCTGCCGTACCAGGCGGGAAAACCCAGTTCCCGGCTCAATGCATCATGGAGTTCTTCACGGGTGCCGATTTTGGCACAGTTGATCAGGATCTCTTTCATCAGGGCTCTCCATACAGCAGTTCGAAGCTCTCATAGTGGTTATCCGTGTAGTAAATGAGGCCGTCGTTGGAGAAGACGATCCGCTTGGCACCCCGGCTGTCTTTACCACGGGTGTCGATATCGCACTCGGTCCAGGTTCTGCCCGGGGCATCGGGGAGAAGCTCTTCGTAATTGCCGAACCGGTCACCGCCGATGCACTTGCCGGGGGCGAAAGCTTCCAGACCGCCGCCTTCCCAGCCCAGATCCCGGGCTTCATCCTTGGTGATGAAATTATCCGGCAGTTTTCCGTAGGTGTGGATGTACAGGGCCACATCTTCCTTGGTGGTAAAGCTTCCGTCCGGGGCCAGAACCCAATTTTCTTCAGTGGGCTGAACAACGCTGTCAGTAGGGTAGACAGGCTCGGCGGCTTCGGGAATATCGTTGCCGATGCCGAGAAGCAGATAAAGGGCGACCAATACCAGCGCGCCCCACAAGGGCAGTTTCTTTTTCTTCATGGGTTTTCCTCCCTTTTGTGTTTGTCTGCATGATAGCACATAAGCGCCAGGATCACAAGTCTTACTTTCCAATTAAGTAGAAAAGATTGGGCATAATTCATAAAAAATCTCGTGAAAAGCTTCATAAATGCACAAACTTGCGGTTTGGAAAGGATTTCAAACGAAAAACCAGTTGAAACGTCGCCTTGAATCCGATATAATAACAAGGTCTATAAACCCAATAATTTTTTGGAGGTAATTTAACTATGCTGAATCTTCCCCTGACTCATGATTTTACCGGTAAGGTCGTCGTCGTTACCGGTGCCGGCGGCGTTCTGTGCGGCGATATGGCTCGCGCTTACGCTCAAGCAGGCGCTAAGGTCGCTGCTCTGGACCTGAATGAGGCTGCTGTTCTGAAGCTGGCTGAAGAGGTCACCGCTGAGGGCTTCATCATGAAGGGCTACAAGGCTAACGTTCTGGAGCTGGAGGCTCTGGAGGCTGTTCATCAGCAGATCCTGGCCGACTTCGGTCCCTGCGACATCCTGGTCAACGGCGCCGGCGGCAACAACCCCCGTGCTACCACCGACAACGAGTATCAGCACGAGGCTAAGGAAGGCCAGAAGACCTTCTTTGACCTGGATCAGTCCGGCATCGACTTCCTGTTCAAGCTGAACTTCCAGGGTACTCTGCTGCCCACTCAGGTCTTCGCTAAGGACATGGTCGAGCGCAAGTCCGGCAACATCCTGAACATCTCCTCCATGAACGCTTACATCCCCCTGACCAAGATCCCCGCTTACTCCGGCGCCAAGGCTGCCATCTCCAACTTCACCCAGTGGCTGGCTACCCACTTCGCAGGCACCGGCATCCGCTGCAATGCCATCGCTCCCGGCTTCATCGTCTCCAACCAGAACCGCGCTCTGCTGTTCAACGAGGATGGCACTCCCACCGCTCGTACCGCAAAGATCCTGGCAGGTACTCCCTCCGGTCGTTTCGTTGACTCCAACGAGCTGCTGGGCGGCATGCTGTTCCTGACCGACGACAACTTCGCTTCCGCTGTCACCGGCGTCATCCTGCCCATCGACTGCGGCTTCGCTGCTTACTCCGGCGTGTAATTCATTGCCAAAACCAAAAGACCGGCCGAAAGGCCGGTCTTTTTCTGTATTCCAAGAAAAAGTCCCATCGAATCCGATGGGACTTTTCCTGTGCATCAGCGACGGACCCCACCGGGAAGCAGAAACCGGCAGAACCAGTCAGGTGAATTCGAAGTGGGCGAAGCGCACCGCTCCAAGCGGTGCGCCCCTGTAATGGAGAGTGACCCAAAAAGGATGCTGCCATGTCATCCTGTATTGGAAAATGTGGTCGCTGTCCGGACGCGGCTCAAACGTACGGACCCGATGCCCTGTGAACATAGGAGGCAATTCACACCTGTATTATAGCGCCCCGGTGCAGAAAACCGCAAGGTGCAAAAGAAGATGTTCTGTGCCTTTGGAAGAAAAAAAGGCAGTCGAAATTTGTCACTTGGACCATTGACTTTTCAGATTCCCGGGAGTAAGCTAATATTACTGAAATATTGGAGGTGCGCCATGTACAGTCAGTGCGTTTCAGAAAAATCTGCCTCACAGCAGCGTAGATTTGAAGCAGCTATGCTGGAACTGATGAAGGATCGGCTCTTTGAGGAAATTTCCATCAGTGAGCTTTGCAGATACACGGGCTTGTCCCGAAAGACATTTTACCGTCTTTATGAGACCAAAGCGGATGTGATCTATGCCATGATTGACCATGCGCTTCTGGATGCACAGGGCTTCAAGCCAGATGAAAGCGTGGGCCCCGGGGGCCTGCATAAATTCCTGGCTTATTGGAAAAGTAAAAAGGAACTGTTGGACGTGCTGCAGGAAAACCGGATCAGCGCCCTGCTGCCCCAGCAGGCGGTACAGCATGTTATGCATGAAGCTCCTGAGATTGCCCGCTGCTTCGGTGCCGATTCCGAGTACGGAAGAGAGAAGATGATCTTCTACGTGACAGCGCTGTTTGCCCTGGTTCAGGACTGGCACAGCAGGGATTTTGACCGGTCCATTGATGAATTGTCTGCCATGATGATGCAGCTGATGACCACACCCCCCGTGAAGAAACCACTGGATATATGAGAAAAAGGCCTGTCTCTGACAGGCCTTTTTGCTGTTTATACATATTTTGCGAAAAACAATGCCGCGTCATCGTTGCACTGCTTTGCTTCCGGCAGGAGAATATTCACATGGAACACATGTCCAATGGACTCATCATCTTCCGTGCCGTAGCAATGCCACTGGGCCTGTACGCCCTTTTCAGTCAGGAACTGATACATGGGCTCGGCACAGGGGCGGAGGAAATCATGGCAGGCAGTGGCGATGAAGGCAGGGGGATAATTGGATCCGATGTTTTCCAGTACCGCGAAACGGGGATCCTCCGCAGAGAGGTCCTTGCCCAGATAGTCCAGATGGATACCCTTGCGCTGGCCGGAGGCCCGCTCTTTCATATCATACATACCGCAGAAAAGACCCACTGCCCGGATGGATACCGGAGCCAGCTGCATCTGGAAATGGGCTGCATAGTCGGAGTTGGCATGCATAGCGGCATACTGGCTGGTCAGCTGGGCACCGGCGGAGTCACCCAGGAGGATGATCCGTGTGGGATCCAGATGATAACGCCGGGCATTCTTGCAGACCCAGTTCAGCACTGCGTTGGTGTCATGGAGCGGAGTAGGGAAGCGCCACTTGGGGGCCAGCCGATAGTTGAAGTTTACAAAAGCGAAGCCTCTTCTGGCCATATCCATACCATAGCGGCGGTAGATCTCCTTGCTGCCATACACATAGCCGCCGCCGTGGATGCTGACAATGGTGGGCAGGGGAGCGGTGGTGCCGTTGGGATAGTACACATCCAGCAGATTCCAGTCCCCGTGGCTGCCGTAGGAGATATTGCGGCACTCGGTGACGCCCTCGGGAAGGGGGATGGCGGCATCCCGGATCTTGTCGGACTTGGATGCCCGGATATTGAACATGATGGACTGTAAGGACATAACATTCCTCCTTTTTCATAGTAACGTCATTATATCACGTGAAGAGGCGGAAGTGTGAACATTTCAAAAATAAAATGCCGCCTTTTCGGCGGCATTTTTACGTATCAAATTGTGGGCAGCAGGTTGCTCCGCTTCAGCGCAGGCCGCAGAGCCAGGTAAAATACGGCTGCCACGATAACTGCCACGACAGCATTGACAAGGGTCGTCACAGCACCCATCTTTGCCCAGATGGCTGCCACATCCTGGGGCACACCCAGAACGTAGGTCTTGTAGAAGTAGCCCACCACAGGATCTGCTACCACGTTGAATGCCATGCCTGCAGCGCAGGAAATGACAACTGCCAGGGACATGGGTACTTTCCGGGGCTCATCTTTGGTGATGCGGAAAACCTTATGTGCCACAAAACCTGCAACCAGACCAATGCACAGCTTCAGCAGGAAAGTTTTGGGGGCGGAAGTGACATAGCCGGAGGTCAGATCCGCAATGGTCATGCCCACTGCGCCGGACATGCCGCCCCAGAAGCCGCCGATCAGCAGTGCTGCCAGAACACAGAACACATTGCCCAGATGGAATGCGGTCTTTTCGCTGCCCACGGGGATGTCAATACGGAAAAAGGCAAATCCGATGTAACACAGCGCTGCCATCAGTGCGGCCAGTACAATACGCTTGGTAGTAATTTTCTGTTTCATAAGGAATACCTCCCTGTGTTTTAATACTGCCATGATAGCACATTCTGGTAATAAAAACAGTACCAAAAGCATACTGAAAAATAAGGCCAGGCAAAAGCCTATAAATTCACAGCCTATATTTGCCAAAAACACCAAAATTCATAAAAAGTCTGTACAGACAGAAAAATAGATGCTACAATACATCTGTGAAACAATGAAACCTACCTGTATAATCATTCTGAAGGGGGAAATTTATCATGAGACTTATCCGCGCAAAGGACTACGCCGACGTCAGCCGCAAGGCCGCCAACATCATCGCTGCCCAGGTGCACCTGAAGCCCGACTGTGTTCTGGGCCTGGCCACAGGCAGCAGCCCTGTGGGCACCTACAAGGAGCTGATCGCCAAGTATGAGAGCGGCGAACTGGACTTCTCCAAGGTCCGCACCATCAACCTGGACGAGTACGTGGGCCTGACCAAGGACCACGACCAGAGCTACGCTTATTTCATGCGCACCAACCTGTTTGATCATGTGAACATCGACCAGGCTAACTGCAATATCCCCGACGGTACCAATCCCGACGCCGCTGCCGAGTGCGCCCGTTACGATGCTGTCATCGCTGCCTTCGGCGGCGCCGACCTGCAGCTGCTGGGCCTGGGCCCCAACGGTCACATCGGCTTCAACGAGCCCTGCGATGAGTTCGTCAATGGCACCAACCACGTCAAGCTGACCGATTCCACCATCGATGCCAACCAGCGCTTCTTCGCCAAGCGTGAGGATGTCCCTACCCATGCCTATACCATGGGCATCGGCTCTATCATGAAGGCCAAGCGGGTCCTGCTGGTCTGCAACGGCAAGGGCAAGGCCCAGGCTGTGAAGGACTGCTTCTTCGGTCCTATCAAGCCCCAGTCTCCCGGCTCCATCCTGCAGCTGCACCCCGATTTTACTCTGGTTGCAGATGAGGAAGCTCTGTCCCTGGTGCAGGATCTGATCTAATCTATGTAAGAGAAATCCCGGAGGGTTCGCCCTCCGGGATTTTTTGCATATTTGGGTTTACAGATGCAGTGGTTGTATGATATGATATCATGTAGAACAAAAATCAGAGGTTACTGCAATGAATTATATTGTTTTGGATATGGAATGGAACCAGCCCTGGCCCGGTTCTCCCTCCTCCCGGAAGGTGCTTCCGGTGGCCATCCGGGGTGAGATCATCCAGATCGGTGCTGTCCGGGTGACGGAGGACCAGCAGGTAGCGGATGAATTCCAGGTGCTTGTAAAACCCAAATATTACCGCCATTTAAACCGCCGGGTCAGCAAGCTCACCGGCATTAAGGAGACACGGCTGAAGGAAGAGGGAATTCCCTTCCCGGAAGCAATGGAAGCCTTCCGCAGCTGGTGCGGCGAGAATATCATCTTCCTGACCTGGGGCTTTGACGATATCGGCATTCTCAAGGAAAACCTGCGGCTGCATGGCCTGGAAGAGGGCTGGACTGACCGTTGGTACAATGCCCAGATGATCTTCAACGCCCAGACCGACGGCTCCACCTCCCAAAAGGCTCTGAGCAAGGCACTGGAAATCTTCGAAATCGAACCCAGCCGTCCCGCTCACGATGCCCTGGGTGATGCTTACCACACTGCACTGATCTGCGCCCGTCTGGATCTGAAGAAGGGTGCTGCCGAGTATGACGCCGCGGTGAAGAGCCATGAAAACGGCTTCCACGGTGCCGAATTACCCGGATGCCTGGCCCGCCAGGTATACTACGACTTTGCGGATAAACGCTCGGCCCTCTCCGCCATGGCGGGGGAGGAGAATATCTGCCCCATATGCGGTGCCCGGATGCTGGGTTCCCGCTGGTTCTCTCAGCCTGGCCACCGGTATATGGACCTGGCCACCTGCCCGGAGCATGGTAAATTCCTGATCCGGGTTCGTCTGAGCCAACAGGAGGATGGTCTGACCCGGGTCAGCCGTCTGACCTATGAGGCTACCTCTGAGGCAGCCCAGGCCTATGCCCGCCGGGCGGAAAAGGCTGATCCGGAGGAGCCTGTCCGTACCCGCCGCCGCAGACGCCGCCGCTCTGCCGTTTCTCCCGCGGAAGAAAAATCCGAATAACATGCCGCAGGGCGCACCGCTTGGGTGCGCCCTGTTTTTGTCAGAACAGCCATCTCACCGTCCAGCTGGCCATGAAAAAGCCCACGAAGTCAGCAAACAGCGCGGCAGGGATGGTATACCGGGTTTTTCGGATTCCCGCGGCGCCGAAGTAGACGCTGATGGTGTAGAAGGTCGTTTCCGTGGAGCCAAGCATCACCGCTACGGTCCGGCCAATCCGGGAATCCACACCGTATTGGCCCATCAGTTCTGTGCCCACCGCCAGAGCGGCGCTTCCGGAGATGGGGCGGATCAGCACCAGCATGGCAGTTTCCGGAGGAATGCCGAAGAATCGGAACACCGGTGATGCGAAGCGGCTCAGCGCATCCACAGCGCCGGAGGCCCGGAGCATATGCACCGCAGTCAGCAACAGGATCAGCGCGGGCAGAATGCTTTTGATCAGCGACAGTCCTTCTCCCGCCCCCTGCAGCAGAATATCGTAGCAGCTTTCCTTTCGATAAAGCGCTGCCAGTGATAACCCAAGCAGAATTATGGGTACCAGATAGTCCGTCATGTTTTGCACACCTTTCCCAACAGGAAAGCAGCCAGGAGTCCCAACCCTGCAGAGCAGAAGCTGGTGATCCACACTGCGGGCAGTATGTCAAAGGGAGTTGCGCAGCCAAGGCTTAGGCGCACAGCCGCCACATTGGTGGGGATCAGCTGGATGGAGGCGGTGTTGAGCACAATGAGCCTGCACAGGGAATCCGTTGCCAGCTCCGGAGCTGATGGACTGCGTAAAGCCTTCGCTGCCGCGATCCCCATGGGTGTGGCTGCGTTGCCCAGCCCCAGCAGATTGGCGCAGATATTGCCGCTGAGGTGCCCCGCAAGTATGGGATCCTTCCGGGTTTGCGGAAACAGCCGACTGAGAACCGGCTTCAGCAGTTGGGAGAGGGTTGCGGTGAGTCCCAGCTTTTCCATCAGCGCAGCTACGCCGCTCCAAAGGCTCATGCTCCCAACCAGCGAGATCGCCAGGGCGACGCCGGCCTGCGCGCCCTGAAAAACCGAAGCACCCAGAGCTCTGCCGGTGCCCCGAAGCAGGGAAAAAAAGATACTCACTGCGCATATCCATGTCCAAATCCAACTCATCACCATCAAAAATCCCTCCTACATAAACGATATTATGGTTTTGTCCGCATATGAAAGAATAATTTCGACATTTTGTGATATTTTTCAAAAAATATTTGACACGGACGTATGTAGTCAGTATAATTATTTTAAGTTGTTGCAGACGCAACCACATTCACACAAATGAGGAGAAGATTCCGCATGAAATCTACAGGTATCATTCGCAAGGTTGACGATTTGGGACGGATTGTGCTGCCGATTGAACTTCGCCGCACGCTGGACATTGCTGAACGGGATGAATTGGAAATTTTCATGGAGAATGACCGGATCATCCTGCAGAAATTTGAACCCTGCTGTATTTTCTGTGGTTCTTCCAGAGATATGGTTGCTTATATGGGCAAGAATGTCTGCGGTGCATGTATTCGCTGCCTGTGCGCTGAGTAAAAGCGAGAAAATCACCAGAAGGCGGGGACCGGCAGCGGGGGATTTTGTATTTGCT
>JAZQEP010000065.1:0-50929 GCA_045539075.1 Faecousia sp. | reverse complement strand
CCATCAGCAGCAGTGCATTGTAGGTGGCGATCCAGCCGCAGCCCGTGGCCGCGGAGGAACGGAAACCGTACCGATGTTCGTCCTTTGGAATATGATTCTGGTTATAAATCAGTTTTTTCATCTTATTCTTCCATGGGATGTTCTGCGATGAATTCGTCCAGCAACCGGGCAGCGGTCATGACCATCCGGGCACAGGGCCGCTTGGCATAAAATTCCGCCGTGCGGGGGGTGGGATTGGGGTCGGAGGGAGGATTTTTCAGAATTTCCCGGCAGACGATGCTGCCCGCTTCCTCCCGGAACTTCCCCGCCAGATCCTGCACCAGATGATAGTGGGCCTTTTTGCTCACATCGTCGCCGGGGGTCTCGTAGCCGTATACAAGACCTGCCACCATCAGCATGCCGCTGACGGCACCGCAGACCTCCCGCATCCGGCCCATACCGCCGCCGAAGGAGGATGAAAGCTTGGCGCTGAAGCTTTCATCCAGCCCGGTGAGGTCGGAAAATGCCACTACCACCGACTGAGCACAGTTGTAGCCGCCCAAGAACAGCTCTGCGGCTTTCGTTCCATGATCCATTGGATTGCTCCTTTCTTAAAACGCGGCAACCAGTGCCTCGTAGTCCTCGTGTTCGCTCTCGGCTTCAAACTGCAGCCGGAATTCCCGGGACTGGCGCCGGGCCTCCTCCGGCTCCGGGTCCCAGCCCTCCGCCGGGGTGGCATGGATGCCCATCTCATCGAAGAGGGGGAAGAGGGCCTGCAGCCTTGCCAGGAAGCCGTCGTAAGCACCCCGGTTTTCGCCGCTCCACAGGGCCTCTGCCAGGGCCGTGAACCGGGGAAAGGCCAGCTCCTGGAGCCGCTGGGCGCTGCGGATAAACTCGGACCAGGTCAGGCATTCACCGCCGATGACAGTGTTGCGGTTTACATAATCCGGATGCAGATCCAGCTGGTGGATGCCCTTCATGGGGTGCTCGCCGTAGGGATAGTCGCAGTAGGTTGCCTCACAGGGGGAGAGAATGAGCTGCCCGCCCTGGGAAACGTGCTTCTCAAGAGCACCATCCCGGTCCGGGTACCAGACTTGCAGAACCACGCTGGGGTCAATGCCGCCGCCGTAGGCGCCGTCGTTCCACATGATGGCCCGGCGGCCATGTTTTCTCAGAAATTCCACGATCCGGGAGGACATATAGCCCTGAAGCTGCCGGTGGGAGATTAGGCCCAGCTCAGCCAGCTTTGCCTGGCAGTGGGGACACTGGGCCCAGCGGGTCTTGGGCGCTTCGTCGCCGCCGATGTGGAACCAGGGAGCGGGGAAGAGCTCCAGCATTTCCTCCAGAAGGGTCTCCAGGAAGCTGTAGACCTCCTCCTTGCCCGCACAGAGAATCTCGGTGGTGATGGCCGCCCGGGTGATCACCTCAATGGGCTCGCCCCGGCAGCTTAAGTGGGGATAGGCATGGAGTATGGCGGTGACGTGGCCGGGGAGATCAATCTCCGGCACCACCTGGATGCCTTTTTCGGTGCAGTAGGCCACAAAATCCCGGACCTCTTCCTGGGTGTAATAGCCGCCCTCCCGGGTATCGGAGCGGTAGGTGCCGAAGTGGTCGCCGTTGCGGTAAGCGCCCAGCTCATGGAGTCTGGGAAATGCCTTGCACTCGATGCGCCAGCCCTGGTCATCGGAAAAATGCCAGTGCAGGGTGTTTAGCTTGAAACAAGCCGCGGCGTCCACGATGGTCTTCAGCTCGTCGATGCTGCGCATATGCCGGGCGGAGTCGATGTGGAAGGACCGGAAGGGATAGGCGGGGGCGTCCTCGATGGTCAGACAGGGGATGCCCGCCGGGAACTGCCGCCGAAGCTGAGCCAGGGTGTTTTCCGCCCAGACAAGACCCTGGGCGCTGCCGGCCGTGAGGGAAATACCCTCTGCTGACGCCTCCAGAAGATAGCTTTCCGAGGCAAGCGCGGGATCGATCCGTTTTTTTGTCACATCCCGGGCAATGCCGGTGCCGAAGGTGACACGCTGGGGACGGGGGATCAGATTCAGTTCCATTTTGGGTACCTCCTGTGTGTTTTTTCTTTCATAGTAAAGGGGAAAAAGGTCCTTGTCAAGGCGGTACGCCTCAATACCGGAGGAAAAAAGAAACGGACATTTCCTGCGTTGACTTCCAGGGCCTGCAATGGTAAAATAATCCGGAAAATATATGGAAAAGGGGTCATCCCATGAAAAAAGAGAACCTAAATTACATGACCACGCAAAAGGAGCGTCTGAGCTACTGGACCTACTTCGTGGGCCAGAATGTCTACTACAATATCACCTTCATCTACCTGTCCGCCTACCTTGCCATGCAGGGCATCGCCCTTTGGAAGGTTTCTCTGGTGCTGCTTGCTGTGAAGATCTGGGATGCGGTCAACGACCCTATCTTCGGCTATATCTTCGACAAGGTCAAGTTTAAAAATGGCCAGAAGAGCATGCCCTGGCTGCGCATTGCCGTCACCTTCATCCCGGTGGTGACCATCGCGGTATTTGCCATCCCCGGCGGATTCAGTGAGACCGGAAAGCTTATCTGGTTTGCCGTGGCCTACCTGCTGTGGGATACCATTTACACTCTGACGGATGTGCCTGCCTATTCCATGCTGAATACCATGACCGACAACCTCCAGGAGCGCAATCTGCTGCTGTCCGTGAACCGGGTGTTTTCCGGTGCGGGCTATCTGCTGTGCGTGGTGGTCATGCCCCTGCTCATCGGCAGAAGCTATGCCTTCGCGGTCATCGTTCTCTCCCTTTTCAGCGCCGCTACCATGGTGCCCCTGTGCATCTTCTGCAAGGAGCGTAATTATGACCCCAGCAAGGACGAGGGCGATTTCAGCTTCCGGCAGATGTTCCGGTACCTGGGTAAGAACAAGTACCTGCTGACCTATTACGGCGGCTACATGGCCACCGATGCCCTGAAGACCTCCGCAGCTACCACCCTGTTTGTCTCCTTCTTCCTCTTCGGCAGTGAGCTGTACTCCATCGTGCTGAATCTGCTGGGCATGGTGCCCGGTGTCATCGCCGCCATGCTGATGCCCACCATCCTCAAAAAGCTGGATAAGTTCAAGGTGCTCTTCTGGTGCAATATCGTAAACATCCTCTCGGGCCTTCTGATCTACTTCCTGGGCTATGAGAACCAGACCCTCTTCCTGGTGCTCACCTGCCTCCGGGCTATCCCCATGTGCCTGGTGGGCGTGCTTGCCTTCATGTTTACCCCGGACTGCGCCGAATACGGCCAGTATAAGTCTGGCATCAGCGCCAAGGGCATCACCTTTGCCATCCAGACCTTTTCGGTTAAGATCACCGGCGCCGTGTCCTCTGCCCTGGCCCTGTTCCTGTTAGGACTGTTCGCCTTCCCCAAGATCGAGACTGACAGCTTCGCGGAGCTGGCGGCCATGAATATCCAGCTGAGCGCCCAGGCAACCTCCGGCCTCTGGTTTGTCTATGCCCTGGTCCCTGTCATCGGCATGATTATCTCCACCTTCTTCTACCTGAACTACCATCTGACGGACAAGGATGTGCAGATCATGGCCAAGTGCAATTCCGGTGAGATCACCCGGGAGGAAGCGGAACGCCTGCTGTCCAGAAAATATTGATCTTTCGCCCCGCCGCTTATTTATGAAGCGGCGGGGTTTTTCCGTTGCGGTAAAATTAAAGAAAGCTTAATAGAACCTTTCTTGACTTTTGTATTGTGCTTTCGTATCATGGATGCATATTCTTTATTTGTGGAGGTCTGTCCTATGAACGTGAAAAAGTGGGTCGCCCTGGGCATGGCACTTTGTCTTGCGCTGAGCCTTGCTGCCTGCGCCTCTGATGAAAACGCGGTCTATGTCCAGTCTGTCAAGACCCTTTCCAATATGGGCGGCATTGCCCCCGGCGACCGGTTCCCCGGTATGGTGGTTTCCGAGAACGTCACCGAAATCCACAAGGATTCCGATAAGGCCATCGCCGAGCTGAAGGTGAAGGAAGGTGACGATGTGGTAGAGGGACAGGAGCTGTTCTCCTACGATATGGATCAGCTGCAGCTTACCCTGGACAAGCAGAAGCTGGAACTGGAACAGCTGAAGGCCACCATTGAAAACTACAAATCTCAGATCGAAGACCTGAAAAAGGACGAGGCCAAGGCCTCCGGCAGCGCCAGGCTCCAGTACACCATCCAGATCCAGTCCATGCAGGTGGATCTGAAGGAGGCGGAGCTGAACCTGACTGCCAAGGAAAAGGAGGTCGCCCAGTCCGAAGCCATGCTCGTCAATGCATCCGTGGTTTCTCCTGTCACAGGACGGATCACCGGCGTCAATGAGAACGGCTATGACAATTACGGTAATCCCCTGGCTTACATCACCATCCAGCAGGCCGGTTCCTTCCGGATCAAGGGCACTCTGGGTGAGCTGCAGCGAGGCGGCATCGTGGAGGGCAGCCGGATGAAGATCGTCTCCCGCACGGATGAGAACGTCTTCTGGTTCGGTACCGTGACTCTGGTGGACTACGAAAGCCCCAGCCAGGGAAATGACAATGACATGTACTACGGCGGCAATATGGATACCATGGCTTCTTCCAGCAAGTATCCTTTCTATGTGGAACTGGAATCCTCCGAAGGCCTGCTGCTGGGTCAGCACGTGTATCTGGAACTGGACAGCGGCGAGGAGGAAACTACTGCGCTGTCCATCAGCAGCGCGTTCATCTGCTATGAGGAAGACGGCACTGCCTATGTCTGGGCTGAGCGGGGCGGCAAGCTGGAGAAGCGGGGCGTCCTGGTTGGTGAGTACAACTTTATGCTGGATACCATGGAGATCCTGGAAGGCCTGACCGAGGAGGATTACATCGCGTTCCCGGATGGGGAGCTCTGTGCTGAGGGTGTCAGCACCACCCACGATGAGCCCGCAGCAGAAGAAGGCGGGGTGGCGTAATGGCCATTCTGAAACTGACCGATATCTGTAAGGACTACGTCCAGGGCAAGGAACCGGTGCGGGTGCTGAAGAATGTGAATCTGACCGTGGAGCAGGGAGATTACCTGGCTATCATGGGACCTTCTGGCTCCGGTAAGACCACGCTGATGAATCTCATCGGCTGTCTGGATGTGCCTACCTCCGGCTCCCTGGAACTGGAGGGCAAGGATCTGAAGGATATGAGCGATGACCAGCTGGCGGATATCCGCAACAAGCATATCGGCTTTGTGTTCCAGTCCTTCCACCTGCTGCCCAAAATGGATGCCCTGGATAATGTGGCGCTGCCCCTGCTCTATGCGGGTGTGCCCCAGAAGGAGCGCCGCCGCCGGGCGGAAGAGGCCCTGAAAGCCGTGGGCCTGGAGGAGCGGATCCATTTTCTGCCCAACCAGCTCTCCGGCGGCCAGTGCCAGCGTGTGGCCATCGCCCGGGCCATGGTCACGAAGCCTGCGCTGCTGCTGGCGGACGAGCCTACCGGCGCCCTGGATACCAAGGCCGGAAATCAGATCATGGAGATTTTCCGGAACTTAAGCCGGGAGGGCATGACCATCATCATGATCACCCACGAGCAGTCCATTGCCGAGTGCGCTGACCGGATCTGCTACATACTGGATGGTGAGCTGCGCAGCGGCGAATCCAGGAGAGGAGGAAGATACGATGAAGCGGAAGTCTAAAGGCAAAAAGATTCTCCTGAGCCTGGTGAGCTTGGTACTGGTGGCTGCCATCGGTGCCGGTATCTGGTTTTACAGCGGCAATACCGGCGGCGAGCCTGTGAAGGTGTTCCCATTCAATTATGTAGGCATGACCGAGTACTGGGGCGATTCCCAGGAGAGCTACGGCTTCGTGCAGACGGATGGCGTCCAGACCGTATTCCTCTCCACCACCCAGTCTGTCACGGAGATCAAGGTGCAGCAGGGCCAGATGGTCAAAAAGGGCGATGTGCTCCTGACCTTTGATACCACCCTGTCCGATCTTACTCTGGAGCGGAAGCGTCTGGATGTGGAAAAGGTGAAACTGCAGCTGGAGGATGCGAAGAAGCGTCTGCGGGAGATCAATGCCATGCGGCCCATGGTGATCCCGAAGCCCAGCGAAAAGCCTGACGAAGAGGTGGATCTGGGTGAACTTCTGACCCAGGCATATAAAATTTCCGAAAATACGGATTTCGACGGAAGTACCCCGGAAAAGGCACTGATCTGCTGGCTGAACAGCGCTTCTCCCATCAGTGAGGAGATCCTGGACGCACTGATCAGGACAGCCGGGGAGTACCAGACCATCAATCTGGAAAAGCAGCAGGCGGAGGCGGACAAGACTCCCTCCAGTCCCTCACCCGTACCGGAGGAGTCCACCGCTCCCTCCGAAGATCCCACGGAGCCCTCCGTGGATTCCACCGAGCCCTCCGAGGATCCCACGGAGCCTTCCGAAGATGCCACCGAACCCTCCGAGGATCCCACCGAGCCTTCTGAAGATCCCACCGAGCCCTCCGAGGACCCCACCGAGCCTTCTGAAGATCCCACCGAGCCCTCCGAGGATCCCACGGAGCCTTCCGAGGATCCCACCGAGCCTTCTGAAGATCCCACCGAGCCCTCCGAGGACCCCACCGAGCCCTCTGAGGATCCCACTGAACCCTCCGAGAATCCCACCGAACCCTCTGAGAATCCCACGGAACCCTCCGAGAATCCCACGGAACCCTCTGAAGATCCCACCGAGCCCTCTGAGCCTGTGGAACCGGTGACAGTCAGCAGTTTTTATGTGGTATTCAAGGTCACCGAAGGAAACCAGGCGCTGGCAACCCGACTGACCTGGCAGGGTATTTATGTGATCCGGGATTCCCAGACCGGTAAATACAGCTTCCAGTTCTTTGACGCCTACATGGTCCAGGATCATATGCTGAAGCCGGACCAGGAGGCAGAAAAGGAGCCCGAGATTGATTTCGGCAGCGGCTTTACCTCCGCCCAGATCGCCGAAATGCGCAAGGAGCAGGAGAAGACCATCAAGGAACTGGAATTCAATATCAAGATGGCGGAAGCCAACTACAAAATCGCCCAGACCGAGGTCAGCGACGGCAATGTCTATGCCCAGATCGACGGCATGGTAGTTTCACTGATCAGCGAGGATGAGGCACAGATGCTGCAGCAGCCGCTGATAAAAATCAGTGCCGGTGGCGGCTTCTTTGTGGAGGGCTCCGTCAGTGAGCTGGAACGGGATTCCATGGTCTTGGGCCAGGAGGTCACCATCAACGACTGGAATACCGGCATGACTTATGTGGGCAGAGTGGAATCCCTGGGCGATTATCCCAGCTCCGACGGTTACTGGAACGGCATGGGCAATCCCACTGCCTCCTACTATCCCTTCCGGGTCTTTGTGGAGGAGAGCGCGGACCTGCAGTCCGGCAGCTATGTGAACATCCAGTTCTCTGCCGGCACCTCCGAGCACGGTGTATATCTGGAAAATCCCTTCCTGCGTACCGAGGGCGGCCGGAGCTATGTCTGGGTCCGGGGTGCCGATGGCATGCTGGAGCAGCGCTATGTCACCACGGGCAAATCCCTCTGGGGCAGCTACACCGAGATCCTGGGAGGTCTGAGCGAAGAGGACTTCGTGGCCTTCCCCCATGGAAAGAATCTGAAACCCGGCGCGGAAACTCTTGAGAGTGACCTCAGCGCCCTGTATGAGTAAGGAGGTAAGCTATGTTTGAAAATATCCGGCTTGCCTTCCAGGGAATCTGGGGCCACAAGATGCGCTCCATTTTGACCATGCTGGGCATCATCATCGGCATCGCTGCTATCATCACCATCGTGTCCACCATCAAGGGCACCAATGAACAGATCAAGGAAAACCTCATCGGTGCCGGCAATAATGTGGTCACGGTCCAGCTGAACCAGGGAGGCTATCCCTACGACATGAGCTGGAACGGCATCCCCCAGGGCGTGCGAACCATCAGCGAGCAGACCCGGGAGGAACTGGAAGAGATCTCCGGTGTAGAGGCGGTGTCCCTTTATAGCTCCCGTAATTACGCCGAGCAGATCTATTACCGCAATGCCCAGTTCAACGGTGAGGTCTATGGTATCGACGAACATTATCTGAATGTCTACGGCTACCAGGTGAAATCCGGCCGGGGCTTTACATCCCGGGATTTTGAGAGCTTCCGGAAGGTTGCCCTGGTGGATACCACAACCGTGACCACGCTCTTCGGCGGTGAGAACCCTGTGGGCGAGTGCATCGAAATGAAGGGCGATGTGTTCACTGTGGTGGGCGTGGTTGCCCTCAGCGAGGAATTTGTCCCCACCATCAATTCCATTAACGACTACTGGATGTACGCGGATACCTCTTCCGGTGCCATCTACATTCCCCTGGCCACCTGGCCCACCGCTTACCAGTTTGACGAGCCTCAGAATGTGGCCATCAAAGTGAAAAATACCGATATCATGACCTCCGCGGGCAAGGCCGCTGCGGACCTGCTGACGGAAAAGCAGATCCAGGACCGGGAGAATTCCCAGTTTGATTACCGCAGCCAGGATATGCTGGAACAGGCCCAGCAGCTGCAGAAAATGTCCGAATCCACCAACGCCCAGCTGATCTGGATCGCCAGCATCTCTCTGCTGGTGGGTGGTATCGGCGTAATGAACATCATGCTGGTATCCGTCACGGAGCGTACTTCCGAAATTGGCCTGAAGAAGGCGATCGGAGCCAAGAAAAAGCGGATCCTCTTCCAGTTTCTGACGGAGGCGGCGGTGCTGACCTCTCTGGGCGGCATCATCGGTGTGGCCAGCGGCATCGGTCTGGCCCAGCTGATCTCCTCTCTGATGCAGATCCCAGTGGCCATCGATGTGGCGGCCATCGCGATTTCCGTAGTATTCTCCATCGTCATCGGTGTGATCTTTGGCCTGCTTCCGGCTGTGAAGGCGGCAAACCTCAACCCCATCGAGGCGCTGAGAAGAGTATAAGTTCCCATGTGTCCCGGGTATGTTTTCATACCCGGGATTTCTGTTTGTGTTGACTTCCCCCGGGGGAAGTGGTACGATTATGGTGAAATTTGGTAGAAAACGGAGGAAATATGCCATGAAACCGAACCCGCCCGGCTATATGACCACACAAAAGGAACGGCGCAGCTACTGGACCTATTTTGTGGGCCAGAATGTCTACTATGCCCTCACAGCAGGATTTATCTCCACTTACCTTGCCATGCAGGGCATCGACCTGAAGAAGGTTGCGCTGGTGCTGCTGATCGTGAAGGTATGGGATGCCATCAACGATCCCCTCTTTGGCTTCCTCTTTGACCGGATCCAGTTCAAGAATGGCCTCAAGAGCCTGCCCTGGCTTCGCTTTTCCACGGCGCTGATGCCCTTTGTCACCATCGGTATTTTCTCCATTCCCGGCGCCCTGAGCGAAACGGCGAAGCTGGTTTGGTTCGGCACTGCCTATGTGCTCTGGGACACCGTGTATACCCTGACTGACGCCCCCGCCTATGCCATGCTGAACACCATGACCGACAACCTCCAGGAGCGCACTGAGCTGCTCTCCATCAACCGTATCTACTCCGGTCTGGGCCAGGGACTCTACGGCGTGATCCTTACCGTGCTCATCTCTGAAAAGGTGGGTCTTTCCGCCACCTGGACCGTGGTGATCCTGTCCGTGTTCAGCACCATCTGCATGATCCCCCTGTGCACCAACTGCCGCGAGCGCAACTACCACCCCGGCGATGCCGAGGAGCGGTTTACATTCCGGCAGATGTGGCACTATCTGAAGAACAATAAGTACCTGGTCACTTACTACGGCGGCTACATGGCCATGGACGCGCTGAAGACCTCCAACGCTCTGGGACTGCTGGCCTCCTTTTACCTCTTCGGCAGCTCCATGTTCAATATGCTCCTGGGCGCCCTTTCTGCGGTGCCCGGCTTCGTTGCCGCCTTCCTGGCTCCCAAGATTGTGAAGAAGCACGACAAGATGAAGGTGCTGATGCTGTGCAACCTCCTCAACGTCCTCTTCGGCTTTGCGATTTTCTTCACCGGCTGGGAGAATAAGACACTGTTCATCGTGCTCAATGTTCTCCGGGCAGCCCCCGCCAGTATCCAGGGTGTTCTGGCCTTTATGTTCACCCCCGACTGTGCCGAGTATGGCCGCTATAAGTCCGGTGTCAGCGCTACCGGCATCACCTTTGCCATCCAGACCTTCTCCGTGAAGCTCACCGCCGCGGTGTCCTCTTCCCTTGCCCTGTTCCTGCTGGGACTGTTTAACTGGGTCAGCGTCCAGGCCTCGGACTTTGCCGAACTGGAAGCGCTGGGCATCCAGCAGAGCGCCCAGGCCATCCAGGGCCTGTGGATCGTCTACGCATTGATTCCCACCATCGGTCTTGCCGTTGCGGGCATTTTCTACCTGTTCTACAAGCTCAATGACAAGGATGTGCAGATCATGTCCAAGTGCAATTCCGGCGAGATCAGCCGGGAAGAGGCAGAGAAGCTGCTGTCCAGAAAATATTGATCCATAGAAAACCGCCGTTCGTAAGAACGGCGGTTTTTTCTGTACATTGGGGAAAAACCATGGTATAATATTCAAAATCAGTGAAAAGAGGAGAAGAACATGCTGCAGGATCTGGCCTTTGGCCGGCTGGAAAATGAATATAAACCGGTACCGCCCCGGGAACAGGACGCGGTGCTTTCCTTCCGGGGAAATTCCCTGCTGGTGAATCGCAGCTCCGATGGTGTGCTGGGATTTCCCACAGTATCCCAGGCCGGGGGTGATCTGCGGTACGCCTTCCGGCTCCACGGGGTGAATTACTATCTGCGCCTGAAACCGGCGGAGGAGGGGGCTTTTCAATATGTCCCTGTCCGGCAGCTGCGCTATGAAGCGGATAATACCTTCTGCTACGCCGCCATGACCGGCTGGCATCTGCACAGATGGTACGAAAGCAGTTATTTTTGCGGCCGCTGCGGCGAACGGACCGTCCACGATGAAGTGGAACGGATGATGCGCTGCCCGAACTGCGGGAATATGATCTTCCCCAGGATCAATCCCGCCATTATCGTGGGCGTCACCGATGGGGACCGGATTGTCCTGACCAAGTATGCCGGCCGGGGCTACACCCACTACGCCCTCATCGCCGGATTTACGGAGATCGGCGAGACCGTGGAGCAGACGGTTAGGCGGGAAGTGATGGAGGAAGTGGGGCTGAAGGTCAAAAACATCCGCTACTACAAAAGTCAGCCCTGGGGCATTGACGGCAATATCTTACTGGGCTTTTTCTGCGACCTGGATGGGGATGATACCATCACCCTGGATGAAAACGAGCTGGCCCTGGCCCAGTGGCACCACAGAGGCGCGCTGCCCATCGACGACGATGGCTACAGCCTGACCCGGGAGATGATCCGCATTTTCGGAGAAGGCAAAGAACCGAAACAGAGAGAGGTATGCATATGAACGAGAATCAGCGCTGGGTCAGTGTCTGGGGCAACGCCGTGTCCGTGGCGGAGAACCGCCCGGAGCGCTATGCCCGGAATATCACCATCCGGTATCCCATCCATATTCCCTTCTCCGGCACCGGGGTGCGGCTGACCTTTGACAACTACTGCGGCACCGAGCCTGTTAACTTCACCCGGGCTACCGTATTTTACGGCGGAAAATTCTATCCAGTGACCTTCGAGGGAAACCGGCACGTGACCATTCTGGCGGGGGAAAATGTGGTCAGCGATCCGCTGGAGATCCCCCTGCGTGCCGGGGAGATCATTCAGGTCAGCTTCTACTTCGCCAATTTCACCCTGATGCGCAGCGTGGTCTATGCCCAGGGGCCTTTGTCCGAAGGCCTGTATGCCAACGGCGACCGGACGGAGGATGCGCATATCGATCTGGAAACCTCCCGGAAGACCCATCTGTTCTATTTCCTCAGCAATGTTTCCGTGCTGACGGAGAGGGAAAATCGGGCCATTGTCTGCTACGGCGACTCCATCACCGCTCAGGACTGGCCGGACTGCCTGGCTCTGCGGTGCTTCCGTGAGGGCTATCACAAAACTGCCGTTATCCGCCGGGCAACCTCCGGCTCCCGGATCCTGCGGCAGTACAGCTGTTTGACCTATGAGAGCTACGGCCTCTCCGGTGAGCACCGCTTTGCCCATGAGGTGCCCACGGACGGTGCCGACACGGTGATCATCCAGCAGGGTATCAATGACATCATCCACCCGGTGGGAGAGGAGAAAAATGTGTTCCGACCCATGAGCGACCTGCCCACGGTGGAGGAACTGATCGACGGACTGAAGGACTATATCTCCCAGGCCCGGGAAATGGGCTACAAGGTCTATGTGGGCACGCTGCTGCCCATGGGCGGTTGGCGCACCGACGCCCCATTCCGCCAGGAGATGCGCCATGCTTACAACGAATTTATCCGTACCACGGACCTCATTGACGGCTGCATCGACTTCGATGCCATTCTCCGGGATCCGGAAAAACCGGACCATTTCAGGCCTGAGTATGATTCCGGTGATCATCTCCATCCAAGCCGGTTGGGCTATGAACGGATGGCGGCGGAGATTCCTGCAAGTTTGCTGAAATAAGAAAAAGGACGGCTGAAAGCCGTCCTTTTTGTCGTTTAGAACATGCCCATGAAGCACTGGGAGGCCAGGTAAAGACCAATTGCGCTCATGACCGGGGCCAGCCGGGCCTGGGGACCGGTGGAGATCCGGTCTGCCATAGAGGTGAACAGCCAGGTGGTTGCGGTGAATACAATGCTGCCCTTGATACCCAGAGTCAGTACCTCACCGGGAGCGGCAAAGCCCGCACAGTAGGGCAGCAGACCAAAACTCAGAAACGCGAACACCGGGATGCAGATGTAGCACCGGGGGGCATCCTTGACCAGGTAGTGGTCCAGCAGCAGGGCCACCAGGGAAATCAGCACCAGGTTGGGAATGCCGAAGCCGGGGAACACCAGCACGGGGCAAATAGCCCGGGCGATGACCATGGCAAGCAATATTAGGGTGAACACGGCTGCCAGGAAGGCATTGAGTAAGTACTTTTTCATAGCTTAACCTCCCCAGGAAGTGGCGCCGGATTCTACATCCGCGCCGGTGACATAGCCAACGGCGGAACTGACACACCGGGCGATGGCCTTGGAGGTGACGGTAGCACCGGTGATGCCATCCACATAGATCTCTTCGCCGGTGGAAGCTTCCCCGGTGGCGCCGGAGAAGGCATCAGCGCCGGGAGCGCCGATGGCGAAGGAGCCGGTTTTGTTCAGGAACTGGGCCAGAAAATCCGTGTCAGACAGGGCGTTGGCACCAAGACCCACGGTCTCAGACTGGTCGCGGACCACCAGGCCGGTGACCTTGCCGTCCCGGTTTACGCCCACCAGCATGGTGATATCCCCGGCGTAGCCGTAGGTACGGGTTTCGATGACATAGCCGATGTCGGCCTTGTGGACGGAGACGATATTGGCATCCTCACCGTCATAGGGCTCCACGGTAAATTCCGTGGCGCCGGGGAGCATCATTTTCAGATCCTTCAGATGCCAGGCACGGGAATTGTCCAGATACATGCCGGAGGTTGCCATGGTCACACCGAAGAGCAGTCCGGCGCAGAGGATAAGGGAAAGAATGGGAATCAGAATGGATTTTTTCATGCCTTGTACTCCCCCTTTCCGGTGCCGAAGCGGCGCATGGCGGTGTGGCGGTCGATAAACCAGACGAAGGCGTTCATGATGAGGATGGCGTAGGTGACACCCTCCGGGAACAGACCGTTATAGCGGAAGAATACGGTCAAGATGCCGCAGCCGATGCCGTAGACCACCTGGCCCACGGGGGTGGCGGGGGAGGTGGCATAGTCGGTGGCCATGAAGATGGCGCCCAGCATCACACCGCCGGAGAGCAGACTGTAGAGCATCCAGCTGACAGGATCGCCGGTTCTGGAGAAGACCAGGGTCACCACAGCCACGGTGCCCAGGTAAGCGGCGGGAATTCGAATGGAGATGACCTTTCTTAAGACCAGGTAAGCGCCGCCGATGAGCAGGGCCAGGGCGGAAACCTCACCGATGGTGCCGGGGCAGCGGCCCACAAACATCTGGCCCAGAGTTTCCTCCGGCAGGGCGGGCATGACCATGTGGTGCAGAGGGGTGGCGGCGGTGACGCCGTCCAGCCCCTGGAAGCGGGTCAGACCCACGGGGTAAATCAGCAGCATGAATGCCCGGGCCGCCAGGGCGGGGTTGAAAATATTCTGGCCCAGGCCGCCGCAGAGGGCTTTGATACAGATGATGGCGAACACATCGCCCAGAATTACCTGCCAGTAGGGCACGGTGGCAGGCAGGGTCATGGCCAGTAAGAGGCCTGTGACCATGGCGGAGCCGTCCACTGTCGTGTTGCGGGTCTTTGTAATCATGGCGTACAGATATTCCGCCACCACACAGCTGCTGACGGACAGCAGGGCTACCACCAGCGCCCGGGGGCCCTGGAAGGCAGCACCCACAGCCAGAGCGGGCAGCAACGCCAGCACCACATCCAGCATGATCCGGTTGGTCCGGAAATTTCCCCGAATGTGGGGAGAGGAAGCAACGGTCAGATTCATTTTGCACTTGCCTCCCTTACCATTTGTTTGCCCTTGCGGAAGGTTTCCACCAGGGGCAGCTTTCCGGGACAGGTGAAAGCGCAGCTGCCGCACTCCATGCAGTCCAGAATATTCAGACGTTTCAGTTCCTCCACACGGCCCGCCTTCTGGAAGCGGTACATGTACAGGGGCTGCAGGCGCATGGGGCAGACCGCCACGCACTTGCCGCAGCGCAGGCACACCGGGTTCTCTGCCGCGCCGTTCACATCTTTGAGCAGGCACAGGACGGAGTTGGTGGCCTTGATGACAGGCACATTCAGATCACTCTGGGCAACGCCCATCATGGGGCCGCCGGAGATGACGCGCTCAGTCTTGCCGTGCAGACCGCCAGCAACCTGAATGAGATCGTGGAAGCTGGTACCGATGGGAACCAGGAAGTTCTGGGGATCGGCGATTGCTTCGCCGGAGACGGTGACGATACGTTTCGTCAGCGGCTGCCCCAGACACACGGCCCGGTAGATGGAAGCGAAGGTGGACACATTGAACACGGCACAACCTACGCTCACCGGCAGCTGGCCGGGCTTGACCTCACGCTTGGTCACGGACTGGACCAGCTGCTTTTCCGCACCCTGGGGGTACATAGTGGGCAGTACGGCCAGCTCAATGTCGGGGAATTCTTTATGAAGACTTCTGACCTTCTCGATGGCCTCAATCTTATTATCCTCCACGGCCAGTACCACCCGGCCGGGATTCAGCAGACGCTTGAGAATCCGCATGCCCTGCAGCACATCCTCCGCAGCGGTGCGGAGCATGAAATCGTCGGCGGTGATATAGGGTTCGCACTCACAGGCGTTGGCGATAAGGGTGTCCACGTTTCCCATGGCGCTGAGGGCCTTGACGTTACCGGGGAAGGCAGCGCCGCCCATACCCACGATGCCCGCCTCCCGGATACGGTGGAGGATATCATCGTTGCTCAGACTGTCCAGATCCGCGGGGATGTGGGGGACAGCTTCGTTCTTGCCGTCGTTTTCAATGACCACCGACATTACCGCCCGGCCGGACACATGGGGCCGGGGCTCGATGGCGGTGACGATGCCGGAGACGGAGGCATGAACAGGGACGCACAGGCCTTCGCCATCGCCGATCTTCTGGCCTACCAGCACCCGGTCACCCACGTGAACCAGGGGGGCGCAGGGGGCACCGATGTGCTGCTGCATGGGAATCACCACAGACAGGGGACAAATCGTGCGGAAATCCGTGATCCGGGTGGACATCTCTTTGTTGTATTTGGGGTGAATACCGCCAAAAAACAGCTTGTTCATTCTTTCACCTCGATTTAGGTTCGGATATAGTCTTCAAAGCCGGGGGTATAGAATTGTTCCCCCGCTTCGTTGACCCACATGGCCTGGGCATCACAGCGTTCCGCCAGGGCCAGTCCTTCTTCGTAGGGAAGCAGGAACAGGGCTGTGGAAAGAGCATCTGCCAGGCCGGAATCGGCACAGATCACGGTGACGCTGCGCCAATAGCTGCTGGGATAGAGGGTGGCTGGGTCAATAATGTGGTGGTAGATCTTTCCGTCCACCATGTAGCAGCGCTGGTAATCACCGCTGGTGACCACACTACCGCCGGTAATGTTTAAGGTGTGCAGGTAGTTTTCACCACCGTCGGGATTCTGGACGCCCACCCGCCAGGGGGTGCCGTTTGCGTCCTTGGGGCCGGTGGCGATGACGTTGCCGCCTACGCTGATCAGCAGTCCCGCGGGAGTATTCTCGGCAACGTGCTGGACGGACCAGCCCTTGGCCACCGCACCCACGTCCAGACGGGTTTCCGGGTCGGTGATGAAGACGGTGGAAGCTTCTTCATCGATGGCCACACAGGAAAAATCCATGTGCTCTGCCGCTGCGGCCAGTTTTTCACCGGCGGGCAGGTAGGCATTGGCAATGTCGTTAAGACTGTCGTTCCTGGCTTCGTGCCAGAGCTTCAGCACGCTGCCCATGGCCACATTCACCAGGCCTCCGGTAAGCTGCTGATACTCCCGGCAATCCAGCAACAGGTCAATAATGGCCCGGTCCACCACAACGGGGGCGATACCTGCGTTGTCATTGACGGTTTTTAAATTGTTCAGACCCTCGTAGTCGTTGTAGATGTCGAAAAGCTGATGATATACCAGCAGCCGGTCATGGATCTGCTGGGCCGTTTCCATGTGAGCCTGCTCATTTTCGGCCCGGCCCACGATGTTGGTGACGGTATCGAAGAGGGTCAGAAAGGTGGCGGTGTACTGCTTCGTTTCCGGTTCCTTATTTCCGGCGCAGCCGGTCAGGAGCAGGGAGAGCAGAAGCAGAAGAGCAATGCCGCGCCGCATTACTGGGCCGCCTTGGCAATCAGTGCCAGAAAACCGCCGATGGCGATGGTGACGGAGGTGGAAAGGTCGGCGTCGGTGGGCTTGGTGCCCTCGTCGATGGCGATACCGGAGACCTCATCGGCCGTCTTGCCGGTGATATAGGCGGCAAAGTTGGCGGCCTGCTCGTTCCACTCGTACTTGGCATTTGCCCATGCCTTCATGCCGTAGGCTTCGCCCAGCTCGTTCTTGGTCTGGACAGGGGCGGAAATGTCGGAGGTGATGGCGCCGGAAGCGTCAAAGGCAACCTTGGCCTGGACGGAGTCGATGGCGGCGGAGGTGATCACATCATCTGCCATGGTGATGGCGGCGGCATCCACATTCAGCTGTGCATTGCCGGCATTCTCCGCATCGGCTCCGGCAGAATCGGAAAGGGAAGCCAGAACGGCAACCTTCAGCGCATCGCCGGACTGGGCACCCAGGTGCTGGGCGTTGGCCACGGCCTTCTCGATGGCGTCCACATAGCCGCCCAGGTAGATGGTGGCAGTGGTGGCCAGATCCGCGTCGGCTGCCTTGCCGGATTCGCCCACAGCGCCGGAGCGGAGCTCTTCCACGGTCTTACCCAGAGCAAAATCCGCCAGGGCAGCGGCCTGCTCGTACCACTCATAGGTGGCACCGCCGTAGGCCTTCATGCCGTAGCTGTCACCCAGTTCGTTCTTGGTGGCTACGGAAGCGGTTTCGGAAGTGATGACACCGTCCGCACCGAACTTCACTTCGGCACCGATGGAATCGATGTAGCAGGCGGCGATGATGCCGTTGTCGTCCACATTGACGGCGGCGATGGTCACATCATACTTGGCAACACCCTCGGCTTCTGCGGAGGCGGGGGTGCTGTCCTTCAGGGTGGTCACGATGGCAAGCCCGGTCTTCAGAGCGCCCTCGGTGACGGGGACGGTAACAGCGGGAGAATCGGCGGGAGAGCTGGGAGCGGGCTGATACTCCACGGCGGGACAGGTGCAGTCAGTATAATAAATGACGGGAGAACCGGCGCAGCCGGCCAGAAGGCAAAGCGCCAGAACCAGGGAAAGGATCGCGGTGAATTTTCTCATGGGAGTACCTCCAGAAGTATTGAATGCCATATCACCGGTTTCGGTCAGCTGTAACAGGGGGTGATACAGGTTTCGTCTCTATATCATACACTTTGGCGGGAAATATGTAAATAGGAAAAGTAAAGAAACTGAAACGTTTCCATAGAACTAAGAGATCAATTCCCCCGATCTATCAGAAAAGTTGGGAGGAAAGGAAGAATTCGCACCATTGTAAATGGGAGGGATTTCTGCTATGATATATGAAAAATATCAATGGAGGGATATGGATGGACCTTCAGCAATTGAAGCAGAAAATGGATGAAGCCCGCTATGTCTATGACGATACGCTGGTCACGGTGCTGGCCGTGGCCCTGGCACTGGGGCGGCCTCTGCTTATTGAGGGCGCCGCAGGCGTGGGCAAGACGGAGATCGCCAAGGTCATGGCCTCCAGTCTGGACCGGGAGCTGGTCCGGCTCCAGTGCTATGAAGGCCTGGACGAGAGCAAGGCGCTGTATGAGTGGAACTATCAGAAGCAGCTGCTCTCCATACAGGTAAATATGGGCAGGGAAGATACCGATGCCATGACCCGGAGCCTCTTTTCAGATGAATATCTGCTGGAGCGGCCTCTGCTGAAATCCATCCGGTCGGAAAAGCCGGTAGTCCTGCTGATCGATGAGATCGACAAGGCGGACGAGGAATTTGAAGCCTTCCTGCTGGAACTGCTCTCCGAGATGCAGGTGACCATTCCCGAGGTGGGTACCGTCCGGGCAAAGTCCATCCCCTTTGTGGTTTTGACCTCCAACCGGGCCCGGCCCCTCAGCGAGGCCCTGCGCCGCCGCTGCGCGTATCTTTACATCTCCTATCCCACTATGGAAAAGGAACTGGCCATCATTCGGAAAAAGCTTCCCCAGGTGGATGAACAGCTCAGCGCCCAGGTAGCCCTGGCGGTGCAGAAGATCCGGGGCAGTGAGAAGATTCTGAAAAAGCCCTCCATCGCCGAGACTCTGGACTGGGCCTCGGCTCTGGATGCCCTGGGTATCCGGAAGCTGACACCCCAGGCGCTGAAATCCACCGCCGGATTCCTGCTGAAAGAGCAGGAGGATCTGCTGGAAATCGAGAAGATGGATGTGCTGGGGGCCTGGAATTACGGAGGGGAAAATGGCTGAGCAGGGGGTCTATCTGGAAAAGATGGCTGCCTTTTCCCATATGCTCCAATCGGAGGGGCTGAATGTGAGCCCACAGGAGACGGCGGATGCCTGCAAGATCCTGATACAGCTGGGGCTGGAGGACCGGGAACTGGTGAAGACGGCCCTGCGGACGGTGTACGCCAAGTCCCGGGAGGAGCAGAAGACCTTTGACCAGGTGTTCAGCGCATTTTTCCTGCCGGAGGACGCCCTGCGGGCCAGAAATGCCCTGGTCCGGCAGGAACTGGAAAAGCGCCGCCGCCATGCCGATGAGGAACTGAACCTCAACGGCGCCCCCATGGATTTTTCCCCGGAGCAGCGGATGGCCTACGGTGCCATGGACGAGGCGCAGCGCCGCCGCCTGCGGCAGGTGCTGGAAAAGTACCGGGATTCCGCCGCCCGGAATCCGGAGCTTTACAGCAATTTTATCCATTCGGTGTTTGCCCGCTCCATTTTGGAGCAGCAGATGCGCATGGAGGATGCGGAAGTAAGTTCCATGGAGGCGGACCCGGAGCTGGGACTTCTGTACAGGGATATTTCGGAATTCCGGGACGGGGATATTCCCAAGGCCGTGGGGCTGATCCAGAGTATCACCCGGCAGCTCAACGGGGAGCGGTCCGCCCGCCGCAGCAGCGCCGGACGGGACAGCGCCCTGGATTTCCGCCGGACCATCCGCAAGGGTCTGGAGACCGGCGGAGGGCTTTACACACTGAAATACAAGAAAAAACATGCCCGCCGGAAGAAGCTGGTGCTGCTGTGCGACGTGTCCGGCTCCATGATCCAGTTTTCCGAATTTGCCCTGCGGTTTATCCAGAATCTGAACCAGGCGTCGGACTCCTCCCGGGTGTTCCTCTTTTCCGAGGGGCTCCACGAGGCGGATGTGTTCAGCCTGCGGGATATGGACCGGTTCCGGGAATATGTCCGCAGCACAGGCCTCTACGGCCGGGGCACGGACTTAAGCCAGGCCCTGGAGAAGATCAACGCCATGCACCCGGCTGCGCTGAGCAGGGGAAGCACCCTGCTGATCCTGTCTGACACCAAGACCACCGGCCAGAAGCGGGCGCTGCAGGCCCTGAAGACATCCAAAAATCTGGCGGGAAAGGTGGTCATCCTCAACCCGATCCCGGAGCGGAAGTGGAAGTATATGCACAGTGCCCAGGTTTTCCGCGGAACGGTGGAGATGCTGCCCTGCTCCAATCTGCGCTCTCTGGCTGTGGCTTGCCGGAAAATCACTGCAAAATAAAACTAACTGGAGGAAAGAATATGAAAGTTCTGATGCTCAACGGTTCTCCCCGGGCAAACGGCAACACTGCCGCCGCCCTGAAGGAAATGGAAAAGACCTTCCTGGAGGAGGGTGTGGAGGTGGAAATTCTCCATGTGGGTCATCTGCCCATCCGGGGCTGCATCGCCTGCGGCCAGTGCCGGAAGCTGGGAAAATGTGTATTTGACGACCTGGTCAACGAGGCAGCGGAGAAATTCAAGGAAGCCGACGGCCTGGTAATCGGAAGCCCTGTCTATTACGCTTCGGCCAACGCAACGCTGATGGCATTTCTGCAGCGGCTTTTCTATTCTGCTTCCTTCCCCAAGACCATGAAGGTGGGCACCTCCGTCTGTGTGGCACGCCGGGGCGGCCTGTCCGCGACCTATGACGAGATGAATAAGTTCTTCGGCATCTCCGGCATGCCCATCGCCTCCGGTCAGTACTGGAATTCTCTCCACGGCTCCGCTCCCGGAGAGGCGGAACAGGACACCGAGGGTATGCAGGGTATGCGGACCCTGGCAAGGAACATGACCTTCCTGATGAAGTCCATCGCCCTGGGAAAAGAAGCCTATGGCATCCCGGAAAAAGAGCGAACCACCTTTACAAATTTCATTCGCTGAGATAGAATAGACTTACCACAAAAAGGAAAAGAGGTCATTACTATGAAAGTTATCGCTACTACCAACGCTCCCGGCGCCATCGGCCCCTACTCCCAGGGCTTCGTGGTCAACGGCTTCGTCTACACCTCCGGCCAGATCCCCGTGGATCCCGTCAGCGGCGCCATCCCCGAGGGCATCGCCGCCCAGGCTGAGCAGAGCTGCAAGAACGTGGCCGCCATCCTGGAGGCCGCCGGCAGCAGCATGGATAAGGTGTTCAAGACCACCTGCTTCCTGGCTGACATGGGCGATTTCGCCGCCTTCAACGAGGTCTACGCCAAGTACTTTACTTCCAAGCCCGCCCGCAGCTGCGTGGCTGTGAAGACTCTGCCCAAGAACGTGCTGTGCGAGATCGAGGCCATCGCCGAGGCTTGATTTTTCCTGCGATAAAGAACCCGGAGTGTTTGCTCCGGGTTCTTTTGGCTTTAAAAGATCGTGGGAATTGTCGGGGAAGAAGTAATCTCTGAATTGACATCCAGAATGTTTCGGAGTATGATACAAGTGTATTGAAACGTTTCAAAGAAAGGGTTTTCTACTATGAATACAACTGCTAAATGGTGGCAGAAGGCCGCTATCTATGAAGTATATCCCCGGAGCTTCCAGGACAGCGACGGCGACGGCATCGGCGATATCCCCGGTCTGATCTCCCGCCTGGACTATATCAAATCTCTGGGCGTGGACGCCATCTGGCTGGGACCCGTCTTTAAGTCCCCCCAGGATGACAACGGCTACGACATCTCCGACTACCAGGATATCGATCCCCTGTTCGGCAGTTTGGCGGACATGAAGCGCCTGCTGGACGAGGCCAACGCAAGAGGTTTAAAGATTATCGTGGACATGGTGCTCAACCACACCTCCGACGAGCATCCCTGGTTCATCGAGGCAAAAAAGGATCGGACCAATCCCAAGCACGACTGGTATGTCTGGCGTGACGGCACTCCCGACTGCCCCCCCAATGAGATGCGCTCCACCTTCGGCGGCTCCGCCTGGCAGTGGTGCGAAAGCTGTCAGCAGTTCTACTTCCACCAGTACTCCGTGAAGCAGCCGGACCTGAACTGGGATAATCCCGAAGTCCGCCATGCCCTCTACGACATGATGAACTGGTGGGCGGACAACGGCGCCGGCGGCTTCCGCCTGGACGTCATCGACTCCGTGGCCAAGGTGCCGGATGAAGGCATCACCGCCGAGGGTCCCAACCTGCACAAGTACATCAAGGAAATGTCTGCCGCTGTGCTCAAGGGCCGGGATCTGGTCACCGTGGGCGAGTGCTGGAGCGCCACCCCCGAGACCGCTGAGCTCTGGTCCAACCCCGACGGCAGTGAGCTGAGCATGGTCTTCCAGTTCGAGCATATCTGCCTGGACCAGGACGGCCCCTTCAAGTGGGACTGCAAGAAGCTTCCCATGGCGGATTTGAAACGGGTCATGAGAAGATGGCAGACGGAACTCAATGGCAAGGGCTGGAACAGCCTGTTCTGGGAGAACCACGACCTGCCCCGAATCGTCTCCCGTTGGGGCGACGGCTCCCCCAGAGCCGCCACCATGCTGGCTACCATCCTCTTCGGTATGCAGGGAACCCCCTACATCTACCAGGGCCAGGAGCTGGGCATGACCAATGTCCGCTATGAGCTGGAGGAGTACCGGGATATCGAGATCCGCAATATGGCCGCCGAGCGCCTGGCTGAGGGCTGCTCCCATGAGTCTGTCATGGAGTCCATCTGGGCCAAGGGCCGGGACAATGCCCGTACCCCCATGCAGTGGGATGCTTCCGAGCACGCCGGCTTCACCACCGGCAAACCCTGGATCAAGGTCAATCCCAACTACACCGAGCTGAACGTGGAAGCCCAGGAAGCAGACCCCAATTCCGTTCTGAATTACTACCGCGCCCTGGTGCAGCTGCGTAAAGACCAGGACGTGATCCGGGACGGCGATTACACTGAGATCCTGCCCGACTGGGACAATATTTTCGCCTATTCCCGTGATGACGGCAGCAAGAAGCTCACCGTCATCGCCAATTTCTCCGGCGAAACCGTGGAGTATCCCGCCTGGACCATGGACACTGCCGGGGAGCCCATTCTGAGCAATTATGACAGCTGGCCCAGTGAGGGTATTCTGCGGCCTTACGAGGCGGTTATGTATCTGAAATAATACCAATATAGTCGGTTTAGCCCTTTACAATCGGAGTTTTTGCCAGTAAAATGGTAGTATCCTAAATTAAAATTACCGGAGGTAAATGCTATGAATGTTCTGGTTACCGGCGGCGCAGGCTACATTGGTTCCCACACCTGTGTGGAGCTGATCGAGACCGGCCACACCCCCATCGTGGTGGATAATCTGTACAATTCCAGCGCCAAGAGCCTGGAGCGGGTGAAGGAGATCACCGGCGTTTCCGTCAAGTTCTACGAGGGCGATGTCCGTGACGAGGCCCTGCTGAACAAGATCTTCGACGAGAACGAGATCGGCGCCGTCATCCACTTCGCCGGTCTGAAGGCCGTGGGCGAGAGCGTTGCAAAGCCGCTGGCTTACTATGATAACAATCTGATCTCCACCATGGTCCTGGCAAGAGTCATGGGCAACCGTGGCTGCAAGAAGATCATCTTCTCCTCCTCCGCTACCGTCTACTCCGGGGACAACGAGATGCCCCTGCGTGAGAATTCCAAGACCGGCAACTGCACCAACCCCTACGGCTGGACCAAGTACATGTGCGAGCAGATCCTGCGGGATATCGCCAAGGCCGATCCCGAGTGGAGCGTTGTCCTGCTGCGCTACTTCAACCCCGTGGGCGCCCATAAGTCCGGCAAGATCGGCGAGCATCCCAACGGCATCCCCAACAACCTGATGCCCTTCATCTCCCAGACCGCCATCGGCAAGCGCAAGGTTTTGAGCGTCTTCGGCAATGACTATGACACCCACGACGGCACCGGCGTCCGCGACTACATCCATGTGGTGGACCTGGCCAAGGGTCATGTGGCAGCTGTTGACTACATGCAGGAAAACAAGGGCGAGGCCGTCTTCAATCTGGGCACCGGCACCGGTTACTCCGTGCTGGACATGGTCAAGGCTTTCGAGACAGCCAACGGCATCCCCGTGCCCTACGTGATTGCCGAGCGCCGTCCCGGCGACCTGGCTACCTGCTATGCCGACCCCACCAAGTCCCGCGAGGTGCTGGGCTGGACCGCAAAGCACGACCAGACCGACATGTGCCGTGACACCTGGAACTGGCAGAGCCAGAACCCCAACGGCTTCGACGACTAAGTTGAAATACAAAAAAGCGCCGCATTTGCGGCGCTTTTTTGTTACAGATCCTGCAGATCCGCAAAGGGCAGATCGTTTTCCAGATTATCCCGGGCCAGGTCATTGTCAATGATGCCGTGGGCCTGGGAAATGGGCCGCTCGGGGTGCCAGACCTTCTGCTCCGCACCCATAGTTTCAGCAATGATGGGGTTGGCCTTCTTCTTGCCGGACTTTGCCTTGCCCTGAATCTGGGGCACAACGGGCATCTTCCCGGGCTTTTCGGTCAGATCGGGCCGCTTCATGCCTTTTTTCGCCATCGTGATCACCTCGTGCCAGTTTGCCACGAAAAGACCAGGTTATTCGGTTCTTAAGGAAGCAGGGTGATCACGTCGGACAGATTGTCCGCCTTTGCGTGAAGCAGTTTTTCCGTGGTTTCATCCGGTTGATCCATATCCGGAACCATCACAGTCACGCAGCCGGCCCGGTATGCTGCCAGGATGCCCGTGGGGGAATCCTCCAGAGCAAGGCATTCCTCGGGGCGCAGGCCCAGGGAAGCGGCACCGTGGAGATAGATATCCGGGGCGGGCTTGCCGTTGGGAACATCGTGACCGCTGCAGATGGCGGCAAAGCGATGCAGCAGGTTCACCGAAGCCAGATGCTGTTTAATTCGATCCTTGGGGGCAGAGCTGGTGATGGCGGCAGAAATTCCATGCTGATCCAGGGCATCCAGCAGTTCCACAATGCCCGGCTTTGTTTCCACGCCGTTTTCCTCGATGAACGCATCCATCAGTTCGATGCGCTTGGCGCGACATTTCCGGTAATCCGCAGCGGGGCCGAAGAAGCTGTGAAGGTTCTGCTCGCTAAGCTGTGCGTTGGCTGCCCGCATTTTCAGAGCCTGGTCCAGGGTCATGGGGAAGCCGTAAAACCGACCTGCCTCTACCCAGAAGCGGCAGTAGAGCTTCTCCGTGTCCAGTACCAGGCCGTCCATATCAAAGAGCACCCCCCGGATCCGGGGGGTGTTCTCCTTGTAAATCGTAATTGCCATCTTAGAAGCTCAGTCCAAAGTTCAGCTCGTAGTAATTACCGGCAGTATCCCGATAAGCATAAGCCTTGCCGTTCTCGTCCTTGAGGGACTCGGGCATATACTGGTCCTTGTCAAAGCCGGGGACGTCGTTGGGGGAGATGCAGACACCCTGCTCGTTGACGGCCAGGACCTCGTCACCCTTGGGCAGGGTGATGGGCAGTTTGCCGGTGGGGTTGTAGCGGCCGAAAATCACGTCCAGAGTGGCTGCGGGGTAGGTCTCGAAACCTGCCAGCAGGGCATCCACATTACGCTCCACGTTGCCGACCAGCCAGGCCAGGGGGAAGTTGATGTTGGAGATGACCTTGCCGCCCTTGGCATGGACAGCGGCAGCAATGTCTGCCAGCTTATGAATACCGGTAAGTGTGGTTTCCAGGTGGGTCTCAGCCATGGGACGGCAGTTGTCGTCCACGTTGGGAACAACCTTACCCTCGCAGATATCCAGCTCCAGGTAACCGGCGGTGGCGGTGAAGTAGTCGCCGGAGGAGGGGTTCACGAACAGGATGGCAATGTCAGCCTCGTTGTAGTCGTCCACCAGAACAGCATCCTGGGCAACCATTTCCCGCAGAGCGGAGGTAGCCAGCTCGCCCTGCTTGGCATCCTTCTTGAAGGCTTCCACATAGACCTTCTTACCTTCTGCATTCAGAGGCAGAGTGCCGTCGTTCTTCAGCAGGACAACAGACTGACGGTGAGCCAGCTCTGCGTCTGCCCAGTACTGGGAGTCGGCAATGGTCTGCTTGGCCTTCTTGGCGCAGCGGTAGGTGTTCTCAAACATACCCAGCTGGAACATCTCGGTCAAGGTCCGGGTGACAGCCCGGTCGATGGCCTCGTCGTTCAGGGTGACCATGTCGGGAGTGAAGCCCTCGGGCAGGGTGTGGGTGTCATAGTAGCCGTTGGTGGCGCGGTCATAGGATTCACGGCCGAACTTGTTGTCGTACAGACCGGAGATCACGTCCACGCCGGAGTTGCGGATCGCAAAGCCGATACGCTCGGGCTCGTCCAGCATCTCAACGCCCCACTTCATATTGTGGACGATGCCGGTGTCGGAATTGATGTAGCCCTTAAAGCCCATCTGGCCCCGGAGAATGTCATGGATGAACACCCGGTTGTAGGCGAAGCCATAGGGGTCGAAGCGGACGTCGTTGCCTTCGCAGTCCTGCTGCACGCTGGACTTCTGGGCGGCGGGCTTGGAGTAGTAGGGCATGATGGAGGAGGTGTTCTTGGCGACAGCGCTCTTGAAGCCGGGCATGTGGTACTTCTGCAAAGAGCCGGGGGTGGCGTAGACGTTCCACTGACCTGCGGCATAGTGGGGGTCAAAGCCGTTCTCACGAGGACCACCGCCGGGGAAGTGCTTGGTGGTGACGGCGACGCCATCCTGGGTCACGCCGTTTTCGCTGCCCTGGATCCGGGGGATGATATGCTCGGCAATCTGGCAGATCAGAGCGGGATCCTCACCGAAGGTGCCGTAGGAGCGCTGCCAGCGGGGGTCGGACATGCAGTCCACCATGTACATATAGCCCTTGCGCAGGTT
Organism: Faecousia sp.; assembly: GCA_045539075.1. Lineage (GTDB taxonomy): Bacteria > Bacillota > Clostridia > Oscillospirales > Oscillospiraceae > Faecousia. The sequence continues at coordinate 24,086 of JAZQEP010000065.1, read as the reverse complement.
GCAGGCCTCCCAGCTCTCTCTGGTAGCCTCGGCCCACTTGTCAGCCACTTCGATGCCGCTGCCCTTGACGGCGGCTGCGATGCCCAGGGTGCCGGGCCAGGTGGGGAACACACCGCCGGCGTCGTTCATGCCAAAGACGATCTCACCGTTCTCGTTCCGGGAGTTGGAAGCAGCCTGGACGGGCACAAAGCGCTCGCACTCCTCGGCAATGGCCTGGAGCTGGTTTAAGTAATCAGCCAGGTCATCGGGCTGGGCGTTCTCACGGAGAATGGTGTGGCGGGCGAACCACTCCTTGATCAGGGTGGTTGTGCCGGGGAGCTTCTGCTCGCCGAAGATGGTCTTCTGGTTCACTTCAGCCTCGTCCACGCAGCCACTCTCGTCAGCTACGGCCACATGGCCCTTTAAGCGGGCGGAGGGGTACTTGGGACCCATGCGCCAGTCGGAGATGAACAGCTGGCCGATCTTCTCGTCCACGGTCATCAGCTTGACATAGGCAGCGGCACGCTCGGCGGGGGACAGGCGCCAGTCGTTGACGGGGGATACAGTGCCGGTGCCGTCGATGTCCTTGAAGTACAGGCCGTCGGCTTCGATGATGGGACGGTTCAGGGTAGAAATGTCAGGTCCATTGGGATTGTGGTAGACCTTAAAATTGTCGGATGCTTTGATTGCCATTGGGATTCCTCCACTTTCTAAGAATCTGGCCTCCGAGGAGACTCATACAAAATAATTATGCCAGATTATTCCTGCCTTTTCCATGCATCAAATGGTAGAAATCTCGAAAATAATTTGGTTAAAAATGCTGTACAGTCCATGAAAAAACCGCCCGGCGTATGCCGGGCGGCGGTGTGTTATCCGAATTTTTCCGGGTTGGAGGCGGTGCCTGCACCGTAGCCCTCCTCCTGGGTCAGCTGGTCCATGTATTCTTCCATGGTCAGTCCCAGGTCATAGAGCTCCTTGGCCAGCTCCTTACCCACATAGCGGTAGTGCCAGGGTTCGTAGATGATGCCGGTGATGTCGGTCTTGCCGTCGGGATAGCGGACGATGAAGCCGTATTCCCAGCTGTGCTCCGCCAGCCAGTTGTGAACGGCCTTTACGCCGTCGATGTCGATAGCCAGGCCAAGGTGGTGCTCACTGGTGCCGGGGATGGCCACGGACTGAATAACGGCGGCATAGGCCTTGTCCTTGCTGTAGCCGGAGGACAGATAGCCGTTCATGCGGTTGTTCCAGATGTTCTGCTGGTGGCTGACGCTGCGGTAGGCGGAGGTGATCTTGTAGTAGCCCAGGGATTTGATCTGGCCGATCATCTCCACCAGGGGCTCGTAGGCCTCCTGGGCCATCTGGAAGCCGGCGTAGCTGACCAGCGGGGTTCTGTAATCATCGGGTACGGGATTCCAGCGGTTGACCATCTGCACATGCTTGCCGGTGGAGGTGAAATAGAAGGCGGTATCGTCAATGATCACCTTGCCCCGGGCCATGACGCCGTCGTCCCGGAAGTAGTAGCGCTCACCCTCCAGCTCCAGCCATCCGGTGGTGACCAGGCCGGTCTCATTGAGGTAGTATTTGCCGTTTTCCAGTTCCACCCAGCCGGTGACGGGCTGGCCGTTTTCATCCAAGTAGAGGGTGCCCTCCTCGGTTTCCAGCCAGCCAGTGGCGATGAAGCCCTCTTCGGTGAGGTAGTAGCGGCCCTCGGGTGTGTCTGTCCAGCCGGATTGGAGGATACCGTTTTCGTTCAGGTAGCGCCTGCCTTCTTCGGTTTCCAGCCAGCCGGTGTGCATGGCGCCGTCCTCGCCCAGGTAGTAGCGGTTTTCGTCCTGGGTGAACCAGCCGGTGACCAGAAGTCCCTCTTCATCCAGATAGTAGCGGTTTTCGCCGATATCCTGCCAGCCGCTGCGCTTGCGGCCGGTGTCGTCCAGATAGTAGGTGCCTTCTTCCAGCTTCAGCCAGCCGGTGGCCATGGCCGCGTCGGAGGGATCTAAGTAGTAGCTTGCCCCATCCAGATTCAGCCAGCCGGTATAGCGGACACCGTTGGAGCTTAGGTAATAACGCGCACCGTCCAGTTCCAGCCAGCCGGTGACCATGGAGGCATTATCGCCGCCAAAATAGTACCATTTTTCGTCAATCTCCTGCCACCCGGTCAGCGGATCGCCGTAATAGTCCCAGTATTGGGTATCACCCTCTTCGGTGACATACCAGCCGCTGCGGTCGAAGATGTCGATGCCCATGACATAGTAGGGAACAGCCCAGGCGGCGACGCCCAGCAATGCCAGCACAAGGAGCAGCACCAACAGTATTTTCAAGAATTTTTTCACGATGATTGCCTCCTGCGGATACATTATCTGATATTATAACACAATTCGCGGATCAGGGCAAGGGAAACCGAGGGAAAAGAGCCGTAGGCGGCCCTTGACGAAACCGGAAATTGAGGGTATAATCGTTTCCAATTGGGAAAAACCAGAAAATTACGAATAGATAACGGAAAGAAGGATAATATGTTTCAGAATGTGATCGTCCGGCGTCCCTGCCGGGCCATGGTGGAGGGTATCACCTCCAATCCCCAGCTGGGCAAGCCGGATTACGAAAAGGCCCTGCAGCAGCACGACACCTACATCGAAGCTCTGAAGTCCTGCGGCGTGAAAGTCACCGTACTGCCCGCTGATGAGCGCTACCCCGACTCCTGCTTCGTGGAGGATCCTGCTGTGATCACCCGCAAGTGCGCCATTATCACCAACCCCGGCGCGGAGAGCCGCAACGGCGAGAAGGATGAGATCATCGGCGCTGTCCGGGAATTTTTCCCCGAGGATAAGATCGAGTATATCGTCTCTCCCGGCACCCTGGAGGGCGGCGACGTGATGATGGTGGGTGACCACTTCTATGTGGGCCGCTCCGCCCGGACCAATGAGGAGGGCATCCGTCAGTTTATCGCCATTCTCAATAAGCATGGCCTTACCGGAAGCGAAGTGGCCCTGAGTGAGGTGCTGCACCTGAAGACCGGTGTCAACTACCTGGAAAACGGCAATATGCTGGTCTCCGGTGAGTTTGTAGAGAAGCCCGACTTCGCCAAGTATAACCGCATTGAGATCCCCGAAGAGGAAGCCTACGCAGCCAACTGCATCTGGGTCAACGGTACTGTCATCGTTCCCACGGGCTATCCCGCTGTGGAGGCTGCTGTCCGCAGCGCCGGCTACCCCGTTGTTCTGGTGGATACCTCCGAGTTCCGGAAGTTGGATGGCGGTCTGTCCTGCCTGTCCCTGCGCTTCTAAATTTTCCGAAAGCAAGGCGTGAAAGCGCCTTGCTTTTTTACTGCCGCAGAAGCTGATTCAGATAGTTCAACACCCGCTTTTTATCCCCTGACCACAGCGGCGCGATGAGGTCCTTTTTTGCCCCATCCCCGGTGATCCTGTGGACCACCACAGCCGGCGGCAGCTGGGCGACGCAGCGCCGCAGCCAAAGGCCGTATTCTTCCAGAGTCAGACACCGGAATTTTCCTTCCGCATAGTCCCGGGCCAGGTCTGTATCCCGGAGCACATGGAGCAGGTGGAATTTAACACCGTCGGTTCCCGCCGCAATGGCGTCCCGGGTGGTTTGAACAGCGTCTTCGGGGGTCTCCCCGGGCAGACCCAGGATGATATGGGTCACCACCTCGATTCCGGCCGCTTTCAGCCGGGCCACGGCGTCAAAGTACACTTCATTTTCATATCCCCTGCGAATGTAGCGGATGGATTCGGGGCAGGTGGATTGCAGACCCAGCTCCACGGATACCGGCTTGAGCCGGTTGATCTCCGACAAGAGTTCAATTACCTCCTGGGGAAGGCAGTCCGGCCGGGTGCCGATGGCCAGTCCCAGGATATCCGCCGGGGCAATGGCCTCCAGATACCGCTTGCGCAGCAGCTCCACAGGGCCGTAGGTGTTGGTAAAGGCCTGGAAATAGGCGATGAATTTGCCGTTTCCGGCCTTCGCCCGGACTCGTTTTTTGGCCTGCTCCAGCTGGGCGGTGATGTCCGTGCCGCTTTCGGCAAACTCTCCGCTGCCGGCGCCGGAGCAGAAGATGCAGCCGCCGCTGCCGCAGGTGCCGTCCCGGTTGGGACAGGTGAAGCCCGCGTCGATGGAGAGCTTGTAGACCTTGCAGCCAAAGCGCTCCCGGTAGTGGTCGCTGAGTGTTTTGTACATAGGTTCCCTTTCAAATGATGAAAAGCCCGCCGGCCGCCCTCAGGGCGCGCTGACGGGCTCTTGGTTTAGGAATTGGGGACGGCACCCAGGTATTCTTCCAGGGTGATGCCCTTTTCCATGATCTCCGTGGCAATATCCACGCCCACATAGCGGTAGTGCCAGGGCTCATAGATGATGCCAGTGATATGGGTGGTGTCCTTGGGATAACGGAGGATGAAGCCGTACTCGTGGCAATGGGCCATCAGCCATTGCTGGGCGGGAGTATCCGCCTGGGCGTCATCCAGGTAAGGGTAGCTCACATCGGAAATGTCCACGGCCAGTCCCAGCTGATGTTCGCTGGTGCCGGGAATAGCGATGGTCTTGGCGGCTTCCGTTTTGGCATTGGACTGGCTGTAGCCCAGATCCAGGTAGTAGTTCACCTTCCGCTGGAACAGCCACTCCTGGTCTGCCTGGGTCCGGTAGCCGGAGGCGATGGTGGTGCTGTGGCCCGCGGCGGCGCAGTCGCTGAGCATCCGGTTCAGGGCATCGGCGCAGGAGGCCTCCATCCGGTCACGGTTCGTGATGTAGACCAGCTCCGGGTCGTAGTTTTCCGGCAGATAGTTCCAGGGATTGACCAGCAGAATCTTCACACCTCTGGGACTGAAGTAATGGGTAACACCGTCGATCTCTACAGGACCCACAGCCATCACACCCTGGGAATCAAAATAGTATGTCCGTTCATCCAACGTCAGCCAGCCGGTGTGGGGGGTGCCGTCCTCCCGGAAGTAATAGCCCTTACCCTCCACGAAGAGCATTCCCTTTGCAAGGGAACCGTCGATGCCGAAATAGAACCGTCGGCCCTCCTCCTCCAGCCAGCCGCTGACCATGGAACCGTCTTCCCGGAAACAGTATTGCTTTCCGCTCAACTCCTGCCAGCCGGTAAGGGGGGTGCCATCCTCGCGCAGATAGTACCGGGCCATGCCGTCATCCAGCCAGCCGGTGGCCATGGAGCCGTCGGCCTTGATGTAGCATAGTTTTCCGTCCAGTTCCAGCCAGCCGGTACGCAGAACGCCGTTCTTGTCAAAAAAGTAGTCACTGCCGTCGATGGTCACCCGGCCGGTAACGGCAACACCGTCGGTGCCGAGGTAAAATACCTGGTCATTCAGGTCCATCCAGCCGGTGACCATGGCAAAGGTCTCGCCGGCCTGCCGGGATTCCTCATTAAAATAATACCGGCTGCCGTCAATCTCCTGCCAGCCTTCCAGAAATGCGCCGTCCCGGCGGTAGAAAGTGCCCTTTTCGGTGGTGACCCAGCCGTCTGCCGGAGTCTGCGTGCAACCGGAAAGACACAGGAACAGCAGCGCGGCGGCTGCCCAAAGATGAAGTTTCATGGATCCGTTCTCTCTTTCTGCGGGAAGTTATGTAAAACTGTCGTTTATTGTATCACGGTGGTTTCCCGGTTGCAAGATAATCAAAAAAATTTAATAAATGAAAAAAGTACCACAGCATGAAAGCTGTGGTACCGAAAGATCACAGAACGGATTCGTAGATACTCTCAATGGCGTCGGCGAAGGCTCGTTTGTCAAAGGAGGCAGCAATCTGCTCAGAGCGTCTGGAAGCGCTTTCCCGCCAGGCGGGATTTGCCATCACGGCGTCAATGGCCCGGAGAAATTCCTCCTCACAGGTGTATTCATAGCCGTTTTCACCATCCTGCAGCACATCTGCCAGACAGTCATCCTGCCGGCACAGCAGGGGCAGTCCGTTGGCGGCAGCTTCAATGTAGGTCAGACCCTGGGTCTCGCTGGTGGAGGCGCTGACAAACAGGTCGCCCAGCTGGTAATATTCCTGGACCTGCGCGGGAGACACCATGCCGGTGAAGATCACATGCTCCTTAACGCCAAGCTTTTCGGACAGCTGCTCCAGCTCCTCTCTTGCGGGACCGTCGCCCACGATGAGAAATTTCAGATTGGGGTTTTCTGTACGGGCCTGGGAGAAGAGGGTGATGAGCTCACTCAGGTTCTTTTCACCGCCCAGCCGTCCCAGATTCAGAAGAACCTGATCCTCATCCCGAAGGCCCAGGGCACGGCGCTTTTCCATGCGGAGGGCAGGATCCAGCCGCTGACGGTGCTGCTCCAGGCTGATTCCGCTGGGAACCACCTCAATGGGGTTATCCAGGCCGTAGCCCTGCAGGGTGTTTTCCACCTTGGTGGTGGGGGCAACCACGGTTTTGACCTTTTTCAGCCGCTGACGGGAGAGAAATTTCACCATGGCGTCGCTGAAACGGCGGCTGGGGATCAGATAAGAGGTGACGTACTGCTCATAGAGCGTGTGGTAGGTATGTACGATGGGCGCGCCGGTGATCCGGGAAATACGGGAGGCAAACTGGAAACTGAAAAATTCACATTGGCTGTGGACGATGTCGGGCTTCCATTCAATGATGTCCCGGATCAGCTCGTGCCGGTAAGAAACGGGCATGCGCACATTGGGATAGACCTTTTCCAGGGATACGGAACGGATGTAGGTAACGGGACCGTCTCGATGGGAGTGAAGGTTGTCGGAAATCGTCAGGATCCGCACGTCATGACCCTTGGCGGTGAGCTCGTCAAAGAGGTTCTGGACGGATGTGACAACGCCGTTGGTGTTGGTGGTATATAGATCTGTGGTGATCAGAATTTTGAGTTTTTTAGCTGGGTTCTCCATGAAATTCCTCCGGTGAAGTGTGAAATGGTGATGAGACGCGCACATTTTTCTGCCGTCGATTATAGCAGAAACAGAGAAAAAATCTACCGTTATTTTCCTTAAGAATCAGATGATTTTTCATTAAAAACTGAGAAAAAATCCACAACTTCCCGGGAAAACGTCATTTACACAGAGGTGGGATTTTGGTATAATACCGTATTATCGCGTGAAAGAGGGTCTTGGATATGAAATTGATCCATACTTCGGACTGGCACTTTGGTATGAGTCTGGGTACCGGAAGCTACGAGGATGACCAGCGTTATTTTCTGGATAGATTGTATGAACTGATCGAGGCAGAGGAAGCTGAAGCGGTACTGCTCTGCGGCGATGTGTATGACAGCAGCGTGGTGGGCGCGGATGCAATTGCCCTGTATAATGAGGCTATGACCAAGCTCTGTCTGGAAAGGAAAATCCAGGTCATCACCATCGCCGGCAATCACGATTCTCCTGCCCGGCTGGCTGCCTGCCGGGAGCTGCTCCGGGGGGCAGGACTGCACATCACGGGAAAAATCGAGAAAAATCCCCAGCCGGTGCTGCTGGATGGGGGCAAAGTTGCCGTCTACAGCATTCCCTTCTTCACCCGGGACGAAGTGATCCCCTTCTTCCCGGAGAAAAAGGGGGAGATCCGCAATACGGAGACGGCAATGCTGGCTTATTGCGACCACATCCGGGAGATTATGGACCCGGACAGGAAGAATATCGTGCTGTCCCACTCGCTGATCGTGGGCTCGGAGCTTTCCGAGTCTGACCGCAGCGCCCGGGTGGGCTTTGCCACAGCGATATCCAAGGATGTGTTTCAGGGCTTTGACTATGTGGCCCTGGGGCATATCCACAAGCCCCAGGCTGTCGAAAACCATATCCGCTACTGCGGCTCTCCTTTAAAGTATTCCTTCGGTGCCGAGGAGAACCAGGAAAAGGGTGTGGTGGTCATCGACACGCAGACCATGGACATCCGCTTTGTGCCCATCGCGCCAAAGCGGCAGCGCAGGAGCGTCACGGGAACCTTTGAGGAGATCCTGGCCCGGGAGGATATCCGGGAGGATTATCTGCGGCTGTATGTTCTGGACCGCTATGCGGGACTGGAACTGATTTCCCAGCTGCGGGAGCGGTTCCCTGGGCTTCTGGAAGTCTACGGCAAGAGCCTGCATGAAGAGGGGGCTGCGTCTTCCCTCAGTGTGGAAGAGCTGGAAAAACTGGATGAAGAGGATATCATGGTGAAATTTCTGGCGGAGAATTTCTCTGCGGAGCCCACGCCGGAGCAGCTGGAGCTGTTCCGGGAGGTGCTGGCCTGGAGCCGGGAGGAGGGAAAACTGGGATGAAGCCCATATCGGTAGCCTTTCAGTGCTTCGGTCCCTACATGGACCGGCAGAGCATTGATTTTACACAGCTGGAAAAGAACGGCCTGTTTCTCATCTGCGGTGAGACCGGCGCCGGAAAGACCACCATCCTGGATGCCATCTGCTATGCCCTGTACTGCGAATCCAGCGGCGGCCAGCGGGGCGATCTGGAACACATGCGCTGCAAGCTGGCCCGGAAAGAAGATGAGACCGCGGTGGAATATGTCTTCGAAAGCGGCGGTCATCTCTATAAATTCAGCCGCAGCATGAAGTATAAGACCAAGAATCTCCATAAATACCACAATTGCTACATCTGGAATGGGGACGAGTGGGAGCTTCTGGACACTGGCCTGGGCCAGGTCAACGCCAGGGCAGAGCGGATCGTGGGATTGTCAAGTTCCCAGTTCCGGCAGGTCATCGTCCTGCCCCAGGGCAAATTTGAGGAGTTTCTGGTCTCCGACTCCAAAAAGAAGGAAGAAATTCTGGCGACACTGTTTGATGTACAGCAGTGGAGCCGGATCACCGAGGAAATCAGCCGCCGGGTCAACAAGCGGGCCGATGGTCTGAACCGGGAAAAATTGGCCCTGGATATGATCCTGCGCAGCCACGGCTGCGAGAAGCTGGAGGAGCTGAGCGCCAGACGCCTGGCCGCGGTTCAGGAACTGTCGGAGCTGACCGGACAGCTGGAGACCGCGGAGCGGGAGCATATTCTGGCGCAGAATGTGTTTCAGGAGCAGCTTCGGATTGCGCAAGGGTATGAAGAACTGGAAAAGCGTAAAACCCACTATGAAATGCTGCAGTCCAGGGAAGCGGAAATTCAGAGCCAAACGCAGCGGATGCTGCTGGCAGACCGGGCGGAGCAGATCCGGGAGTTCCACGATGGTTTGAAAGCTGCCCGGCGGGAGGCGCAGATTGCTGCTGAGCAGGAAAAAGCCGCGGCGGATGGCCTTCAGAGAAATATTCGGAATCTGGATGCCGCTGCCCTTCAGCTGCAGTCCCACCTTGCCCAGGAACCGCAGATGCGGGAAAAGCGCCAGCGTATCGCGCTGCTGGAAAACAGCCGGCAGGTATATGCCCGGCTGCAGTCCCTGGCGGAAGCGGAACAACGAGCCCAAAAGGCAGATCAACTGGCCCGGAGACGGCTGGCGGAGGAAACGGAAAAACTGGAGCAAAAGGACCGGGCGCTGGCGCTGGCATTTCAGGAGCAGTCCCGGGCCAAGGAGCTGTATTCCGAGGCCCAGCTGCGCTACCGCCGGAGCATCGGCGGCATTCTTGCGGCGACACTGGAGGAAGGTAAGCCCTGTCCGGTTTGCGGCAGCACACACCATCCGGCCCCGGTACCTGGGGGAGAAGGCCATGTGTCCGAGGAGGAATTGGATAAGCTGAACCGGTGCTGCAGCCGTTGGGACCGGGCGGTTTCCGATACCATCGGGGAAAGAGCCCAGGCGGAGAAATGCGTAAGTGAGGCTAGGGAACTGTATACCGCCGCCCATCAGAAGGTGGCGGAGGCTGCTGCGGCCTGCCGAAGCGCCCAGGAACAGAAGGTCCCCGATATTGACAGTGCCGACGCGTTGGAGCGGACTCTGGCTGCACAGAAGCGTCTGCTGGCAAAATGGGAAACGGAGGGCAGCGGTCTGCTGGAAATCCAGACTGCAGCGGAGGCGGCACGTCAGGCCGGAGAAATGGCTCTGCGCACAGCCCGGGACCGGCTGGAGGAAGCCCAAAAGGCACTGGCCGGCGCCAAGGAATCCTGGCAGGAGGCCTGCGTAGCGGCACTCTTCGGTTCGGAGCAGGAATATCTGGATGCCCGGATGGAGCCGAAGCAGGTCCAGCGAATCCGGGATGCGCTGGCCGCCCATCACAGCGCCCTGGAACATGCCCGGGACGCTTATGAATCCCAGCGGGAGGCCATGAAGGATAAGCCGGTGCGGAATCTGACGATTCTGCAACAGCGGGAGGAAGAGGCCTCACGGCTGTGGCGTCAGCTATCCCAGCGGCGGATTCTGTTGGACAGCCAGGTGAGCCGAATGGAAGCGGATGAAAAAACGGTGACTGACCGGATGGAACGTTACCGGAAGGATATGCTGCGGCTGGAAGAGGACCAGGTCTTTGCCCGGCGGCTCATGGGCAGCCAGGGCGTGGGTCTGCAGCGCTATGTGCTGGGCGTGATGATGAATGCCATCACGGTTCAGGCCAACCGCCTGCTGTCGCGGGTATATTCCGGACGCTACAGTCTTTACCGTACAGATGAGACTTCGGGACGGATTCTCAAAGGTGGACTGGAGCTGGAGGTCTACGACAGCCACAACAACCAGCGCCGCAGTGTCAGAACCCTCTCCGGAGGTGAAAAATTCCTGGTGGCATTGTCCCTGGCCATCGGCCTGTCCACTGTGGTCCAGGCCCAGGGGGAGGGTATCCGGCTGGAGGCGATGTTTATCGATGAGGGCTTCGGTTCTCTGGACCGGGAGGCTATCCAGGACGCTCTGGAAATCCTGCAGGGAATCCAGCGCACCGCCGGTGTGGTGGGAATTATCTCCCACGTGGACACGCTCCGGGAGACGATACCTGCCCGGATCGAGATCCGCAAAACCGGAAACGGCAGCCAGTGCCGGGTACTTTGCCCTTAAAGATTCTGAAAAACGCAGGGAATGCCAGAAAATCCCTGCGTTTTTTTAGTGCGCAAATTGACATCAGCTCCTGCCGATGCTATAATACAAACTCAAGACTCTGTCCCAAAGGACATTTTTTCAGGGGGAAATCATGAGAAAAGTCAGATTCTTTTCTGCTATATATGCGCTGCTGGGTATAGCCATCGCTGCGGCGGGCGTTTATCTGGCGCTGGGCAATATGTTCGCCGGGCCGGTGCTGGTGGAAGAACCTCAGGCGGCCAGGGAACAGGTGGAGTCCATGCTGGATGCTCTGTGCGCCCGGGATTATGATACTGTCAGCGAATGCCTATACGGTCAGCCGGATCTCGGACTGGACCGCCAGGCGACAGATCCGGTGGGTCAGCTGTTCTGGGATGCGGTTGCCGGCAGCTACAGCTGGGAATCCAGAGGGGCATTTTACGCCACTGATTCCGGTGTGGCTCTGGATGTGACCATTTCCGCCACCGACCTGGATTCTCTGACGGAAAATCTGCGCAGCCGTGCCCAGAATCTTCTGGAGCAGCGGGTGCAGGCAGCGGATGACACCTCTGAAATTTATGATGAAAACAATGAGTACCGGACGGAATTTGTCATGGATGTGCTGCAAGATGCCGCACAGAACGCTCTGGCGGAGGATGCAAGGACCAGATCCTGGGAGCTGACACTGAATCTGCTGCATGAGAACGGCCGGTGGTGGATCATGCCGGAGCCGGATCTGCTGGAGGCAATCTCCGGCGGCGTCCTGGGATAAGGAGAGGGTTGCCATGGAAAATAACGAACGGAAAAAAGTAAGTATCTGGCGGATCCTGCTGACAATGGTGCTGAGTATTCCCGCAATTGCGCTGGCTGGCCTGATTCTGCTGTGGGGTCTGATCAATGTGGGCATTCCCGGCAATACCAAGCAGTCCAGCTCCGTGGAGCTGGCCATCATGGACCGGTTTGATATGCGCATGACCAACCAGATCAGCTCCGCCCTGGATGGCGTTCTGGCCATTGAGAAGGTCTACTGGCTCAGCGACGATGATCAGATCGCCCCGGAGCCGGATCCGGAAAAAGGCGGCACCACCTCCAACCCCGCTGACCTGGAAGGCTTCCTGGAAGAGGCTAAGGAAACTCTGGAGGTGGAAAACCTCCTGTTCAAAACGGATATGAAGCTGATGCCCGGCTCCCAGATCACCTACTACCTGGATGAGACCATTATGTGCATCACCTGGAAGGAAGTGCGGCACAACTCCGTCTACACTATTTCCGAGGTGAAGATCGCCCATCCCTCCCAACTTCGGCGCTTCGTGGCCGACGGTGTCTACGGCTCCGACAAGTCCTACCAGACCACGGATATGGCAAAGACCGTCAATGCCGTCACCGCCTCCTCCGGCGACTTCTATAAGCATCGCCAGCTGGGCATTTCCGTCTACAACGGCGAGGTGATGCGCATGAACAACAAGGTGGACACCTGCTTCATCAGCGACAAGGGTGAACTGCTGTTCAGCTACCGTGGTGAATTGAAGACCAAGGAAGAGGCCGAGAAATTTGTGGAGGAAAACGGCATCCGTTTCTCCATGGCCTTCGGCCCGGTGCTGGTGGATAATTTCCAGAAATATAAGGTCAAGGGCACCTATCCCGTGGGTGAGATCACCGATCAGTATCCCCGGGCGGCCATCGCCGAGATGGGCGACCCCCTGCACTATCTGCTGGTGGTTTCCAATCAGCAGGGCGGCTACATGAGCGTGCCCACCATCTCCACCTTCGCAGACCAGATGGTGGACTTCGGCTGCAAGAAGGCCTATACCCTGGACGGCGGTCAGACCGCGGTGATCGTGACCAACGACAAGCTGATCAACCGCCCCTCCTACGGTTTCCAGCGTCTGATCAGCGATATCGTGTATTTTGCAACGGCTGTGCCGGATGGAGGCTGATTCTATGGATAAAATCGCGTTTATCATTGGCGAAACGTTCCTGTACTGGAATTCCATCATTCTGATGTTCGCCGCCGCGGCCGCCATGTGCGTATTCCTGTTCCTGTACCTGCGGGAGCGGCATAACGGTATTTCAGCCGCGCTGCTGGTGCCCGGATGCCTGGTGCTGTCTGTGATCTTCTCCAGAGCGGTCCACTGGTACTGCCGGCCCGATGCCTACAGCTCCCTGGCCGGCGCGCTGACCACCTTTACCGGCGGCGGATTTGCGCTGATGGGTGTCTTTGCCGCCTGCGCAGTGACCGCCCTGGTGCTGCGCCTGCTGCGGATCGTACGCAGCCTGCCCTTCACCTTTGACTGCATGACTTTGGCCGGCGGCATCGGTATTGCGGTAGGCCGTCTGGCTTGTCTGTACAACACCACCGACCGGGGTCCTGTGATGGAAAATCTGCGGCTGTTCCCGGTGGTGTATTCCGTGACGAACTCGGTGACCGGTGTTGTGGAGTGGCGCTTCGCCACCTTCATGATGCAGGCCATCATCACCGCGCTGATCACCCTGGTGCTGCTGGTGTTCTACCTGATCGGACAGCGGGGCCAGGACCGGAAGGTCAAAGATGGTGACACCGCCTGCCTGTGGCTGTGTGCCTACGGTGCCAGCCAGGTGATCCTGGACAGCACCCGCTATGACTCCCTGTTTATGCGCAGCAACGGCTTTATCAGCATCGTGCAGATCCTGGGTGCCGCGGCGCTGATCCTGACACTGATCTACTTCTCCGTACGGATGGTCAAGGCGCGGGGCTTTAAATGGTGGTATATCCTCCTGTGGCTCCTTTATGCCGGTTGCACCGGCGGCGCCGGCTTTATGGAATACTGGGTCCAGCGCCATGGCGACCAGGCCCTGTTTTCCTACAGCGTCATGGGCAGCTGCCTGGTGGTGCTGGTGCTGCTGACGGTTGTGATCCGTCTGCTGGCAGTGAAGCAGGAACGGAAGCTGGAAATGGCGGCAAAGCTTGCACAGTGATTATAACGGCACAGCTTAGGGCTGTGCCGTTTATCATTTTTTCGATAATAAGGGGCTAATTTCGACAATCCCGTTGACAAAGCATCGGGTCAACATGTATACTAAGCATATGCTTACATAGACTACAATGCCGAACTATGATTTGAGGAGGAAATTATGACGACTCAGGAAATCAAGCAGCTGTCTATTCTGGCCTGCAAGGTCCGCATGGGTATTATCGAATCCACCCACGCTGCCAAGTGCGGCCATCCCGGCGGCAGTATGTCCGCCGCAGAGCTGTTTACCTACCTGTATAATAAGGAACTGAACGTGGACCCCGCCAACCCCAAGTGGGAAGACCGGGACCGCTTTGTTCTCAGCAAGGGCCACTGCGCCCCCGGCCTCTACGCCGCGCTGGCCCACCGGGGCTTCTTCCCCGTGGAGGATCTGGTGCAGCTGCGTAAGGTCGGCAGCTATCTCCAGGGCCACCCCAATATGAACACCGTTCCCGGCGTGGATATGTCCACCGGCTCTTTGGGTCAGGGTATCTCCGCTGCCTGCGGCATGGCTCTGGCAGCCAAGGTCCAGGGTAAGGACTACCGTGTCTACACCCTGCTGGGCGACGGCGAGACCCAGGAGGGCCAGGTCTGGGAGGCCTGCATGTTCGCCGCCCACTATAAGCTGGACAACCTGGTTATTTTCATCGACAACAACGGTCTGCAGATCGACGGTGACATCACCAAGGTCATGAATCCCTATCCCTACAAGGATAAGCTGGAGGGCTTCGGCTTCCATGTGGAAGCCATCAACGGCCACGACTTTACTCAGATCGAAGCCGCGCTGAACACTGCCAAGACCATCAAGGGTAAGCCCACTGCCATCGTAATGTCCACTGTCAAGGGCAAGGATGTCTCCTTCATGGAGAACAATGCCGGCTGGCATGGCGTGGCTCCCAACGATGCCCAGTACGAGCAGGCCATGGCAGAGCTGAACGCGAAACTTTCCGAACTGGAGGGCATGTAATATGGCAGACGTGAAGAAAATGGCTACCCGTGAGGGTTACGGCAAGGCCCTGGTCGACCTGGGCCGTGAGCACCAGGATATCGTGGTGCTGGACGCCGATCTGGCCGGCTCCACCAAGACCGGCATGTTCGCCAAGGCATATCCCGATCGTTTCTTTAACTGCGGCATCGCCGAGGGCAATATGATGAGCGTAGCGGCAGGCCTGGCCTCCACCGGTCTGACTCCCTTCGCTTCCTCCTTTGCCATGTTCGCATCCGGCCGCGCCTTCGAGCAGATCCGCAACTCCATCGGCTATCCCATGCTGAACGTGAAGGTGGGCGCTTCCCACGGCGGTATGTCCGTGGGTGAGGACGGTGCAAGCCATCAGTGCTGCGAGGACTTTGCTCTGATGCGCTCCATTCCCGGCATGGTGGTCATCTGCCCCGCCGACGGCGTGGAAGCCGAAGCTGCCACCAAGGCTGCTTATGAATATAAGGGCCCTGTGTACCTGCGCATGGGCCGTCTGGCTGTGCCCGTGTTCCATGAGGAGGGCTTCAAGTTCCAGATCGGTAAGGGTGAAGTGATGCGCGACGGCAATGACATCGCCATCATCGCCAACGGTCTGATGGTTTACGAGGCAATCCAGGCCGGTGAACAGCTGGCTGAGATGGGTATCAACGCCCGGATCATCAATATGTCCACCATCAAGCCGCTGGATGAGGAGGTGGTGCTGAAGGCAGCCAAGGAGTGCGGTAAGATCATCACCTGTGAGGAGCACTCTGTCATCGGCGGCCTGGGCGAGGCTGTTTGCAGCTTCCTGTCCGAAAACTACCCCACCCCCGTCAAGCGTATCGGTGTTAACGATCAGTTTGGCTTCTCCGGCCCTGCTGCCGAGGTGCTGAAGGCCTTCGGTCTGTGCGCTGAGAATATTGTCAGCGTCACCAAGGAATTCCTGGGCAAGTAAGAGAATACGATTTCAGGCCCCTGTTGTAAAACAGGGGCCTGTTTTTTACTTGTGTCGGTAATGCGCGGAATTACGGGTCCGAAGCGCAGTCTGTGCGGAAATACAGATTGTGTTTTTCCTGCATTTATGGTATCATGGAAAGTAGAAACACAATGGAAAGGGGAATCCTTATGCATATTTCTGAACTGAATACCGTCACCTGTACCGTTCCCGCGGAAAATGTGGCCCGGGTCAAGGGTCTGGGCTGTCTGCGGGACAAGACTACCTCTGACTGCTTCAACTGCCGTGTGCTGACCCGCAACGGCAAGATCACTTCCGCCGAGAGCATTGCCATTGCCCAGGCGGCCGAAAAATTCGGCAAGGGCGAGGTGGCCATGACCACACGCCAGACCATCGAAATCCAGGGTGTTCCCTATGAGAATATCGATGCCATGCGCGCCTTCCTGAACGAGCACGGCCTGGATATCGGCGGCACCGGCCCTAAGGTCCGGCCCATCGTCTCCTGCAAGGGCACCACTTGTATCTATGGCCTTATCGATACCTACGCCCTGTCCCGGAAGATTCACGAGCTGTACTACATCGGTTACCACGATGTGAAGCTGCCCCATAAGTTTAAGATCGCCGTGGGCGGCTGCCCCAACAACTGCGTTAAGCCTGACCTCAACGATCTGGGCATCGTGGGCCAGCGGGTGATGAAGCGGGACCTGAGCAAGTGCCGGGGCTGCGGCAAGTGCCAGGTGGAGCTTACCTGTCCCATCAAGATCGCCCACGTGAAGGACGGCGTCCTGGACACCGAGGGCTGCAACAACTGTGGCCGCTGCCTGGGTAAGTGCCCCTTCCATGTCTGTGACGAATTCGAGACCGGCTACAAGGTCTGCATCGGCGGCCGCTGGGGTAAGCGCGTCGCCCAGGGACAGCCTCTGGAAGTGATCCTCACCGACGAAAACAAGGTCATCTCTCTGGTGGAGAAGTGTATCCTGCTGTTCAAGGAGCAGGGTGTGGCCGGCGAGCGCTTCGCCGACACTATTGCCCGCATTGGCTTCGAGAAGGCCCAGCAGATGCTGCTTTCCGATGATATTCTGCTGCGTAAGGACGAGATTCTCAAGTGAAAAGAACTCTGATTATTCTGCTCTGTCTGGTTATGCTGACAGGCTGTGCGCCTGCGGAAACGGCAGGGGAGGGATACAGCTTTACAGACGACACCGGGGCTGTGGTCACGGTTCCGGAAAGTCCCGAAACCGTGGCAGTGCTGCTGTCCAGTCTGGCCGATCTCTGGCTCACCGCCGGCGGCAGCGTGGACATCACCGTGGGGGAAGCTGTGGAGCGGGGCTTTGCGGATGATGCCGTGATCCTGGTGGACGACGGTGCGGGAAAGATCATCAATCTGGAAACCCTCATTGCCGCCGAGCCGGATTTTGTGCTCTATTCTTGCGACCTCTCCGGGCAGCTGTCCTGCGCCGATACCCTCCGGGACGCCGGCATCCCCGCCGCGGGATTCCGGGTGGAGAGTTTTGAGGACTATCTGCGGGTATTGAAGATCTGCACCGATATTCTGGACACGCCGGAGCGGTATGAGCAATACGGTACCCGGCTGCAAGCGGAAATCGATGCGATGACCGCCGCTGCCCGGTCCCAACCTCAGCAACCGGATATCCTCTTCGTCCGGGCGGGCTCTTCCGCCAAATATACCAAGGCAAAGACCGCGGAGAACCACTTCGTCTGCGGCATGCTGCAAGCGCTGGGAACCTTCAATATCGCGGAAAAGGCACCCATCCTCCTGGACGGACTCAGCACCGAGGAGATATTGCTGTCTGACCCGGATTTTATCCTTTTTACAACCATGGGAGATGAAGCCGCCGGACAAGCCTATATGGAAAGTCTGCTTTCCGATCCGGTATGGCAGACTCTGACTGCGGTGAAAAACGGCAGGGTATATCAGCTGCCCAAGGAACTGTTTCAGTACAAGCCGGGAGCCCGGTGGGGTGAGGCTTATGCATATCTGATCCAACTGATCTATGGAGATATTTTATGAAGCTGCGGCGTATTTTCTTGATTTTGCTGCCGCTGCTGATGCTGACAATGTTGGCGGGGCTTTGCTTTGGCAGCGCCCCGCTTTCCGTTTCACAGCTGATGGCGGCATGGACCGGGGAGGGCACTGCCCGGACAATCCTGCTGGGCATCCGGCTGCCCCGGGTGCTGGCAGGGGCACTGGCGGGCATGGGTATGGCCACCGCCGGTGTGCTGCTGCAGACGGTGACTGCCAACGATCTGGCCAGCCCAAATATTATCGGAATCAACTCCGGAGCGGGCCTGGCGGTGATCCTCATGCTGACCTTTTTTCCCAGGGCAGGCGCCTGGCTGCCGCTGGGGGCTTTTCTGGGGGCTTTCTGCGCTTCTCTGGTGATCCTGGCGGCGGGCAGTAAGGTGGGCAGTGCCGGAAGCGGCATTCTGCTCATGGGTATTGCCATTACCACGGTTTTCAACGCTGTCATTTCCTTTCTGTCGCTGCTGGATGAAGGGATTTTGGCGGAATACAATCATTTTACCGTGGGTTCCCTCAGAGGACTGCGGCTGGGGCAGCTGCTGGTGCCCGGCATGATCGTGCTTGCCGGATTTTTCACTGCACTGGCTCTGTCAGGCCGGCTGGGACTGCTGTGCCTGGGGGATGCCGCTGCCTCCGCACTGGGAGTCCGGGTGAAGGAATTGCGTATAGCGTCCATGGCCTGTGCCGCTGCCTGCGCCGCTGCGGTAGTGAGCTTTGCGGGGCTGCTGGGCTTCGTGGGGCTGGTGGTTCCCCATATGGCCAGGGCGGTGGTAGGCCAGCGGCCCGGAAAACTGGTCGCCGTATCCGCCCTGGGGGGCGGCATCCTGGTGATTCTGGCGGACTTGCTGGGCAGGACCCTCTTCGCTCCTTCAGAACTGCCTGTGGGTATCCTCATGAGTCTCATCGGCGCGCCATATTTTCTGATCCTGCTTCTAAGGAGGAAGAGCCATGCTGGAACTTAAGGATGTATCCGTCCGCTTTGGAAGCCGGCAGGCACTGAACCGGGTGTCTTTCTCCCTCCGGGAACAGGCGCTGACTGTGATGGTGGGCCGAAACGGCAGCGGAAAGTCCACGCTGCTGGGCTGCGTCAACCGGCAGATTCCCTATACAGGACAAATCTTGCTGGATGGCACCGATCTGGCGCAAATCCCGCCCCGGGGTCGGGCCGGATCCGTTGCTATCCTGCCCCAGAGTGTCCCGTCTCCCCATATCACCGCCCGGGAGATGGTTTCCTTCGGGCGAAATCCCTATCTGGATTTCACAGGAAGACTGACGGAAGCGGACCGACAGGCGGTGGAGCAGGCTCTTCGGGATGCGGATGTTTTGGATTTGGCGCAGCGGTATGTGGATACCCTCTCCGGCGGAGAGAAGCAGCGGGTGCTGCTGGCTATGCTACTGGCGCAGAATGCTCCCATTGCCCTCCTGGATGAGCCTACGGCCCACCTGGACCCGGGAAACGAGGCGGCCTTTCTGGAATTGCTGCAAAAAATGAAGAAAACGCGGCAGAAGACCTTCCTGGTGATCCTGCATGATCTGAACCTGGCGGTGGAGTATGCCGATGATCTGATCGTGCTGGATGGGGGGGAGCTGGTCTTTGCGGGGAGCCGGGAGGACTGCCTGGCGGCGGAGGTTCTGGAAAAGAATTTCTCCCTGCGGCGCCACAGGGTTTCCGACGGAGACCGGGAGCGGTACTTCTTTAGTGTCAAATAAAATGCACCGGACGCAGGGGGATGCCCTTTGCGTCCGGTGCTTGCTCTTTATTTCTTTCTGCGCTTCTTCTTTTTCGCGTATTTTCCTTGCTTGCCTCTGGAAATGAGCAGGATGATCAGAATCACCAGCAGCACAGTGCAGCCGCCCATTACCAGGAAGATCCACAGAGGAGGGGTCTGGGGGCTGTCGGCAGGCTTCGCAGGCTGGGTGGGAGCCTGCTGCGGCTCGGTCTGAGCGGCTTCCTCGGAAGCTTTCTTCGCTTCCGCTTCGGCCTTCAGCCGCGCCTCTTCCTCAGCCTTCAAGCGGGCTTCCTCTTCGGCCTTCAGCCGTGCTTCTTCCTCAGCCTTCAGTCGTGCTTCCTCTTCGGCTTTCAGCCTTGCCTCCTCCTCAGCCTTCAGTCGTGCCTGCTCGCCGTAGCTGATGATATTTTCAAACATGTCATTCTTTTCCGCGTCTTCGCCTACGGTGGAGCGGTAGAGACCGTATTTGCAAGGACTGTAGTTGGAGATGCTGGCGCAGGTATCGTGGCCTTCAAAGTAGTAGGCCCAGCCCTTCTGCTGGGAGACGTGGGCGGGGAAGCCCAGCTTTTTGGCCACTTCATAGGGTGTCATGCCGTCAAAATTCTCCATGGGGGTATCCCAGTCCATGACGATTGGGTTCTCTTCATAGAGGTGGATGTAGGTCTTGGGCACATCCCAGGTGCCATAGCGTTCCGCGGTTTCGGGATAGACCGAGGGGTCCTGGCTGACCTGCACTGCGTCGGCCACCATCTGGGCGAAGACCTTGTGCTGGGCGTGACCGTATTCGCCGTCGAAGTCGTGGCCCACAACAACCTGGGGCTTGAAGCGCCGCAGCTGTTCTACCACGAAGCCGGTTAGGGATTCCCGGGTGTGGCCATATTTGCCAAGCTTCTGGAGGGCACCCTCTAAGGTGCGGGTGTCGCCGAAATCCGGGAAGCCGCCCAGCACCGGATAGGACCGGATGCCCACGGCCCAGAGTCCGTCCAGCACTTCATGGACCCGGAAGGGGGCGGTGTTGTAGTGGTTGGTGTAATATACCACCTGGACCTGGTAATCCCGCTCCACAGCGTAGTAGGGGAGCAGTCCGGCGAAGAAGAGCTGGTCGTCGTCGCTGTGGGTGGCGAAGAGGATCAGATCGGTCTGTCCATCCACCGGCTCCTGCCATTTCTGCACGGAGTCCGGCACCTGGCCGGGGGAGAAAACCTGCAGTTCGTGGAGGGCTGCGGGACCGCTGGGGAAGGAAAGTGTCACGGACTTGGGGCAAGCGCCGAAGCAGGCCTGGAGGTCCAGAAAATCGTGGACATAGCCCTGCTCGCCGGCGGTGAAACTGCTGCCGGAATCATTGTCGGTTACAGTGTAGGTTCCGTAGGTTTTTCCGAAGGTCAGATAAAGAGAACCGATGCCGCCCTCGTGGGTGAGGGTGATGGAGGCGTTTTCCTGGGTGTTCCAGCCGTCGTAACGCTTTTTGTCGAAGAGGGATTTTACCGAGGGAAAGCCTTCGGATTCCACGATCAGATTCAGTCCGGAGATATCCTCCGCGGCGGTTTCCTCGGCGGATGCCGGGAGGGGAGACAGGAGGGCCAGAAGGGTCAGAAGACTGACCAGCAGCGCCAGACAGGATTTCATGGCTGAGCCACCTCTTTCCGAAAAATTTGAAAATATTATAGCAAATGGGGCAGATAATGTCAAAGAGAATCGGAAGGCAGGCAGTTTAATGGAATTAAAAAAGTATATCCTCAATGTTCTTGCGAATAAAGTGGTCTTTATGTGGCTCAAAGGTTTCATCGGCATAGCCGATAATCAATAGAGCTGCCGGTTCGTATTGCTCCGGTATTTCAAATTCTTCCCGCATGATGTTCGGATTCCAGTACATGACCCAGATGGAACCCAAGCCCAGGGCGGTTGCTTGCAGCATCATGTGTGTGGTTACAATACTGGCATCGATCTCTCCGCTGGATTTTGTATCGAATTTTCTTGTCCAACAGCATTCCTTGTCATAGCAAATAAGAAATGCTGCGGGCACATAGTATTTGCTGGGAACAACGCGGTTCAGCTTCGCCCTTCCGTCATCCGTGTTTATGAGCTTGATCTTCTGGGGCTGGAAATTGCACGCCGTAGGAGCAGAAACGCCGGCTTCCAGGATTTTCCGGATTAGGTTGTCGGGAATGTCTTTCTTTTGGTAGTGCAGGACAGAATAACGCTTTTTGGATAGTGCCAGGAAATCCATGGGGAATTACCTCCTTTAAATATTTTCATAAGGACGATATAGGACTCGATGGAATTAAGGTGTTGCGCCCGTCGAGCCGGGCGCAAGCAGGTGTCCGCAGGACACCTGCATTTAATTTGTTCGAGTCCTATATCTAATACCATACCAAAAAGAAAAACCACACCGGTTGGTGTGGTTTCTTTTTGGTGGACGATATAGGACTCGAACCTATGACCTTCCGCACGTCAAGCGGATGCTCTAGCCAGCTGAGCTAATCGTCCAGGTATTCAGTTGAAGAAATGTGGTGGACGATATAGGACTCGAACCTATGACCTTCCGCACGTCAAGCGGATGCTCTAGCCAGCTGAGCTAATCGTCCATAACTTTTCTTTCGCCGAAGCACTTAGTTAGTATACACACCAGGTCGCATTTTGTCAAGTGTTTTTTGAAAAATTTATCCCACAATTCCGTCAATTTCAGCTTCACCCAAAAATTCGATGACCAGCCGGTTGGGAAGGCATACAATCTGGGTACCGCGGCTGCAGAATCCACGGGCCATGCAGTAGTGGTCCGGGCAGCTGGCCTCCGTCACGGCAATCTTGCCGCCCTTCACGGTGACCACATTGTATCCGCCCTCAGCTTCTACGGTGAATTCCTGGTCAAAACTCAGATCCACTGTGCGGATAAGGCGGCCGTTGCTTGTGATCCGGGCCCGGGAGGCATCCTCTCCGCCCATGGTAAAAAGGCTCAGCCCCAGGCAGACTGCCAGCAGGGCGACCAACAGGGCAATCCAGTATTTTGTCTTCAAAATCATCACCTCGCGTGCTTGCAGTATACCAAATCCAGGTGAAAAACGCAAGAAAAATAGCGAAAAAGTTCTTGACATTTATAGAAGAGAATGCTAAAATAGTCCAGCCGCATTGAAGAGGTTTAAGTGGTGCGCCCAAAAACGTACCCGCCTTTAAAGCGAGACTACAAATCATGAAGTAGGTGAAACAAAAATGAAGGCAATTATCGTTACCGGTGGTAAGCAGTACACCGTCTCCGAGGGCGACGTTCTGTTCATCGAGAAGCTGAACGCTGAGGCTGAGGCTACTGTCAAGTTCGACACTGTTCTGGCTGTCCTGGACGGCGAGAATACCAAGATCGGCGCTCCCGTTGTCGAGGGTGCTGCTGTCGAGGCTAAGGTCGTCAAGAACGGCAAGGGCAAGAAGATCCACGTCCTGCGCTATAAGGCTAAGAAGGGCGAGAAGAAGAAGATCGGCCATCGCCAGCCCTACACCAAGGTCGAGATCACCAAGATCGCTCTGTAATTAAGAATATGACCAAGTGTGAATTTTTTACCCAGGACGACAGAATCACCGGATTCTCCGTCTCCGGGCACAGCGGCTATGCAGAGGCAGGCAGTGATATTGTCTGCGCCGCCATTTCCGCTGTAGTGACCATGGCTGAAGCCACGATCAATGATGTGTGCGGCGCTAAGGCCAAGGTCCGGGTCAAAGAGGACGATGCCCGCATCACCCTGACCCTCCCCGCTTCCTGCGACGAGGAAGAGACTGTCCAGGCGGTACTCGCCGGCATGATGCTCACCCTGTGCGGACTGCGGGATGACTATCCTGATTATATCGAAGTTTTGGAGGTGTAACATAATGCTGAAGATTGGTATTCAGTACTTCGCTCACCATAAGGGCGGCGGTTCCACCAAGAACGGCCGTGACTCCGAGGCTAAGCGCCTGGGCGTCAAGCGTGCAGACGGTCAGTTCGTTCTGGCTGGCAACATCCTGGTCCGCCAGAGAGGCACCCACATCCATCCCGGTGTCAACGTTGGTATCGGCAAGGATGACACCCTGTTCGCTCTGGTTGACGGTACTGTCAAGTTCGAGCGCAAGGGCAAGGATCGCCGTCAGTGCTCCGTTTACGCTGAGCAGTAATTTGTTTTGAAAAAGCTGCCGCTTAATATTGCGGCAGCTTTTTTTCAAATTGAAAGTTGAAAATTGAAAGTTGAAAATTGTGGAATTTCCTCCGGAAATGATTAAAACAGTCCCCGCAGGGGACACAATAATTTTCGATTTTCCATTTTCCATTTTCAATTAAAATCCGACGAAGGAGGATTTTCGATGTTTGTAGATAAGGTAAGAATTACGGTCATCGGCGGCCGCGGCGGCGACGGCGCGGTGGCGTTTCACAGAGAAAAATATGTGGCTTCCGGCGGTCCTGACGGCGGCGATGGCGGTCATGGGGGCAGCGTGATCCTGCGGGTTACCGACCACATGAGCACCCTGCTGGATTTCCGGTATAAGCGCAAGTATGCTGCCCAGGCGGGTGTCAACGGTCTGGGCCGGAAGATGGCTGGCAAG
>JAZQEP010000064.1:0-11341 GCA_045539075.1 Faecousia sp. | reverse complement strand
AGGACACACCGCGTTCAACTGCCCCTTGAATGAAGGTGAGCAGTTCAGCGACTACTGCCTTCAGTTTGAACATTCCGAGGACGCATGGGCAATTAATCCGAATTCCGCA
This sequence comes from Faecousia sp., assembly GCA_045539075.1. Classification (GTDB taxonomy): domain Bacteria; phylum Bacillota; class Clostridia; order Oscillospirales; family Oscillospiraceae; genus Faecousia. The sequence goes on along the minus strand of JAZQEP010000064.1, from coordinate 11,232 downwards.
GGCTGTCTAAATCCTGAAACTAAAATTTACGCCCTTCCAAATACCGATACGCTGCCGCTTAGTCATGACACTTATGCGCAGGTTGATACTTTGATCTTCGAAGGGTTGAACTCCACTTCTGTCAGTTTGCTTGGTCCGGACGGTCACGGCGTGCGTATGGATTACGGTCAATTTCCTATGATCGCATTTTGGACCGCCGGCGCAAAGCAGGCCCCCTACATCTGTCTGGAGCCCTGGCACGGCTGTGCTGCCTTCGAAGGCGAAAGCGGTGAGTTTGTCGATAAGCACCACTGCATCGTAATAGCACCGGGTGAGCACAAACAGCTGCGGTATACTGTTACACTGGTCTAAAAAAATGGAGCTCACGCCAAGGCGTGAGCTCCATTTTTTTCTTATTCCATCTGGCTGGGCATTTTCCATGCGGTATGATCCGTATGAAGCAAATGATGAGATTTCTCACCAAGGGGCACGCGCAGATATTCCTTGTACAGCGCCTGCACATCGGGATTTTCATGTGAGAATCGAATCTCAGCCTTCTGATCCAGATTCCACAGCAAGCTGCCGCGCTCGGAAGCCAGCTCCATGCCGTCATGGATGGGTTGTCCGCCGCCACCGGCGCACCCGCCGGGACAGGCCATCACTTCCACAAAGTGGTAGCTGGCTTCCTTCTTGTCGATGGCCTCCATCAGTGCTCTGGTGTTGGCCAGACCGCTGACCACGGCTACCTTGACCTGACCCGCACCGGGAATGGAGAAGGTTGCCTCTTTCCAGGGCTTGTTGCCCCGGACCTCGTAGAAGGCGTCGGCGTCGGGATTCTGTCCGGTGACCAGGAAATATGCGCTGCGCAGAGCGGCATCCATAACGCCGCCGGTGGCGCCGAAGATCACAGCAGCGCCGGTGCTGGTGCCCAGGGGACTGTCGAATTCTGCTTCACCCAGGTCCTTGGGGATCAGCATATCGCTCTTAAACAGACGGACCATCTCACGGGTGGTCAGTACGATATCCACATCCGGATCGCCGCAGGCGGAATTCATGCCGGGCAGATCCTTCTCTGCCTTCTTGGCGGAACAGGGCATGACGGAGATCACCCGGATCTTCTTGGGATCCAGGCCCTTCATCTGGGCAAAGTAGCTCTTGGCCACGGCGCCGAACATCTGCTGGGGAGACTTGGCGGAGGAGAGATTGGGCACGTAGTCAGGGTACTGGCTCTTGATGAAGCTGACCCAGCCGGGGCAGCAGGAGGTGAACATGGGCCAGTTGTAATCCGCTGCGTGGGTGAACCGGTGGAGGAACTCGCTGCCCTCCTCCATGATGGTCAGATCGGCGGCGAAATTGGTGTCGAAGACATAGTCGAAGCCGATGGCCTTCAGCGCAGCCACCATGCGTCCGGTAGTTGCCAGCTCGTGGGGCAGATTGAAGGCTTCTGCCCAGGCTACCCGGACGGCGGGGGCCACCTGGACCACGGTGGTGATCTCCGGATCGGCCAGGGCCTTGATCACATACTTGGTGTCGTCCCGGGCGGTCAGAGCGCCGGTGGGGCAGTGGGTGACGCACTGGCCGCAGAAGACGCAGTCCGTATCCTTCAGCTGCCGGTTCAGACTGACGTCCACGGTGGTGCGGCTGCCGGTTCCGGCCACATCCCAGATGTGCATGCCCTGGATCTTGTCACAGACCTGGACGCAGCGCATACACTTGATACACTTGGTGGCATCCCGGACAATGGGCACATCCAGATTCAGACGGGAGCGCTCCAGCTTCATCTGATAGGGCTGCTGATGGATGTTCAGCGCCCGTGCCATGGTCTGCAGCTCACAGTTGCCGCTGCGGATGCAGGCGGTGCATTCGCTGCGGTGCTGGGAAAGCAGCAGGTGCATATTGGTGCGTCTTGCTTCACGGACCCGGGGGGTATTGGTGTGGACCACCATGCCCTCCAGAACCTCGCTGTTGCAGGAGGGGACCAGGCGGTTGGTGCCTTCTACCTCTACCACACACATACGGCAGGCACCGATTTCATTGATTTCCTTCAGGAAGCACAGGTGGGGAATGGGGATACCGGCCTTTTCCGCCGCTTCCAGAATGGTCGTACCCTTGGGTACGGTGAGTTCACGGCCGTCAATTTTGAAATTTACCATTTATCAACACGTCCTCCCTTGAAGATTCCATAGCCAAAGTGGTCACAGCGCAGGCAGCGGGAGGATTCCTTGGTGGCCTCCTCGCAGGTCATGCAGTATTCCATGCAGACGAAGTCATCCTTGCGCTCCGCGGCGGCCCGCTCCCGGCAGTTGACACGGCCTCTGGGATTCAGATCGGTGCAGCGGGGCGTGGGGACCTCCACATTTACGGTGATCTCATGGTTAAAGCCCAGGTATTCGTCGATGTTCGCGGCAGCGGCCTTGCCGGCGGCAATGGCCCGGATGACGGTGGCAGGGCCGGTGACACAGTCACCACCGGAGAATACGCCGTCCATGCAGGTTCTGGTCAGGGTGTCTGCCACGATGGTACCGCCCCGCTTGATCTTCAGACCGGCATCCTCAAAGCTCTTGGATTCGATGCCCTGGCCGATGGCCACGATGACCACATCGGCGGGGATCCGCAGGGGCTCCACAGAGGCGGTGTTGGGACGGGGCCGGCCGGCCTTGTCCACCTCGCCGATGATCTGGGGCTGCGCCCACAGTGCGGCGCACTTGCCCTCCGCGTCCACCTCGATCTTCAGAGGCGCGTGGAGAGTCAGCATGGCGGCGCCTTCCGCGATGGCGCCTTCCACCTCTTCCGCCTGGGCGGTCATATCCTCCTGGCGGCGGCGGTAGACACAGGTGACGGTCTTGGCGCCCAGACGGACGGCACTGCGGGTGCAGTCCATGGCAACGTTGCCGCCGCCGATGACTGCCACATTCTTTCCGGTGAAGTCGGGCATTTCGCCGTTTCCGATGCCCCGGAGCATCTCCACGGCGGAGATTACGTTCCGGGCATCCTCACCCTCGATGCCGACTTTCTTGTCTGTGTGGGCGCCGATGGCCACGTAGACGGCGTCGAATTTGCTCTTCAGCTCATCGAAGCTGATATCCACACCGATCTTGGTTTCGGTGTGTACTTCAATGCCCAGGGACAGAATGGAAGCGATTTCGCCGTCCAGCTTTTCTCTGGGATAGCGGTAGCTGGGGATGCCGTAACGCATCATGCCACCCAGCTTTTTGTGCATGTCATAAACCGTGACCTTGTGGCCCATCAGGGACAGGTAATAGGCAGCGGTAAGGCCGGAGGGGCCACCGCCAACCACGGCAACGGTCTTGCCGGTGGGTTCTGCACAGGGGGGATTCTCCACATCACCTGCCATATCCACGGCATAGCGCTTCAGACCGCGGATATTGATGGGACCGTCCACCATCTTCCGGCGGCAGCGGTTCTCACAGGGATGCTCACAGATGTAGGCACAGGAAACGGGGAAGGGATTGTCCTTGCGGATCAGACGGATGGCATCGGCACAGCGGCCCTCGTTGACCAGGGCCACGTAGCCGGGGATATCCACCGCGGCGGGGCACTGGGCCACACAGGGGATGGCATCCTCCAGACCGCCCAGACACCGGCCGGAGCGGACATGCTCCTCAAAATCATCCCGGAAGGCGATCAGAGCGTTCAGAACCAGCTGGCCGGCATCGATGCCGATGGCACAGTCGGCGGAGTCTACCACCACCTGGGCGGTGGTCTTGATCCGGTCCAGGATTTCGGCGTCGGGTTCGCCGTCCAGCACTTCCCGGATCATCTGGGACAGCTGATCCAGACCGATCCGGCAAGGAGCGCATTTGCCGCAGGTCTGGGCCTGGCACAGGCTCAAAAAGTTCAGGGTCATGTCCACAGGACAAAGTCCCGGGGGATTTGCCTCGATCCGGCGCTCCATGCTGCTGTAGATCTGCTCGATCACAGACTGCGCCTGAGCAGGCATTCTTACTTCCAGTCTACTCATATTCAATCTTACCTTTCCTGGAGTGATGAGTTTGCCCCATAGGGGAATGAAAATTACGATAATAGCGTGCTTTGCACACAATTATGCTATCATAAAATACAATAATATGCAACATGCACAATGCCTTTTGGACTGGAAAAAAGGATTTTCGGCGCAATAACTAAAAACGAGAAGGATGCTCCAAATTCCCACAGACGCATATTTGGGCGAAGTCACAGTATGAAGAAACTCCCCCGACCGCAGCGTGAAACTGCGGCCGGGGGAGTATTTGTGAGACTTTATTCGCCGGGGTTGGTTTGCTTCTGCATGGCCTGACGGGTTTTCCAGTAGGCGGAGAGAATGATCTGCTTGGCTTCCTTTGCCTGCTTCTGGGTGGCAGGCTCCACACCTTCCAGGGGATAGGGGATTCCCAGGGACTCATACTTGGTGATGCCCATAATGTGGTAGGGCAGCACGTCCAATGCCTTCACATTGGGCAGAGTTCCGATGAATTGCCCCAGCCTGGTCAGCTGTCCCGGATCGTCGGTGATCCCGGGCACCACCACATGGCGGATCCATACGCTCACATTCTTTTCCGCCAGATACCGGGCGAAGGCCAGAATCCTGGCGTTATCGTGCCCGGTCAGCTCCTTGTGGGCGGCGGGATCGATGTGCTTGATGTCCAGCATGACCAGATCGGTCAGCTCCATCAGCTTGTCCAGCTTGGCCTTGTAGGAGGATTCGCCGGGGTGATAGGTGATGCCGGAGGTATCCAGACAGGTGTGGATGCCGTTCTGCTTGGCCAGCGTGAAGAGCTCCAGCAGAAAATCGATCTGCATCAGCGCTTCGCCGCCGGTGACCGTAATACCGCCCTTGGTGTAGAAGGGGGCGTTTCTCTGATACTCCTGGATCAGAGACTGGGCAGAGCGGACGGAACCGGTGCGCATCTTCCAGGTGTCCGGATTATGGCAGTATTTGCACCGCATGGGACAGCCCTGCAGGAAGATGACAAACCGAACGCCGGGCCCGTCCACAGTGCCGAAGCTTTCTGTGGAATGGATAAAGCCGTACATAGGCGTTTAGATCTTCTCGTGGAAGGTACGGGAGATGACCTCGTCCTGCTGCTCCTTGGTCAGCTTCACGAAGTTGACCGCGTAGCCGCTGACACGGATGGTCAGCTGGGGATACTTTTCGGGATGGGCCTGAGCATCCAGCAGCGTCTCCTTGGAGAAGACGTTGACGTTCAGATGGTGGCCGCGCTTTTCGATATAGCCATCCAGCAGGGAGACCAGGTTATCGATCTGCTTGTCGGTTGCTTTCATTGATGTTTCCTCCTTTGGGAAAATTGGTGCGGTTATTCGCCGTCCAGACCCTCGAACAGGGTGGGCACATTGGCGCAGGAGTTGCACTCCAGTTCATCGGGCTCCAGACCCAGGTCGTCCAGCTCCAGACCCAGATCGCCGAAGTCGCCCATAAACAGCTCATCGTCCTTACCCAGGGCGCCGGGGATGATGGAGAAGGTGTTGGAAATACCGTCCTGTGCGTCCTTAAAGCTGAGCTTGGCAACGGAGGACAGGGAGGCGATGGCGCCCTTCTCGTCGCGGCGGTGCATGGGGTTGGCACCGGGTGCGAAGGCCTCACCCTTCTTACGGCCGTCGGGAGTAGAGCCGGTGGCCTTGCCGTAGACCACGTTGGAGGTGATGGTCAGGATGGAGGTGGTGGGGATGGAGTCGCGGTAGGTGTGGTTCTTGCGGATGTGCTCCATGAAGTGGTGCAGGACCATGTTGGCCAGGGAGTCGACACGGTCATCGTCGTTGCCGTACTTGGGGAAGTCGCCTTCCACCTCGTAATCCACAGCCAGGCCGGTCTCGTCACGGATCACCTTGACCTTGGCATACTTGATGGCGGACAGGGAGTCGGCCACAACGGACAGGCCTGCGATACCGGTGGCGAACCAGCGGGTGACCTTCTTGTCGTGGAGCGCCATCTGGATCTTTTCGTAGCAGTACTTGTCATGCATGTAGTGGATGACGTTCAGGGTGTTCACATAAACCTTACACAGCCACTCCATCATGGCGTCGAAGCGCTCCATGACTTCGTCGAAGTCCAGGTATTCGGAAGTGATGGGACGGTACTTGGGACCCACCTGCTTCTTGGAAACTTCGTCGATACCGCCGTTGATGGCATACAGCAGGCACTTGGCCAGATTGGCGCGGGCGCCGAAGAACTGCATTTCCTTGCCAAGTCTCATGGAGGAGACGCAGCAGGCGATGGCGTAGTCGTCGCCGTGGGTGTAGCGCATCAGGTCGTCGTTCTCATACTGCAGAGAGGAGGTCTCGATGGAGACCTTGGCGCAGTAGCGCTTGAAGTTCTCGGGCAGACGGGTGGACCACAGAACGGTCAGATTGGGCTCGGGGCTGGGTCCCAGGTTGTACAGAGTATGCAGGTAGCGGTAGCTCATCTTGGTGACGAAGTGCTTGCCACAGGTACCCACACCGGCCAGAGACTCGGTGACCCACTGGGGATCGCCGGAGAACAGGGCGTTGTACTCGGGGGTGCGGGCGAACTTAATGAGACGCAGCTTCATGATGAAGTGGTCGACCATCTCCTGGATCTCCTTCTCGGTGAAGGTGCCCTCAGCCAGGTCACGCTCTGCGTAGATGTCCAGGAAAGTGGAGGTACGGCCCAGGGACATTGCCGCGCCGTTCTGCTCCTTGACAGCGGCCAGGTAGCCGAAGTACAGCCACTGGATGGCCTCCTGGGTGTTCTTTGCGGGCAGGGAGATATCAAAGCCATAGGATGCGGCCATCTTCTTCAGATCCTTCAGAGCCCGGATCTGCTCAGAAAGCTCCTCGCGGTCACGGATGACATCGGAATACATGGCGGAGTCGGTGCGGTTCTTCTGCTCCTCCTTGTCGGCGATCAGGAAATCCACACCGTACAGGGCCACACGGCGGTAGTCACCGATGATACGGCCGCGACCGTAGGCGTCGGGGAGACCCGTAATGATGTGGCTGGAGCGGCAGGCACGCATCTCAGGGGTGTAGGCATCGAAAACACCGGCGTTGTGGGTCTTGCGGTGGACGGTAAAGAACTCCTTCACCTGGGGATCCATAGTGTAGCCGTTGTCGGCGCAGGCCTTTTCGGCCATACGGACACCGCCGTAGGGCATCATGGCGCGCTTGAAGGGCTTGTCGGTCTGGAAGCCCACGATCTTCTCCTTCTCCTTGTCCAGGTAGCCGGGACCGTGAGAGGTGATGGTGGAGATCACATGGGTATCCATATCCAGGACACCGCCGGCCTCCCGCTCCTGACGGGTCAGATCCATGACCTGGTCCCACAGGTCCAGAGTGTTCTGGGTGGGGCCTTCCAGGAAGGACTCATCACCGTCGTACATGGTGAAGTTATGGCGGATGAAGCTTCTCAGGTCAATCTCGCGAACCCAGCTGCCTTCTCGGAAGCCGGCCCAGCCTTCGTAGGGATACTGGTTTTCCATAGTGATCACTCCTTGAAAAATATGGTTAGCATAAGGTAACTCATTTGATATAAGTATATCTTATCTCCGGCAAAAGTCAACAGGAAATCTTTGCCGGAAATCTGCCTGTGCCTGCCATTTTTCAGTGATGGCAGAACGGCATAAACAGATACATATAATATAGCATATTAATCGTCAGAAGGAAAGTAGAAAAAGAAAAAAATGTCCTAATATAATATAAAATTTTTATCACTGTTTTTGCAGTATGCCCAAGATACAAAAAAGAACCCGGATAATTATCCGGGTTCTTTTTTAGGTCAGATCAGAAGCATTTCCAGCAGATTAAAGCAATATCCGACTAGGATGATGCCGATGGTGCAGATCCCGGCAAAGAGGGCCAGAAGTCTGGGCTTGATGGCTTTTCCCAGCATGAGCAGTGAGGGAAGGGAGAGTGTGGTGACAGCCATCATAAAGCTGAGGACCACACCCAGGCGGGCGCCCTTGTCCAGCAGTGCTTCTGCAATGGGGATAGTGCCGAAAATATCGGCATACATGGGGACACCGGCGGCGGTGGCAATGACGACACCAAAGGGATTGCCCTGACCCAGAAGGGCGATGATCCAGTCCTCCGGGATCCAGTTGTGGATCAGAGCACCGATACCCACACCGATGAGAATGTAGGGGAACACCTTCCGGAAGGTGCGGACCACCTGGTCCCGGGCATACAGCAGCCGGTCAGCCTGGGTCAGATCCGGTGCAGCAATGTCCACTGCTCCGGCCTGAAGGATGAAGGATTCCACATAGGCTTCCATATGCAGCTTCTGGATCAGGGTGCCGCCCAGAACGGCGATCACCAATCCAAGGAGGACGTAGACCACTGCAATCTTCACACCGAAGATGCTGGCCAGCAATACCAGACTGCCAAGATCCACCATGGGGGAGGAGATCAGAAAGGAGAAGGTGATGCCCAGAGGCAGGCCTGCACCGGTGAAGCCCATAAACAGGGGAATGGAGGAACAGGAACAGAAGGGTGTAACAGTTCCCAGCAGCGCTGCCACCGTATTGGCACCCAGTCCATGAAACCGGCTGAGGATCTTTTTGCTCCGCTCCGGCGGGAAATAACTCTGGATATAGGAAATCAGAAAGATCAGTGTGCACAGCAGAATGGTGATTTTAATGATGTCGTACAGAAAAAAGTGGAGGCTGCCGCCGATCCGGGTGGCGGTATCCAGGCCGAGGCTGCCCAGCAGATCTCCGGTCAGATCATGGAGCCACTGCATTCCAAGAATCTGCTTTTGCAGGAAATTCCAGATGTTCATGGATCATCTCCCGGTGTGCTTTTTCAGCAGTTTTACGATTTCCTTCTGACCGGCAACCTTTCCGGCGACCAGCAGCTTGCCGTCCACCATCAGGCTGGGGGCGGACATGACACCCAGCTTGACGATTTCGATGAGGTCGCCGACTTTGACGATCTCAGCCTCGATACCCAGCTCTGCCAGCGCAGCCTGGGTATTGTCATACAGGCGGCTGCAGTCCGGGCAGCCTTCTCCGATGATCTTGATATCCATGGCAGAACCTCCTTAATTCTTTAATTTCATGGGCAGTCCCACATTGGTCTGCCAGCTTTCCATAATGATCTTGATGACCGCAGGGCCGATCTTGGAGATGAACACCAGCTGAGACAGCTCGCAGGGGTTACAGGGTGCGAAGTCGATCTTGCTGCCCACCACGTCCACCTGCATCCAACCCTCGTCTTTGATGAGGAAGAAGCCCTTGGAGCGGTAGATGGAAGGAATAACATTCCGGAAGAAGGCAATGAGCTTTTCTTTTTCCACTTCCTCCTCAAAATTCAGGAACAAGGTTTTGGGCTTGTTTTCCTTCAGGTTGATGGAATCCTCACCTTCGGCCCACTGGTACAGCAGCAGATCCTCCTTCAAAAAGTCCAGGGGGAGGTTGCCCATGCAGCTTTCTTCCAGACGGCAGATGGGGTTGATGGAACGGATCTTATCAGTAATGGCCTGTATCTGGGCATGATCCACTAGATCGCTCTTGGTGATGGCGGCCAGATGGCAGTGCTTCAGCTGCCGATTGACAGTTTCTTCATCTTCCACCTGCTCCGGGAAGTGCAGGGCATCCACCATGCACAGCACACCGCCGAAATCAAATTTCTTGCCGGAGGCAATTTCTGCGGCGGTCAGGATCTCCTCTACGTTAGAGGGATCACCCAGGCCGGAGCTTTCCACAAACAGGTACTCAAATCCCTGCTGGGCCATCTCACTGAGGGCAGCCACGAAACTCAGTTTCAGGCAGGAACAGAAAATACTGCCACGGGTGATCTCCACCATTTGAATATCGTCATTGCGCAGAATGTCACCATCGATACTGAGCTTGCCGAATTCGTTCTGGATGACGCCCACCCGGTGTCCTTTCAGCGCCTTCAGGATGTTTAAGAGCAGGGTGGTTTTTCCGGAACCTAAAAATCCGGTGAGGACATAGAGTTTTGTGTTGTTGTTCATGGGAATGACCTCCTTTTGAGATTCCTTTGTTGGTGTGCAGAGGCAAGGGTCTGCACAGGGCTGTACGGTTGTGATCTGGTTCAACAGTTCCATAGCATGACGGCTGCCCTCGGGGTCGATATGGTAGTGGGTCCATTTTCCCATTTCCCGTCCCCGGACGATGCCGGATTCGCAGAGGATCTTCATGTGATAGGACAATGTGGACTGGGGCATTCCGGTGCCCTCGATGAGCTTGCAGGCACACTGTTCTCCCTGTTGCAGCAGTTCCAGGATCTTCTGCCGCCGCTCATCGCAGAAGGCTTTGAATACCTTTGCCCGCTGTTCATAGATGGTTTCCATGGCATCACCTTCAAATCCAGATTTCTTGATTTGAATATAGCATTCAAATCGAAAAAAATCAATATGTAACAAAAAGCCAAATCGAAAAAAATCAATCTGATAAGAAGGGAAACGCAGGTGCATCAGAGCACCTGCGTTGGAAGACACTGTTTGATTACAACCCGGTAGGCAGGGTGGTAGGCGTTGCGGTAAGTATCACTGTGGGAAACCGGAGGGAATCCGGCGTTTTTATAGTCAGCCAGATAACTGCGGAGAGAATCTTCACAGAAGGGCATTTTCCCCATCTGGGTCAGTGATTGAAGGACCAGCAGCTTTTTGCGAAAGGAATCCAAACTGCCCCGATGGATTCCGGCGGAGCGGATAAAGGCATTGCCCAGTTCCTCCGGGGAGATCCCGTGTGCATCCAGAGCGGCCAGATTGACCCGGACCAGTCCGTTTCCAATATCCTCCAGAAGAGGCACATCCGGATCCTGCCGGACAGAGGCATACTCCTTCTGAAGATATTCCTGACAGGCCTTTACATCCCGGATCAGATGACCGCCGCCAAATTCATTCTGATAGATCAATTTTACCGCATCCCGGGGTTCCATCAGGGGATACCGGGCGCCATGGGCCAGGAAGATGGATTCCATATTGCTTGCGCTCCTTTGAATTGTATGATATGATTCTACCAGATGTTTGCGCATCCTGCAAGCGGGGAGGAGGATTCCATGGAGAGCACCGTTTCAAAAATCAAAGAAATGATCAGCGCACTGAATGAAAAGGACCGGATCCTGCTTGCCATCGATGGCAGCTGTACTGCCGGAAAAAGCACACTTGCGTCGATGCTGGCCCGGGATCTGGACTGCAACTTGTTCCATATGGACGATTTCTTCCTCCGGCCGGAGCAGCGGACACAGCTGCGGCTGTCAGAAATCGGCGGTAATGTGGATTATGAGCGGTTTTACGAGACAGTGCTGCTT
>JAZQEP010000063.1:0-4154 GCA_045539075.1 Faecousia sp. | reverse complement strand
GCTGTCTCCCCGGGAGATCGAGGTGTTTGCCTATCTGCTCACGGATAAGACTCAGGAGGAAATCGCAAAGGAGCTGTTTATCAGCAGCTCATCCGTCCATTTCCACTGTAAGAACATCTATAAGAAGCTGGAGGTTTCCGGCAGAAGACAGATTCTGGTACGCTACAAGGATTTGTAACAAAGGAGGAAAATTATGAGCTTTCTGAAAAGAACCATTCGCAATGCGGTCAGTCAGGGTATCAGCAGAGGCATCAGTGATGCCGTGGGCAAAGCAGTAAAGCAAGCTGTGGAGCCCAGAGCCACAGAATATGCCAATAAAGCTGCAGAGCATTTTGACCAGGCTGCCGGCAATGTGGCCCAGCAGACCCGTCAGACCACATCTGGTCTGGAGGGAGCATTTGCCAATCTGGAGCGGTCCATGCAGGGCTATGCCAACCAGATGACCAAGGATCTGAAGGTCTGCCCCGAATGCGGCCAGCCCACCTCCGGAGATAAGAAGTTCTGTCCCGGCTGCGGCGCAAAGCTGCCGGAGCAGACATTGGGCCAGAGCGCTGTTTGCCCCAGCTGCGGCAAGCAGAACAGTGTGGGCACCAAGTTCTGTCAGGACTGCGGCACAAAGCTTCCCGTTGCGCTGCAGGAGGAAGAAATGGCAGCCCGTAAGAATGCCAAGGTATTGGCCCAATGGGATGAGATCCTTCCCCAGTATCCCAAGTGGACCTGCGGCGGTGAATTGTACATCGAGGACTACGGCAGCGACGGTGTGAACTTCTCCGCCTCCTTTAACGGCAATACCGGTGCAGCCCACCGGGCCGTAGAAGCCTATCGCCAGATCCTGCAGCAGAACGGATTCCGTCCCGCAGGCCAGAACCCCACCCAGGCACAGCTTTTCAAGCGGATCGACGGTGTGGTCTACAATGTGGATACCGAGCATTGTTTCGAGGGTGATCCCGACTGCGCCTGCATCGGTTTCTGCATCCGGGAACCCTACGGCGGCTTCGACTATGTAAAGCCCGAACCCAAGAAGAGCAAGGACATCGGTCTGGATGATCTGAAAGACTTTGCAAAATTGTTCCGGCGCTAATTCGTAAATCTTTATACTGTGACAAGGAGGAATCACACAATGAAAGCTGAACAGCTATTCCGTAAGACTATGCCTTTTTGCATGGCAAAATTTGTATTGGGTGGTATCATGATCGGCATTATGGCGGTGCTGCTGGCGATTTTTGCCGGTATTGGCTGGCTTTTTGGCGACCTGGGACTGGTCATCGGCCTGTGCATCTGGGGCGGCAGCATCAAAGTGGTGCATCTGGTGGTCATGAATTACGCAGGCTATCTGGTGAAGGCCGGACACATTGCGGTGCTGGCGGAAGCAGCCGCTACCGGAAAAGTTCCTGCCAATCAGGTGCAGTATGGCAAGGATAAGGTAAAAGAGCGTTTCGTTACCTCCAATGTGTACTTTGCCGTAGACAAACTGGTGGCAGGCGCTGTGAAGGAGATCCAGCGGGGCATCGAAAAGGTCAGTAATTTCCTGGACTTTATCCCTGGCATGGATAAAGTGGCAGGTCTTGCCAAGTGGTTTGTTGAGCTGTCTCTGGGATATATCGACGAGTGCTGTCTGGGCTATACCTTCTACAAGGCAGAACAGGGCGCATTCCAGAGCGCCTGTGACGGTGTTGTGATCTATGCCCAGAACATTAAACACCTTCTGAAAAACGCAGCGGTCACCATGCTGAAGCTGGTCTTGGCAACGCTGGCTATGGTCCTGGTGGTGTTCATTCCCGTGGGTCTGCTGTTCAAGCTGCTGAAATGGAGCGGCCTGTTTGCCTTCCTGCTGGCCTGCCTGATCGCATGGGTGGTCAAGTTTGCGTTCCTGGATAGCTATGTTCTCTGCCAGACCATGGCAGGCTATATGGCTGTAGCTCCTACCACGGAGATCACCTTTGATCTGTACGGCAAGCTCAGCGGTATTTCCGCCAAGTTTAAGGAGCTGTGGGAGAAGGGCAAGGCAGAAGATCCCACCGGTACATACGGAGAGAACCCCGGCTATGATGCACCTGTCTACGATACCCCGGCCTATAATGCTCCCGCTTATGAAGCACCCCGGATTTCGGAAGCATCTGCCCAGCCCGTTTCGGGAGCGAAATTCTGCGGTCAGTGCGGCGCAAAGAATGAAAGCGGTGCTGGCTTCTGCGGCTCCTGCGGTGCAAAATTATAAATTGACCGGAGGGTAAAGTAATGGCGAAATTCTGCACCCAATGCGGAAGCGAGATCCGTGACGGCGTTGCCTTCTGCACCAACTGCGGCGCAAAAGTGGAGCAGGACATCCCTACTCCCCAGGTAATGCCCGAAATGCAACCTGCAACAAGACCCGTTCCCCAGCCTGCAGCACCTCCGGCACCCCAGTATACACCTGCACCCCAAGCGAAAGCAGAGATTCCTGCGGATAAAACCGTCAGTACAGGAACCTTCTTCGGTCTGATATTCCTGTTCTCGCTGCCTATAATTGGCTGGCTGATCTGCCTGATTATGGCCTTTGCTTCCAAGAATAAGAACATCAAGCATTTTGCCCGGGCCATGCTGATCTGGCTTATCATAGCCCTGGTGGTTGGTGCGCTGATCGGTCTTGCGATCAATGCCTTAATAAACTCTATTACTCCCTATCTGGAACAAGCTATGGGAGAATTGGGCCAAATTGGCAGTTCCGGGGATCTGGGCGAACTGACAGAACTGATCGAACAATTCGGTTCTCTGGGCGACATGATGGGTGAACTGGAAGGCATGGTTCCCACAGAATAATCCGAGATTCAAGCAGGAGGAATTATCATGAGCCTGAAAAAACTGACGCTCCTCCACTCCAATGATATGCATGGAGATTTTCTTGCAGAAGATAAAAGCGGCAAGCTCACCGGCGGTGTGTCCATGCTTTCCGGCTATATCCAGAAAGTCAGGGCGGAGGAAGAAAATGTCCTCTACGCCATCTCCGGTGATATGTTCCGGGGCTCCATCATCGACAGCGAGTTCATGGGCCTTTCCACCATCGAGATCATGAATATGCTGGCTCCCGATGTGGCGACCCTGGGCAACCATGAGATCGACTATGGTGTGGGGCATATGCTGTTTCTGGAAAAATGCGCCCGGTTTCCCATCATCAACGCAAACCTCTATCTGACCACCAATCAGGTGCGGCTCTTTCAAAGCCACATTATTCTGGAAGTGGGCGGCATGAAGGTGCTGTTTATCGGCATCCTCACCGAGGAAGTGCTGGCTCAGGCCCGGAAGGAGCGGCTGATCGGTTCCTTCATCAATGTCCATGAAGCCGCTTCCGAGGTGGGCAGGATCTGCAACGCTTACCGGACAGAGGATGTGGATCTGACGGTGCTGCTGACCCATATCGGCTTTGAGGAGGATAAGAAGCTGGCAGCACTGCTGGATGTGCGGTGGGGTGTGGACATCATCATCGGCGGACATACCCATACCTATCTGGAGGAGCCCTGCGTGGTAGCAGGTATTCCCATTGTCCAGGCTGTCACAGGTACAGACCAGCTCGGACGGTTTGATCTGACCATCGACACGGACTCCAATTCCATCCGGGAGTTTACCTGGGACCTGATCCCCATCGATAGCGATCACTGTCCCAGAGATAATGCCCTGGAGGAGCTGATCGAAACCTACAGCTCCGCGGCGGAGGAAAAATATAACCGCTACATCACCCGGCTTGCCGGAGTCTATACCCATCCTCGGCGGGACCGGGAGACCCAGCTGGGCCGATTGACGGCGGACCTGTTCCGGGATAATCTGGGATTGGATGTAATGCTTCTGGGTTCCGGCAGTCTCCGGGTACCGGAGCTGGGGCCTCTGGTGACCCTGCGGAATCTGACGGAACTGTTCCCCTTTGAGGAGGAGATCATCCGGGTCACCGTCACCGGGCGGCAGCTCAAGTCCATGCTCCGCCACATTTTCCGGCCCGAAGCCCTGGCAGACGACCATGCGGAATATTACCAGTTTTCCCGGGATCTCCGGGTAGTGGTCTCCCTGGGGGAAAGGCGTGTGACAGAGCTTACCTTCGCAGGCGCGCCCATTGCGGATGACCGGCTGTTCCGGGTGGGACTGCAAACCTACCATTTTATGAATATGGCGCAGCTTCTGGGCATCAG
>JAZQEP010000062.1:0-9681 GCA_045539075.1 Faecousia sp. | reverse complement strand
ATATATCCATCCCCTTATCGCCGACATCCGCCGAGAAACGGACGCCGACATTACAGTCAGCAAAGCTGAAAGCTCCTATACGGAATGCGGAACGCACAGGGATCCGTACGTCTATCTGAGAGATGCTTACAAATACGCTGTCGAAGATATCTACAGCCTCGATTATCTGAGCAAAGTCGGTGTTTTGAAGTTCTCTCTGTATCATCCGAAAGATGCCGAAAAAAGTTGTGCGTGGCTTTTCAAATCATTTTGGAACAATAAGTTCAAAATCGTCTGTTCCGGCGCGAATTGGGTAGACATCTGTGCCATGAACGCAGGCAAGGGCGAGGCTTACGCTCTCCTTCAGGAGTATCTGGATATTCCGAAAGAGGAGACCATATATTTTGGAGATAATATGAACGACCTGACGGCATTTGAAGAGACGGGAACGAGTTATACCGTTGCAAATGCAAGGTCGGAAGTGCAGCATGAGGCAGATATTGTCGCCGCATCTTATAAACAGGACGGCGTGCTGAAGGTGCTTAAGAGTTTCCTGTGAGAGAGCGAAGGTTGCATTTTCCCGTGCTCGAAGAATTCAATGCAACAGTCCGGTGGACTGTTGCTTGATCCCGGCTCGACGGGATCAATACCATAATTTTCGCCGAAGGCGAAAATGCAGACGAGTCACGTCACAAGCTATCCGCAGCATGAACCCCATCGGGGTGGCCCTTTTTGGTGCTGAAGAGGGGCGTGGCTCGAACAATTCAATGCAACAGGGTACGTTTTCCAAAGGACTGTTTACACTGAGTATACATTGTTTTAGCCATCGATCTGTGCTATATTATAGCTACTACACCTCGATTCGCTTTTTGTGTCCAAGACATTTTGTTGGCAATGAAGTATGATTAAGGCGATTCAGCAGAGGAGGGATTCATAGATGGATCAATATAAAATCGGAAAATTTATATGTGCCATGAGAAAACAGCAAAGCATGACCCAGGAACAACTTGGGGAACGTTTGGGTGTCACGAATAAAACGGTTTCTCGCTGGGAAACAGGAAAGTATATGCCCGATATTGACAAACTGCAGGAACTTTCTGCGATTCTCGGCATCAGTATCAATGAACTATTAGCCGGAGAGCGAATCGAAGATGCCGCTAGTTTTGTGAAAAAGGCCGATGAAAATCTTATTTCTGTTTTATCGAATGATTCCACTTTTGGCTTACAGGACAGAATCGCTTATTTTAAACGCAAATGGCTTAAGGAACATAAAGCGTTGATATTGTCCGGGGCTATTCTCTGGTGCATATTTTTTGCTGCTGGGATATGCATGAAACAGCCAATTGTATTTGCTTTGCTTCCAATCGCCGGAGTGGTCATCTATGGATATATCCGCAATCAAATGATGATATATGTAGAAGATCGTGCTTTTGTACGATAAATCAATCTTCTTAATAAAATGCATAAGAGCGCACTTACTCACCACCGGTTATACCGGTGGTGTTGTGCTGTGTGGGATAACGGAGAAAAGGCTCCATTATGCAAAGGGAGCTGTCAGTGAGGCTGCTGACGCCCGCACACCTCCCATTACACAGGGGAGGCTTTACCGTGGTGCAGCACGGGAAACAATCCTTGACAAATTGTGTGCCAGTCCGGTGGACTGTTGCTTGCTCCCGGCTCGACGGGATCAATACCATAATTTATGCTTTGCCCCTTGCAATTTCTGCCGTTTTGGTGGTACAATAAACAAAACCGAAAAAGGAGTGATTCCCATGGCAAAGCAGCCTATCTTTGATGAACAGTTTAAGCAGAATGTGAATGATAAGTACCAGGCGGTGAAGGACAAGGTCTCCGACGCGATCCTGAATGAGGAAGGAAAACTGGATACAGACAAGCTCGAAAGCAAGGTCACTGAAACTGCTCAAAAGGTGGAGCAGAACGTTAAGGCAGGCTATCAGAAATTCAGCGATGCCTATATTAAGGACGGTTCTCTGGATACCGAGAAGCTGGGCCAGAGCGCCAGGACCACCTACCGCAAGGCCGGACGCGTGCTGGCTACAGGCGTGGGAAGACTTGCCAAGGCACTGTCCGATAAGTTCGGCGTAATGGATCAGAACGCCGAGATCATTGACTCCGAACTGGTAAGGGAAGAGGACTTTGACCGGTAAGTGCCCCTGCCCGGATATATAAAAATTAGAGATTAACAGGGCCGGAAAATTCCGGCCCTGTTTTGATATTTGTAAACTTTCCAATCATGCTATACTATCCGATCAGCATGTAGATAATAAATTTAAGTATTCTCTAAGCTTTTCTTAAGAAGATGGATTTTCTTCTTGTCCTGTGCTATAAAGAGAAAAAATAAGGGAGGGAAGGCCATGAAAAAGCTTATTTGTATCCTATGCCTGTTTGCGCTGCTGCTCTGCGGCTGCGGCGGGGGAAACGCATCCCAGGTTCAGCTCATAACCGGGGAATCGGTGTATTTTACTGAGCGGGAGATTGAGAAAGCCATGGAGGTGGCAATGGATCACTTCCGGAAGGAATTTGACGGCTGTACTATGACAAAGATCGAGTACAACGAAAGTTGGAGCTTGGGAGTTGCCGCGGAATGGGCGGAGACTTACAATGCCGACGATGCTATTGTGCTCTATTCCAGCTTTGATGTGGATTCCACGGGCGGTGATGGCAGTTTTAATCCCAACAGCACCTATGCAAACTGGCAGTGGGTGCTGACGCGGAATAAAGGCGGAGAATGGGTTCTGCGGACCTGGGGATATGGTTAATTTCGGAACAGAGCAGAAGGGATTTGTTTGCATTTTGATTTCCCATGAGAAATCAAAATAAATGTGTTGTCAGCGGCTGGACGCTGACAAGCGGGAGTCCATCGGACTGCCGCATTTAAGTTTTCAAATCCCACCTGCGTAACAAAAAATCACCCCATCCATTCGGATGGGGGGATTTTTTATGGCGGGGCAGGAGGGATTTGAACCCTCGGTACCCTTTTGGGGTACACACGATTTCCAGTCGTGCCCGTTATGACCACTTCGATACTGCTCCATGTGGTTGGCTTGTCTTGCCGACTTGCATATAATACACGATGGGCTAAGAAATGTCAACCCCTAATTTTACTTTTTTCAAATTATTTTTTGAGGACTTTGATCATCCTGTATTCCTTCCAGAATGTACCGTCAGGAAGGCGGATGGCATTGGGAACGTGCCCAACGATTTCGAATCCCATTTTGCGGTACAGGGCGATGCCTCGCTCATTACCTTCGAAAACCTCCAGCTCGATCTGAAACAGATCCCAGATTTCTGCCGAGGCGATCATTTCCTCGAACATAGCAGTGCCGATGCCAAGACCCCAGAATCGCTTTTCCAGCGCGATGCCGATATCCGCTCTATGACGGTTCTTGAGCTTATTCCGCCGGGAGATGTTGCAATTTCCCGCCAGTTCTCCATCCACAAAGCAGAGAAGCATGAGGGTGTTGGGATCTTCCACTACCCAGGATAAATATCTTTCTTCAGCCTGCACCGTGAGGGTCACTTCTTCGGGCGTGCGCAGCAGAAAGTCAGTTTCCGCCGCGGTGACTTTCATGCTCTCCAGCATAGGTGCCGCATCAGAAGGCAGGGGAGAGCGAAGAAGAGCGGTTCTGCCATCCTTCAGCTTGATTTCCTTAGGCGCAAAATACATAATATTTCTCCTATTTGATTACAGCAGCCGGATACCGGCCTTTTCGCAGGCTTCTACAGTGTCATGATCCCAGATGCTGGACTGGACTTCACCGATGTGTGCGCAACCCATCATCAGCAGACACAGACGGCTCTGGCCGATACCGCCGCCGATGGTCAGAGGAAGTTCATTATTTAAGAGCATCTTGTGGAAGGGCAGATTCCGGCGGTCATCGCAGCCGGAGACCCGCAGCTGATAGTCCAGGGATTCCGCGTCCACGCGGATACCCATGGAGGAGATTTCCAGAGCCCGATCCAGGACCTCGTCCCAGAAGAAGATGTCACAGTTGAGCTGCCAGTCGTCATAGTCCGGGGCGCGGCCGTCGTGGGGCTTGCCGGAGCGGAGTTTGCCACCGATCTGCATGATGCAGGCAGTGTGATGCTCTTTGACATAGGCCTTCTCCCGCTCGGAGCCGGTCTTCAGATCGGGATACATATCCTCCAGAGCCTGGGTGGTGATAAAGGAAACCTCCCGGTCCAGCTGTGTCTTCAGCTGAGGGAACCGGACATGGAGCCGGTCGTTGGTATCACAGATAGCCCGGACAATGGCCCTAACAATGAGCTTTAAATACTCAGAATTCCGGTTGTCCCGGGTGATGACCTTCTCCCAGTCCCACTGGTCCACGTAGATGGAGTGGATATTGTCTAAGTCCTCATCCCGACGGATGGCGTTCATATCCGTATACAGGCCGCCGCCTACCCGGAAGTTATAGCGCTTCAGTGCCAGACGCTTCCACTTTGCCAGGGAGTGTACCACCTGGGCATCCTCGCCCACGGCAGGAACATCGAAGGAAACAGGCCGCTCATAGCCGTTCAGATTGTCATTCAAACCGGATTCCTGGGTGACGAACAGGGGAGCGGAGACACGCTTTAAGTTCAGCGCATTGGAGAACTCCTCCTGGAAGGTCTCCTTGATATAGGCAATGGCCCGCTGGGTGTCGTATTCATCCAGGATCGCCTGGTAGCCCTGGGGAATGTAGATCTTGTTCATGGGGATCATCCTCTCATAAAGGGAAATATAGGTCCTATTGTATTCCATTTTTTCGTAAAATCAAGTAAAATATGAAAAAACTGTATTTGTGCTGCAATCAAACGTATTTCTGAGGGATATTCTTGGTGAAAAGCTTTTCAAGGAGAAACCAATTATGTTAAATGTAACCGTACATCGCATTTCGGCATTGGGCATATTCAAATTTAATCCACATCCGTAACGGATGCGTTTTGAATTTGAAGGACTCTCCCACGGCCTAAAAACGTGCCACCGGCACGTTTTCTTAACGGCCTTTCGAGTCCCGCCTCCACATACAAAAAAGAGAGGGTACCAAAGGTACCCTCTCTTTTTTGGTGCGAGAGATGGGACTCGAACCCACACGGCGTAACCACACGCACCTCAAACGTGCTTGTCTACCATTCCAACACTCTCGCAAGTGCTTATGTATTATAACTGGTTGGGTGCTTTTTGTCAACAACATTTTTCAAAAGCCTTGCGCAGAAGGAAAAACTCTGTTACACTATGGAAAACGGATGGAGGAAGAGAAAATGATTCGGTTTTTTGTTTCCCAGGACGCACTCCTGGCTGATTTGATAACCCTGGAAGGGGAGAATGCTCAGCACGCACGGGTTTTGCGGCTGAAGGCCGGGGAGGATGTACTGCTCTGCGACGGACAGGGTATGGAATGCCTGTGCCGGGTGGAGGATACCTCCGGAGAATATACGCTGCGGGTGCTGGAGCGGCGGGAATCCCAGAACGAAGCCGCGGTGCAGGTCAGTGTTTACATGGCCTTTCCCAAGGCAGATAAGCTGGAGCATGTGATCCAGAAAGCCACGGAACTGGGTGCTTATGAAATCGTGGCCTTTCCCTCCGGCCGGTGCGTTTCCCGTCCGGATGAGAAAAGCCTGAAGAAAAAGCTGGAACGCTGGCAGAAGATCGCAGCCTCCGCCGCGGAACAGTCCGGCCGGGGCCGGGTGCCCCAGGTGCTGGTTCTGCCTAGCTATAAGGCGGCGCTGGAACGGGCGGCCAAAGCTGACAAGGCGCTGATGTTCTATGAAAATGAACACGCTGTGACACTGCGTATGGCCCTGGAAGAAGGAATCTGGAAAACGGTCAGTCTGCTTACCGGTCCTGAAGGGGGACTGGAGGAAAAGGAAGTATCTCAGGCCAGGGAGGCAGGCCTGCAGGTTTGCACCCTGGGCAGCCGGATTCTCCGCTGCGAGACAGCACCCTTGTGTGCCCTGTCCGCTGTGATGTACGCCGCCGGGGAATTTTGATATGCGATGAAAAGTGCCGCTCTTATGAGCGGCACTTTTTTAGTGGTGATGATCGTGGCAGGCTCCGGTACCCTTATGGATGGAGATGGAACCGGACATGGATTCCACACTGATCCGGCAGGCGCCGTCTCCGTGAATATGGCTGTGATTGCGGGTTGTAGTTTCGAATTCGGAGGAGAAATTGGTGCCCAGTCCATTCAGTTCCGCAGTAAATCCACAGTCCTCGGGCAGGGTCAGATCCAGCTCCCCGGACATACCATCCAGCTCCAGGGATTTGGGGCAGTTGGTCAGAACCAGAGTGCAGTCGGAGGATGCGCCGTCGAAATCCAGTGTATTCAGACTGCCGCAGAAATCGATATTGCCGGAGGCGGCATCCACATCAAAAGAACCGATATCGCTGTTTTCGATCCTGCAATTGCCGGATGCGCCTTCAAAATCCAGCTCCGCGATGACCATGTTCTGAATCAGAATATCGGCGGAAGCGCTTTGGATTTCCACAGAACGGCATTCCCAGCCCTCGGGAACCAGAATTACCAGATCCTTTTCAGCGGAGATGTTGACGCCGAAACTGGGGAAGCTGATGGATTCTTTGCTATATTGGATGGAGAGGGTGCCGCCTTTCTGGGTGCACACCATTCGTTCGGATTCCTTTTGGGAATTCGGTTCGCTGACGGTGATCACATCTGTCCCGGCGGAGGTGGCAATGGTGATATTTCCGCAGACCCAATCGATTTCAATCTCTCGAATTTCATCGGGTTTCGCAGTTACCACGTCATTGTCTGCGAAAAGTGGATTCTGAGAAGAATCGGCATCACGATCCGATTCGATTCTTTCCGGAGTGTGGGTCACTTCCGAATTTCGTTCCCCGGAACTGCGGAACATAAACAAATGAACTCCCAGTGCCACACCCAGAATGCCCAGCAGCAGGATGATCGCGAGGCTATATAGGACAATGCGTACAATTGCGTTAGTCTTCATTCTGCATAACCTCCTTCAGGTCGATAACGGCGTGGATCAGCCCCTGGACACAGCCGAATATTGGGAACAGAATCCAGGTGATATACCAGGCACCGGTGAGGAAACTGACCAGCAGATACACGACCGCGCAAACAGACCAGAGAACACGGCCGATGGCTTTCTTTTTTAAGATGGTAGAAGAAAGTTCGGCTTCATACGTGTATTCGGCATCGGGAATGCTTTTTGAAGAGGGCTTCTTGGAAAGGATGATGACATAGGTGGCTGCCGCAACCAGTGCCAGCGTCAGACACAATCCCAATGTGGACAGACCGAATTCACTGAGAATGAACAAGGGGACGGGGCAGAGAATGTACATGGCAATGGCAATGGCTCTGTAGTTCTGTTTCCGCGGGTTTTCATCTTCTATGGGGAATCTTCCTGCAGATTCCTGGGAATAGGAGGCCGTGGTTTTCTGCTGAAGGATCTCCTCAATATCACCGATACCGGAAATAGCCAGCCGATAAGCGGCTTCGGGACTTTTGCCCTGGGCTACGAGGTCGTCGTAGCGGTCAAGCGTGTTGTGCAGAATCTCCTGCTTCATCTCCTCTGCATCGGAAGCCCCGGCAAAGAGAAGCTCAACATACTGTGAAAGTTTTTCTCGCATTATGATACCTCCGTGATCAAAAGTTTATCCATGATCTCCTTAGTTTCATTCCATTCTGTCAAGAGTCGGTGACAGGCATTCCGTCCCTCGGGGGTGATGGTATAGTACCGCCGCCGGGCGCCCGCACCGGAAGACCCCCAGTAGGAGGCGATGAAGCCTGCGTCTTCCAACCGTTTGAACGCGGTATAAAGCGTGGCCTCCTTCAATTCAAATCGGCCGGAGGAGAGCGTGGATATCATTTTGTTGATTTCATATCCGTAACTGTCTGCACGAAGCAGCCGAGCCAGAATGATGGCGTCGGTGTGGCCCCGTATCAGATCACCTGCAATGGACATAGGAATCCCTCCTTTGTGTGAATATGTTATCATGAAGTACCTCGCCTGTCAAGGTACTTCGGCAAAAAAGAAAGAGGATGGCTGAAGCCCCCCTCTTTCTGACTGTCTACTTATGATATTTGCTCCCGGCCTGGATGGCTTCGGCACGGTAGATCTGCTCCAGGACCATGATTCGGGCAAGGTGATGAGGGAATGTCATGGGGCCCATGGAAAGTTTGAAATCTGCCCTCTGTTTTACCCGTGGGGCAATGCCAAAGGAGGAACCGATCAGGAAGCACGCACTGGATTTTCCACTGATCTTAACTTCACTCAATTTCGCGGCAAAGGCCTCGCTGGATAATTCCTTTCCCTCGGGAGTAAAGACACAGAACCAGGCACCCTTGGGTATTTTGGAGAATATCCAATCCGCCTCTTTTTCAAGGCCGGATGAAATCTCGGAAGGGGAGGGGTCCTCGGGAAGACGCGACTCAGGAAGTTCCAGAAGTGTAAAGCGGCAGTAAGCGCCAAGCCGTTTTGCATATTCCTGCGCTGCGGAAATATAGAACTTTTCCTTCAGTTTTCCCATTGTGATCAAGGTGATATCAAACACGAAAATACCTCCGTTTCTCTATGGCATAAATTGTAACATAAACAAAGAAAAATTCAATAAATTGTCTGAAAAAACAAAGGTGGAAAGGGGGGTGGTAAAATTGTAAAATTTAAACAAATTATGAATTTGTATTTTGGAAAGAATGCACCGTTGCGAATTATATTATTTGGTGATATACTTGATACGTCTTATGAAAACGTTTCATTTTTCGATGAAACGTTTACACTTTGTACAAATGTGAGAAAAGGGTACCCTTTTCTGCTTTTCCATCGCCATGGAAAAGCATAGTATCTGGCTTTTACAGCGCAATTAAGCTGTGAACGCATAAATGTCAAAATTCATTAGGAGGAAACAAAAATGAAGAAGCTCATTGCTCTGCTGCTGGTTCTGGCTATGGCTCTGTCTCTGGTCGCCTGCGGCGGCTCCGACAAGCCCGCTGAGACCAAGGCTCCCGAAGCCGGCAACAAAGAGACTCAGGCTCCCGCTGAAAACGCTGAGCCCGAGGCAATCACCCTGAAGGTCTGGGCTCCCCAGGAGGACCAGGTCGACGCCAACTCCTGGCTGATCCAGGTTCAGGCACAGTTCGAGGCTGCTCACCCCGAGTACAAGATCACCTGGGACAACGGCGTGTGCCCCGAGGGCGACGCTAAGACCATGCTGTCTGCTGACCCCGCTGCCGGTGCAGACGTCTACATGTACGCTAACGACCATCTGGGCGGTCTGATTCAGGCCGGTGCCGTTGCCAAGCTGGGCGGCGCTTATCTGGATCAGGTCAACGCTGACAACTCCGAAGCTTTCGTCGGCACCGTCACCTACTCCGACGGCGGCGTCTACGGCTTCCCCGTTGCTCCCAACACCTGGTTCATGTACTACAACAAGTCCATCGTTGGTGATGCCGACATCACCTCCATGGAAGCTATCCTGGAGAAGGGCATCGTTACCTTCGACGTTGCTAACTCCTGGAACCTGCCCGCTTTCTTCTTCGCTGCAGGCGGCTCCCTGTTCGGTGACCTGGGCGTTGACGCTGCTGCCGGCGCACAGTTCGGCGGCGAGGCTGGCTACGCTGCTACCGAGGCTCTGCTGACCCTGGCTGAGAATCCCAACTTCAAGTGGGATGGCGACGGCTACGGCAACAACTCCCTGAAGAACGGCACTGTCGCCGC